>JADJPW010000002.1:0-600000 GCA_016713035.1 Verrucomicrobiaceae bacterium
CGATTTCATCCAAGGTGCTACGACGGTAAATCACGCCAGTGCCCACACCCGTGATACCATCAAAACAATCACGACTAGGTTGGAGCACATCAAAGAAATAGGCCTGCTCATGCCAGCGTCCCGCGCCTACGACACGGTCCAAAAACAGAAAGCTGTCTTCGTTGTAGAAAGTCTGGGGTGCCTGTGCCATTCCCACCAGGGGGTCTTTCATGTGGCCTGCCAGCGTATCCAAGGCATCTCGGCGTGGAATATGATCTGCATCGAAAGTCGCTACGAAATCAGCTTTTGAATGCCGAAGTGCATTATTGAGGTTTCCCGCCTTCGCTCCCGAGTTGTCTGCCCGGGTGAGATAATGCACGCCATATTTTTTTGCGATCTCCGCGATCTCTGGTCGCTTGCCATCATCCAACAAGAAAGTCTCATGAGGGTAGTCGATACTGACAGCCCCCATGACAGTCAGCTCGATCATCTCTGCCGGCTCAGTGTAAACGGGCAAAAACACATCAATCGTCGGACGGAAATCCGAAGCTCCGGGTCCGCGATGCCGGGTGCGGGCACACCTTCACGAGTGTCAAACCTATCAGGATTCCATAAGCTGTTACTAGATAGAAGATCAGTGAAAACCACCATTCATCAGGGTTAAAAACCGTTGGCCTCCACACCAGATAAGAAAGAGCGATCACCACATACATCCCGGAAGCTATCCGACGGCGGGTTTGATTCCTTTCAGATGATAGGGACTTCCTCGCCGTGGCTAAACATGATGAGACGTGGGGTTAAGTGTCATCGGGATTCACCACACACCGAGTTTTTCCGGCTGCTTTGTCGCTGCACCGGCCCAGTCACGGTTCGCGGCAGGGCTGGCGGGAACTGGTGGAGCACGCGGCCGGTTTAAAGCCGCCCCCAGGGCCTCTTCGCACGCCCGGCGCATTCTTCCGCGTAGGCTCACGCCGATCACCCTGCGGCTCTAGGGCTGCGATCACAGCACGCAAATGGGCATCACAGTGTGTGCGTTGAGTGCGGCGGCCTCTGCGGCGGGGTAGCTTCTCTGGTGTGAAATTCTTCCCTCCGGCCTCGATGAACACGAGTGGGCAAAAATTCGCCACAAAGTGCTCTCGGAAGAAATTCTCCGCCGGGCCAAATTTCGCCGCGAAATGGCCCCATAGCCGCCTGCCGCTCACTTTCGACTGCGGACAGGCAAACCCCCAGCGCACGGCCCGCTTCCGGGTGCTCACGCTCCTGGTTTGCCCACGGGCTCGCAGATCTGCATCCAATCACGCACTGCGGCGATCTCCCAAATGGCACCCCCGTCTGCGTCATGCCAAAGGCCTGGATTCATGCCGACGAACACGACTTTCTTCCGCGTGGCGCCGAACCGTGTCAGATAGGCCGCATGCGATGCCCACGCATACTCGAGTGGCTGATAGACATACTCCACGGGCTCTGCGAAGCGGAGCGGACGTAAGTCCTCACGCGGGGAGAGCGGCGGCGATGAGTTTTTCTGCGGGCATGGGCGTCCCTCGTCGTCCCAGACACCGCGCCCGTCAAGACCACCCGCACACAGGCCCCTCACTGGACCAGCCTGCCGTCACATACTGCTCTGTCAGTCGATCTTTGGGCAGGGTGAAGAGGTCCATCGTGTCACCATGCTCGATGGGTTGCCTTTGTAAAAGAAGGCGGTTTGGTCAGCGATCCGCTTGGCCTGCTCCATGTTATGCGTGACGATAATGAAGGTGTAGCGATCCCTGAGTTCATAAATGAGCTCCTCGATGCGTGCCGTGGCGATGGGATCGAGCGCGGCACAGGGCTCATCCATGAGCAGGATGCGCGGCTGGAGTGCGATGGCCCGGGCGATGGCAGAGACGCTGCTGCTGACCACCAGAGAGCCCTGGCCATCTCCTTACGGGCGGTCTTTGGCCTCATCCCACAGAGCGGCAGACTTCAGGCTCCTCTGCGGCATCCATGAGCTCGTGCTTATCTGTCACACCCGCGACTCGCAGGCCATAGACGGCATTTTCAAAGATGGAGCGGGGGAAAGGATTGTACTTCTGGAATACCATTCCCACCTGCCGCCGCAGGGCGATGGGATCGACCTGTGGAGTGTATAAATCCACGCCGTCGATGCGAATGGTGCCACTGACGACGCGAGCGCTGTCCACCAGATCGTTGATGCGATTGATGGCACGCAGCAGCGTGCTCTTACCGCAGCGATGGGCCGATGAGGGCAGTGACGTCTTCACTGCGGATCGGCAGATCGACATCAAAAGAGCACCTGGTGGTCCCCGTAGGCATAATTAAAGCGCTCTACGAGAGGAAGGGATGGTTGGAAGAGGCTGGCGACACGTCTGGCAAGTGAGGAGGAGGGTATTTGGCCCATTCACCACACACTGTCAGCGATTCCAGGGCAACAAAAACGTCACAAACAACACTCAATGCAGCGTCACCGGCTGCGGACGCTGTCCCGACCTTGCTGTCCATCGCCTGATCGAGCGCTAGGCCGCTGATATTTCCGCCAAATCGGGATGCTGGGCTGCTTCTTCGACTTTTTCATCAGCGCCAGGGCGCGAAGTCCTGCCGCTCGATCGCTTTACGCACCTCTGCATCGTGCCCCAGCTCGATGATGCGCGAGTGATTGAGTGCCTGGGCCGTTTCGGGTTCTGGGCAACGAGACGCTACCACACCGCGCCTCTGGCCATAGGATGAGCAGGCGGGACAGATTCGCCGTAGCGCGGATGTCATAGGGGTCGAGCTTTTGGGCGATCGCTCCAGGAAGCTACTGTCCATGCGCTGGCTCAGGCTGGCAAAGATGGACTGCGCCTCCGACTGCACTTTGCCGTTCTTTTTCCACGATCTCGGCGGCACTTTCCAGACTATCCAGGCTGCCGAGCAGCCGCGGCGACATGCTCGCGATCCATAGCAGAAAGCTGGAGGGGAAGGCACTGAGGAGCATGCCACGCCAACCGTGAGTCCGCTGACGAGATTGACAGGCAAACCGAACGCGGAGCAGATACACGCCCGCTTTGCAGATAAAATACGCCAGCAGACCCGGCGCAGCGGAGAGAAGAAGAGCAGCCGATTGGTCGTCATGGCGATGCCCGCCGCGCCGAAGATGTCCGCGGTGCGAAAGACATACCAGGCCACCCCCGGCGGAGATGGCCAGTGAGAACATGCCCACGAGCTGCCGCATCACGCCGCGTGAAAAACCCAGCCGCCAAAAGCGATGAAGCCTACCGTGCCGCAGTGACCCAGATGGTGGAGGGCACTTTCTGGACTAGTATCGAGGACTTCGCTGGTATTCGGCAGGGGCACGGGGCGGATCGTAACACATCATCGAACGAGCGCTAGTGTGCCTTCTGCCCTCCAGCGCCGGCAGGGCATCATCCGCGTGGGTGAAATTTCCGATGTGTCTCCTTCAGTCGGGATTGATCGACGTGGGTGTGGATCTGCGTGGTGGCGATATCCGGCGTGGCCCAGCATTTCCTGGATCACGCGTAAATCCGCCCGTGGGTGGAAGATGCGTGGCAAGCTGTTTGACGCATCTTATGCGGGTGGACATGCTTTCGAAGCCACAGGCCGCTGCTCATCTCCCGGAAGATGGCCTGAATGCGCTCGCTGGTGAGGCGGAGGCCGTTTTGCTCAAAACACAAAACTCTGCGTCTTTAGCCGCACCAGCCCCTGGCCGCCATGCTCGATATACGCCGCTAGGGCATCCCGTGCAGCTGCTCCTGCAGTGCGAGGCGTGTTTTACGCCCTTTGCCCGTGACGCGCGTATCCAGCCTTCTTCCAGGCTCAGGTTCTCCAGCCGTGCATCGAGCAACTCGGAGAGCCGTATGTGGGCCGCTGGCATAAAAAAGCTCGAAAATCGCCCGGTCACGGCGGTCGAGCCGGACTCGTGCCATCCACGGATTCGATGAGCTTTCACGTCAGCTCGCCCAGAGTGCCGGGAGGCGTTTTCCAGCCGCGGTGGCAACAGCGCATCCGCAGGGTCTTTCGTGATGTAGCGCCGGGCGGCCAAAAAGCGGAAAAAATCTTCAACGCGATCCAGCTCTAGCCGCGCAGAGGCGGCGATGCCGTCTTTTTCGCTGCGCCAGGAAATCGCCAAAATCTCCGTGGTGACGGCTGCGGGAGCCTCGGGGCCATCTGCCCGCAACCAGGAGGCAAGGACTCCAGCACGACGCACCAGTAGCTGGTAATTCACGGAAGACCGCGTTCCGTGGCGAGATGGAGAATAAAGGCGTCGATGAGGTCCAGCACGCCGCCAGCATGCCACGGGGAGCTTTGAAGACAAAAATACATTGCCGGGGAAGCGCCGCCCCGGCAATGATGGCAACTCTCCTCTCCTGTTATGGCCTCCTACAATAAAGTCATGCTCATCAGCAATCTCACCCGCGACCCCGAGGTGCGTTATACGCCCAAAGGCAGCGCAGTATGCGACATCGGTCTCGCAGTGAATCGCGTCTATACCTCTGACAGCGGGGAGAAGGTGGGGAAGTCACCTTCGTCGATGTGGTGCTCTGGTCCAAGATGGCCGAGCTCGCTGGCAAATATCTGCACAAAGGCCGCCCAGTCTTTATCGAAGGCCGTCTCCAAATGGATTCCTGGGAGGACAAGCAGACTGGCCAGAAGCGCACACGCCTCGCGTCGTCAGGAGCAGATGCAATTCCTCGGCAGCCCAGGTGATCGCGGTGCCCCTGCTGGCGGCGGCGGTTATGAAGACGAAGGCGGCAGCAATGGTGGTGGTGGTGGTGGTGGTGGCGGCGGCTATGGCGGCGGAGGCGGCAATGGTGGCGGCGGTTACAGCCGTCCTGCCCAGCGTCCGATGCAGCGCTCTGCTGCTTACAGCGCAGCGTCAGCCCAACGCCCTGCCCCAGCCCACCAGAATGATGACTTCGGCGACGGACCCATCACCGAGGGCATGGAAGACGACGGATCATTTTGATTCCCACTTTCCCCCAAAAAGAGCGGCCAGGCATCACAGCCAGCCGCTCTTTTTTATTTAACCCAGTCACTGCACGGGCGAAGTCCGTCGCTTTCATGTACACTTTTCACGCCTTCAGCCTGCGGCTGGATGGTGAACAGGGCCACCATTGGCAGCCTCACTCGCAGACTTGGCTTTGACCAGTCTGGATCAGCACGGAAGGCAGTGAAGGAGGCGATACCGGCCTCCTTGCTGTCGAGAGAGGATGTAGATCAGCTTGGTGCCGGCGCCTTTGTCCTCATCCGTCGGTGTCCAGTAGGCGAGGTGGCTCATGCCGTGGTTGGAGAAAAGCTTCATGGTGTGCTCCCGGAAGCGGGCATGCAGCGCATCGAGCTTGCCTGGAGGGGTGATGTAAGAGCGCAGTTCAAAGACGCGTGGCTTACTGCCTTTTTCGATCTTTAGCACCGGGGAGTACGGCGTGGTGGTCATGAAGACCGACTCGATCTTCGCCACGATCTTGCCATCTGCCTCGCTCGCCTTTGCAGCAGCCTGCCACTCTGGATCAGCGCCAAGGCCTTGAAGCTCGCCTTCGCGGCATCGCGGCTGGCATGCTCCAAACATAGATGAGCGTGGTTTTGGAGCCATTCTCCTCATCCACAGGCACCCAGTAGCCCACGTTCTTCATGCCATGCTTTTCAAACAGCTTGCAGGTGTGGTCGCGGAAGCGTGTGAGCAGCGCATCGAGCCGCCCCTCATGGCATGTATAGATGCGTAGCTCATAGACGGGGTCCGCGTGAGCAGTGGAAAAGGCAGTGAAGAGAAGTGAAGCCGCAGTGGCGAGAAGTCGGAGCATTTTCATGGCGGTGCGGATGCTGGCGCGGATTCGCTTCAGCGCAAAGATGCTTTTCTTTGTCCACCTTGCCCCTCGCTACTTCCTGCCTATGCGGAGCAGGACATGACTACCACGCTCATCCTCAAGTGTCTCGCCATTGGCGTCGTTAGCGGCATCATCGCGGCACTCTGCGGTGTCGGCGGCGGTGTGGTGATGGTCCCGGCCTTTGTCCTGCTGCTCGATATGCCGCAGAAAACCGCCGTCGCCACCCCCTAGCCATCATCATCCCCACAGCACTCATGGCCACCACCCAGAACGCCCGCGCGGGCTAGTGAACTGGCAAGTCGTGCTCTACACCGCCATCGCATCCTCCATCCCTGGCCTACTTCGGCGCGGGATGGCTCAAGCGCCTCAGCAACGAGACGCTCAGTCAGGGCTTCGGCGTGCTTTTGATCATCTTTGGCATCCGCATGCTCTGGGCTGGCCGGGCCTAGACATGTTCTCAAAAAGCTCGGCTCAGACTATTCTGCCGCCTATTATACCGGCTCGTTTTCATAATTCGTGCTGCTAGGTCTAGCTCTGCGTGACCGGTTTCTCAGCATTCACAAAGAGGCCGAAGATGCCTGCGAGCACAAAGGCGATGGCGCAGACCCACACGCCTTCGTGGTAGTCGTGATTGGTGTCGTAGAGTAGCAGGTTTTGGTGAAGATGAGCGGCAGCAGGGCGGCGCCGAAATTGCCCCACATGTTTCCCCAGCCAAAGAGCTGTGCTTGATACTTACCACTGATGTCCTGCATCGTCGTCCACATCGCTGGTAGGCCGAAGTCCGCAAAGAATGTCACCATGCCGAAGCTGAAGGCCATGCCCCAATGCGTATCGGTGGTGAGGGCGAGCAGGTAGCAGGCCGCAGCGGCGAATTTGGTGATGGAGGCGGCAGCATGCGCCCCAGGCGCTTGCCGTAGCGGCGAGTGAGTGCATCTGTCGCGATGCCGCCGATGGGCAGGGCCGAGATGCCGATGAAAAGCGCTGCCGTAGTAACCCAGCCGCTCGCTGCGTCATCCAGATGCATGACGATCTTTAAATAATCTGGCAGAGAGAGCACCAGGAAGGCCCAGCCGATGTTGGTGAAGAATTGCACGGCATTGGCGAGCCACAGATTGCCACTGGAGCAGGCGGCGGCCCAGGGGAAGCTGCGCGGCGGATTTTTCACCGGTTGGAAGTCGCCGCGGCCTTCAGCCAGCAGCGTGATCTCGGCTTCATTGCAGCGTGGGTGCAGGCGCGGGTGCTCGCGGAAGACGGTCCAGTAACACACTGCCACGGCCAGCCCACCAAAGCCGTAGATCCAGCCCGCGTAGCGCCAATCACCTGATTTGAGGATGACGAAAGCCGTGAGCCACGGTGCAGCGGCTCCACCGATGCGCCCACCCCAGGAGATGATGGCGCTGAAGAGCCCGCGTGCCCCGATGTGGGCCCAGCGTGTGACCAGACTACTGCTAGCCGGGTAGTAACCCGCCTCCGCCAAGCCGCAGAACATGCGGGCGATGAAGAGCGTCCAGAAGCCGGTCGCGAAGCTGGTAGCTGCGGTGAAAAATGACCACGCCGCGATGTAGATGGTGATCAGCATGCGGGCTCCGAAGCGGTCACTGAGCCAGCCCGCTGGCACCTGGAAGAGTGCGTAGGCCCAAAAGAAGGCACTTTTGATGCCATCGATCTGACCTTGATCGAGCTTGATGTCTGACTGGAAGGAATCCGAGCCCAGGATGTTCGCCAGGCAGATGCGGTCCAGGTACATCAGGAAGGCCACGACCGTGCCAGTGGCGAGTACTTGGTGGCGGACGGCAGTGGGGTGAGGGACGGCTTCAGGCATAGCGTAGGAGCAGTCAAGCGCCGCACGCTGAATGATCTTGCAGAGTTTGCGCAGCAACAGGATCATGGTCACCATCATGACTGCTATCAAAAACCTCGTCGCTCTCCTCGTTATCTCCGTGCTCGGAGCTGGTGTGCTGGGCTGGTTTCTTTTCCAGACACGCACGCAGAATGATGCCCTGCGGGCCGATATACTGCGCATCGAGGCAGAGCATGATGCGCAGCTCCGTGATAAGGATGAGCTGATGCAGCGGTCGCTGGAGAATCAGGCCGCGAAGCACCAGCTCGCGCTCGATGCTCTGAATGCCGAGCATGCGCAGACTGTGGCCGCGATGCGCCAGGATGAGCGGAAGCGGCTGACAGCAGCAGCGCGGGAGTTTAGCAGCATTTTGAGGGGAATCAGGCCACGCTGGGCTACATCAATGCGCTGGAGGATAAGGTGAAGTCCGGCCAGCAGCTCTCCAAGGCCGAGGTGGAGCGCCTCACGGTGATCACCACCGGCCTGGGCTACCTGAAGAAGCAGTACCAAAAACCGATGGAGGAGTTCAAGGAGCTCCAAGATTACTTTGAGGCCCAAGCGGCGAAGGTGGTGGAGAAACCGAAGGGGAGCTTCTTCAAACGCCTCTTCAGCAAAAGCTACCGCGAGGCAGAAAAGGAATACGAGCGCAATCAGGGTGCAAAGCAGGCCTTCGAGCAGGCGCAGGGCGTGTTTTCACAGGTTTACACCAAGGCGCAGAAGTCGATGGCCGGTGTGAGCCTGGATGCAGATGCGCAGATCAAGAAGTTGCAGGATTACATCGACGATAAAAAGCAGCAGAATGCAGATGACCTGAGCTCCCTCTTTGGCCAAGCACGCAAGGCACTGCGCACGCACCAGGCAGTGCTGGATTTCGAGCCAGAGGCAGCCCCGACTCTGCCCAAGACGAGTCCGCCGCAGCCGTGATGCCTCCGCCATTCACCATCACCCTCCTCACACTGTGCCCACTACCCGACCTGAAGTACTCCTCGCTGCACCGTTGCCGGATTTTCTGCGTTTGCCGCTAGAGGCAGCTTACACCTGCCATGTGCTGAAGGATGCGCAGCCACACCTGGAGCGCATCCGTGCGGCGATCCCACTGGGCGGCACAGTCTTGAGCACGGAGTTGCTCGCGAGCATGCCTGCGCTGGAGATCGTGAGCGTGATGGGCGTGGGCTATGATGGGGTGCCTATTCCGTATTGCCGTGAGCGCGGTATCCGCGTGACGAATACGCCGGATGTGCTGACGGATGACGTGGCAGACATCGCGGTAGCGCTGGTGCTGATGACGAGCCGGCGGCTGGTGGAGTCCAATCGCTACCTGCATGCCGGGAGCTGGCTGACGGGGCCATTCCCACTGGCACATGCCGTGCGGGGCAAAACAGCGGGCATTTTCGGCCTCGGCCGCATCGGAAAGGCCATCGCACGGCGTCTTGAGGCCCATGGGATGAAAATCGCCTACCACGGCCGGAAGCCGCAAAATGTGCCGTGGGCCTATTTTGATGATTTGCAGGCTCTCGCGGCAGAAAGTGACTTTTTGGTCATCGCATGCCCCGGCGGCCCAGAGACGCAAAAGCGCGTGGATGCGCCTGTTTTGGCCGCTTTAGGCCGTGAGGGCACGCTGATCAATATCGCACGCGGCAGTGTGGTGGATGAGGCGGCGCTGATCACCGCGCTGCGTGCCGGGACGATCCGTGGCGCAGGCCTGGATGTCTTTGAAGATGAGCCACGCGTGCCTGCGGAGCTGCTGGCATGCGAAAATGCGGTGCTACTGCCGCATGTAGGCAGCGCCACACATGAGACACGCCTCGCGATGGCGAATCTGGTGCTGGAGAACCTCGCCGCGCACTTCGCCGACCGGGAGCTGATCACGCCCGTGTGCTAAAAAGGGCATCCGTGTGAATGCGGAGAAAGTTAGAAATACCGCTCTCACCGCTTACGCAGTAGCTTTCATCATGCGTTTTCCGACTTTGTTCTTCCTGACAGGCCTCTCGCTGCTGCACGCCGAAAAGGACACCCGACTCGTGCGTGAGACCGAGGCACTGTCTCCAGATGCGGAGCGGGCAGCGCTGCATGTGCCCGCAGGCTTTGAGGTGCAGCTTTTCGCAGCCGAGCCGCAGATCAACAAGCCCATCAACATCGCCTTCGACGCCAGGGGCCGCCTGTGGGTCAGTAGCACCGTGGAGTATCCGTATGCCGCCGATAAAAGCCGCTGGTCCGATCCTCAAGGCACCCGCGTCCGAGATAGCCGCGATGCCATCAAGATCCTCGAAGACACCGATGGCGACGGCCGCGCGGATCGCGTGACCGACTTCGCCGACGGGCTCAATATCCCCACCGGTGTCCTACCATGGCATAAGCCGCAGCACAAAGCGGGCTGCATCGCCTTCAGCATCCCCAACATCTGGTACTTCGCCGACACCGACGGCGACGACCGTGCGGATGTGCGTGAGGTGCTCTTTGGCCCGCTGGGCTATGAAAAAGATACCCACGGCATGTGCAGCAGCTTCCGCCTCGGCCTGGATGGCTGGGTCTATGCCACGCATGGGTTTAACAACACCAGCAAATTCCAAATCCTCCCGCAGAACCGCCAACCGGGAACTGAGAACCGCGAACCGGGAACTTTGGAGCTTCACAGCGGCAACGTCTTCCGCTTCAAGCCCGACGGATCAAAGGTGGAACTGTGGACCAGCGGCCAGGTGAATCCTTTTGGCCTCGCGTGGGACCGTTACGGCAATCTTTACAGCGCAGATTGCCACAGCTCGCCTGTGTATCAGCTCATTCGCGGTGCCTGCTATCCCAGCTTTGGCAAACCGCATGATGGACTCGGCTTCGCACCTGTGATGTGCCAGCACACGCATGGCTCCACGGGCATCTGCGGCATCGTTTATCTCGACGGCGGTGTGTGGGGCCCTGAGTGGGACGATCACATCCTGCTGGGCAATCCCGTTACCTCCCGCGTCAATCGTGACCACGTCACCTTCACCGGCAGCACCCCCAAGGCGAACGAGCAGCCCGACTTCATCACCAGTGACGATCCATGGTTCCGCCCCGTCGATCTCACCCTCGGCCCCGACAGCGCCCTTTACATCGCCGACTTCTACAACAAGATCATCGGCCACTACGAAGTGCCACTGGATCATCCGGGCAGAGACAAAGAGCGTGGGAGAATTTGGCGTGTGGTGAAGAAAGACACACAACCGCTGACCACCGACTTTGCCGCAATGCCTGCCAAGCGAATCGTGGAGGAACTAGGACATCCCAATCTGACACGTCGCCATTTGGCCCTCCGCGAAGTCAGAATGCGCGGCACCAAAGAATGGCTTCCGGAGTTGTTTCGTCTTTTTGAGTCAGGCGAAACCATGTCAAGAAATGACCATCACGGGAGATTTTCGATTTTTCATGTCTCATCCAAATGTGACCTTCGATTGGCCCATTCAATGTGGGCATTGCCGACCTCGGAGAGCTTTCGTCTCCAACGCTGCGCAATCTCCACACCGGCGGAGATTGGATTGAGGACCGGGGGGATCAGTTATACGGCTTGCTGATGTCACATGCGGCGCAGGTGATTGGTTCCTATGATCAGCTCCACCCCTGGGAGAAATGGAACCTCGGCATTGCCTTCGATGGTCGAGGCAGCGCCATCGGACGAGTCTCAACACAGGCTTTGTTGCGGCGGCCTGACTTTCTCGTGGGTGATCCGTCCTGGCGTAGCTCCATGATATGGATGCTGGTCAGTACGATAGAAAATATGCTTTCCCCTCCAGGGCCCGAAAACGACTGGTCAGACAGATTGGGAGATGACTCCTATGTGTATGCTCTCCGGCTGTTGCTTCGGGACGTGCTTTCGCAGCCAGGATGGCTGGAGGACAAAGAAGCACTACGGAGGCTTGAATCGGTCAAATACGGTGTCTCCAGGCTGGCCGGAGCATGACGCCACACGCCCTCACCCACATCGCTCGCTACGGTGATCTCGTGCTGCTACCGCAAGTCATCGCTCTTGCCAAACAAGCATCACTCCAAAACTCCACCAGTCCACTCCCACTCCTCACCGCCATCCACGAAGGCCTCAGCGAACGCGGCACGCCGCCACCGCCATTGATGCTCTCCTGGGCTCAAAATTTGGCCAAACAGCTCCTCGCAGCCGATTCCCAAAAACCCGCTCCCGCGTGGACCAGCACTGGAAACGCCAAATGGTCCCTCCAGCCGCGAAAGCTCGCCGATGGCTCTGAAGTCACCGTGCTGCAAAGCATGGCCAAGGGCGGCGGAGACGAAGAAAGCCGCACGGGCATGCTGAAGTCGAAAATCTTCGACGCACCGGCCAAACTCACGCTTTGGCTCAATGGCCACTGCGGCTCCCCCAAGGCCAAAGCGCATGAAAAAAACATCCTCCGCATCGTGGAGGCTGAAAATGGCCGTGAAATCGCCCGCGCACTCCCACCACGCGATGACAAGCCGCAACGTAGCGAGCTGGATCTCTCCACACATGCTGGCAAACCTGTCCGCATCGAGCTCTTCGACGGCGATGACGGCAAAGCCTACGCTTGGCTCGGAATATCGCAGATCGAGCCTGCGGTGGTTAGCGTGAACGATTTCCAAAGCGAGGACAGCACTCGCGAATCGCTCAAAACGCTCGCCGTGATGCTCCAGCACAGCGCCCCGGCTGCTTTGCGAGAAAAACTGGCCGTCTATCTGCCGACACGGCCTGCGCCACCGCCCCTGCCCGTCTCGCCGGAGCAGCGCCAGCAACTCGATGCGCTGATCGCTGCCCGAGTCGCCGCCTTTGCCAAAGCGAAGCCCGATCTCGAAGTCGGAGCGAATGTCTTCAAGATGAACTGCGCCGCCTGTCATCAAATCAAAGGCGAAGGCGGCCTGATCGGCCCGCAGCTCGATGGCATCGGCGCACGCGGTGTGGCGCGGCTGTGTGAGGACATCCTAGACCCCTACCGCAATGTGGATGCGCATTTCCATCTGCACACGCTGACGCTGAAGGATGGCGCCGTGATCGCAGGATTCCTGAAAGCGGAGCTGGGGCAGGTGCTGCTGCTAGCAGATGCCACAGGCAAAGAACACCGCATCAGCCAGCGTGACATCGCGAAGCGGGACGTGGTGCCGATGTCGCTGATGCCGCCGACCTTTGCCCAAAGCATCGCGGAAGCGGAGTTCGCGGACTTGTTGGCCTTTTTATTGAAGGAGAAGACGCCGTGATGGGGTGGTGCTTTACCATTGTGGCGGCTGCACCAGTGTGCCTGCTTTGATGATGCCGCCCTGCATCACGGCGCGGATGTTTTTGCGGTTTTCAAGGATGCGGATGTCCTTCATCACATCGCCATCGACGACGAGGATGTCTGCGAGCTTGCCTTTTTCGACGGAGCCCAGCTCATGGGCACGGCCCATCATCTTCGCACCACCGAGGGTGGCGCATTGGATCGTGTCCAGCACGCTGAAGCCGACATAGTCCACAAAGAAGGTCAGCTCCTGGGCGTAGGTGCCGTGCGGAGTCCAGCCAAAGCCGTAATCGCCGCCGAGGCCGAGGGTGCCGCCGGCTTTGAGCACCATGCGGGCGCTTTCGGCTCCGGCTTCGAGCGTTTCCTGATGTCCATCGAGCACTCGCTGGGAGAGGCCGAATTCCTTGCCGCGCTGCACGCTGAAGAGCTCAAAGCCGAGGCCGGGGCACATGGGCACGTTGCGCTTGAGTAGCAGGTCGAGGCATTCTGCATCCATGAAGGTGCCGTGCTCGATGGCGTCGTAACCGGCTTTCAGCGCATTGTAGATGCCTTCGCGGGCACGGCAGTGGCCGGTGACTTTCAGGCCGTGATTATGCGCCGTGGCGACGACAGCGTGCATTTCATCAAAGGTCATGCACAGGGTGTGGTGGTCATTGATGTCTGGAGAGGCGGCATCGCCGGTGGGATAGGTTTTCACCCACTCGATGCCGTCTTTGACGAGCTTGCGCACGGCGGTGCGTGCCTGATCGGGGCCGTTGACGATGAAGACGATGCCTTCCATGCCGATTTTCCGGTAATCGGGGTTCCAGTCCATCAAACCGCCTGCGCCGCAGATCTCGCGACCACTGGTGGCGAGCCGCGGACCGGGGATCATATCCTCCTCGATGGCCTTTTTCATCCAGACGTCGATGTTGTGCAGGCAGCCGCCGCTGCGCGCGCTGGTGTAGCCGCATTCGAGGGCGGTTTTTGCGTTTACGGCGGATTGGAGCGTGACGTATTCGACGGGGAACTTGATGTCGAGGTCCTGTAGCTCGGTGACATTAAAATAGGTGAGGTGGATGTGTGCCTCGATGAGTCCTGGCAGGATGGTGCCGCCCTGGGCGTCGATTTTTTGGGCATCGGGTGCCGGAGGGGCCTCACTGGCGGGGCCGGCGTAGGTGATGAGGCCGTCGGTGACGATCACGCTGGCATTCGGGACGGGAGGGGCGCCCGTGCCGTCGATGAGTTGGCCATTTTGGATGAGGGTGGTGCCAGATTGGAGCTTCATGGGTGGAGAGAGGCAACAAAACGGGCGCTGGGAGGAGAAGATTTGTTTTTTTGGCCAAAAATGCGGTTGCCCGTGCGCTGTGCGTTCCGATACTCCGCACCCGAAAACCCCGCTCCGCAGCCCCTCTGGGGAGCACTCCGCATTTTTCATGGCTACCATCGTCGTTCAACGCCCCAAGCTCGCCTGGCACGAGCGCTGGTTCCTTTCCACGCTCGTGAAGGGCCTCAAAATCACCGTCAGCCACGGTATCAAGACCTTCCTGCAAATCGCGGGCAAGAAGCCAAAGGTGACGATGGAGTACCCAGAGCAGAAATGGGACGATCAGCTCCCAGAGCACTATCGCGGGGCTCCTGCACTGGTGACGGATGAGCACGGTCGTGAGCGCTGCGTGAGCTGCCAGCTCTGCGAGTTCATCTGCCCGCCGAAGGCCATCAAAATCACCCCCGGTGAGATCCCCAGCGACGATCCGTGGGCCAAGGTCGAGAAGCGTCCGCAGGCCTTCGACATCGACATGATCCGCTGCATCTACTGCGGGATGTGTGAAGAGGTCTGCCCAGAGCAGGCCATCTTCCTGCGCAAGGACTACGCCATCACCGGTCTCAGCCGCAAGGAAATGGTGCATGACAAAGCGAAGCTCTACCAGATCGGCGGCCAACGCGTGGGCCTAGTGAATAAGTGGAATGAGATGAAGTGAGCCTTGTGGAGCTGCACAGGTGTGCGGCGAGTGCTTTGTCTGTGAGAAACCTTGGTAGCTGAGCGGCGTTTTGCTGGTAGATCCTTCTACACACTCTCCCTTTTCACACTCGCATGCAGTGGTTCACTAGTTTCCGTGCCAAGCTCATCCTGACCATCTTTCCCGTGGTGGCGGTGGTGACGACGGCGGCGCTGCTGCTGGCCGAGCGGAAATTCACAGCGGCCTACCGGCAGCTCTTTGAAGAACAATTCGAGCAACAGATCGCCACGCTCACGCTGGCGCGGACTCGGCGCTTTGAGGCTCTATCCAAGGTGCTGCTGCAAATGTCAGAGCAGCCCGAGGTGCTGGCGGCGGTATCCAAACATGATTTTAAGCAGCTCGCACAGCATCTGCGGCCCCAGCTCGATCAATTGGCCTCAGAGCGGATGCAGTCTGAGATGCCGAAGCTGGGACCGAAGCGTGATGGGGCAAAGGGCGGCGGGTCGCGCTCTGCGGGTGCCCGTGGAGAGGATGCGAAAGGGCGCTTTTCATACCCACCTGGTCAAGCGCCATTCGTGGCGTTCATCGATGAGAAGGGGAAATTCATCGCCACCTCCCAACAGCGCATCCCCGGAGCCCTGGGGCTGCTGGGAGCTGGACTCTCGCAGGATGCGAATGGGGAGGTGCGACGAAAAGGCGATAAGCTGCCGTGGCTGGAGGATCGGCGACTGGAGGACGTGCTCCAGGAGCAGGAGGTGGGCTATTTGAAGCTGGAGTTCACCGATCGCGAAAACCGCGAGACGGAGCAGGTGCGTGAGGTCTTCATCACTCCGCTGCGTGAAGAAAAGGACGGGCGCTTCCTCGGTGCGTTCCTCTTCGGCCTGCCGCTGGTGTCGCAGTTGGAGCGCATGCTTTATGAGCAGTCGCGACGTTCAGAGCTGGGGGAAATCATGAGCGGCATCTGGGTGGAGGATGGACTGGTTAGCACCACGATCCCGAAGGAGCAGCGTGCTGAAGTGGCCGCGCAGGTGGCTGAGGCGATGGCAGACTCTCGGCGTGCACGGCGGGAGATGCAGGTGAGCATCGGCGGTGTGCGGCATGAGATCTTTTTTCGTGTGCTCAATCCAGGCTCGCCCTTTCCGATCGCGGCACAGGTGAATCTGTATCCACTCTCCGCACTGGATGCGGAGATACGTGGTTTGCGTGGCGCGGTGGCTGCGCTGGTGGCGCTGGCGCTGCTGGTGGCACTGCTGGCGGTGCTTTGGATCTCCAGGAATCTCTCTGGCCCTGTCACGGAGCTGTCGCGGGCCGCCCGCGAGATCGAGCAGGGGAACTTCTCCGTGCGAGTGCCAGTGACGCGGCGTGATGAGCTGGGAGCGCTGGCCTTTTCCTTCAATCAAATGGCGGCGGGACTCTCACTCCAGGAAAAATACCGCAGCGTGCTCAATGCGGTGGCGGATCGCACCGTGGCGCAGCAGCTCATCGAGCAGACTGGCCGTCTGGGTGGTGAGCTGCGGAATGTGACGATGCTTTTCTGCGACATCCGTGGCTTCACCGCCCTCACCGAGCACATGCCACCGGCAGAGGTCATTGAGCTGCTGAATGATCACATGACCGCCCTCACGGAGGTGGCCTATGCCCATGAGGGCATCGTGGATAAATTCGTCGGTGATCTCATCATGGTGCTCTTTGGCGCTCCGGTGAGTGGTGGCAGTGATGCGGCGCGGGCGGTGCAGTGTGCCCAGGCCATGCTGGAGGTGCGGCGTGCGCATAATGAATCGGCAAAACATCCCATCGAGGTCGGTATCGGTATCGCCACGGGGGATGTGGTAGCAGGCTGCATGGGCAGTGATCAGCGCCTGAGCTACACCGTGCTCGGTCACAGTGTGAATCTAGCATCCCGCCTCTGTGGCATCGCTGGCCGTGGGGAGATCATCATGGATGATGCCACCTACGAGCAGGCACGGTCGCTCGTCGCCGCAGAGCCCCTGGAGCCCGTGCAACTGAAGGGCATGCAGGTGAAAGTACAGCCCTGGCGAGTGTCCGTGTAGGCACAGCGCCAAAAAACACCTCACATCAGCTTCTCTTTGTCGATCTGGCCTGCTTTGTAGCTGTCCTGGAAACGGTGCCAGCGGAAGGGCATCGCGAGCTGGTCTAAGAAGGTGCGTGGCATGGCGGACTTGATGCCGATGATGTCTGGCCGGTGCCGTGATGGATCATTGTAAAAGGAGCGGAAGATGAGATCCCAGAGCATGAGGTTCTCGCCATAGTTTTTATCCCCTTCACGCAGATCGGTGCTGTGATGCCAACGGTGCAGCTCGGGCGTGTTGAAGATGTAATTGAGCCAACCGAAGCGCATGCGGATGTTACAGTGCGTCAAAAAGCCGATGTAGGCCGTGATCGCTCCGAACCACTGCACCACGTCATTGGGTGTGCCCGCGAGTGCCAGCAGCGGCCCGCTGAAAATCATGCTCTTGAGCGTGTCGATGATGTGGAAGCGCCCTGTATTGAAGAACCACAGCTTCCGCACGCTGTGATGCACGGCGTGGAAGTGCCACAGCGGCATCCACTCATGCGCTAGCCGATGCGCCCAATACAGCCCGAACTCCGCGATCACCAGCGCCAGCACCACCTGCGCCCACATGGGCCAGTCATTCGGCCAGATACCAGTGCCATCAGCGCCGCCCACGCTATGAATTAGCCCCATGTAGCCCAGTGCGACGATGGTGAGCTGCACAAAGGACTTCGTGAAAGCCGTGTGCGCCAGATCAGGCAGTTCTTGCCCATCGGAGTGCAGCCACTCGCGCTCATGCGGCCGCCATTTCTCCAGGAAATACAGCACCAGGGCGAAGCTGAAGTACGTGCAGTTAAAAGCCAGTTTCCCATGCCCGGCAGCGATGCCGATGCCGGTAGGAATGAGCGCCGCTACGAGAAGCAGCGGCCAAAGTAGGTAATCGAGGAGAGTTCCGAAAGCGTGACGCATGGGCGAAAAGTCTTCATCGTGGCGAGGAATGCCGCGATGGCAAAAACCGTGCGGATATTACTCATTTCTTCTCCACCGCTGGCTTGGCAGCAGGGGCGAGTGGCCGTGCGACAAAGGCATCAAAGACCAGCACGCCTTTGAGTGCATCCACAGCACGCTCTAGCTGATTATCCCCCAGCGAGGCTAGCTCCAGCGCAGCGGTGCCGCCGCTGCCGTGAGAGGTGCGCCACTCCGCGATGCGCTTTTCGTCCTCCGTCGTCAGGGTGGCGTGGATGTCTGGCTCCACGCCGTGTTCATGGATGGTGCGGTGAGCGGGGGTGTAATACTTCGCCGTGGTCAGGCGCATGGCGGCTCCATTGTTCATCGGCAGGATGGTCTGCACGCTGCCTTTGCCGAAGCTCGTCGTGCCCACCACGATGGCACGCTTCAGATCCTGCAAAGCGCCCGCTGTCAGCTCCGAAGCACTGGCGCTGTGATGATTCAGCAGCACGGCCAGCGGGTATCTGCGCGGCTCACGGCCTGGACGAGCGGGTGTGCGGTAGGGAGGTGGGTTTTGAGAGGCCACGCGGCCCTCCGTGGTGACTACGACGGTGCCTTCGGGCAAAAACTCGCCGCAGATCTTCACCGCGCTATCCACCAGACCACCGGGATTCCCACGCAGATCGAGCACCAGCGCCTGGAGGCCCTGTTTTTCGAGCGAATCGAGCTCTGAGGCCAATTCCGCCGCAGTGGGCTCATTGAACTGCGAAACACGCACGTAGCCGATTTTGAACTCACCGGTCATTTTTGCCGCCAGTAGCATCGGATCATGCACGCTCTGCTCGGAGAGCGTTTCGTGCTTCATGGTGAAATCAAGGAACTGCTTCGTGCCTGGGCGATGCACGGTGAGGCGCACTTCCTCGCCCGTTTTGCCATTGAGCAGCTGCATGGCCTCCATCACGCCCACGGAGTCCGTCAGCACCTCACCGATGCGCACCAGCTTATCCCCGGCCAGCACGCCTGCGCGGGCCGCAGGGCCATCCTCACGCACAGTGACGATGGTCAGCACGCCCTGGCGCAGAGCGATGGTGATGCCCACGCCTTCGGAGGTATCACGCTGCTCACGCTGCATGTCCTCAAAGAGGCTGCTGCCCATGTACTCACAGTGCGGATCGAGCCGCCGCAGCATGCCCTCCAGCGCCCCTTCGACGAGCTCCGCGTAGGTGATCTTGGATTCATCGACGTAATTCTGCCGCACGATCTCCATGGCACGCGTGAGCATTTCCATCTGCTTGTAGGCATCTTCCGGCGGAGGCTGCATGGGCGGCGCAGCAGGTTTTGCGGGCTTTTCAGGCGTCGCAGCGGGTTTTGGAGCCGATTTAGGGGCCGATTTGGGCTTGGTGGCAGCCGGGGCGGATTTCGGGGCCGCCGGCGGCAAAGTGGGCTTCGACGGTGCCGTGGGCGCAGCATGGAGAGTGGCCCCGAGGGCGAGAAACAGGAGCAGGTGACGCATGGCGGCCATGTTGCACCTCTCCGCGCTGGGAGCAAGGAGTGTCCCAGAGGCCGATCTCGCCCGCAGGGGCCGCAGGGCGGCTTTTGGACAGCGGTTGCATCTCGCGGAGCATCACCTACACCATCCGCCGCCGCTTTGCGGCACACATTACCCCCTCACGACTCACCACCATGCCACGCACTGACGGCCGCCAGGCCGATGAACTCCGCCCGATCGAATTCGTCCTCGATGTCGCCCCACACGCCGCCGGATCGGTCCTGATCGCCTTTGGCAATACCCGCGTGATTTGCGCCGCCAGCATCCAGGAAGAAGTGCCACGCTGGATGAAGGTGCAGAACGTCAAAGGCGGCTGGCTCACCGCAGAGTACTCCATGCTGCCGTATTCCACTCTCGATCGCAAAGAGCGTGAAAGCAGCCGTGGCAGGCCAGATGGCCGCAGCACAGAGATTCAGCGCCTTATTGGCCGCAGTCTGCGTGCCGTCGTGGATCTGGAGCTGCTGGGGCCGCGCACGCTCTGCATCGACTGCGACGTGCTCCAGGCCGATGGTGGCACCCGCACGGCCTCCATCACCGGAGCCTGCGTCGCCACCGCCATCGCCTTCAATCGCCTGCTCGAAAAAGGCAAAATCACCCGCCAGCCGCTCAAAAAGAAAGTCGCCGCCATCAGCGCCGGCATCCTGAAAAACGAAACGCTGCTCGATCTCTGCTACGTCGAGGACGCCGCCGCCGATGTGGACTGCAATGTCGTGCTCACCGAGGACGGCGACTTTGTCGAAATCCAGGGCAGCGGAGAAGAGGCCACCTTTTCTGAGTCCCAACTGCACAGCATGCTCGAAGTCAGCCGCAAAGGCATCCGCGAGCTCTGCGCCCTGCAAGATCAGGCCATCCAGAGTGCCATGCGTCCGGCGAGCGGCGGCCAGTTGCAGAATCTGGCGGCCTTTTTCGCCAAGAAGTGATGCCCGCCACGCATCGGGCGAAATGAGGCGCATCGCGGCATCGTTCACGCAGCCGATATGCGCTTTCTCATCGCTTTGTTGCTCCTCAGTGCCTCCTGCCTCTTCGCTGCCAAGCCGAATGTGCTCGTCATCGTCGCAGATGACCTCGGCTACAGCGATGTCGGCTTTCAGGGATCAAAGGAAATCGCCACACCGCATCTGGACAAGCTCGCCGCGCAGGGCCTGCGCTGCACCAATGGCTACGTCTCGCATTCCTTTTGCAGCCCGACACGGGCAGGGCTGCTGACGGGCCGCTACCAGCACCGCTTCGGGCATGAGAATAATCCCGCTTGGTTGCCAGAGAGCACCACAGCGGGCCTTTCGCTCCAGGAGACGACCTTTCCGCAGCTCATGAAAAAAGCTGGTTACACCACCGGCGCGGTCGGGAAGTGGCATCTCGGAGCGCATCCGCAGTTTCACCCGATGCAGCGCGGATTCGACGAGTACTTCGGTGCTCTGGGCGGCGGGCACATGTATTTTCCCGATGTTCGAGGCAGTGCCGAGTACACCATCCCGCTCAATCGCAACGGACAGGATGAAAAGCAGACCAAATACCTCACGGAGCACTTCGGCGATGAAGCAGCTGCCTTTGTGAGCCGCCATGCAGGCGCGGAGAGGCCCTGGATGCTCTACCTCGCCTTCAATGCACCGCACACACCGCTCCAGGCTCCGAAAGAATGGCTGGAGAAGATGAAGCACATCGAAAACGAAAGCCGCCGCACCTACGCAGCGATGGTGGGCGCGATGGATGCCGCCATCGGCTCCGTGCTGTCCCAGCTCGATAAAACGCAGCAGACCGAGAACACGCTCATCTTCTTCATCAGTGACAATGGCGGCCCCAATCTCTCCGCGCGGATGGGCGTGAACTTCACCGACAACTCGCCCCTGCGTGGAGCAAAGGGCGACCTGCATGAAGGCGGCATGCGTGTGCCCTTCTTGGTGAGTTGGCCAGCACGCATCAAGCCCGGCGTGTATGCGCAGCCCGTCATCGCGCTGGATTTCCTGCCCACCGCGCTCGCTGCAGCAGAACAGAGCGATCTCACGCCCAAAAACCTCGATGGCGTGAATTTGCTGCCGTTTTTATCCGGCGAAAAAACCGGTGCACCCCATGAGATGCTCTTTTGGCGCATGAATGGCCCCGGTGGCACTTACGCCGTGCGCCGTGGCGACTGGAAGCTCTTCCGCCAAGGCCCCAATGCCCCCGAACTCTACGATCTGGCCACAGACATCGGTGAGACAAAAAACCTCGCCGCTGAGAAAACCGCCGTCGTGCAGGAACTCGTCGCCGCCATCGCCGAATGGGAAACAGGCACCATCGCACCCACCTTCCAGAGCCCCAAAGGCGGCAAACCCGCAGCCAAAAAGAAGAAGCCGTAAGCCACTACCATCGCTAAATATCGCCACCCATGAAAAAGCACCTCCTCATCACCGCCTCGCTCCTGTTTGCATCGCTCGCCACGGCTGAAACGGTCAAGGACCGCGAAGGTGCCGTGCGTGGCGACAAGGCCGCACTCGAAAACGATCCGCGCTGGAATTACAACGACATCGACGCTGGCTTCCGCCTGGCGAAGACGACCGGCAAGCCGCTGCTCGTCGTGCTGCGCTGCCTGCCCTGCATGTCCTGCGCAGGCATGGACGCGGGCGTTTTGCATGATGCGGCACTCGCGACGCTGCTGGACCAGTTCGTGTGTGTGCGTGTGATCAATGCGAACGCGCTGGACCTCACTCGCTTCCAGTTTGATTACGATCTGTCTTTGACCGCCATCGTCTTCCATGCCGATGGCACGGTGTATGGCCGATTCGCCTCCTGGTCGCATCAAAAAGACCCCCTGAACAAATCCGTCACCGGTTTCCAAAAAACGCTCCAAGCCGCCCTGGAGCTGCACAAACGCTATCCGGCCAATAAAGCCTCTCTGGCAGGCAAACAGCCCGTCGCCACGCCTTACCGCACGCCGGTCGAGTTCCCCACTTTGGCTGCGAAATACGGTAGCAAGCTCGATTGGGACGGAAAAGTCGTCCAGAGCTGCGTGCACTGCCACATGGTCGGAGATGCCTTCCGTGCGCATCACCGCAGTCAGAATAAACCCATGCCGCTGGAGCTCATTTACCCGCATCCGATGCCCGATGTGCTCGGATTGACCCTAGCCGCCGATGAGATCGCGAAAGTCGAGAGCGTGACCGCCGAAAGCATCGCCGCAAAGGCCGGTGTGCAGGTCGGGGATGAATTCACCGCGATGGAGGGCCAGCCGCTCATCTCCACGGCAGACTTCAGCCATGTACTGCACCGTGCATCACCCGCAGGCAGTGTGAAGGCCACCATCCAGCGCGGAGGCAAGCCGCAGGAGCTCACGCTGCTCCTGCCCGCAGGCTGGCGCACGCACTCAGACATCTCGAAGCGTGCTGGCACCTGGCCCATGCGTGCGATGGCCTTCGGTGGTATGCACATGATCGACCTAGAAAATGCCGAGCGTGAGAAGCAAGGCCTCACCACTGACCAACTCGCCCTCCACATCGACCACGTCGGTCAATACGGTCCGCATGCCGCCGCGAAGAAGGCCGGTTTTCAGAAAGGGGACATCCTCATCCAGGTCGGTGACATTCAGAACCGCATGACCGAAAGCCAGATCATCGGCTATCTACTCGCCAGCCATCAACCCGGAGAAAAACTCCCCTCCGTCGTGCTACGCGGCGGCAAAAAAGTCACGCTCGACATGCCGCAGCAGTAAGTGAGCGGTCCTCACTCCTCCTCCACACGGCTACGACGCACGGGGCAGACGCCCTTCTTTGACGGTGCTCGGACGAATTCCAGCATCCGCGCCGCTTTGGCAGGCCATTCACGCTCCGCCGCTGCCGCGAGTGCCTGCGAGAGATTTTTCCCCGAAGTAAAAAGCAGGCTGAAGAGCTCCTTCAGCGTCGCACGGTCCTCCGTGCTGAATCCAGCCCGGCGCAGGCCGATCACGTTCAGCCCCGTCATGCGATTGATGCGCTGCGCCATGCAGTAGTGCGGCAAATCTTTGCCCAGGCCGCCATTGCCCTGCACGATGCAGAAATCTCCGATGCGGATGAACTGGTGAAACACCGCGCCACCGCCCAAGAAGCTGTTATTGCCCACCTGCACATGCCCGGCCAGCAGCGCGGCATTGGCGATGACATTCCGATCACCCAGCACCACATCATGCGCGAGGTGAGCCGTGGCCATGATGAAATTCCGGTCCCCCACGCGGGTGAGGCCGCCATTTTTACTACCGCGATGGATGGTGACATGCTCGCGGATGACATTCTGCTCACCCAGCACCACGCCACTATCCGTCGCCGGGTCAAAACCCAGATCCTGCGGCTCCGCACCGATCACGGCGGCCCGCCCGATGACCGTTCCTGCGCCGACGGTGACTTTCCCGACGATCTGCGCATGCGCCTCCACCCGCACACCTGCGGCCAGCACCGCTGGGCCGTCGATGACGACGTAGGGGCCGATTTCAGCCGTCGGGTCGATCTGGGCACGCGAATCAATGAGGGCGGTAGAGTGGATCATGTGGCGCAGACCATGCACCGCGCATCGCAGCGGGCAAACTTCCTCTTTGCAACCTGCATGGCGTGGCTAACATCCGCCCCACACACCGCAACGCGGCACCAGGAGAGGTGGTCGAGTGGTTTATGGCTCCAGTCTTGAAAACTGGCGTGGCAGAAATGTCACCGTGGGTTCGAATCCCACCCTCTCCGGTTTTGCGCTCGCTAAGCCTTGTAAATCAAGGCACAGCACGGTATTCCGAGGTTCTAAACTGCGATATGTCACCCCCGACTGTCACCCCTGAACCTCCTTCCGAAATGCCAAACCAGCCCGGTTTGTTGCGGCGCGGCATGCGCTACTACACCAACTTTAAGGTTCCCAAGGAACTGATTTCCGTGCTGAGGAAGGACCACATCCGGGAAGCGCTTGGCACTTCGGACTACCGCGAAGCATGCAGTAAAATCACGTTTCAGCGGATGCGTTGGCAAACCCTCTTTGAGAAGGAACAGCGCCAGCTTGCGCCGAAGGCGGACGGGCCACGGGAAAAGGAGGTTCTTTTGAGGCTCACCGAACAGCAAGCCTACGAAATGGCATGCCGCTTCCTGATTGAGCGGGAACGGGAGTTCCGGGCGTGGTGGGACCAGGAAGGGCTTCTCCTGACACCGGAGGAACTGGACGAGTGCAAAGGCAATGTCAGCACCGATTCTGCCGCGTTTGGAGCCGGTTCCGCGCACCACACGCCGGAGGATGGCTCTTCTCTTGTGAAGCAATTTTTGCAGGCCGAAGGCTACGACTGCCCGCCGACAAGCCCGGCTTTTCAGATGCTCCGCCCGTTGTTCCGGGCAGCGCAGCAAGAACACTCATCCCGCTCTTTGGACATGCTAGAAGGGCGCACCGTGAAGGCGAGGGACACTCATTTTCGAAAGGTGTTTGCCCATGTAGAGGTTCCTGAAAAGAAGAGGGACACCACTCTTGCCGAACTGTTGGAGCGTTTCACAAAACACCTCAAAGACGCCAACCGTTCCCCGGCAACCTTCCTAGCCTATGAGATGCCCTTTCGCCTGCTTCGGGAGACGTTGAAGCCAAACATCGGCCTTTCATCCATCACAAAGGATTCCATTCAAGCGGTGTGTGACGTGCTGCGAAACATGCCTCAGAACTCAAAGCAGCGATACAAGGGGCTGACCTTGCCGCAAGCTGTAATGGCAGCGAACAAGACCGGAGACAAGCGGCGGGTAAAAAAGCGCACTCAGTCAAACTACTTCAACACACTGGTAGCCATCTTTAACTTCGCCGTGGAAAAACGGCTCATGGCGGAGAACCCGGCCAAAGACCGCTATTTCCGCCGCTACTTTCAAAAGGAGAAGTCCCCACCCAAGGCGCAGTTCACCATCGCGGAACTGAACACTCTCTTCAAAGCCCCTCTCTACACGGGTTGCCAGAACGATGAAGGCGGCTACGCCATCGCCGGACCGCAGCGCCCCAAACGAGGCCGCTATTGGGTTCCTTTGCTGGCGCTGTTCCATGGCCTGCGATTGAACGAGGCATACCAGCTTCTTTTAGAAGACGTGAAGGAGCAGCTTGGCATTCCATTCCTTGCCATCCGTCCCACGAAAGAAGACGGTTCCGACAGTGAAAAGCGAATCAAAGCAGGCATCCGGGATGTGCCTTTGCACCCGATGCTCATAAAGCTGGGGTTCCTTGACTTCGTAAAGGCCCGCAGGAAGACCAAGGATTCCCGCCTCTTTCCCGAATTGCCGGGAGGGGCCACCGGCTACTTTAGCAATGCATTTTCAAAGTACTTTGGGCGGTTCTGTGAGGCCGCGCTTGGCTACAAGCCCAAGGGAACTTTCCACAGCTTCCGCCACCAGTTCCGCGATGCATGCCGGGCCGCACGCCTGCCGACCGAAACCGTTGCCCTTCTTGGCGGATGGGAGAACGGGAAGGGGGAAAAGGAAACGGTGATGAACCAGTATGGACGCGGGGACGAGTACTTCCGAGTGCTTGCAGAAGACCTTGCCAAAGTGACGTTCCCTGGCTTGAATTTGAATCATCTGGTGCCTTCCCCCGCCTCGCCTTCAAAAAAACACCGGTCTATTCGCGAACGATGAGCGTCTCTTGCCTCACAGCTTTAGCACGTCCTACATAGTAGAGGAAAACGTACAGCAGGAACATCATTTGGAGCAACTTTATCAACGTCACCCGTGCCGCTTCCTCCATTTGATCCTAAAGTTCCAGTGCTTCATACCAGTGGCAAAGAAGACCGCATTCAAATGTCCTTTGGCAGTTGGTACGTGCCTCTCAAAACTACAGGACAGCCAGAGTCGAAGGCTAAACTGATGCTGCTTCGCGGAGCCATCATGTACGGAAACGTCTTTGCCAAAGCCTCGATCAAAGACACCTACAGACCCATACCCGTGAGACTTGCCAAAGGCGGGCAGGGGGACGATCCGAAAGAGCCATTTTCCACCGGGGAAAACATCCCTCTATTCGGTGGTGAACTAAACACTCGAACAATCTATTCAAATCACGAAGACTTCCCTTCCACGCTAGGCGCTGGCACCTTCAACGCTTGTGTGCAGTTGACTTTCAAATCATTTTACCTGAATCCGATGCGCTACGTCAGACATCAGATTCCACCTTCTACAAAAGGGGCCAAATGGGGAAAAGCAAAGTGGCACACGAACAACATCCCGATTGCGACAGGCGGAGAATTTGCACTAGATGGAGAAGACAACTGGATACCAAGCATGGGCCTTTGGGACGACTTCACCACGCCCTCGAATTGGAAGCGTCATCTTCGGCGGTATATTTCACGGGTCAGCACTTTGATGCGAGACAAAGTTCAAGAAGCTGTCGCGCTGGCAAATGCTGAAAATGGAGGTTTCGGCGCTCCGGTGGAATGTGAAGACTACCAAATCCGTGAGCTTGAAACAACCTGGGAGTTTGAAGACTCAGACCCTTGGGAGCGGGTTCGGAGCATCAAGCAAAGGCTGTTGGACCTGGGACAGAAGGACGCGAGAATCAGCATCCATCATGCCGAGGTAAATATGATGAATTACCGGGGACAAGAGACCCGTGAATTCAATTCTCCTGGCGTTAGAATCGCTCTTCGCGCTGGCTTCGAGTTGAGTGTGTATGCAAAAACAAATCGCCGCGTCCGATTTGAAGTAATCCACACTAGCGTTCCCCGATCCAGGCTCTTGAGCACCACCAAAATTCCCTTCTCATCAGAGAGCAAACCGCATTTAGAAATGTGTGTATTGCTGGAGCAGACTCGAAAACAAGGAGCCGAAATCTTGAACACCATCGTCTTCCCCGCGCTTGCTGAAATGCCCGACTTGAGAACACGCCAGCACTCTGTGTTCGGACTCCTTTCGGACTTGGCGAAGGCGTGTGAAGATCGACGTTCCCTCCGAGATGTCGTTTCCATGCTCATCACGCACGGGAACATTCAAAAGGGGGTTCGGGGCACGCCAACTCCCGAACGCCTCGCAACAATCCTGCTCAGGTTGACATCAAAACGGTACAACGTGCTAGTCCGGGACCCCAAATCAAAGGGCTACACAGTAGCCGCTCGCTACCGTTGGGCGCTTCAACGACTGAGGGAGACTGACACGCGGCTGATTGATTTTTGGACACATCCCCCACCCCGTAAACGGTAGGCGACCGCTCTTTACAACAGCGCCCCCCGCCCTACACTTGCGGCAGTTCGTGGAGACACGAACCGGGACTTCTAAACCCTTGAACACCGGCAACGGTGTTGTGCCGAAAATCAACACCCCGCTCAAACGAGCCGGGGTGTCATAGCGACGCGTAAGCGTTTGATGTCCAGACCCCGGCTTCGGCTGGGGTTAAAGGCTATGACGGCTGTGTGTTCACGGTTTAGAAGCCCCGGCTCTCCTTAGGCCGGGCGCGAAGGGGAGCAAGACAGCTTGCCTCATTTCGCACCCATGAATCCAGATTCAAAAACCGACCTCGCCAGCCTTCTTTGGTTCTACTCAGTCAATCAGGCCGTCACCGGTCCTGTTTCCTTCCAAGAGCTAGCATCGCACGTCCAAAGTGGAACGCTTCCATCCGATGTGCTGGCCGTGCCGGAAGGCCGGGAAGACTGGAAGGCTTTTTCACAGTGGCAGGCTTCATCGCCACCGCCGCCGCTGCCTATCAAGTCCAGCGCTACCGAGAAGGAAGACACAGAGGCCCCTAGCGGCGGCTTGGGCGCGTTTCCCGGCAGAAAAGGCGGCAAGGCAGCGCGGCAGGAGGAAGGCTGTAGAAAGGGCTGCTTTGGCTGTCTTGGGCTAATCGTTGTCTGCATGCTCTTGGGCATGATCCTTGAGACATGTTCAAAACCGGATTTGACCCTCAGCGACTCCGAGAGGCAGAATCCCAAAGAGGCAGTGCAAAAGCTCATGAAGGGCGTCTATGGAAGCGCCCTCCGGGAAACCAGCGCAACCGAGATTGGGGACAGCAGCATAGCCGATGGGAAGCTGAACGTTTATGTGCGAGTGAACGCCGATTTGCGCCTATCCGGTTCGAGCAACATGTTCCAACTCGAACAGAAGCTGAACCAGGCATTCAAGACCCTCTACACCTCCGGCCTACCGATTTGGGAGGTGGTCATTTGGAACTACGGCGAGCTAGTGGACCGATACGGCAACGAGTCAGACGAGATCGTTCACAAGTGCTCTTTGCATTCCAACGAGGCAGCAAAGGTGAATTGGCAAAACGCTGAATGGGTTTCTTTGGAGAAGATTTGGGAAGTGCGTTTGAAGCATCGCGTATTGGAATAACGCCCCTTCATCTTCACATCCTCGGCCAGATTTCACGAGCGCAGAGAAGAGCGGAAAGTGGGAACCTCAACCGGGGTCCGATTTCCTGAGCCGTCTTGGCGAGGGATGGCCGATGCACCTATTACCACACGACACAAACGAGCACGGGACGATTTTGCGAGATGCCGGAGAGGCGTAGAGCCGATGCACCTATTACTCCACGCCTCAAAAATCAAGAGGGGGTCCGATTTCGCGACATCCAAAGCGGCTACACGGCGACTGCATCTATTAGGACAAGATGCGAGGGGGGGCGATTTTTCACCCTTCAGCGGGGGCAGGAAGCAAAGGCACCTATTCCAGCCTCTATTTGAAGCACGGTTGCTGCCTCTCTTTGCTCGCATCCCGGCTTGAGTGGGCCACAAAAATCATCCGCCCACTTTTGGACAAGGTTGCGTTGTGTGGCGCACCGGGTTCCACCCGTTCCGACTGGGTCACAAAAATCATTTGATTAAAGTGGCCCACTCCGCCAGAATCGCCGCCATGGAAAAAAGGTCACTGCCAGTTGCTATCCTCGTTCGCGTCTCCACCAACCGCCAAGAGACAGACCGGCAAGTTTCAGAACTCACCGCCTACGCGGCCAAAAAGGGCTATGAAGTGGTGGAAGTGTGCAAAGAGACGGTTTCCGGCAAATCCGATGAGTCAGACCGCGAAGGGCTTCAACGGGCGCTCTTCCTCGCCCAAAGCGGCGCAGTGAAGAAAGTTCTGGTTCATGAAGTGTCCCGACTGGCCCGCCGTAGCTCCATTGCTCATCGCTTCGTTGAAGCACTGGAAGAGGCACACGCCTCCCTCTACTGGCATCAACAGGGCATCGAAACCCTGTTGGAGAACGGGAAGCGGAATCCCGCCGCTGCTATCATGTTCGCTTTGCTGGCCGAAATGGCCCGCAGTGAACGCGAAACGCTGATAGACCGCATCAATTCAGGCTTGGCGGAAGCACGTCGCAAAGGGAAGACCCTAGGACGCCCAAAAGGCACTTCCATGCAGCCTAAAGACCGGGTGGCGAAGCATCGGGACATTCTCCGCCTTCTGAACGCCGGAACATATTCGCTCCGCCAAATCGCCAGCATCACTGGTAAATCCAAGCTCACGGTTCAACGCGTAAAGGCGGCGCGGAATGAAAAACCGCTGGCGTATTGAGTAAAGTTGAAAGGCTATCAAAGTAGCACGCCCTTAGGCCACACGAAAAGCAGGTGAGGCCCCACAGCTTCGAATGCCAAGTCAAAAATCTCGTCGCTAATGGATGCTTGTCGTCCTTTCATTGAGGCTTGGAGGAGCAAGTAGCAGAACCTCCACTCTACGGCTTGCGCTCCCACACCCGCAGATAGTCCACTTCCATTGATGTAGGAAAACCCTTCTCAGTGGCCGCCTGGGGCTGGGGTTTCATCTCCTGACCCACCCACCCGATGTGCGGATGCCGTAGCCCGAGGGATAGAGTGAGGTTCATCGGCAGATGCCAGTACTGATTCGGCTTCCGGGCAACCTCCATGCCATCGATATACCAGACAATATTTTCAGGCGTGACATCGCAGCCATAGACGTGAAAATCCTCACGCGGGTCCCAAGGGGCCGTCCAAGCGTTCTTACAGAGCGCAGGGTCCGTTCCCGGCCTGACCCAGCGGACCTTCCCGTCTTTGCCTGCAAGTCGCAGATGAAGATTCATGTCGATCTGATTCACAGAGTCGCGCACCTTGGTTTCGCGATTGAGTTCGTTCATTTGTAGTTCGACGAAATCGATCTCGCAATAGCGCACCTCGCCTGTTGAGGCCTTGCCATCGCTGTAAATCCAGAACGCTGGACAGGCCCCCGGGAAGAGGCTACAACCTTTGATTCGCGCCTCGTAATAGCCGTAGGTACGCTTCAGCTTCGACCGGAAGATGCCCGACTTGTAAGCCAGTGGCTGGCCGTTCTTCCGTGTGTGAGGTTCATAGGTCATGCTCAGAACCAGCTTGCCGTCCTTCTGAACCGCGTTTTTCTCATCCCAAGTCCAAGGTCCCCAGCTCGCAACATTCGTTGTCCACTTCTGAGGATTGACTACTGCTCCATCGAACTCATCGGAGAAAGCGGGCTTTGGCACCCAAAAACCGGTTTGGCCCAAAGGCGTCACTAGATTGGGTTGAGCCTGTTCAGCATTAACGGTCGCGAGCAGCAGGAGCGTTGTGAGGGAGCAAAGAACGGTTTTCATCATTGAAGAAGGGACACCCATCAAGCGAAGCTATCAACCATTTGGTCGCCTATCCGTCGAGACTGAATCGCTTGAGTCAGCTAGAGAGACGTTTGTTGGACACCGATTAAATTTCGACGCGCCCCCGTTATCGTTTGAACCCGGATTCGAAGCTCACTTTGGGGTTGATTCTGTCACCCTCAACTGTCACCCTAGTCCCTGATAGAGCAGAGCAAATCCTTTGAACATCAACGCTTTCGGTGCTGTGGGAATTATTCCCACCCTCTCCGCCGCCCGCAGTGGCTAGGATGTCACCAGCGGCAAAGAAAGCCACTACTCGACGGCGACTTTCACGACCACTTTGAAGACGGTCTCTGGCTGATCCCACTCCACGCAGGGAGCATGCGCATCCTGCGGCCAAAGGATGGCGAAATGCCCCGCACTGACATGCAGCGGCGTGGTGTCAGGGGTGAGCTTCCAGAGTGCGGCATCTTTTTCATCGCTGTAGGCCATCATTTCCTCCTGCATGGCGTCTAGCGGTGCCCAGAGGATGGTCTCACGCCCGCTATGGATGAACTGCACGTCGATGTACTTACGATGCGCCTCAAATTTGGCCTTTTCGAGCGGCTTCGTCTCGTAGGTCTGCACCAGGGCAAAGCACTGATCGCCATCGAGATCATGCCTACCGAGCTCCTGTGTGCCATCCACGCTACGCAGAAAGGCAAAAGCCTTCGCAAAGCGTGAATTGAGTTTTTCGTAGCGAGTAGAGTGGGCGAGAGTGTCGAGTACCATGGTGCCGCACGTCAAAGGCCGCGTGAATCGGGCGTCAAGACGGGTTTTGGCTAGTCGAATAGTTTCATCCGTTTCAAGAACAGGTTCTCGGCGACTCGGCTATTTCGAGTCATGCAGCACTTGCCGTTTCAAATCACGCAGTGAATGCAAATCGCCATCAACCTCGCGGATTCGCCGTGCCCCATCTTTGCGCCTCACTCCAAAGCGCTCTTTGTGCTCATCGAAGAACTCATTCACAAAGGCTTTGCTCCCAATCACCGCGCCATCCGTGAAATGCCGCACCCGCATGCGCACCAACTCACCCAGCGAGAGCTTCCCCCTCTGCTCCAAAACCTCCTCCGCCCGCTCCCCACTCACCCCTCGCCGCGCCAAAGCCTTCCCATCCGCCGCCTTCACCTCACGCCCAATCGAAAACAACATCTGCCTATACCCCTCCCGCGCTCCACTCTTCACCCAATCCGTCTCCGCAGCATCACGCCCCGTCACACGGCATATCCCCCGCTGGCACTCCTTGTTCCCACCCAGCGCCTCCGCATACCCACACCACCGGTAATCCTTCGGATCAGTCACCAGCCCACCTCGCACCGGATTGAGGTCAATATACGCCGCCATCGCCAACAGCGGGTTCCCTTTCCCCTCCACCAGCACACTACGGTAGCGATCCATCCAAAGCGTTCCCTTCCGCTTGTGCCGCTTGTTATACCACCGCGAAAACCGCTGCTTCACCTCCTTCACAAACACCGCCACATCACAAAAACGTCTCTTCAGCAGCCCCAGCCGATGCTGCACCACCGCCTCCGAGCCCCGCTTCCGCAGTTCCGCAAACTCCTCCTGCAACTGCTCCACGAACACCTTGCTATACAGCACCCGCAGATGCCGCATCAGCCTTTCTTCCCCCTGCGGTCCACCAAACTGCTCGTCCACCCACCTCTTCTGATCCGGCACCTCCACCAGCGCATGAAAGTGGTTCCCCATCACGCAATACGTCATTAGCCGCACCCCACAGAACTCCGCCAGCCTCCACAGCACCCTACGCAGCGCCTCCTTCTCCACATCATCCCAAAACACCGCCCCGCCGCAGGTGCGCGACATCACGTGAAAGCAATTCGTCTGCGCCTGAAACCCCTTCACCCTGCGCAGAGACCTCCCCGCCTGGAGATAAGGCCCCGTCTTGGCATTTACGCCTACAAGTTGCTCTTCGAGCGGCAGGTCTTTAATCGAATCGACAGATTGGGGCTCGGCAGGAGTGTTCATGAGGTGGAGAAGTTGGAAGCGGGCAATGCAGACTATAGGGAAAGGTTATCAGCAGCAATAACAATTACAACTTTGAACTTTGAACCTGGCAACTTATAACAAGTTGCTCTTCGAGCGGTAGGTCTCGGATCGTATCGACGGATAGTGGAGCGGAAGCAGTGTTCATGAGGTAGGAGGGTCGGAGCTGGGCAATGCAGACTATAGGGCAAGGTTATCAGCGGCAATAACAATTACAACGTTTAACCTGGCTCATTATTCCAGGTGGAACATTTCAGGTGGATCATTTTTAGACACCGTCGTTGTTGCTCGTCAATTTGTTGCACCTTGGCGTTGTTTCCCTGATGGTGCAGACTATGAGTGGTCAAATCATCCCGTTAAAATGTCCTTCTTGTGGAAACACACACAGCGAGCAGTTGATTGAACATGCCTTTGGGGCGGAGTTCAAGTGCGAGTCCTGTGGCATGACTTCGGTGCTCGTCATCAACAAGCAGCTCTATCTTCGTCAGGTGGGCGAGCATGTATGCAGGGCTTGCGGTAGAGTGGCACCAAAAGGAACACGTTTCTGCCAATGCACAAAATCTCTCATTCAAAAGTGCCCCACCTGTCGCAAAGAATTTTTTGTTGATGATGCAATTTGCCCTGAATGTGGATGGCGACACGAATTGTCGGCATCTAGCTTGGAGGGGCAAGAGGCGTTGGCTGCCAGAATCCGGGCATGTTTCGACAAGAGGGACCTAACAGGAGTCCGCGAGGATTTTGACGTTCTATACCGGTCAGCTAAAGAAGCAGGCCGTATTTCGCCGGATGCCGCACGCATTCTTGCTGATTTTCTCGTGGCCAGAGTTAGCGGAGAACTTGATGAAATGGAAGGTACAGAAAATTGTTTCCACTCGAACTATTATGGGTGGGTTGATAGAGCTATCCCGCTGCTTCAAAAAGCCATGCCCACATTTCTAACGAATATCACAAAGATACCGAACGAGATGATCCAGGCCAACAGTCGGTTGATTGGTGAAGTTATTGGCGTAATTAATGGTCCCGAAAACAAGGATTTGATTGGTCATCTGGAAGCCCTCGCGATGAAACTAGACGTTTTGTATGATTCTGGTGTGGGGTTCTCAGTTATAGCGGCTCTCGGTCGTATCGGCCCAGATTCAGCCAGCCTGTTAAAGCGATGGGCAAGAACAAGGGTAGATTTTAGACATTGAGGTATATGCATAGAGATCTTAAGTCAGTTCGGTGACGATGGTCTGCGATTTCTTGACCAACTGCTTCAAGATGACACCACCTTACATTTGAGTTATTCCTACTTCGAAAAGGCTTTTGCTAACATTGGATCCCGAGCCATACCTGTTTTGCAGAAATACACGGGATGGAAGGGGATGTTTGGTTTATCACAGTCAACGCGGTACGTGGCTTGCAGTTCTTGGTTAGAAAACATCAAAAAAAATAATCCTGCGCACTGATCGTCAAATCACCGCCTCCACACACCGTCCGCACACCGTCCGCACACCGTCCGCACACCGTCCGCACAGCGTCCGCACAGCGTCGGATGCGCAGCGTGGGTGCCGACGTCGGGGAGGAGGCGCCAGCAGCGTTCGCATTTGAATAGTAGCCAGGCATATAGTTTCTGTTGTTGCTGTCCAGGGATGAGGCCATGCTGCCCGCAGGCTAAAAATCACTATCACCTAGCAAAGGGATCGTCGGACTCTGGGGCTAGCGACTTATCGAACGGTCTAGTGTTCACGACCCCGTCGTTTTTCAAACAGTTCTACGATCGTTTTTGGCTTACTTGGAGAGCGTCATCACGCATTCGAGGTGCTTGGTCTGCGGGAAAAGGTCAAAGGGCTGCACTTTACGGAGCTGGTAGCCGGCCTCGGTGAAGATGGCGAGGTCACGCATTTGCGTGGCGGGATTGCAGCTCACATAGACGACGCTTTTCGGGCCGAAGGCGAAGAGCTGATCGAGAAACTCCCGGCTACAGCCTGCTCGCGGGGGGTCGATGAGCACGACCGTCTCCGCTCCGGCATGGGGCACGGCTTTGAAGACCTCACGGGCATCTGCTGCGATGAAGCGGCAGTTCGTGATGCCATTGAGCTGTGCATTGTGTGCAGCCTTCGCCACGGCGGTCTCAGATATCTCGACGCCCACGATTTGCTCGAATGACCGCGCTGCACTGAGGGCAAAGAGGCCGCTGCCGCAGTAAGCATCGACGAGGAAACGTGCGCCGCTGGCTTTTGCCTCATCGACAGCATGCTGGACGAAGGCGGAAAGGATGAAGGGGTTGTTCTGAAAAAAGTCACCTGCTTGGAACTCGAACTTCACGCCGGAGACCTCCTCGATGGCGATCTGCTCTGGCAGGGTGAGGACGCCGTTCTTTGCGGCACGGATGAGCATCGTCGCGCCGCGCTTATACCCGCTGCCATCTGCGCGGAGTCGCTCGCGGATGCCGGTGAGGGCTGCATTGATCTCTGGCATGGCGATCTGGCACTGCGGCACATCGACCAGGGAGGTGCGTGTGCCGATGCGCAGAAAGCCAATCTCGCGGATGACGCCGTCCTGCGGCTTCTGGAAGTGCGGCGTGATCTTGGACCGATAACCATACTGTACTGGCGAGGCGATGACCGGTAGCACCTCATGCTCGATGCGGGCCATGTGGCGCAGCAGCTCGGTGACTTGGTTTTTTTTCCAAATGAGCTGCTCGGTGTAATCAAGGTGCTGATACTGGCAGCCGCCGCATTGGCCAAAGAGCGGGCACGGTGGCTGTGTGCGCATGGGAGAGGGCTCCAGCACCTCCAGGAGATCTGCCTGGCTGTAGTTTTTGTGATTGCGGAAGACGCGGCAGCGCACGCGCTCACCCGGTAGGGTAAAAGGGATGAAAACGACCCAGCCATCCACGCGGGCGACGCCGCTGCCCTCATTGGTGAGGTTTTCGATGCGGACCTCTAGCTCCTGGTGGTAGGCGAAGGGGTGTGGCAGGAATTTTTTGGGGCGCTGGGGCTCTGGCATGATCTTGAGTGGCAGGATGCTGAATATACTGTCCGCCGCAAATCTCACTGAAATAGCATTTCCGCATTCGACATTCCGCCTTATTTCGACATTCGGATTGCTGGATACGCCCGCTCAGGTCCTCTATGACCACTCTTCTCCTCATTCTCATCGCGCTATTACTCGCGGTGGCAGTTTACCTCCTCGCTAAAATCGTGCGTGGACAGAAGGGTGCGCTTACAGCGCTGCGGAATGGAGAAAATGCCACCGCTGAGGAAAAGCAGCGCCTGTTCCGCTTTCTGCGTGAGCTGGGGGAGGCGATCTGCCGCGAGGATCAGCAGCAGGCCATGCACCGCCTCATCGTCGAGGGGGCGATGCGGGTGACCCAGAGCACCGGCGGAGCGATCTACCTGCTCGATGCACCGACACGCCGCCTCGTGCCGAAGTTTTTTAGTGAACACTGCGCCGCCCCAGTGGAGCTGCCGCAGCGTGTACTCGACCAGCCAGCGTCGCAGCTCAGCTTCCTGCGCATGCATGCCACAGCGCAGGATGAGGGTGCGATGGGCCGTGTCTTTACCCAACAGAAGAGCGAGCTCATCCGCGACCTCGGTCATGGCAGTGCCGCCACGGCGCTGATCAGCCCGCTGAGCTTCGGTGGACGTAAGCTGGGCGTTCTCATCCTCACAGCTCCGATCGCTGAGCGAGCTTACAGTACGGAGGATCGGGATATTTTCACCACCATCGCAGGGCAGTCCGCAGTGGCCTTAGCAAACTCGGTCACGCAGCAAGAGAGTGCCAAACTGCGTGCCGACCGGCAGGAGCTGCACAATGCACGCGACATCCAAAAAATCCTCCTCCCCGCTCGTGACCCCCAAGTGCCTGGCTACGTCATCGCTGGCAAAAATATCCCCGCACGGCAGCTCAGCGGTGATTACTTTGACTTTATCCCGCTGCCAGAGGGCCGCTTCGGGGCCGTCATCGCAGACGTATCTGGCAAAGGCATGCCGGGGGCACTGGTCACGGTCATGTGTCGTACGCTCCTACGTGCCGCAGCGCTGGCCAATGCCAGCCCCGCAGCCGCATTGGCCGGTGTGAATCGTGCCATCGCTCCAGATATGCATGAGGGCATGTTCATCACCATGACCTATCTGGTTTTGGCGAAAGACTCACCGCAGGTGCATCTCGCCCGTGCGGGGCACACTGCGGCGCTGCTCTGGCGGAGTGAGAGCGGAAAGATCGAGCTTATCGAGCCTGGTGGGCTGGGTGTCGGTATCGACACGGGCAGTGTTTTTGAGCGTGTGACGAAAGATACCTCCTTTGAGATGAAAAAGGGGGACTGTCTGCTGCTCTATACCGATGGCGTGAATGAGGCCATGAATGCTCAAGAAGACGAATTCGGCGAAGAACGCATCTATTCCTCCCTCACTCGCCTCGCGCCCTCCGGCCCGCGGGCCATTATCGATGGGCTCATCTCGGACCTGGATGGATTTTTATCTGGCAAGCGCTCGCATGACGACATCACCCTGATCGCCTTGCAGCGGACGGTTTGAGGGAAGAGCGGCGCTCGACTAGAGGCCGGATGCCGCGTTCCGGGATGACATCACCTTGATTGCGCGGCAAAGGGCGGCATAATCGCAGCCCCCTAAACCTGAAAGAGCCCATCCTATGACAGAAACCAGCCCCGAAGCCGCAGCAGCGCCCGAGCCTGAAATCGTCGAAAATGCCCCCACTCCCGAAAACATCGCAAATGCCGATACTCCCACAGAAAATGAGCAGCCAGCCGCTGAAGAGGCTGCCATGGACCCGATGGCCGCTATGAGCGCCGAGGTCGATAAGTGGAAAGACCTGGCCTACCGCTCACAGGCGGAGTTGGATAACTTCCGCAAGCGCAGTGCCCGTGAGGCACAGGAAACGCGTGCTTATGCGAACGCAGACCTGCTCCGTGGCATCTTGCCCATCATGGATAATTTTGAGATGGGCCTCGAGGCTGCCCGCGCTGAGTCTGAGAAGAGCATGATCTTCATGGGCATGAGCATGGTGCAGCGCCAGATCGCGGATTTCCTACGCGATGTGGGTGTCACAGAAGTGGAGGCGTTGGGGAAGGCTTTTGATCCGAATCTCCATGATGCAGTCTCCCAAGAGGCCAGTGCCGATGTGGCAGAGGGCACGGTGCTCAGAGTCACACGCCGTGGCTTCAAGCTAAAAGACCGCCTGCTGCGTCCGACCAGCGTGATTGTCTCCAGCGGACCTGCTGCGTAATTCCATTTCCACCGTTACCCCTTTCCTATCCCCATCATGGCCGATAAACGCGACTATTACGAGGTTCTGGGCGTCTCACGCGACGTCAGTGCCGAAGACCTGAAAAAGGCCTACCGCAAGCTCGCGGTGCAGTTCCATCCTGACAAGAATCCGGGTGATAAGACCGCTGAGGATAAGTTCAAGCAAGTGGGCGAGGCCTACGATGTGCTGAGTGATGCAGATAAACGTGCTGCCTACGATCGCTATGGGCACGCTGCCTTTACACAGGGCGGCATGGGTGGCCCAGCGGGGGCGGGTGGCGGCGGCGGTGGCTTCCATGACGCGTATGACATCTTCAACCAGATGTTTGGCGGTGGTGGCGGCGGTGGCGGTGGCATTTTCGAAGCATTTTTCGGCGGCGGTGGCGGTCGCCAGCGGCGTAGCGATGGCCCGCAGCGCGGGAGCGATCTACGCATCGGGATCGAGATCAGTCTGGAGGATGCAGCGCACGGCATCGAGCGCGAGATCGACTACAAGCGCCTCCATAGCTGCAAAACTTGCCGAGGTAATGGCTCGACGAGTGGTGCCGGGAAAAAAACCTGCCGCACCTGCGGTGGTCACGGCCAGGTCATCATGTCACGCGGCATTTTCCAAGTTCAGCAGACCTGCCCTGACTGCAAAGGGGAGGGCGAGACAGTCTCTGACCCTTGCCGCGATTGCCGTGGTAGTGGGATGAGTGAGGAGAAGGCCAAAGTGCGTGTCAAAGTGCCAGCCGGCATCGAAGACGGCTCTCGTCTGCGCAGCACGGGCAATGGCAACGCGGGGGTCAAAAATGGCCCAAACGGTGACCTCTACGTCGTGGTGCAGGTGCGTGGGCATGAGATCTTTGAGAGAGAGGGAGATGACTTGCATTGTCACATGCCGCTGAGTTTCCCAGTCGCCGCTCTAGGCGGAGAGATCATGGTGCCGACGATGGGCGGCAAGGCTGCGGTAAAGATCCCTGCGGGCACGCAAAATGGCACCACCTTCCGCCTGCGCGGCAAGGGAATGCCTGTGCTAGGCTCCAGCGCCACGGGAGATCTGTATGTCCATGTCCAGATCGCTGTGCCGACGAAGCTCAATAGCGACCAGCGCAGTCAGCTCGATGCGTATGCGAAATCCCTGGGTGAGACCACCTCACCGATGGAGGAGAGCTTTTTCGAGAAAGCGAAAAAGTTCTTCAAATAGAGCTCCAGCAGACACCGAGCCGCTCTTTCCGCGATGGAGTGGGTGGGCGGTGTATCAGGCCAGTTTCAGAGTCTTGGCGCCTTCGTCGATGAGGTGCCAGAAATGCTTTGACTGGCTGAGAGCCTGGTCTTCGCCACCACCGGGCAGATTGCTACGGAAGAGAAAATCTTGAAGCGTATTGGCGTGTAGCACACGGTGGACGCGGACATGCCCGCCATCGAGACCGAAGTAGATGCGGTAGTCACCCGCGCGGGAGCGGTAAAAGCGCTTCCCACTGCGCTCCAGGACGCCATAGCGGGCGGAGAGGATGTCATCACGGGCATCCGCAGGCTGGATGTTGAGCGCCTCTAGGAGCTGGAATTGCACCTTGGAGGGCAGGCGTGAGAGCTCCGCTGCACTGATGTCATTAAAGACGATCTGGATGACGCCGCGCTCGTGTGTGGTGATGACCTCTGGGCTGCTCATTAGAGTTTTTTGATGACCGCTTTTTTGCGGAGTAGCTCCATCCATTCCTTCACGGCTTTGCTGGACTTTTCCTGCTGGATGCGGCGCTGGATGTCCACGCGCATTTTTTCCAGTGTGGGGGCTTCACCGAGCTTTTTCGCGTCACAACTGATGATGATGTAGTTCGTTTCTTTTTCGATGACGGGGCTGATGCCGCCGGTCTTCAGGCCCATGGCGGTATTGGCAATGAGGGGGTCCAGATCCGTGACGGACATCCATTCCCATGCTCCACCGAATTCTGCCCGGCTGTCTTGTGAGTAAGAACGGGCCAGTGTGGCGAAGTCCGAGCCATTGACGATTTTGGAGCGGACATCATTGGCGAAGCGGCGCTGGTTCTCAGGGGTGGCATTCGCTTCCACGCTGAATTTCGGGATCGAGATGGTGGAGATTTTCACCTGACCACCGACACGCCATTCATCGACGTGTTTTTTGTAGAAGTCCTCGACCTCCTTTGGGGTGGGGGGCGACTGCTCGCCGGCGTGTTGAGCACGCATGACATTGGCGACGATGCTTTTTTCCTGCATCTCACGGAATTTCTTCATGCTCATGCCCGCTTTGGCCAGATCGTTCACCAAGGCGGCGCGGTCGCCTTTGTAGCCTTCGCGCACGATGTTGTTGATCTGATCGTCCACATACTGCGGGCGGATGACGCCGCCTTTTTTGGCGAATTCGATGAGGATGAGCTCGCGGTCGATGAGGGCATCCAGGGCATTGGCTCGCAGGTGATTGACTTCCTTCTGCAACTGCGCTGGATCGTTCTGAAGCTGGTAGGTGAGCATCTGCTCCTGGATGCGGATGGTGTCACGCACCTCGGACTTGGTGATGGGCTTGCCTTGTACGACGGCAGCGACGCCGTTGGACATGCTCTGAGCTGCCAACGGAGTCGAAAGGAGCAAAGCCAGGGCCGGGAGGGCTAGGAGAGGATTAAAACGCATAAAATATCAGCTTCATCGTAGGAGGATGCCGCCCTGTGGCAAGGTGAAGTTACCCACAGGCCGATGAGGGCCCTTTTTGGCTCTGATCATGCTCCTACGAGCATGCGGGCCGGGTTTTCGATGCAATCCTTCACCCGGATGAGGAAGGTGACGGCCTCTTTGCCATCGACGACGCGGTGGTCGTAGCTGAGGGCGAGGTTCATCATCGGACGGATGACGACCTGCCCATCGACAGCGATCGGCCGCTGCTGGATGCTGTGCATGCCGAGGATGCCGCTTTGCGGGGGATTGAGGATGGGGGTGCTCAGGAGGGAGCCATAGACGCCACCATTGCTGATGGTGAAGATGCCGCCCGTGAGGTCGGAGACTTGGAGTTTGCCGTCTTTGGCTTTGGCCGCGTAGGCGAGGATGTCCTGCTCCAGCTCGGCGAAGGATTTCTGATCCGCATCACGCAGCACTGGGACGATGAGGCCGCGCTCTGTGCCGATGGCGACGCCGATGTCATAATAGTGCTGATGGATGATCTCATCGCCCTCGACGCGGACATTGATCTGCGGGACGGCTTTGAGCGCCTCCACCACGGCCTTGATGAAGAAGCTCATGAAGCCGAGCTTCACGCCGTGCTTGGCGACGAAGCTGTCCTGGAGCTTGCTGCGCAGGGCCATGACGTTGCTCATGTCGCACTCGTTGAAGGTAGTGAGGATGGCGGCGGTCTTTTGAGCGCTGACGAGCTGGTCTGCGATCTTTTTGCGCAGCGGAGACATCTTTTTGCGCGTGATCCGGCCCTCTGGGGATGCGGGGGCTGCTGGAGCGGGGGCGGGCTTGGGTGCTGCTTCAGGCGGCGTTGTTTTCGCGGGCTTTGCCTCGGCTTTGGGCTCTGGAGCGGCTGTGGGGGCTGGTTTTGGTGCCTCGGGGGCTTTTTCGGCCACGGGGGCTGCTCCTACGGCGATCTGGCCCACGACATCGCCGATGACCACATCGTCTCCGGGTTGCTTCACGATGGTGAGCACGCCAGCAGCCTCGGCAGTGACTTCTGCGGCTACTTTATCGGTTTCGAGCGTGAGGAGGATGTCGCCTGTTTTGACGAAATCGCCGGATTTGAAGTGCCATTTCGCGATCTGGCCTCCAGTGACGGATTCGCCGAGTGCGGGGATTTTGATGTCAGCCATGTTTTTTGAGGGGAAAGGGAGTTTGTGGGGGAAAAGTGCTCAGTTCTCAGTGCTTGGTACTCAGTGCTTGGTGCTCAGTGCTTGGTGCTCAGTTTTTCAGAGGCTCAGCTTGAAGACTGAGAACTAAGCACATCGGCCAATTACACGCTAAACGCGTCCTCGACCAGCTTGTCCTGCTCGAGGCTGTGGATGGCCTTCGATCCAGCAGCGGGGCTGCTGCTGCGCTCTCGGCCTGCGTAGCGGAGTTTGTGGTTGCTGAGTTCTTCGAGTCGCGGGCGGATGTAGTAGAAGGCCCCCATGTTGCGGGGCTCTTCCTGGCACCAGATCCACTTTTTCTGGGCTCGCGGGTATTTGGCGACGATGTCTTTGAGCATCTCGTAGTTCAGCGGGTAGAGCTGCTCGATGCGGATGATGGCGGCGTTCTTGATCTGGTGCTCCTCGCGGTAGTCGAGGAGGTCGTAGTACACTTTACCGCTGCACAGAATGAGGCGGGTGATGCGCTCTGGGGCGGCGAGGAGGTGCTCGTCATCGAGCACTTCCTTGAAGGTGGTCCCCTCAGCCATGTCGGAGAGTTTGCTGATGCATTTCGGGTGCCGCAGCAGGCTCTTGGGCGTCATGACGACCAGGGGCTTGCGGGTGCTGCGCTTGAGCTGGCGGCGCAGGGCATGGAAGTATTGAGCGGGAGTGGTGAAATTGCAGACTTGCATGTTCCCACCGGCGCAGAGCTGGAGGAAGCGCTCCAAACGGGCGCTGGAGTGCTCGGGACCTTGGCCTTCGTAACCGTGGGGCAGGAGCAGCGTGACATGGGAGGGGCGCTGCCATTTGCTCTCGGCACTGGCGATGAATTGGTCGATGATGACCTGGGCTCCGTTGATGAAGTCGCCGAACTGTGCCTCCCAGCAGACGAGGAGATTGCTGGCGAGCAGCGAGTAGCCGTAATCAAAGCCGAGGACGGCAGCTTCGGAAAGGAGGCTGTTATAAACGCAGTAGCGGCCCTGCTCGGTCTGGAGGTTGTTGAGCGGGATGTGGCGGTCACGCGTCTGGCTATCATAAAAGACGCTGTGGCGGTGGCTGAAGGTGCCGCGGCGCACATCCTGGCCGCTGAGTCGCACGCCGTGGCCCTCGGTGAGGAGTGTGCCGAAGGCCAAGGATTCGGCGTAGGCCCAGTCGATGCCTTCGCCGGCTTCGATGGCTTTTTTCCGTGCCGCAAGGAAGCGCTTGGAGATGGTCGGGTGTAGATTGAAGCCCTCTGGCACTTCCAGCAGGCGCTGGCCCACCTGGGTGAGTTTTTTGAGTTCCACGCCGGTTTTTACGGGTGTGTAGTCATAGGCGGGCTGTGGCATGGCCATGCTGCCCTCGAAGGGATTGCCTCCGTTGGCGGACTTGTCCTTTTCAGCAAGCGTGGTGACGCCGGCTTCGAGTTCTTCGTCCAGCTCGCGCTGGAGGGCTGCGGCCCCGGCTTCGTCGAGGATGCCCTGGGTGGCGAGATCGAGCCGGAAAAGGGTCGCGGTGGATGGGTGCTGCGCGATGGCGCGGGCCATGTTCGGCTGGGTGAAGCCGGGTTCATCGGTTTCATTATGCCCGTGGCGGCGGTAGCAGACGATGTCGATGATGACATCCCGGCCGAAGGTCTGGCGGAAGTCGAGGGCGAGCTTCGCCGCGCGGACGACCTCCATGGGGCAGTCTCCATTCACATGGAAGACGGGGGCCTCGATCATTTTCGCCACATCCGTGCAGTAATGGCTGCTGCGGGCATCCTCAGGCATCGTGGTGAAGCCGATCTGGTTATTGACGATGATGTGGATGGTGCCGCCCGTGCGGTAGCCGGGGAGCTGGGAGAGATTGAGCACCTCCGCGACGAGTCCCTGGCCTGCGAAAGCGGCGTCGCCATGGATGAGCACGGGGATGACTTTTTTGCGGTCCTTGGTGTCACCCAGTGAGCGCTGCCGTGCACGGGCCATGCCCTCCACGACGGGATCGACAGCCTCAAGATGGCTCGGATTCGGTGCGAGCATGACACCGATGCTGTCGCCACTGGTGGTTTTGCGGACCGTCTCAAATCCGAGGTGGTATTTCACATCGCCATCACCACTGACCATGTTTGGCACGTAATTCTCGCTGAACTCGTAAAAGAGGTATTCGAGTGGCTTGCGCAGGAAATTGGCGAGAACGCTCAAACGACCACGATGGGCCATACCGAGGACGATTTCACGTCCACTGTGGGCAGGCATACCCTCCAGGATGGTCTCTAGGGCGACGAGCATGGACTCACCGCCTTCGACGGAGAAGCGCTTTTGGCCGACGAAGCGGCGGTGCAGGAAGCGCTCGAAGGACTCAGCCTCCAAAAGCCAACGCAGAGCGTCGATATGCTCTTTGGCGCTCGGTGGAGTGGTGTTGTCGACCTCGATGCGGTCGAGGAGCCAAGTGCGCACCTCGGGGTGATGAATGTGCATGAACTCAAAGCCCGTTTTGCCGCAATAGAGGCGACGTAGGTCTGCGAGCATGTCTTTGAGCTTCATAGCCTGGCCGCTGCGGAACATGTGCGTCTGCACCTCCTCCTCCAGCTCGTCCTCGGTGAATCCCAGGCCCGCGAGTGAGAATGAGGCGATCTCCGGCCCCTGCTGGCTAAGCGGGTCCAAATGCGCAGCCGTGTGTCCCAGAGCGCGGAAGTGCTGCAAGGCGTTCGTCACACGCATGCGGAAGCTCAGAGTCTTTTCAGAGAGAGCAGGCGTGGTGTCCCCACTACTCTTTGCACTGCTGGTGGCTAGTTTCGCCATGCCGAGCTCAAATCCTTCAAAGAAGGAGGACCAAAGCGGCTCGACGGAGCTAGGGTCATTTTTCCATTCGAGATATTTTGACTCGAGAAAGTCCGCATTGGCGCGGTAAGGGAGTGAGGCACTCATTGAGCTTTTTTCAGTGGGGGGAAGGGGGCTGCCAGAATGCGCCCAAAGCACATAAGTGCAACCTGTGATGGCCTTAAAATCAGCCCTGGGCAGGCCGAATCACGTCCACCTGCAAATCACGCAGTACATGCAGCTCCACGGCGGGGTCATCCTGCTGCACTCCGCGTAGCCTCCGGGCTCCGTCCTTCCTCTTTGCTCCAAAGCGTGATCTCCGCGCCCGGAAGATGGCATTGACGAAGTCTTTGCCCCCTATCACGGCTCCATCGGTGAAGTATCTCACCCGGCAGCGCAGCGCCTCAGCTACGGGGAGTTTTCCGCCTGCTTGGAGCACGCTCTGGTAGTCCTCTTCGCGGATTTTGCCCCGGCTGCTGCCATCCGCTCTCGCCTTACTCGCCGTGCCCCAGGTGAAGAGCAGGGTGCGGTAGTACTCCACATACCCGACGTCAGGCCTGGTGGTGCTCGATTGTGCCTGCGCGGCCTTTTCGATGCCTTGGCGGGCTTTTTTCACCCCCGCGACGGCTTGGGCATAGCCGCACCAGCGGTAGTCTTTCGGGTCGGTGACCAGCTTTGCCCGCACGGGATTGAGATCGACATACGCGGCGGTCATGGCCAGGGCGGTGCCACCTTCCACCAGGGTGCTACGGTAGCGCTCCTCCCAAAGGGTGCCGCGGCGCTTGTGGCGCTTGTTGAACCACTGGCTGAAGCGTTGCTTGAGGGACTTCATGAAGGCGCTGATGTCCCACATACGTGCCCGCCAGCCATCGAGGATCTGCTCGGCCTGCGCTGTTGCTCCGATCTGGCGCAAGTGCTGCAATTCAGCCTCCACGATCCCGGCGACGGACTTGCCGAAGGCCTGGCGGATGATTTCCAGCCCCGCAGACTCATCTGGCGGCACATCCGGTCTGCGCGGCACCTCGACGAGGACATGAAAATGATTGGAGAGGACACAAAAAGTGATCACGCGGACCTGGCAGAGGGATTCATACATGCGCATGAGGCGCACGAAGTGCTCCCGCTCCTGCTCCAGGAGGACGAAGTCACGGTTCACGATGCGTGAGACGCAGTGGTAAAAAGCAGTGGGGTGGTGCTTGGGTGCCTTGAGCCGAGGCTGACGCATGGGCGGAGCGTGGCGAGAAAGAGAGGTCGTGCAATAACATATTGATAAAGGGACAGACTATTAAACGTTCAGTTGGGCGTGTGGATGTATTGCGTGGTTCGGGCAGGGCGGAGGCGGTTTTTGGGTTGGGGGGTAAAAAGTGCTCGTATGAACCGGCGGGAGTGTTTAGCTTTCTGGCTGTGACTCGAAATTTTATTCTATCTATGTCTATCGTAGCTCTTGGGGCTGCGGGTGTGGCTTCGGCGGCGGAGATGGTGCTGGTCGTGCTGAAAAATGGCTCGGAGCTCCGTGCGGAGGTTTTGAAGGAGCGTGAGGACTCTTTGGTGCTCGATTTAGGGCAAACCATCCTTTCGCTGCCGCGTGTGGATATTGCGCGTATTGATAAGGATGTTGCGAAACCTGTAGATGGACAGAAATCGACGACGCTGGGCGAGGATATGTATTTCGTGGAGCCGAATCGTGAGTCGATGACGGTGGAAAAGAATGTGCAGCGGGTGGCTGAGGCGGTGGTGCAGATTCAGACGGCTTCGGGGCTGGGGTCGGGCTTTATTATCAATAAAATGGGCCATGTGATTACAAATCAGCATGTCATTGCGGGCGAGCGCGAGATCACGGTGCTGGTGTATCGGAAAAAGCAGGGCGGTTTGGAGAAGCAGTCGTTTTCGAAGGTGAAGATCGTCGCTATGAATGGCTATTTGGATTTGGCGATTCTCCAGATTGATGATGAGAAAGCTGTGGAGGCGCTGCCTTTTGTGCCGTTGGGCGATTCGGATGCGCTGACGCAGGGGCAGCAGGTTTTCGCGATCGGGAGCCCGCTGGGCCTGGAGCGCAGTGTGTCACAGGGGATTGTGAGCATTCGAGCGAGAGAAAATAGTGGCCGCTGGTACATCCAGAGCACGACGCAGATCAATCCTGGTAACTCGGGTGGCCCGCTTTTTAATTCCCGTGGTGAGGTGGTGGGTGTGAACAATATGAAGGCCGCTGGTGTGGGAGTGGAGGGGCTGGGGTTTTCGATCCCGGCGAATATGCTGAGGCTCTTTTTAAAGAACCGCGAGGCTTTCGCGTTCGATCCGCGCAATCCGAATGCTGGCTTCCGCTACCTGCCACCACCGGCTCCGTCTGCGGGTGAAAAAGGGCCTGATGCGGCCTCTCCTCGTTCTTGATCGATTCTTCCCTCTCCTTTCCCTTAGCTGATTTATCCCATGAAATACACACGCTCACTCCTCGCCGCTTTGACGGCTGCTTTTCTATCTGTCCTGCCTGCCGCTCATGCGGATAAGGTGGAGCAATGGATCAAACTCGCTCCCAAGGACACTTTCTTCACTTTGGCGATGAAGGATACGCAGGAGGTCTTGGCGGATTGGGACAAGAGTAGCTTTGCGAAGTTCATGCAGGATGAGGAAGCGGTGCGCTGGCTGGAGCCGACGAAGGAGGATGGCGAGTTCCCCTGGGATAAGCATTTCAAAGAAATCTACGGCACAGGTTTGTACGATACCTTGAAGGAGGCGCGAGGCTCGACGGTGGTTTTTCTGGGTTCCAAGGGGGTGGCGTTCGAAAAGAAGGAGAATATGTTTTTCGTCGCTCTCAGTGAGGCTGGGGATAACGAGGCTAGGCTGACCGAGCAAAAGAAGCAGGAGATCGAAAACAAAAAGAAGAAGCACGCGAATCTCAAGGAGCTCACGGAGGAAATCCACGGTGTGACAGTGCATATCCGGGCTGAATCTGATGCGGCGGATGCGAAGTGGCTGGATGCGCATGCGATCATCGACGGCGTTTTTGTAGAGGGTAATAACCGCGAGGGTCTCTCCTCCATGATCGCTGCCCTGAAGTCTGGCAGCGGTGAGGGTGGGGCGGAGCTCATGGCTCAAGCGGCTCGTGTCTCGCAGCTCCGCGAAGGGACGGCAGACATCTTTGTTCACCTCAATTTGAAGCCGCTGCTCGTCATCGCAAAAAAGGCTGCTGTGGAAGGTATGAAAAAGAGCAAATCTCCGGTGCCTGTCACAGCGGAGCAGATTTTTGCCGCATTGGGGCTGGATGCCTTTGAGTCACTGGCTTTCACGGTCGATATGCAGGATGATCGCTCCACGACGGATTTCTTCATCATGCACAAAGAAAAGCCTGAGGGCATCCTCTCCTGGATGCGGCATCCGGCTACTGAGGTGACACTGCCCGCTTTCATGCCTGCGGATGTCGCTGCGGCGAGTGTGGGCCGTTTTGATTGGGTGAATTTCTACGATGGCCTCATGGGCGCGGTGATGAAGCTCAGTCCGCAGATGGGTATGATGGCGGCGATGGGACTGGGGAGCATGGAGCAGCAGGCTGGCTTTAAGCTGCGGGATGACTTTTTCGCGAGCTTGGGGGACGAGATGTATCAGGCGCAGGATGGTGTGGATGCGCTCAAGCAGAGCCAAGTTATCGGCTTCACGGTCAAAAATAGCGAGAAGCTCGGCTCTGCGCTGAAGGGGCTGGGGAACATGCTCTCTACGAGTGGGTTTGGAGCTTTTGAGGAGTCTGATTATCTAGGTTACACGCTGAACAGCCTCAAAGCCGCGAAGAGCAATTCGGGTGGTCAGGAGATCGCGTATTGCAATACAGGGAAGCAGCTCTTTATCGGCATCGGTCAGCTCGATGTGATGAAGAAAGTGCTCGGTCGGCTCAAGGATCCTGCTGGCCCATCGCTCTGGGATTCCCCGCGCACACAGGCGCAGCTAGCGATGCTGCCAAAGGGCAATAATGGCGTGGGAGTGACGGATTTTAGCCGACTCATCAGCACCTTCTTTACCGCGATGGAGACCATTTCGAAGCAGCAGGCTGGTATGAAAAAAGCTGGTGCCGCCAAGAAAAAAGGCCCTGGCAAGGGCCCTGCGAAGTCGGGTGATGCTACAGGTGCTGAGAAAAACTCAGACGAGACGCTAGCGAAGCTACTGGATGCGAAAAATCGGCCTTCGGACGCTACCTTCCGCAAGTACTTCGGCACGATGCTTAGCTCTAGCTACACGCATGCTGACTGCATCCATGGGCGCAGCCTGACGACGCCAGTCGAGGCCAAATAGCCCTGCTCTCTCGCTCTCAACCATCTTCTGTCTATTATGAGGTCGCCATTTTCGTTGTCGTGGGTGCATTCACCTAGAGTCTGCTTCGCGGCCTGGGCTGCGTGTGGCGTCATGGCCGCAGGGGTGGAGCCGCTTTACTTCGATGGGCCGGAGGTGGTGAAGATCGACTGGGCGACAGCTTGCCCCCGAGCGGCAGATTTTAATGGCGATGGCCTCACGGACATCGCCATCATCAATTCTGACCGCGCACGCATCGAGCTGCTGCTCCAGCGGAAAGATGGCGTGAAATCCGGCACGCCGGAGAAGACTTCCCGCGAGGATCGGTGGAATCCGGTGCTCGAAGTCTCGCGTTTTGATAAGGAACCGCTGGTCATCGGCCATGCGGCGATGGCGATGGCTGTGGGTGACTGGAATGGGGATGCAAAGCCGGATCTCGCGATCGTCACGGATGAGGACAAGCTGGTCCTGCGCATGCAGGATGGGAAAGGCGGCTGGACAGCGAAGCGAGAATTCGCACTCGATTCCGTCACAGAGGATACCGAGGTGCTAGCCGCAGCGGATTTGAATGCGGATGGACGTACCGATCTGGCCTTGCTGACGAATACGCGGCTGCTGGTGCTCCTGCAGCAGGGGAAGCCTGGTGAGTGGGCCGAGCCGCTGGGATACGCACTCGGGGAGAGTGGCTGTGCGGGGCTACATGTCGCGGATCTCGATGCGGATAAGCTGCCGGATCTTTTCTACACCGCACCGGAGGGGGATGCGCTGCTCGTGCGACTGCAGCAGGGCAGTGGCGGCGGTTTTGGCGAAGAGTGGCGGGTCGAAATACCCAACAGTAGGCACTGGCTACACCCGGTGCGCATTGGTGCTGGCAAGACGGGTATCGCCTGGATTCAAGATGAGACTGGTATGGTCGAGGTAGCACGCCTCACGGAGGCAAAGGCTCAACCCGGCAGCGACCGTGCCTCCACCATCCGCCACGCCATGCCGCCGACAGAGGGCAAGGGCGGAGCCGTGGCCTATGGCGACCTCACGGGCGATGGCAATGCGGATGTCATCATGTCCGAGCCGAAGAGTGCCCGCCTGTGGCTCTTTAGCGGGGCGAAAGATGGCAGCTTCAGTCAAGGGCGCGAATTCCCAATCCTCGGTGGTGTGGACTCATTGATCGTGGCGGATGCGGATGGTGATCAAAAAAATGATGTCCTTCTCCTCAGCAGCTCGGAGAAGGCCGTCGGTGTCGCTCATTGGAAAGAGGACCGCCTCGCTTACCCAGAGATCATCCATCAGGCCAAAGAGGGGGAGAATCTCCTCGCACTCGCTCACGGCAGCATCGCGGCCGCACCTGGGCTCATCCAGGTCGTCATGGACATCAAATCAAATCCGCAACTCCTCACTCTCGCTGCGAAGGACGGCAAATGGAGCAGCAGCATGCATGAACTCAGTGCTCTGACAGGCAGTAGCCGTGCCAGCGCCCTCCGCGTGCTGGATGCCAATCAGGATGGCAAAGGCGACCTCGCCGTCTTTTCGAGCATCGGCCCCATGCAGGTGCTCCTGAGCACGGCAGAGGCAAAAACGCCCTTCAAACGCCTCGATGGCATCCCAGATGCCTTTGTCAGTAAGCTCACCCCGACGGCGCTGACCACGGGGGACCTCGATGGAGATGGGAAGGATGAGTTTATCATCGCACGCGATCAGCTCGCCCGCGTCTTCCGTGCGGGAGCGGATGGCAAAGCCAGCGTCGTGGAGCAATTCAATGCACCAGACTCTGGTGCGGAGATCCACGCAGCATTGCTGAAGCGTGGCGCGGATAAAAAGCTCCGTGTCGTACTCATCGATACTGCACATAGCCGCCTCTACGACCTCGCCGCAGGGGGCGACGGAGTCTATCGCAGCCAGCACAGTCACCCGCTGCCAGCCATGACGCCAGACCTCATCCGCCTGGTGCAGAGCAGCATCGGGGAGCGCCTGCTGCTGCTGGGGAAATCCAGCTTCCAGATCACGCCACTCGATGGGGGCAGCCTCCAGCTCGAAACGGTCGCCACCTTCGATAGTGACCTGAAGGACACCCAACCGACCGACCTCATTCCCGCAGCCTTTTCTGGAGCAGAGGTGGATGACATTGCGCTGCTCGATACCACTCGCAGTCGTGTCATTGAAGTTTTTCAGCCCGAAAAAGATCGTGAATGGGTTAGCAGCCTGCATTTCCGCATCTTTGAAACTGATCCGCACTTCCGTGGCAAGGCTGGCCGTGAAAACGAGCCCCATGACTACACCGCGCTCGACATCGACTCTGATGGCAAGCTCGACCTCGTGCTCCTCTGCCACGACCGGGCTCTTTTCTATACGCGGAAGCGCTGAAGGGTGCCCCCAGGGCACAAAAAACCCGTGGAGCCTCCCTGAGGTCAGGTGGGTCCACGGGCAGAGTCCTAGAGACGGGTGCCTCGACTTATTTCGCTGGAGCAGGGGCTGGGGCCGGAGCAGCAGGAGCAGGAGCGGCGGGAGCAGGAGCGGCGGGAGTCAGAGCTTCTTGGGCTTTCTTTGCAGCATCTTGCAGAGCAGCGGCGGCTTCACCGGCTTTGGCAGCGGCAGCGTCTTTGACTTCCTGGGCTTGCTTTTCAGCAGCAGCTTTGAGTTCAGCGGCTTTCTTTTCGGCTTCGGCCTTCAGTTCAGCAGCTTTGTCGGCGACGGCGTCTTTGACTTCGGCAGCCTTGTCGGTGACGGCGGTCTTGGCGGCTTCTGCTTCTTTAGCAGCAGCATCAATGCCTGATTTCGCAGCGTCTTTGACGGCTTCTACGGCCTTATGGGTGTCGTCGGCGGCTTTTTTGGCTTCCGGTGTCTTTTCGCAGGCGGTCATGCCACAGAGAGCGAGCATGGCCAGGATGAGTTGGGTAGGTTTCATAATGGGGTGGATATGTATTTGTGCCTTGGATGTCGGCGCGGCACGCATTGCATGCATTGCGGACCTTGTCCCGGCTTAAAATGAGCAACTTCAGCGGCTCCGAATTCCACGTTGACGCCCATGTATCGGGGACTACCCTCGCGGCCCTCCACGCCTAGGGCCGCAGCTCCAGGCACACGACACCCAACCTACCTACCACCATGCCCCGTAGCTATATCTTTTCGTCCGAGTCCGTCGGCGAAGGCCATCCTGACAAAGTCGCCGATACCATCTCTGACGCCATCCTTGACGCCTGCCTCAAGATTGACCTGAAAAGCCGCGTCGCTTGCGAAACCTTCGTGAAGAGCAATGTCGTCGTCGTCGGTGGTGAAATCACCATCCCGAAGCTCCAGAACAAGAAGCTCGGCACCACCAAGCCCATCGACGAGGTCATCAACGTTGGCCAAGTCATCCGTGACGCCATTCGCGGCATCGGTTACACGAATGTGGACGATGTTTTCCACGCCGACCAGATCTTCATCAATAACTACCTCACCATCCAGAGCCCCGACATCGCCCAAGGTGTGGACGCCGCGGAAGCCGAAGGCAAAAAGCACGGCGAACAAGGCGCAGGCGACCAGGGCATTATGTTTGGTTATGCCTGCAACGAAACGCCCGAGCTCATGCCCGCGCCCATCATGTTTGCCCACCGCCTCGGCCGCGAACTGACCCGCATCCGCAAGGCTGGCAAGCTCGCCAAATGGCTGCGCCCAGATGCGAAATCCCAAGTCTCCGTCGAATACGTCGATGGCAAGCCCACCCGCATCGTGAACGTCGTCATCTCCACCCAGCACACCGCAGACGTGAGCCACGCCGAGATCGAGAAATTCTGCATCGAGCAGGTCATCAAGAAAGTCCTGCCGAAGAACATGCTCACCAAGGACACCGAGTATCTTATCAATCCGACCGGCAAATTCGTCGTCGGTGGCCCTCAGGGCGACAGCGGCCTCACAGGTCGTAAAATCATCGTCGATAGCTACGGCGGCATGGGCCGTCACGGCGGTGGTGCCTTCTCCGGCAAAGATCCGTCCAAAGTGGACCGCAGCGCCGCCTACATGGGCCGCTGGGTCGCCAAGAACGTCGTCGCCGCCGGCCTCGCCGAGAAATGCGAAGTGCAGTTCGCCTACGCCATCGGTCACCCGCTGCCAGTGAGCGTCCACATCGACAGCTTCGGCACCGGCACCATCAGCGATGACAAGATCCTCGCCGCCGTCCTCAAAGTGTTCTCCTTCAAGCCTGCCGACATCGTCAAGCAGCTCAACCTCCTCCGTCCGATCTACTCGAAGACGACCAACTACGGTCACTTCGGCAAGATCGACGACAAGGACATCACCTGGGAGCTCACCAACAAGGCCGACGCTCTCAAGAAAGCCGCGAAGTAAAAGTTGCCCAGTTGCGGTGCAACTGGCCACCAGCCTTTGTTGCGCAACAACAAAGCTACTTTGCCCGAAATACTCAAAGAAGCCGCGCAGCGACCCTGCGCGGCTTTTTTAATTCAGTCAAAAGGCAGAGTTCGCAAACACGGCCTGACATGACCACATGACGTGCAGTCAGATGAATCAGTCTTTTAGTTTGGTTCCACGAATAACACTCTCACCAACGTCCATTCGGGCAATGGCGACTGCGTTTTCAAGGGATGAACCGTGACCGACATACTTTCGTGAGTCACACAGGAAGCCAGTGGTGACGCGATAGATGTCAAAACCCTTCGCATCAGGGCTGAGTTGGTAGTGTTTTGTGCCTTTAGAGGTTTCGATGATGAGCTTTTTCATGATACGGTAGATGGGATGATTGAGGTTCAAACGTTGATGCTCTTCATGTCGGAGGAGCTGTGGATGGACAGGATTTTGATTTCAGGACGGCGGAGTTTCCATGCCGTGGCATTGGCGTATTGCGGCGAGAGGACGACTAAGATGCTGCCAGCACGGAGAACTCGCATGCCTGCCTGGATCAGGAAGGCGGTCTTGGCGGAGTTGTCCGCGATGACTTTGCGTTTGCGGCACCAGTCGTCATAGCGCTGCTGCCAGGAGGAGTCCCACTGGCAGCAGCGGCTCAAACGCACACGGCATTTGATGATGACGCCGCCGCCTCTGGCATATCCCTGCGCTGTGACAAGGTCAGCAGCTAGGTAAACTCCATCACCGTAGGCGTTACCGGTGGAGACCATCCAGCCGTGACGAAGGATCGACCTCGCATTCTCGACCTGGGGCGTTCCGTGATAGGCAATCACATGGCTTTCCCTTGCTTTGGTGGGCTTGAAAAGCCGTATTAGGCCCTTTGGTCGCGACGGTGTTGTGGCCTTCGCTTTGTGCATCGGTTTCTGATGTTTAGCTGGCTGGTTGCGGCGGTGCTTGGCCTTCGGACTCTTCCGGGCCTTGTGATAAGGGCGAGGCGCAAAGCACCGGTGGATCATCTGGAGAAGATTCATGACGGAGGCTTGGGTTAGCGGCTTTTGCTGGGACGTCGAAGGACGTAGCGCTGGATCGCCGTGACCACATGTCGCAGCTTGCGGGTGATGATGATGGTTTCAGTTGGTGCGGAGCGAGAAGGTTTGCTCGGCTGCTTGCGATCATGGTCGCAAAGAAACGCACGGCCTGGCACATGCCCAAAAACGACAGCCACAGCTAGAAGTCGGGCTTGCCAGCAATCGTGATGGAAATGGTGCTTAATGTGCTCGCGATGGTCGTGAGGGACGCGGTGTTGGGACACGAGAGCCTTTGGCAATGTGGCCCCGCACCACTGACACCGGTCGGGACTGGCATTCATCTTCTGGAGTGCTTGGTCAAAGCTCGCCGGGGCCATGTAGTGGCCGCGTGCCAATTCACCGTCTGGGAGCTTGTGGCCGGTGCGCAGGTCGTGACCTGGGCGCACACGCCCTTTGGCGATGGATTGGATCAGCACACGATGGGCACGCTTTTCGAGCACTTGGCTGGCAAACCGTGGCTTCACCTTCAGTTGGCGCAGTGCATTGGCGGATTCGATGTTGTAGTCACACATGGCAGGCGTGGAGTTGGGGGTTGGTGTGGGTGGGACGAATGCGGCGATGACGCGGACGGCTTCCGCCACTGCGCGTGATGTCCGCCCCGATAGGGACATGCTGATGGATCAGTTCGCTGTGCTTGCGAAGACGAGCGGAGGTACAGCCAGGCACCGCGACTGTGACTACCTTCGTTTGCGGCCAGCAACGACGCACTGCTTTGGCGATGGCGAGCACGAGATCGCCATCACCACTGCCGAGGCAGAGCACGTCGCAAGGATGTAGGCTCAGCAGCCTCCCGGCCTCCACCGCCAGATCGGTGTCGGCGTTCGACTTCACCTCAGCGCCGTGACAGGTAGTCACGACCTCACGCTCGATCACCAAAGGCACCCAACCACGATTCTTGAGGTAGCAGGCACGTTGCTGGCGGCCCGGTTCATCTGTCAGCACCGCTACGGCATGGAGGGAGGCACTTGTGGCCACCAGTTTGTCATACAGCAGGCGGTAGGAGAGACGGGCGTGGTGCTCCTTGCCCATGGAGATGCGAAGGTTATCCTCGTCGAAGATAGCAATGACGCGGCTGAGGCTGAAAACGGAAAGGTCCGTTTCCTGCGGCAGTGCAGGGCGGCTAGGCGATTTCGCAGCGTGCCGGGTTTGCGGGACACGGCTTCGGCAGAAGCCGAGGCTGGGAAAAATGAGTGAGTTCATATTCATGGGTGTGAGTTTTACGCGGCAAGACGAATGTCACGGCCTTGGAGGCCACGGGGAGTGCTGACGACCACGGCGGAGACCTTGGCACCGATTTTAAAGTGAAGCCCTGGGGCTGCGTGGCGGGGATTGAGCCACACAGATTGCCCTTTGAGCTGCATGTCTTGAGCGAAGGCAAACTTATCACCGGCAGAGGTGACCACGAGGGTGTGTCGGGCGCTGTCTCCCACACGCATGGTGCCGCTGATTCGTCCGCCTGTGATGGCTGCAGCATGTTCGGAAGCGAACTGGCCGCCTGCCTCCTGCTGCATGGGCGTCACCGTCCCCCAATTGAGTTTCAGTAAATGAGCGTAGCTCTGCTCCTTGTTGTGGCGTGTTACCATCAGACGATGACCCGTGATGCGCTTCAAATCCAGCAGTGGCAGCTCCATGCCCTTCGCGAGGTCAAAGTCCTTTGGCAGCAACAAGGTGCGTCCAGTGAAACCCCAGCAGAACTCGTGGGCCACACAGCCACCCGCATGCAGTTCCACGGTGATTTGGTTGAGATCAGCGGCGGCGAGCATGAGTTCCAGGTCATGGAGCAGGTCGGCACGCGAAGCGCCTTCCGGCCAGAGCGTGCGTTGGTAAGCCTTGGAGGCAAAGTCGATCTGGGCGGCGATTTTGCTGATGGCCAGCTTGGTGTTGGTATCCGGCAGTTTGGCTGACGAAGTGGGGGGAGTGTGAATGTTCATGGACGGACGAGGTGTGGGTTTGGGCTGTGGAGCAGGATTGAAGAAACCGTTGAGGATGTCGTTGAGGAGGCTCATGGAAGTGGGCATGGACGTTGAAGGTGAAGTTGACAGGCGGGCGGCGGTAGCCGCCCGCCTGAGTTCGATCACGCCGAAAGGCTAACTTGTGACGCAGCTGGACCTTGTGGGTTTAGCACTCGCGTGAAGGAGACACGCGTGCCGAGGCGGAGCGCCATACCGGGTGCCAGTTCACTACCAGCGACGAAGAGACTCTCCTGCTGGTCGCTGAGAATTCTTCCGAAAGTGCCTGTTTTTGCGACAAAGCAAATGACGCCCTTTAGACGCTGCGGTTTCGGCATCGGACGAGGCTTGTTGGCAAGCACGGGCTTTGGAAACGTCGTCTTTGGCAAGTGGGACGGCGTAGCAAGCCACGCTGCTACCGCACGAGGGCGGGCAGGGTCCGTGAGATCTGGGAGAACAAGCAGCTTGTCCTCAAGGCGCAGGCCACTCAAGACAGCGCGGGATATGAAGACGGACTGTAGAGCTGGATTGCCAGGAACGCACAACAGCGAGAAGGCTGGCCCCGTGTTGATGCAGATGGCCTGATAAACTGTCAGGACTTCGCTCGTGCGGGCATTGAAGTAGCATTGTGCACCAGCGCAGGGGCCTTTACCGGCGGTGATGTATGTTTCGTTTTTGTATTGGAGGGTGGTCATGTTTTTGGATCTATGGTTGGTAAGTGCCTTGCCAATAGCGGCGAAGACAAAAGAAGATCATCTCATCAAAATGGTCTGCAATTAAGCCATTCTCGGCTGACCGTTTAGGCACACTAGAGGCACACATCCTCCGCCAAACTGTTCATCGTCTCTTCAGTAAAATGGCAGAACAGACTCCTGTAAAACACACCATCAGCACACTAATAGCACACAACAAAAAACACACTATCAGCACACTCTGAGCATCAAATCAGGGCGCTCAGTCAGCGAATTTTAAGTCTCGGGCTGTTTATAAAATCCTCCCTCAAAGGCATTTTATTTTCTTGCTCGCTCTTTAGAAACACGTACTGCCCCTTGGGGTACGATTTTTGTGTTCCGTTTTGCATAATTGCGTTTCGGGGTAGGCCTAAACTGGCTGCAATATCACCAAGCCCGCGTCGAATATCTCGCAGGCGACTTTTCTTCGTCCTGTCATCAAAGGATGAAAAAACATCAATCACTCTGCTCAGCAGATCAAAAGCCTGTGCATGAGAGATGGGGGTGCGCGTCGTTCCGTCAATTTTTGTGAATAGCAACCTCAAGACGGCAGCTTGTGCTGGGTTCAAGCTTGCCGCTGTTTCAGTGCAGTCTTCGTCGTGAAAAAGCGTCGTTGTATTCCAGTCAAAGAAAACCTGCTGTTTCAGTTTAGGTATTTTGTTCTTTTGATCTTTGCTGCCACTTGTCGTGTTGATGGCGGTACCAACGCTCGTTTTGGGAGCTGGTGCTTGTGGAATCAGGCTTTGAGTAGAAAACCACTGCCAGAACAAAGCGTTCGCCTTCCTCAGAGTTCTTTTGGAGTTATCAAAAGCAGCGAAGCCTGTGCAAGCGCATTGGATCGCGGCTGAATCATTCATGTGGCCGATGGTTATCACATCTTCATGTCGAAGACGATCCACACATGCTAGAGAAGGTTGAGAAAGACCGTCATACCATATCCTGAATGTGCCGGAACACGCCGTGAGAAGCTCTGCACAGGTTTGATCGCGCCATTCTTCAGAGGCAACATCTTGCTCCCTATTCATCGCATTTAGAATCGTCTTGCTGAGCAGGTCTACGATCTTGATCTGTCCACCAGACTGTTGATGCAACCATTTCACCGTTTCTTCATCAATCCCCTCATGTGCCTCTTTCAAGAGCTGGCGTGTCTGCTCAATGCCAAGGTTGTAAAAGAAGCATACTTTGGCTTCTTGTATCCAAGTGGAGCCAGCGACATTCAACTTTGCTAGGTTATCCGCCATCACAAGAAGCCCGGGTTCACCGCAAATAATCCACGCAATCTTACAACGCGGACAGGTATCCCAGACCCCCTTTAAACTCAGCAGAAACTGCTGCGCCGTGTCTTGCGCAAGCCAAGATGAGTCTTCCAAAAGATGCACACGCTTCAGTGCGACAACGACTTCCACATTAACACATCCACAGGGAGCCAATAAGATGTTCAATTCTTGGCCGAAACGAGAAGCGTCGAGTCCCTCAGCCGAAGCTGAAATGCGGGGCAACGAAAGCCCAGTGATGCGTGAGTCAAGATCCCGGCTCAAGGAATCAAATAGCCTGGACCAGATTTGGCCCGGCGTCTTGTCTTTGAAATCTCGCAAATCCAATACGGTGACGATACGAACCGAGCCATTTTGATCGTGTGCTTGCTTTGGATAGTCGGGGGTGGCCCAGGTTTCACGAAATCGCTTAATCAAAGCGGACTTTCCAGATGACTTGCCGCCGATCAACACCACCCGTCCTTCCTTAAAGAGGTCGGGACTCCGCAGATACTCCAAGTGGTTTTCGAAAGGGCGTGACATCTTCAAGCTCTGGTTCTGATTTGATTCAAATATTGTTTGAGAAGTGCTATTCGTATACTTAGGCAGCCATCTTTTTCCTGAACGAGTTGATAGCGTATCAAATGCACGCAGCCAGCGGACTGCATGTTTTGAATTGGGACTGGCGTGTTGCTTTGAGCGAGAATATCTAGAGCAATGCGTTCATCAGGGTGACTGCGCTTAAGACGGTCTAATATTTCCTCAAAATGGCCCTTGGCACCCCCGGGATAGCCACTTTGATATGCAGGTCCGGTTTCATTGAGATAGTCATGAGCCGCTGAGGTGACATGAGAACATTGCACCTCGACTGCGCGATGCTTGTCGGCCCGGAAACGGGTGACCACCAGACTAGCAAAACAACGTGTGATCATAGGATGTCCTGCCGTTAGGTTGTGGATGTACATGCAAACATCCTTATCAAAGGGAATGCCCATTGAGCCGCCGAGTTCCATCAGCATTTCAGCCGTCTCCCGTTCGTTGAGAAAAGGAAGGTACTTGGCGACTAGGTATTGAAACAAAGGATTATCCATCATCCTGTTGGGAAACCGCCGATCAGCCACTCATACTATTTCCTGTAGGCTGACATTGGGTGCAGCGACGATTAACCCTAGTGACTCAGGATGGATTTGGTGAAGTCCCCTCAATCCGCCTATCAGACTGAAGGCGTCAGCCTCTTGGTTCTCGACAAGATAATCAAACTCATCCAAAAACACAAGGATGCGGGGTCGATCCTCACGCGGAAGCTGACGAAATAACCGGATTATACTCTCCAAGTCCTTTAAAAGACCATCTATAAAGTCAATACCTGCCGCCCTAGTGTTTTTATCGCAGTAATACCATTGGATTGTGCCAGGGTGTTTTCGCTCTACTTGATCATAGAGTAGCTCGCCTATCGCTTGATAGGTTGCATCGGCCGTTCCCTTCACTTGGCAATCTACACGAACTGTTAAGTTGTCCTTTGCTCGCTGCTGCTCCTCAAATTTAGCTAAAAAGGAAGTCTTGCCAGACCTGCGAAGACCAAAAATGCCCACAGCCTGATCCTGCAAGACAAGGTTGCTGACTTCGGCCAAGAGCGCCTCTCGGCCAAAAAATTGCAGTGTTTGAACTACGGAGGCCACAGCGAAAGCGTCTCGATCTGCAATTCTGTTGGTGATTCGATCATGCAATGTTTTGCGGGCGTCGGATGACTCGGCAACTTCGCCATAAGTCATGTCCACAAAGAACAGCTTGAAGCCATCCACTGTGTTTTTACTTGAATGCAGCCGACTTGCTAAATTAGCCTTCAGGCCTTCGCTAAACTGAGCGGCGATCAGAAATGCAATGGCTTGGTCAACAGCTGGGTAGTCATTTTTGACCTCCTCTTGGACTCCGTCCAAATCCACCCCCTTTCGATATTCTTGGCTCAAGCAGCGAACGAAGACCTGCTGCCGGAGGCGAACCTCCTCCCAATCCGCAGGTGTGTCAAAAACGAGGTCCGTCCAGCCTTGTTCCGAAACTTTAGAATTCTGGTGTTTGAATCCCGCATTTTGAAAAAAGGCAATGGCCTTCATTACTTCTTCGCTCAGGGAGACTTGCCGTGAAAACTCGCGCGTCTGTTCTTTGACCTTCTCCCAGGCGTGAATGTCCCGTGATGGAACCCTGCCAGCGAGGAAGGCCTCTTCGCCATAGGCTTCAAAATAATTATGGTAGACCAGTAGTGCCTCCTGCAGAGCCTCTTGAGTTCCAATGTCTGATAAGGCTCTTCCAAGAGCCAGCAGAGCGCCTTTTTCTCCGACTCTTCCTGGGGCAGCATGGGCAAGTTCAACGGCTCTCCTGAGTAAAGGCAGGGCTTTAACGTGATCTCGCTGGGACATCGCATGCACTCCAGCATCCTCGAAAATTTTATACTTATCGGGCCAGATGGCCATCCCACGCCTATAGACCTCTGCGGCCTCATCATCTCGTTCCAGGTTTTTCAGCAACGCAGCAAAGCGGTACACGCAGTCAGGCCAGACTTTTAGCGTCATGCAGTCCTCATAGTACTGAATCGCCTTTTGGTAATCCTCCTCGATTGTGGCGGAACGCGCTAGTTCGAGGAATTCCTTGGAACGAACGACAGCCTGCGGAATAGATAATGATGTATCCTTCTTGCTCGATTCTCTGTCGGCTCGCCAGATTTCCCGCATTTCCCGGCAAGTGAATTGCGCCCGATGGTATGAATGTGGCTTATGATCGACGGAAGCCAAAAACAAGTCACCTGCGCTTGGAATCTCCTGAAGGGTTAATGGTAGGAAAAGAAGACTGAAGTAGGCTTCAATATCCGTGTTTCTAAATCCGCTTTCAATGGCAGTCATAAAGCCATGCCCTGGAGAAGATTGGTCATGAATACTGTCCACCTGAAAAACCTTGAAGCCTGGTGCTCTGATGTTTTGGGCACGCCAGTACTTCGCATAAAGTGAATCTTTTGCAGCGGAGTCGAAATCCACAGCGATATCGTAATGACCCTGCGATTCTGAGATTCTTGTACGGATCTCTGGATCTATCACATCAGACAGACGGAACTGAAAGTCCTCTCCAACGCGGTTTCGCAAAAAGCCAAAGCCCCCATTGCCGAAAGAGGTGATCCGCCCGGCAGCCTGAGGCTCTAGCGAAGGAGGCAAAGAGGTTCGCAGTGAGATAGCCGCCCATTCGCGCGACTCACGCCGCAGGGCCCCGATTTGGTCATCTGGTAGTCTTTCCCAGTTGTAATGTGCGATGGCGGAACAGATCAGGGATCTCCTTTTGTAGAAACCAGATTGTAGATATGGCCGCTTCCGCCATGCGTCGGTGATGCGTGCATCTTTTTCGATTTGAGGAGCCCAGAGTTCATGGGCTTGTTTGAGAACGACGCCCAACTCTTGCCAGTCAGCAGTAGAAACCCAAGCCTGCTCCTCCCAAGTATAGGCATCACCTGCCGCAGCCACCAGAAAGTGATAGGCATCAGGGCACCTCTGGATAGGGGGTGTTTTTTTGAAGTCCGTTTTTGGGAGCGAAAAAAACGATTGTTCGACCTTCCTGTCTTGCTTTGCAGTGGGCTTGTTTCGCTTTGTGGCGCTGGGATTCGGCTCTTTGGAGGCTGTGCAGGTGCCTTTTCTGACTTTCAGCACCCTTTACGGGTGCTTTAGCGAACCAAACAGGCATAGCGGTCCATGTTGTAGACCAGATTGCTGAGGTGGTTGTGCTGTGTGGCTCGTTTCAATCCAATGCTCCGACACAGATCGGCTCCCATCTGCGTCATTCGCGCGAAGATGTGCTCTACCCTCACACGCATCCGGCTGATCGTGTGGTTGGTCTGCATTTCAGCTTCGCTCAGCGGGTGACCTCGTGTGGCTTTGCGCATCAGGAACTCCTGCGCGTTGAGCTTGATGAGATACGCCTCGTGCTCCGCGCTGTGATAGGCCGAGTCGGCGAGCACGGCCTGATCTTTGTCATCAAGCAGTCCTTCAAACACTTGGCTGTCGTGGACACTGGCGGGCGTGGTGGTGGAGTTGATGATGATCTTGGTTTTCAAGTCGGCCTTCACATGGTTCTTCCAGCCGTAGTGCGACTCGTTGTTCTTCTTCGTCCAGCGTGCTTCGCTGTCTTTCTGGCGGCCCACGGCGGGGTTCTCGTCGAACTCTTCGGGGCGTTCGCCCTGCTTGATGCGCTGGTTCGCCTCGCGGCTGTTGCGCTGGCGTGGGGCTTCCGTGAAGCTGGCGTCCACGATGCTGCCTTCTCGCGCGACGATGCCTTTGCTTTCGAGCATCTGGCCGAAGGTGTCGAAGAGTTTGCGACTGCCTTCTCGTCCATCTGCCTCAATGCGTTGCTTAAAGTCCCAGATGGTTTTGGCGTCAGGGATGTCGTCGCCGATGCGCAGGCCGAGGAAGGCTTTAAAACTGGTGCGGTCAAAGATTTGCTCCTCGGTGGCGTCGTCGCTGAGGCCGTGGAACTTCTGTAGCACAAGGACTTTGAACATCAGCACGGGGTCGAACGGGGGCTTGCCGCCCTTGGTCCAGTCGCGGGTGGCGTAGCCAGTGAGATCTTCGAGCAGCGGGCGGAAACTTTCCCAAGAGATAACGTCGCGCAGCTTGAGGATGCCGAGGGTTTTGGCGGCGACGGCCTGCTCATGTTCAATGGCGGAGAACAGTCCGCCGCCTCGTTCTGTCTTGCGGTAGCGCTTCATGGCCCCTTTTATGGCCTATGGTTGCTCTCGATCAATGAATTGCCTGGGGAAAGGAGGTTTCCAGAGGTGCCCATCAATAAACTGTTCGATCAAATCCATGTCCCGACTGCCAGAACGCAAGGCCCGGTTGACCTCCAGAAGCATTCTTGAGCAAAGTTCAACCTCGCTTGATGCCATGCGAGCTTTCGCCCTTTCGCGGCACTTCTCCACTAGCTTGAAGATGGAAACCATGCCTGTATTCCGCATGACTTGATCAGTTCTCACGTCTGGAGACGAACGAATAAAACGAGAGGTGATTTGGCTCACTATTTCCATCGCCCTGGCGAAGTCTTCCGAATCCACCTCCAACATCTGCCGCAACTGAGAGACGAAACTGTCTAGTTCATCGTCGCCAGGTTTAAATGGCGGAATAAGCTGTTCCTCGGAGGGAGCTTCTGGCTCCGCAGCAGAAATCTCAGGTGTCTTTTGCCCGGCTTCAGAAGAGGCGCTTTCAATCGAGATGATACCTTCGGTAAACACGCAACGCGTTTTACCGGAGGCAAAGATCAGCAAATATTCATCACCAACCTCACTAACCACGCCAGTATAGGCCGCGCCCCCCTGCAAGATCACGGAGATACACTCCCCGCAAGAAACGAGTTTCCGAATGATTCGCATACGGGGGTTTTCTCTCAGTTCGGACTGCATTTTAAACGATTTGGGTTATTTAAAACTAGGCAGCATCCAAATCTATACAATCACGAAGGTTTTTGGAAATAGAGATGTAACTAGTTGGTAACGATAAAACAACTAAGGCCGACCAAGGCAAGGCCCGCGTTAAATAGTCACCCAACTGCGGTCATTTCGGCAAGATCGACGACAAGGACATCATCTGGGAGCTCACCAACAAGGCCGACGCTCTCAAGAAAGCCGCGAAGTAAAAGTTGCCCAGTTGCGGTGCAACTGGCCACCAGCCTTTGTTGCGCAGCAACAAAGCTACTTTGCTCGAAATACTCAAAAAGCCGCGCAGCGACCCTGCGCGGCTTTTTTCTTGCAACCCACCTCGTGCATCACAGCGTGCAAAAGAGCTCTATCGTGAACAATTAGCCTCAACCATGCATTCCCCGATCCGCGTCACTATCTGGAACGAATTCGTCCATGAACGTCAAAATCCCGTGGTCGCAGAGATTTATCCCAGAGGTATCCATGGAGCACTCCAGGAGGCTCTGGGAGTCCATACGGACTTGGTCATTCGGACGGCTACGCTGGAGGAAGCGGAGCAGGGGCTCTCGCAGGATGTCCTAGATCAGACAGATGTGCTTTTGTGGTGGGGGCATGCGGCGCATGACTCGGTGCTCGATGAGACGGTGACACGGGTGCAGCAGCGGGTGATCGCGGGCATGGGATTGATCGTTTTGCACTCGGGGCACTGGTCAAAGGTCTTTAAGCGGCTGATGGGCACGAGCTGTGCGCTGTGTTGGCGTGAAGCAGGTGAGCGGGAGCGTGTGTGGGTCGTAAATCCGGGTCATCCGATTGCGGAGGGGCTGGGGAGAGCATATCGAGATCGAGCACTCCGAGATGTATGGTGAGCCCTTTGGCATCCCGACGCCTGATGAGTTGATTTTTGTGTCATGGTTCCAGGGTGGAGAGGTCTTTCGCAGTGGAGCGACCTGGACACGCGGTAGTGGGCGCATTTTTTACTTCAGTCCAGGTCATGAGGTCTATCCGATCTACCATCACCCTGAGATCCAGCGAGTGATCGCAAACGGCATCCGCTGGGCACGCCCACAGGGAGTGGCCGCAAAAACACCGCGCCATGTGCCGGTGGAGGAGGCACGGGAAAAGCTCACGGTGCGTGGCGGCTCCGTGCATGGAAATGATGGAATGCTAGCGCAGTAAATGGTGCATGGGAGTGCGCCGCGATTGGATTTTCCGTTTGCTGTGAGGGGGCAACTCTGCTTTAGGCAGGCCCCACGATCATTCCGCGCGGTTAGCTCAGCGGTAGAGCACTGCCTTCACACGGCAGGGGTCGCAGGTTCGAACCCTGCACCGCGCACCATTTCCATTTTTGGACACAGTTGGACTAAGTGCGCCAATTAGCTTGTTTTCAGGGGTTTCAGAGGATGGAAGCAAGATGTTCTTTTGGGCAGTCGAAGACGCAGTTGGACACTTTAAGACCAAATCTTGTGGCGTATTTTGAGCAGGTTTGGTGATGCCTGGCAGTGAACGCAGCGCCTCAGCTAAAGGAAGCTGGCCCGCGTCAGTGTAGGTTCTCATCGTCAGCTTGATGTCACTGTGACGCATGATTTCCATGGCTACACGAGGCGCTACACCGCTCTTATTCAATTCCGTGCAAAGAGTCGTGCGCAGAGCATGGAAGTCAGCCGTTTCCCCCTTTGCATCAACATAAGGAATACCTGCCTCTTCGAGGTCTGCTTTGAAGCGCGGCATGCGTGGCACAAGGCCTTTGAATACGCGATCCGTAGGGCCAAATTTTGAAGGCCGAATCTCCTGAAGCGCCTTCACAACCTCGAAGCGCAATGGTATGCGAGCCTCTTTTCCGTTCTTCGTAGTCGATGCCCTGGCCGTGATTGTAGGCGTAGCAGAAAGGTCAACATCGCACCAGCGAACTTGCTGCAGCTCGCTACGGCGAAGACCTGTGAAGGCAGCGGTGATATATGTTGCGGCGCGTTGACCTGAAACACGCAACAATCGAGTCAGTTCCTCAGCAGTGAAAGCGCGGCGGCGCATTGTCTCTTTTCCTGCGGTAGATACGTTCTCGACACTTGCAAAGGGATTACGCTCTAAACGCTCCATCTTGACCATCCACTCAGCGAAGGAATGCAGAGCACACCGGTAATCGTTAAGCGTTTTGGGGCCGAAAGTCTGCCGTGATCGCCACTTCTCAAAGGAGTCACGGCGTAGATCACGCGGTAAACTCCAGGCGCACTCCGAAAAGATGCGCTGGAGCTGCTTTTCACGTGCTCGCACATACTTGGAGACATCACCGGCAATTTCGAGCGAGCGCAAGAAACCCTCCAGATGTACGGAAAGTTCGTGCTTGGCAGCCTCGCGCATCGCCTTTGGAGCCGCAACGCCATCATGTTCTTCAAGGGCTTCTTTGAAGGCTTGATCGGCGATTCGTTGAGCCAACCGCTTATCCGTACGCTTCGTGCATCCATAGACGCGTTCCTGTGGATTGTTGATGTAGTAATAAAAGCGCCAATAGCGACTTCCACCCTTTCGAGGTTTTACGAGATAGACAGGCATAATTCAAAAGCTGGAAGGGAGTTTCTTGAGGAAGTGTTCAAGGCATTCTGGCTTCACAACCCAACGGTTACGAAGCTTATGTGCTTTGAGCTGCCGGTCTGCCACCATCCTTTGGATGGTGCGGCGTGATCGCCGCAAGATAGGTGCAACTTCGGGAAGGGTTAGGTACGCTTTGTCTGAGGGGATATAATTCATAGCTTAACATGATGAAATAACCCAGGGCCTACCGCACATGCAGTAGAACAAACCCAAGGTTAACTCTCGCCTCCAGGGAGGTGAGTAGTGAATCCGTGCCGGGCGGATTCACTGAAGAGATGTTTGTTTCCGGCGAGGACGTACCAAGCCCTCTTGCTATGAAGTATGTGTATCAACCAACGAGCACCAACTCGGATGCAACGGGCCACATATTGGCGTCGAAGTTAGACAATATAAGCAATTTGGAGTCAATGTAGATTTTCGAGAAAACAATAAAATCACAATCCGTCTTGAGGTGGCACTGGCGTTGCACTGAAGAACGAACGCTGCCGCTCGCCGACTGACTCCCCCGGCATTGCAGAGTAGCAACCCCGCCGCCTTCCAGAGTCTCGTTTTCTACCGGATGCTACGCATCCTTTTGGCGGCTCCACTGAGCGAATGAAGAAGCTGGTGCATCAAGACGGCTAATCGCTTCGACGAAAGCGGACGCGTCACACAGCAAGCGCACGCGATCATTGTTCCGTGCCTTCCAGCGTTTGGGCATTGAGGATCTTCTATTCATCAGAAACTCCTTATAGCAAATCCACTGATCGAGATGCGGCTCAACATAGAAGCTGAACTCCTCATCATCGACGACACCTCCACGATTCCAACGCCACCACACGAGTTTTTCCTTCCCTTCTCGGAGCTGGGCAAGGCCCTGTTCCCATCCCAAGCGTGAACCAATAACTTTATTGGGTGTTTCTCCATCCATACTTTCAAGAAATCTCCGCCAGAATCCGCGGTTCACGTCGTCTTCCATCTTTCGCCGGGCTATGCGCCTGATCTGAAACGCCTTCTTCCCATCCAGTGGCAATGATACGGCTTCTGGAACCGGAAGCATCTCCGCGTTGATTTTCCCCCAATACCTGCCCGTGAAATTACCCGGCCTAGTTTGATCTCCTTTGCTCATGTACTTGGCAAAATAGTTCATCGCTCCTCCAATGCTTTTGATGCGGTCAACTTGAGTCCCGGCCTCGCCCAAATGCTTGTCTCCGTTGTGGGCTATTTGATACCACTTTTCCTTCACCCACTTGCGCACATCCTCTATCAGCACCTCCCAAAGTCCAAAGAGCATGAGGTGATAATGAGCAGCCCCTCTTGCTTGAAACTCCAGTTTCCAAATGCCCGAGCATCGCGGCCATCTTCGCAGAAGGTAGGTTATGAATTTCTTCAGGTGATACTTATAGACCTCGTGATTGTCTGGGGCTGGATATTCGGCGGGATAGGTCAATGTGACCACGAGTGCTCTGCCAAGCTCAGCACGTCGCATCATACCCAAGCATCGCTTTAAACGTGTGCGGCTAGACGTGCTCCATTCGGTTACCTTTTGCCTCTTCTTGGCACTTCCATTCTTTGAAGGAACACGCGGCAAAGGTACTTCTACATCAATCAAAGAAGCTCCTGGATAAAAGGTTATACGTGACGGCGGCTTCTCAAATCGGTTTACTCCATTTGTTCCGTTATGCAGCTTGGATAAACCCGCTGCCGCCCCTTGAGCGGCCAGGTGTCGCGCTCCGCTTGCGCCCCCTGGCTGCTCAAGGGGAGTGCGACGAATCGTGTAATCTCGCGATTTCATCACTTCCGCCCTCCTTTCCAGGACTGCACCATCGCTAGAACGGCGGCTTTCAGTTCAGCAGGCAATTCAGGCCATACCTCAGCAATCTCGACGAAATCAGGGGAGGCTTGTGGCGTATTTTGGTGCAGGTGCTCGCGCTCGCCCTTGTGTTTCCGAGGCTTGCTTGCCGGTTCGAACCCTGCACCGCGCACCATCGTTCATCCGTGTGATCAACTCGGATCTTTTGCAGAAGGCTCAAAGTGAGGGGAGGGCGAATTCCCGGCGGGCACTGAAGGCGCTGTGATTCTTCGGCGTGACGGCGATGGGGGGCACGACGTAGCTTTCTTTGGGCTGGAAGGCGGGATCTGCCTTCTTTTTGAGGGCTAGGCTGAGGGCGAGGTCCACCAGTAGCGGTCGAGCTACAGTGGCATCGATTTCGCCATTGCGCAGGAGGTCGAGGCCTTCATTTCGACTATCCAGGCCATCGACGCCGATGATCAATAATTGCTCGCGGGTGTTGTAATGCGTGGCGGCTTTGGCGACGGCCTGTGCGAGCACGTCGCTGTGTGCAAAAACGACGTCAAATTGCTTCTGAATGTTCACCGCCTCTGAGAAGCGGTGAAAGACGGTCTCAGGAGTCCATCCGGCGGGTGCATCATGCACTAGGATGACTCCAGGCTGCTTGCGTAGGCCCTCTTCGAGCCCAATGGAGATCTGCTGACTGAGCGGGGACTTCTCTGCGCCACGTATCTGCACGATGCGGCCTGCGACTTCTGATTTTTGCTCTTCAGCGGCTTTTCGTTTGAGGGCATCGAGGGCGATCTCTGCGGCGGTGTGGCCGATGGCAGCGGGATCGCAGTAAACGAGGCTGGAGCAGCCTTTGAGGCCTTTTTGGAGGCCTATGACGAAGATGCCTGCCTGAGTGGCTGCTGGCAATACGCTGGAAAAGTCAGCGCCGTCTGCGGGATCGAGGAGGATAGCGATGGGCTTGCGATCAAGGGCGGCACGGAATTGTGCGACCTGCTTTTCGGCGTCATCGGCGGCATCAAGCGTGGTGAGCTTCATTCCATTCTGCCTGCCACTGAGGACGCTGAGGACGGCTTTTTGATAGAGTGGGTAGGCGAGTTTTGCGTTGCCTTGCAGGAGGAGGATTTCGGAGCGGTCGTCTTTGGCCGTGATACCAAAGGTGCGGGCGATTTCTGGTGGCGGGCGGATCTCTCCGAGCAGGGAGTTGCCGTCCTCGGATTTGCGCAAATCTTTGTCGTGCTGGGCAAAGGGATCTCCACCGGAGTTATCCGCTGGTCCGCAGGCAGATAGCCAGGCCGTGGCGGCGGCTAGGAGGAGAAAGCGGAGGTGAGGTAGGCGCATGACGTGCGGCTTTTTTGCCATGTTTTGGCGGCGGGCACAAGCCTCTTACTTCAAGGCGGCGTCGATCGCGGTGGTGAGCTCTGGGGCGGTGGGCTCGACATCGGAGCCGAAGCGCTGCAAGACCTTGCCGTCTTTGCCGACGAGGAATTTTTCAAAGTTCCAGCCTACGTCACCACCAGTCTGGGTGAGTGCGGTGTAGAGCGGATGTTTGGAGGCTCCGAGGATGGCCACTTTGGCGGTCATGGGAAAGGTGACCTTGTATCGCTCTGTGCAGAAGGCGATGATTTGCGGCTCTGCGCCGGGTTCTTGGCCGCCGAAGTCGTTGCATGGCACACCGAGGACGATGAGTCCCTGGGCTGCATATTTTTCATGGAGGGCCTGTAGTCCTTCATATTGCGGGGTGTAGCCACATTCGGAAGCGACGTTGACGATGAGCATGACTTTGCCAGCGTAGTCTTTGAGGCTTTTCTCTTTGCCCTGGATATCCTGGATGGTGATGGCGTGAATGCCACTGTCTGCGGCGATGGCGCTGCTGAGGGTCATGATGGCGGCGAGGAGGATGCGGAGGGCTTTTTCATGGATGAGAGCAGGTGCTTCTTCAGGGTGTGGTGACAGAGATGTATGTGGAGAAGGAGGTATTGATGATGCGGAACTCGCGGCTGACGACACTGGGGGCGGTGAGTGTGAGGGCTTCTTTGGCGTATTTGCTGAGGGTGTCTGGATTGGCGTCCACACGCTGTATTTCGCCTGCGGAGTCGGTGATGATGAGCATGTAGCCGTATTCTTTGGCTCCACTGCGGTAGGCGCCGCCTTCGTAATAGGAGAGGCGTACGTCGGGGGTGGCGTTTTCCATTTTCGCCTGCGGGGTCAGATTGAGCTCATGCTCGATCTTTTGGGTGACGTAGAGGTGGGTTCCTTGATCGTTGGAGGCCTCTTTGGCGAAGGTGAGGATGGTTGCTTTTGCGTCGCGTATGTGGCGAGTGACTTCGCGGTTCTGGATGCTGTAGCCGTAACTGATGTCGATGGAGCGGTAGCCACCATCAGCGAAGCCACGGGTGCTTTTTTTGCTGCGTACGAGCGTGGTGAGGCTGAATTTTTTGGTCCCTGCCGCAGTGGGCGCGGTGGCGGCAGGTGCGGCGGTGGCAGTCTCTGGATGTGCAGCGGCCCAGGCGTCGATGTAGGCGTGGTCTTCCTTGCAGAGGGTGTTGCGGGGGACGCGTATTTCTTTGCCATCATCCTTTTTTCGCAACATGACGGCGTCTGCTGCTACGGCGATGATTTCTGCCTCCAAGAGCGATCCGGCGGTGCTGACGAAAAACCGCGTTTCGGCCTGCAAACTAGCCACACAGACCCAAATGGCCGTGAGAAGGAGTTTGGCGAGGTGGTGGGGCTTTGGCATGTTTTCCTGGTGGATACGTTCTGCGATTCCGCAGCTTTGGGAACTGCATTTTTTGAGGAAATGGGGCCTGCTGTTGGCGGCTCTCTCAGTAGCCTTCGGTGGCTTCACTGAAGGTCCAGGGGGCCTGGTAGGCACCGGTGCGCTCTTTTCAGTGGCGAACGAGGTCATTGAGCAGCGCGGATGCTCCGAAGCGGTAGCGACTGTTGTGGAGCCATGTATCGCCAAGGGTTTCTTTGACGGCGATGAGGAAGTGCAGGGCTTGTTTGGCCGTGCGGATGCCGCCAGCGGGCTTCATGGCGATGGGGATGCCGGTGGAGAGAAAGTGGTCACGGATGGCCTCCAGCATGACCTGATTGTTGCCGAGGGTGGCGTTGGAAGAGGTCTTGCCGGTGCTGGTTTTGATGAAGTCACCAGGCCTGAGTACACGCATGGCGAGGAAGCTTGCGGCGCGGATGTTGTCGTAGGTTTCGAGTTCGCTGACCTCGAGGATGACTTTGAGGGTGGCTTTGCCACAGGCGGTGAGGACGGCGGAGATTTCGTCCTGTACGCGGTGGAGATCGCCGCTGAGGAAGGCACCACGGTTGATGACCATGTCGATTTCATCCGCTCCATCGGCGACGGCGCTGCGGACTTCTGCTAGGCGGGTGGTGAGGGAGGTCTGGCCACTGGGAAAGGCGGTAGCGACGGATGCGATTTTGACCGCGTTGCCTGTGAGGTGCTTTTTGGCATGTCGTACCATGCTCGGATAGACGCAAACGGCTGCGGTGGAGGGGATGTCGCTGTGGTCATGCGGGCGCAGCGCTTTTTGGCAGAGTGAGGCGACTTTGCCAGGGGTGTCTTTGCCCTCCAAGGTGGTGAGATCGACCATGGAGACGGCGAGGCGGAGGCCGAAGACCTTGGCGTTTTTCTTGATGCTGCGGGTGGTGTACTTGGCGACTCGTTCCTCGATGCCGAGAGTGTCCACGGGGCCGATTTCATCCATCAGACGGCGTAGGCTGGTGGGTGCGGTGGGCATGGTGGGCTCGTGGATCGTGCGCGGATGGCGTGAGGCCTGTTTCTCCCCCGTTCCTACCTCACCAGACGCGGCTGAGAAAGCGACCGAACATGCCCTGCGGGGCAGAGGACTTTTTGCTACCACGTTTTCCGGCGATGGCACGGGGTATGAGCGGGCCTTTGTGATCAATGACGCGGATGGAGGCGATCTCGATGCGGGCGATGGGGCAGTCGTTGCTGTCCACGGGCATGCGGGAGATGTATTCGAGCGTTTCGAGGCCGGAGACGACTTGGCCAAAGGCGGTGTACTTTCCTTCGAGGAAGTCATAGTGGCCTAGGGCGAAGTAAAACTGGCTGCTGTTGTTGCGGCGCTCAGGATTCACGCTGTCGGCACGGCGTGCCATGGCGACAGTGCCGAGTCGATGGGGGCGCTTGCTGCTTTCATAGGGGAGGGTGCGAGTTTCCCCTCCGGTGCCCCATTGATCGCGTTTGTCGTCATCAGCAGTGAGTGGGTCGCCGGTCTGGACTAGGAAGTCCTCGATAGCGCGGTGAAAGGCGAGCCCGTCATAGAATTTGCTGCTGCAGAGGTCGATGAAGTTCGCGACGGTATTGGGGGCAGAGTTTTTATAGAGCTCGATGACGACTTCCTCCTCGGTGCCACCGAAGGAAACCTGCATGATGGCGAGTTTATGCACGGAGTCCTTGGGCCAGAGTGCGGGGTCTTCGCGGGCAGTGAGAGCGGGGACGGTGTAGGTGCCGCGTGTGGGGGCGCTGACCAAAGGCGGGGCGGCGGTGGTGGTGCCACTGGGTTTGGCAGCGGTAGAGGTGCCATTTTTGTCTGCGGCCTGGAAGACGGAGCGCTGGGCCTCATCTGCTAGTTTATCAATGTCTGCGCCGACGGGAGCGGTGGCCGCTGGTTGGAGCTTTTCCGGCACTGGGAGCTGTGCGGAAGATGGGCTGAGGAGACTGAGAAAGACGAATGGGCAGAGCAGGAGGGCTTTTTTCACGACGCGAGTAGGGATGTGGCACGTTCCTGCCGCAGGAGCAGCGAGGAGGGGAGTGCCGGATCAGCGCAAATTCGAAGGCACAGTGACAGAGGGCTGCGGCGCTGGTTCAAGCGCTGGGGCCGGGGTAGGAGCGGAAATCTCCGCAGCTGCACGAGAAGCGGGGGCAGGAGTGGAGGGTGCATTGCCCTGAGCAGAGCCCAGAGCGGCGGCTTCACTGGCGCTGTATTTGTAGATTTGCTTCGGACCACCGCGTGTCTTGCGGCGTGGCAGGCCATTGGCGACATCGAAGTCATCCGCCTCCGCCACAGTAGGGAATTTGAGATCGGCCTTGTGTGAGGTACAGGAAACCACTGCGGAAGTGAGGAGGGCGGCGAGGAGGATTCGGACGAGGGACATTTTTGATGAGCAGATGTTGATATCTTACAGGGGGAGCGATGTCGATTGTAGGCTGACGCCTCTGTGCTGGCAACCGTGAATAATGCCCGCGCTGGGATCAGACTTTGCGCCCCAGGGCAATGATGGTGCGTCCGAGCAAAATCGGTGTGCTATTCATCGCTCGTACGAGCGGCTCGTTCGCCTCATCGAGGGTATGGTAGCGATGGCGCTCACGGCGCATGGCCATCCAGCCAAAGAGCCGGATGAAGGGGATGAGCAGGACGTATTTGAGAAGGGAGGAGCGCTGGACCTTATCAATGTGCGGCTCTACACCCTCAAACCCACTATCCAGCATGGCATGAGCGACGTAGAACCAGGAGACGGGATTGATGTGACCGCCCGTGGAGTAGAGAGCGCTGTTTCTCACTGGGAGCGGGCCGAAGAGGTTCCAGAACCCAAACCAGAGGAAGCGCAGGCGGGAGTTCAGATTCAGGATATTCGGAGTGCTGAGGATGCAGACACCACCTGGGCGTAGCACACGGTGGATCTCACGCACGACCAGGCGGAAGTCCTCTAGGTGCTCGATGACCTCGGTGGCCGTGACGATGTCGAAGCTGGCATCTGGGTAGGGGAGAGGCTCATGGTTGAGATTTGCGATGTCCACCTTCTGATCCGGCAGTTTCATGAGCGTGTCCGTGTAGTCGCAGACGCTGGAGGTGACCTGGAGCTTTGATTTGACCTTTTTGATCAGGGTCCCATGCCCGGCACCGATATCCAGATAGCTGCGCCAGCCCGCTGCGCGGGAGTCAGCCAATAAGAGAGCCAAAACCTTGTCGTGAATGCCGTCGATACTCATGGGCCGCGTGCTTATCGGCAGCAGCCAGCGGCAGCAAACGCTTTTTTATCGAGCTGCGGCACGGCGACGGCGCAGCAGAGTCGCACACAGGCCCAGACCGGTCAAAAGTGCACGTCCAGGCTCTGGGATGGCGGCGACGATGCTGACCGTCCCCGTGGCGTTAAAAGCGCTAGAGTCCCATGCGAGATTGTAGGCAGAAATATCCGGCAAAGACAGTGTCGAGGCTAGATTTGCCCCTCCGAAGCTCAGAGAGCCCCAGTCCACCAGATCGAAGCTCTGCCCCGCTGCGGGCGTAAAACCTGCATTGAGTGTCAAATTGATCGCCCCACTGGTGCTCATGCTGAGATTGTTATTGATCACCAATCGGTCAAAGCTGCTCGTAGAGCTGATCCCCAGATTGATGCTGCCTCCAGCAGCCACACTGGCACTGCCCAGCGTGAGTGTGCCGATCCCCGTCGCCGAGCTCACTCCTGGCGCGATGATCCCGCCACTCTGCACCTGGACGAGCCCAGTGATGAAGCCTGTACCCTCCAGCGTCCCGCCATTGCCAATGATCACACCGCCCGTACCGGTGGCACTGCCGCTCGTATTCGTCACGCTGAGTTTGCCCGCGCTCACCGTCACCGTGCCGCTCATGGAAGGAGATGCGGCCGTGAAGGCCAGCGTACCAGTACCGTCCTTTTGTAGGCTCACACTGCCGATGATCGTCCCGCTGAACTGAACGGATTGCCCCCCGGCGACTGTCCACGACTGCGCTGCATTGAGTTGGATGTCGGTCGTGATCGTCGCGGAGTCATTCGCCGTGATCCCCCCACTGCCAAGCTGAAGCGGCATACCCATCGTGCCAGCCAAGGTATAGCTACCCGTTGCTGGTTGGAGGACGATACCCGTGGCCACGATCGTGCTGCTTACAGTCACGGTACCTGCGGTGCCGCCATTTCCCAGCACCGCTGTCCAACCGGCGGAGTTATCCCAGTTTACGTTCGTGGTGCCGTTGTACCACTCTTTTGATCCACTGACATTCCACGTTCCGCTGCCATCCAGAATGGATGGATTACCATTGCCGTTGGAGTCCCAATAGCGATAAGTCTGACCAAAGAGTGATGTCGCTGCTAGGATCAAGTAGATGGCAGTCTTTGCCATTTGTCGTGGCAGACACCACTTGTTCAGTATTGGATAGGAATTCGACATGTTAAACTTAGCCTTTATATATTTTACATAAATAAGCATAAATTATGACAATGTCTCGCCGTAATTGTTGAAATAATTGAAATTATATCGGCTTATCTAATGCCAGCGCCGCTTATTCAAGATGCACAAAATGCCTAACAGGCTCAGGCAAGTCCGCCCGGGTTCTGGTGCAGCCGTGGTGATGCTGATGGCCCCTGATTCCTGAAAAAGAGAGGTGTCCCACGCGAGATGATGAGCAGATATGTTTGGTAGGACTAGGCAAGTGTCTAATTTGTCTTCAGAAAAATTAAGAGTGCCCCAATCCAAAAGATCGAAGCTCTGCCCGAGTTGCGGAACAAAACCATCCATCACGCCCACCATCAGTTGTGTGGTGCTCGATAAACTCAGTGCGCCATTGATGACCAATCGGTCAAAACTCGACACTGAACCGAGCTGAAAATGTGCAGAGGCACCGCCCGCGAGTAGCAGCCCACCATTAAATGTGAGTGTGCCCACATTTCCTGAGCCAGAGTAGCCTGGAGCTACGGAGCCACCTGCGTTCACTTGCACCGGCCCAGCGATGCTGCCTGTGCCCTCCAGAGTAGCAGCGTTGCCCACAAAAACTGCGCCCGTACCAGTCGCGCTGCCAGATGCATTCAATACTTGAAGGGTACCACTGCTCACCGTCACGGTACCGCTCATAGCTGGGGAAGCAGCCGTAAAGACTAGACACCCCTCACCGCTCTTCTCCAGTGGGACGGAACCAATGATCGTACCGCCAAAAACGAGGCGTTCAGAATTCGCAACCTCCCACGACTGCCCCTCCGCCAATGTCACCTGTGCATGGACCGTAGCGCTGGTGCTCGCAAGGATGCCTGCATCACCCAAAATAATCGAATTTCCCGCTGTGTTCTGGAGTGTATAACTGCCGCTAGTCGTCTCAAACCGGATGCCCTGGGCTTGTATCTCATGCGTTACCGTGATCACACCGGCTATTCCGCCGCTGTTTCCGTTGCCGAAAACCGCGATGGAATCGGAAGCATTGTCCCAATTCACATTCGAGGCACCATTCCACCACTCCCTCTTTCCGATAGGATTCCAGTTACTCGATCCGTCCTTCTGAGTCAGATGCCCATTGCCATTACTATCCCAAAACAGAAAATTTTGGGCATAGGTAGGTTTCTCTGCGGTAAAGAAGAATCCGAATGAGGTAATCAATTGGCTCAGAAGAAGGCAAGCCAATCGGGAAGTGGCATCTGTCCTGGTCATGTAAGACCAATCACATATAATTTACAAGATTACAATAAATTTGATAATTAAATTGATAAATAGTCTCATATTTGCGAATTTGGCGATAATCGAACATAGCCCACATTTTACGGAGAGAGTTACTCATACCGCTCACACTATCCGCACGTATCGGCGGCCAGGGAGGGCCCGAATGAGCCTTTTCATCTCTAAGCGCATCACCGTGGCGGAGACGGTACCGATGGTCAGCCCCGATTTGGCGGTGATGTCATTGATATGGGCCTCTTCGTGGCCAATGGCATCATACAGAATCCGTTCTTCTAAGGACAACTCCACTGCGGGAGCCACCTCCTGCACCGTAGGAGCACGCGGTGCTGTGGGAAAGAGCGTCATGAGATCATCCAGCACATCATTGCCATCCAAAATGAGCTTTGCCCCCTGCTGAATGAGGCGGTTGCAGCCTGTGGAGGTCGGGCGGTCAATGGGCCCTGGCACTGCATAGACGGTGCGCCCTTGGTCTGCGGCCTGCTGCGCCGTGATGAGTGAGCCACTCCGCACCGGTGCCTCCACCACGATCAAGCCATGGCTCCAGCCCGCCACGATGCGATTTCGATACGGAAAGGTCTGCTTATCCGCGATGCGATCCACCGGGTATTCACTGATGACGGCCCCATTTTCTGCAATCCGCTCTGCCAGGGCCAAATTTTCCGGCGGATAGAGCTTTCCGATCCCACTACCAATAACGGCTATCGTACGGCCCTTTGCGGCTAGGGCCGCCTCATGCGCCGCCGTATCGATGCCCCGTGCTAGGCCACTCACCACGGTGTATCCCGCGTAGGCGATCTGAAAACTGAGCTTTTTCGTCGATGAAAGTCCATAGTGCGTCGCGTGCCGACTGCCTACGACACCGATAGCATGCTGATCGCGCTCCTCCAGGCGGCCCCATACGTAGAGGAGCACGGGAGCATCGTGGATCTGGCTCAAAAGCCGCGGATACAGCTTGTCCTCCTGCGTCAGGAGTGTGAGGCCGCGCTCTTCGATCTTCCTTTCTCTCCGATCAAGTCCACCTGGTCTTCCCAGCGAGAGATCGAGTCCGCATGCGCTGTCCCGATGCCCTCGACTTGAGCCAAATCCGATGACTTGGCCGCCAAGATAGCCTCTGGGCTGCCGAATCGCTGAAGCAGCCTCTTTGTGCGAACCGGCCCCGTTTGCGGGAGCAGATTCAGCGCCAGATAAGCCTCTGTGCGGTTCATGCGGCAGCGTTTTCGCTCGACTTCGCGGCCTGCACCGCATGCTCAGGCAAAGCGACCGTTTGGCCGCTCTGGCCAGAGCCCTTTAGAGCACGGAAAATCTTCTGGGGGAAGGAATTGCCCCGTTCTTCGGTCTCGATCTGGCTGAGTGCCTGCGACTTCGCCATCTCCCATGCAGGCGCAAAACCGGGGGCATTGATCATCATGTGCTTTTCCGCTCTGGCGAGGATTTCTAGCTCGCGCTGCATTTTGTTATCAGGCCGCTCATTGAGCCGGGCGACCTGCATGCGGAGATTTTCCGCCTCCTGTGAGAGGCGTGTTTTTTCCTTATTGTTGTCCTGGAGCTGTTTGGCATCGGCTCCAGCCGATCCTCAGGTGGGTCTTGTAGCGGCGGAATTCACGTTTCGTCTTCCAGTGGCCGAAGATGGACATCACCAGGAAAATGCCGCTCAGCCCGAGGCCAATGAAGAATGTGTTCGCCGGTGTGAGAAGATTGTCGAGCATAAGCAGTATGGAGGAGGTGGGGCGGTGAACATAGCCTCCCCGCGTCCCTTTGCCCGCAAATTTTTTCAGCTCATGAAACGGCACCTCCTCTTCCTCGGGCTAGCCAGCCTCTCCATGGCCGAAGATTCCCCTCCAGACTGGCTGCTAGAGGGCCGCGCCACATGGCAGGCACGGGATTCACAGGCAGAATGGGTCTTTCAGGATCGACTCTGGATCGGCGGTGGCTGGTTCCAGTCCCATGAAGCCCCACCACGGGATGTCTGGAACTCGCCAGATGGCAAAAACTGGCAACGCATCACCGAAACCGCCCCCTGGAAGCACAGCGACCTGGCCATGAGCATCACCTTTGGGAAGAAAATGTGGATCATGGGCGGCTGGTTCAATGGCAGACTCCCCGGCCACTCCGCCAGTCATGAAGTGTGGTCCTCGGCCAATGGCGAAACATGGGAACAGACTACTTCAGCAGCAGAGTGGTCCCCACGGCTGGCCGCTGGCCTGGTGGAGCACCAGGGACGCCTGTGGCTACTCGGCGGCACGGAGGACTACTACTTTGGAGATGAAAGCAGCCTGAAAAACGATGTTTGGTCCTCTGTGGACGGAAAAAAGTGGGCGCTCGCCACCGCGCAGGCCCCATGGCCCGCCCGAGCCTACCAGCAGGCGATAAGCCTTGGCGGACGCATCTACCTTTTCGGCGGCGGCAACTACACACCCACCTACCACGCACGGAACGATGTCTGGTCCAGCGTGGACGGCACCAGTTGGACCTGCGAAACCGCCGCCGCGCCATGGTCTCCGCGACTGTGGTTCAGTGCCGTGGTTTATCGCGGTCGCATGTGGGTCCTTGGAGGCTGGTCCAGGGAAAAGACAACTTCGCCGACGTCTGGCACAGCACAGACGGCCGCCACTGGCAGCGCCTGCAAACACCCCATTGCTGGAAAGCCCGCCACGAGCACAGCGCCCTCGTTTTCCAAGATAAAATCTGGATCATCGGCGGCCACGCTCGGCCGCTCTCGAACGAGATCTGGTCACTGCACCTCCCTGTCGGGTGGGAGCCGCAGGAAAGATGAACGCGTGGGCGGATGGATTAGGCCGCAGCGCCTGCGAGTCCTGGAGCTAGGCCACCTTCGTCTTCATTTTCGACCTGCGCAGGACGCGGTGTGGGCGATTTGGGGATGGGTGGGGGAGCTGGGGGCTTGCTTGGGGGCTCTGGCGGGTTGCGCATGTGCCCGAGGGTCACGAGGTCACGGACTTGATCCCCATCGAGGGTTTCGAATTCGACGAGTGCATTGGCGATGAGCTCGACTTTGTCGCGGTGCTCCATGATGAGCTTCTTGGCACGTTCATAGCCATCATCGACGAGGCGGCGGACTTCTTGATCGATCTCCACAGCGGTGGCTTCGCTGTAACCACGATTGCGATTGATGTCGCGTCCGAGGAAGAGGCTGCCTTCGTTTTCGCCGTAATCGACCATGCCGAGCTTATCACTCATGCCCCATTCACACACCATGTGGCGGGCGAGGCTGGTCATCTGGCGGATGTCGCCAGAGGCCCCAGTGGAGAGGTCCTGGGTGTAGAGCTCTTCTGCGATGCGACCACCAGCGATCATGGCGATATTATCGAGGGCTTTTTTACGCATGTAGGAGTGCTGGTCTCCCTCTGGTAGGCTCATGGTGACGCCCAGTGCGGGTCCACGGGGGATGATGGTGACTTTATGAAGCGGATCGGTGTGATCGAGCAGCACACTGAGGATGGCGTGCCCGGCCTCATGCCATGCGGTGGAGGTCTTTTCCTTCTCACTCATGGCCATGCTGCGGCGTTCGCGGCCCCAGCGCACTTTGTCGCGGGCTTCTTCGAGTTCGCGATTGCCGATGGATTTCAAATTCTGCCGTGCAGCCAGCAAGGCGGCCTCATTGAGCAAGTTCGCCAGCTCTGCACCAGAGAAACCGGGGGTGCCGCGGGCGATTTTGGAGAGATCCGCGTTCTCGGAGAGCTTCACTTTCTTGGCGTGGACGCGGAGGATTTCCTAACGGCCTTTCCGCATCTGGCAGGCTGACGGTGACTTGGCGGTCAAAGCGACCTGGGCGCAGCAGCGCGGGATCGAGCACGTCGTGGCGGTTCGTAGCAGCGATGATGATGATGCCCTCCTGTGTATCAAAGCCGTCCATCTCGACGAGCATGGCATTGAGCGTCTGCTCCCGCTCATCATGGCCACCACCGAGTCCGTGACCGCGATGGCGACCGACGGCGTCGATTTCGTCGATGAAAATGAGGCAGGGGGCGTTCTTGCGACCTTGCTCGAACATGTCACGCACACGGCTAGCACCGACGCCGACGAACATCTCCACGAAGTCACTGCCGCTGATGCTGAAGAAGGGCACATCAGCCTCACCCGCGATGGCTTTGGCGAGCAGTGTCTTGCCCGTGCCGGGAGGACCGATCATGAGCACGCCTTTGGGCATCTTACCGCCCAGGCGCTGGAACTTTTTCGGGTCTTTGAGGAATTCGACCAGCTCCTGCACTTCCTCTTTGGCCTCTTCTACGCCAGCGACGTCTTTGAAGGTCACCTTGTTGCGGTCCTGGGAGAGCATTTTGGCACGGCTTTTTCCAAAACTGAGTGCTCCACGGCCTGCGCTACGGATTTGCTGCCGCACGAGGAAGTAAAACATCCCCAGCACCAGCGCCAGAGGCAGGAGGAAGCCGAGCATGGCCCACTCATTGGTGTCGTATTCGGCGATGTATTCGAGCTTATGGGTTTCGAGCAGCTTGAGGAGCTCCTCTTTTTGGAATTCCACATTCACTTCGACCTCGAATGGGCGGGCTCCGCTGGGGAGGGTGACTTTCCCGGTGGCGGGCGGCTGTGGAGGGGTGATGACGGGTAGTTCGACGTCCTTGGGAGCCTCAGCATCGGTATCGGTTTTTGTCACTTCCTGCGCAGGGGCGACGCTGGGTAGGTTTGCGCGGCTTTTTTCATGATACAGGCCACGGATGACCTGCCGGGGGCTGGTATCGAAATTGACGAGGCGCAGGGGGATGCTGCGGTCGATGCGGTTTTCCTCCACCGCCTTTTTGAAGCCGGTGTAGTCGAGATTTTCGCGGCACCTTTGCCCATGCCCTGATAATAGGCTGCGCCGATGAGTAGCAGAGCGAGGCCAAAGAACATGAAGCCGCGCCAGTTGAACTGGGGCTCTGGATTGCGGCGGCGATTGCCGTTTTCGTTATTACTGCCAAAAGGATCGTCAGACATGTCGTTGGCTGGGGGTGGGGTGGAGGGTCAGCTAGACACAGGGTGGAGGGCTTTGCTTGCTTTTTTTTGTCAAAAGAGGCCCGGGGTTGTTCACAAAGCACCTTCCATGAAATGACGCCGCTGCGGGTGCTGATTGTATCGTACAATGGATATTCCCGCAGTTGTTGGGTGGGTCACCACTCGATTTTGATCACGTACTCCCAGGCTCGGTTCCGCACGATCCAGGAGACAGCGAGGATGAAAAGCAGCGTCATCATCACCAGGTGGGTGATGCAGGCGTTGCGGCAGCCGTTGCTTTCTGGCAGTCGGGCGTAACGGCTGAGGAAGTCGCGGGGTTCGTTCACACGGGCATGTTGGCGTGGCCTCCGGGGGCTGACTAGCGAATATGGCCCGCTTTTTTGCTCGCCTCCATGCTAGAATGCCCGCTAGAATCCGCCACACCCTCCAAAGTCCCGATTTTTCCTCATGGCCCGCCGCGCTCAATCCAGCATCCGCTTCTCACACCTACTTGGCCTCATTTTATTGCTGGCCGTACTCGGGGGTGGGGGATTCGCCCTACTCAATCGTAGTGTGGACCCGATGACTGGAGTGACGGAGCTGGTGGCTGCCGAATATCTGGAAAATGCCTCCGCGCTCAGTGGCAACATCTACCGAGTGGAGGGCATCGTCGATGACCGACTCGATCAGGGCTGGCGCCAGGCAGATGGCCGTCTCTTTAGTGTGCAGGTCAATGACGGCAGCGGAAATAGCTTCGTGCCCGTTTGGGTGCCGCCAGATTACCAGGGTGCGAATATCCAGCGCGGACAGCGCTACACCTTTAAAGTGCGTGTGCAGGAAAGCGGCGTGCTGGAGGTGCTAGAACTGCTCAAAGTCTAACTGCTCATCCCCATAAGCCGATTTGATCCGATGAAAACGACTTCACTCCATCTCCTGACTGCGACGGTAGCTCTGGCCACCTGCACGCTCCACGCGCAGGTCCTACCCGGCCCTGCTGCGGCTCCAGCACCAACGACCACGACGTCGAATAACAACTACAACATGGTCCCCGGCAGTGCCTCCGATCGCCAGACCGATACGCAGACAGCGCTGGGCAATATGCCCATGATGGATCCTGGCAGTGAGAACGTGGCCTTCAATGGCAAGCTCTGGAATGTGACGAACAATCGCCTCATGCGCTCACGCTTTGAGACCTACCTCACCACGCCAGAGGCCGCTACTGCGGAGGATCAGGCTTACCGCGATCTCATGGGGCAGATCCAGCAGCTCCTCGCTCCCACGAACAAGCCCGCGCCTGATCCGATGAAGGCTTTTGCCCTGCTGCCAGAAGCGGGCACCTACAAAATCGACGGCGGCCTCTGCAATGCCATCGCCAACTCGATCTGGGACGTGTGGCTCTCCCAGCGCAAACAAAACAACCTCAAGGCCGCGAACGTCGCCATGGATGAGCGCCGTCGGCAGCTCGAGTGGAATAGCGAGATGGGCCTCAGTCAGTCCCAGCTAGCTCCGGCAGTTGGTGGTGGTTCCCCAAAAGGCGCTGGCAACAGCAATCAGCAGGCAAATCAGAACAATCAGACCAATAGCGCCATGTTTGGCCGCACCAGCGGCTACATCAAAGGCATCGCCGAAATCGAAGCGCGGAAAAAGCTCAATGAAACCGCCGCAGGACTCAGCGAGATCACCAGCAAGACGCAGTTCCAGGCTCTCATCATCCAGATGTTCCTCCAGCGCCGCTTTGAGCATGCAGTCATCGCCTGCCGCTTTTACCCGAATCTCTTCCGTGACGGCGATAGCGTCCTCCAGCTCGATAAAGACAGTGACGTGCAAAAAATGCTCTCCAGCAGCTTCGGCGTGCCACCCACCGTCTCGATGATCGACGGCCTCTCGCTGGAGGCCATCCGCACGGTCGATGAATCCCTCGTTTCCTTTGAAAACCTCATCACCCGCCGGGATGTGGACAGCGCCAGCAATCGCCTCCTGGAGGCCTTTGGTGTCGGAGAATACCTCCCCCGCGTGCGGCGTCTGCCGATGACAGAAAAGACCAAGGTGCTCGATTTCGTGCGGAAGAAAAACAAGCTCCTCGGCTTCATGGAGATGAAGGACTTCGCGGAGGCGGAAGTCGTCGTCAATGAGCTCAAAAAGTGAGGCGCAGGACTTCGAGTACGCACGTCCGCTCGCTGCCATCCAGACGGCCAAGACCGTCAGCTCCCTGCACGTCAGCAAAGCTCAAATGGCTGCGGCGAACAAAGACATGAAAGCGCTCGAATCCGAGATGAAAAGCGCCGCCGAGGCCTGGCCGATGAATCCAGACCTGAAGCAATTCACCGGGAATCTGGTCAAGAGCAGCGACATGCGCTCACAGGCGCTCTTGGAGTTTGATCGCCTGATGAGTCAGCGCAATTACCGGCAGATTTTCCAGGACCAGGGCGTCTTCATTGCCGCTCTGGGCGAAGATCCTGCCCGCAAGCAGCAGCTTGAAAAGGTGCTCAAGGACATGGGCCGCGTGCAGATCGTGATGGAGGGTGCCAAAGAGCTCTCCGGCTCCGGCGTGCACGCCGCCGCATGGGAAAAGGTGGAAAAAGAGGCCAAGCAATTCCCTGAAGATCCCGAGCTCAATAAACTCCGCGCGGATCTCGGCGTGAAGGCCAGTGAATTCGTCACCGCCGTGGAAAATGGCCGCCAGCATGAGGAGAAGCGCCAGACCGGCTCCGCCCTAGCTTGGTATCTGAAAGCCCGCCGCATGTTCCCCGGCAGTGAGATGGCCCAGCAGGGCATCAAGCGCCTCGTCACCACGGTCAAAGCGGGTGATACGCCCCAGAGCCCGCCATACCCTCCGCTTTGGAGAAATGATCGCGCACCATGCTCGAAGCACACAATCTCCGTCTTGAAGTCGATGGCCCCGGCGACACCGAGGAGAACGCCACGCTGCGTTTGCTCGATGAAGTGAGCTTCACCGTGCCGCCAGAGCATCTGCTGGCCATCGTGGGACCGTCTGGTTGCGGAAAGACCACACTGCTAAAGGTCATCACCGGCATCATGGAGCAGACAGAAGGTGAAATGAAGTGGGATGGGCGTGACTTGAAGGAGGAAGAAGATCTGCACCCGGGGGATCTCGGTTATGTTCCCCAGTTCAGTGTGGCCTATGATTTGCTCACCGTGGAGGAGAGCATCGCCAGTGCGATGGCGCTGCGCACGCAGTTGGCCACGACGGATGAGTTCATCCCTGCGCTCGATTACATCCTGGAAGTGACCGGACTCACCCATCTGGCCGAGAGATCGGTCAAAGTGCTCTCCGGTGGGCAAAAAAGGCGCCTCGGGCTCGCTCTGAGCCTGGTGACAGATCCCTGCCTCCTCCTCTGTGATGAGGTGACGAGCGGACTCGATCCCAAAAGCGAGGCAGAGATCACCAAACTGCTCCGCACGCTCTCACGCGGCCATCCGAAGCGCGTCGTCGTGAATGTCACACACAGCCTCGCCAGCTTAAACGACTACGACAGCATCATGGTCATGTACCAAGGCCGCCTGACCTACCACGGGCCGCCCAAGGCACTGATGCACTACTTCGGCGTGGAGCACCCGGAAGACGTCTATCGCCGCCTCACAGAGCGTCCGGCGCAGGAATGGGCAGAATCATGGAACCGGAAGCGAGCGAGCTATTACGAGCAATTCGGCTTCGATGTGAAATCGCCCCAAAAAGTCGAATTGAAGGAGGAGCGGCCTCCAGTGACCGAGGAGGATGCCATCGCGCATCACGAATTTCCGCCCATCGAGCTGCCATCGGCCATGGCGCAGCTTTTTGAGCTGCTACGCCGCCGCTGGACAATCTTCCGCCGGGATAAATCGCAGGTTTGGCTGCACATCGCCATGCTGCTGGGCTTTCCGCTGCTGGTGGCCATTTTTGCGCTCGATGGCATCAAGCCCCTGCGCTCGCTTTCGACCTATCAGGACAGCAATGTGGCCGTGGAGCTCAATAAACGCTCTCAGCACTTGCTGGAGCAACTCGATGCCGGCGCACTCGTCAGCGGGCTGATCATGCTGCAAGTCGTCCTCGTCACCCTGATGGCCAGCAACAACGCCGCGCGTGAAATCGCCTCCGAAAGGCTCATTTTGGAGCGTGAGAAGCTCGGTGGGCTCGATCCGCTCGCTTACGTAGGCAGCAAGGTGCTCTTCCTCGGCGTCTTTGTGCTCGCGCAGAGTTTATGGATGGGATTCTTCGTGGAAATGATCACCGGTGGGCTACCGGGGGATCTGATCACGAAACTCCTCCTACTCGTGCTAGCATCCGCTGCGATGACCAGCGTGTGCCTAGGCATCTCCGCCACCAGCCGCAGTCCAGAAAAAGCCACGATCCTGAGTATCTACCTCGTCGGTTTCCAGCTCCCGCTCTCTGGCGCAGTGCTGACTTTGCCGGATTGGCTGGAAAGCTGGGTGCAGCCACTCATCGCAGCCTTTTGGAGCTGGAGCGGTAGTTTGACGAGCATGCGCAGCACCGCCTTTTATGATGCGGTGAAGCAAGTCACCGATACCGACCTCGTCGCTCCGTCCATCGCCGGATTTGTGCTCCTGGTTCACATCGTCATCGGCCTGAGCATGAGCGTCGTCGGCGTGCAGAAGGCGCAGTGGGAGTAGTACTGCCGTGGATCACTAGGCCCGGCCAGCCCAGAGCATGCGGATGCCAAAGATGATCAAAAGCACGCCGAAGCCCTGACTGAGCGTCTCGTTGCTGAGGCGCTTGAGCCATCCCGCGCCGAAGTAGGCCAGGATGGAGGATGCGATGGCGGTGTAGAGCACGACTTGCCAGTTCACCAGGCCAGCGCGGGCGTTCTGGGTGGTGGCCATGAGTGCTGTGGGGATGATGATGGCTAGGGAGGTGGCGACGGCGGTTTTCTGCGGCATATCGAGCAGTAGGACAAAGGCCGGGACCATCACCACACCGCCGCCGACACCGCAGAGCGCCGCGATGATGCCGCTAACGACGCCAATGGCGAGACACTTGAGGATGAGCGTGGTAGTCATGTCCTGCTCCGCATAGGCAGGAAGTAGCGAGGGGCAAGGTGCAGGAAGAAAAGCATCTTTGCGCTGAAGCGAATCCGCGCCAGCATCCGCACCGCCATGAAAATGCTCCGACTTCTCGCCACTGCGGCTTCTCTTCTCTTCACTGCCTTTTCCACTGCTCACGCGGACCCCGTCTATGAGCTACGCATCTATACATGCCATGAGGGGCGGCTCGATGCGCTGCTCACACGCTTCCGCGACCACACCTGCAAGCTGTTTGAAAAGCATGGCATGAAGAACGTGGGCTACTGGGTGCCAGTGGATGAGGAGAATGGCTCCAAAACCACGCTCATCTATGTTTTGGAGCATGCTAGCCGTGATGCCGCGAAGGCGAGCTTCAAGGCCTTTGGCACCGATCCAGAGTGGCAGGCTGCTGCAAAGGCGAGCGAGGCAGATGGCAAGATCGTGGCGAAGATCGAGTCGGTCTTCATGACCACCACGCCGTACTCCCCGGTGCTAAAGATCGAAAAAGGCAGCAAGCCACGCGTCTTTGAACTGCGCACCTACATCACCCCTCCGGGCAAGCTCGATGCGCTGCATGCCCGCTTCAGGGATCACACGATGAAGCTTTTCTCCAAGCACGGCATGAGCCACCTCGCCTACTGGACACCCACGGATGAGGACAAAGGCGCAGGCACCAAGCTCATCTACATCCTCTCCCATGACAGCAAGGAGGCCGGTATCGCGTCCTTCACTGCCTTCCGTGCTGATCCAGACTGGATCAAAGCCAAGTCTGCGAGTGAGGCTGCCAATGGTGGCCCGCTCACCATCCAGCCACAGGCTGAGGGCGTGAAAAGTGTGTACATGAAAGCGACGGACTTCTCGCCCGTGCAGTGACTGGGCTAAAATAAAAAAGAGCGGCTGGCTGTGATGCCTGGCCGCTCTTTTTTTCGGAAAGTGGGAATCAAAATGGGATCTCGTCGTCTTCCATGCCCTCGGTGATGGGTCCGTCGCCGAAGTCATCATTCTGCTGGGCTGGGGCAGGGCGCTGGGCTGGACGCTGCGCTGGAGCAGCAGAGCGCTGCATCGGACGCTGGGCAGGACGGCTGTAACCACCGCCACCATTGCCGCCTCCGCCGCCATAGCCGCCGCCGCCACCACCACCACCATTGCTGCCGCCTTCGTCTTCATAACCGCCGCCGCCAGCAGGGGCACCGCGATCACCTGGGCTGCCGAGGAATTGCATCTGCTCCCCGACGACGCGGAGGCGTGTGCGCTTCTGGCCGGTCTGCTTGTCCTCCCAGGAATCCATTTGGAGACGGCCTTCGATAAAGACGGGGCGGCCTTTGTGCAGATATTTGCCGGCGAGCTCGGCCATCTTGGACCAGAGCACCACATCGACGAAGGTGACTTCCTCCACCTTCTCCCCGCTGTCAGAGGTATAGACGCGGTTCACCGCGAGGCCGATGTCACACACGGCGCTGCCCTTCGGCGTGTAGCGCACCTCGGGGTCGCGGGTGAGATTGCCGATGAGCATGACTTTGTTGTAGGAGGCCATAAATAGGAGAGGAGAGCTGCCATCATTGCCGGGGGCGGCGCTTCCCGGCAATGTATTTTTTGTCTTCAAAGCTCCCCCGTGGCATGCTGGCGGCGTGCTGGACCTCATCGACGCCTTTATTCTCCATCTCGCCACGGAACGCGGTCTCTCCGTGAATTACCAGCTACTGGTGCGTCGTGTGCTGGAGTCCTTTGCCTCCTGGTTGCGGGTGCAGATGGCCCTGGAGGCTCCCTCAGCCGTCACCACGGAGATTTTGGGCGATTTCCTGGCGCAGCGGAAAAAAGACGGCATCGCCGCCTCCTCTGCGCGGCTAGAGCTGATCGCGCTGAAGATTTTTTTCCGCTTTTTGGCCGCCCGGCGCTACATCACGAAAGACCCTGCGGATGCGCTGCTGCCACCGCGGCTGGAAAAACGCCTCCCCGGCACTCTGGGCGAGCTGGACGTGAAAAAGCTCATCGAATCCGTGGATGGCACGAGCCCGCTCGACCGCCGTGATCGGGCGATTTTCGAGCTTTTTTATGCCAGCGGCCTACGGCTCTCTGAGTTGCTCGATGCACGGCTGGAGAATCTGAGCCTGGAAGAAGGCTGGATACGCGTCACGGGCAAAGGGCGTAAAACACGCCTCGCACCGGTCGGTGCAGCCGCACGGGATGCCCTAGCGGCGTATATCGAGCATGGTCGGCCAGGGCTGGTGAGGCCAAAGACGCAAAGTTTTGTGTTTTTGAGCAAAAACGGCCTCCGCCTCACCAGCGAGCGCATTCAGGCCATCTTCCGGGAGCGAGCAGCGGCCTGTGGCTTCGAAAAGCATGTCCACCCGCATAAGATGCGTCACAGCTTCGCCACGCATCTTCTCACCCACGGGGCGGATTTACGCGTGATCCAGGAAATGCTGGGCCACGCTGACATCGCCACCACACAGATCTACACCCACGTCGATCAATCCCGACTGAAGGAGACGCATCGGAAATTTCACCCACGCGGATGATGCTCCCGCCGGCGCTGGAGGGCAGAAGGCACACTAGCGCTCGTTCGATGATGTGTTACGATCCGCGCCGTGCCCCTGCCGAATACCAGCGAAGTCCTCGATACCGTCCAGAAAGTGCCCTCCACCATCTGGGTCACTGCGGGCACGGTAGGCTTCATCGCTTTTGCGGCTGGGTTGGCCTTTTCACGCGGCGTGATGCGGCAGCTCGTGGGCATGTTCTCACTGGCCATCTCCGCCGGGGTGGCCTGGTATGTCTTTCGCAATCGTGCGGACATCTTCGGCGCGGCGGGTATCGCCATGACGACCAATCGGCTGCTCTTTCTCTCCGCTGCGGCGGGTCTGCTGGCATACTTTATCTGCAAAGCGGGCGTGTATCTGCTCAGCGCCTTCGGTTTGCTCAATCTCGTCAGCGGACTCACGGGCTGGCGTGGTATGCTCCTGAGCGCCTTCCCCTCCAGCTTCCTACTATGGATCGCGAGCATGTCGCTGCGGCTGCTCGGCAGCCTGGATAGTCTGGAAAGTGCCGCCGAGATCGTGAAAAAGAACGGCAAAGTGCAGTCGCAGGCGCAGTCCATCTTTGCCAGCCTGAGCCAGCGCATGGACAGTAGCTTCCTGGGAGCGATCGCCCAAAAGCTCGACCCATACGACATCCGCGCTACTGCGAATCTGTCCCGCCTGCTCATCCTATGGCCAGAGGGCAGCATGTGGCAGCGTCTCGCAGCCCAGAATCCGAAAACGGCCCAGGCACTCAATCACCCGCGCATCATCGAGCTGGGGCACGATGCAGAGGTGCGTAAAGCGATCGAGCGGCAGGACTTCGCGGGGCTCATGCAGATGAAAAAAGTCGAAGAAGCAGCCCAGCATCCCGATTTGGCGGAAATACTCAGCGGCCTAGCGCTCGATCAGGCGATGGACAGCGTCGTGTACCAGCGTCCGCAGCCGGTGACGCTGCATTGAGTGTTGTTTGTGACGTTTTGTTTGTGACGTTTTTGTTGCCTGGAATCGCTGACAGTGTGTGGTGAATGGGCCAAATACCCCTCCCTCACTTGCCAGACGTGTCGCCAGCCTCTTCCAACCATCCCTTCCTCTCCGTAGAGCGCTTTAATTATGCCTACGGGGACCACCAGGTGCTCTTTGATGTCGATCTGCCGATCCGCAGTGAAGACGTCACTGCCTTCATCGGCCCATCGGGCTGCGGTAAGAGCACGCTGCTGCGTGCGATCAATCGCATCAACGATCTGGTGGACAGCGCCCGTGTCGTCAGTGGCACCATCCGCATCGACGGCGTGGATTTATACACCCCGCAGGTCGATCCCATCGCGCTGCGGCGGCAGGTGGGCATGGTATTCCAGAAGTACAATCCTTTCCCCCGCTCCATCTTTGAAAATGCCGTCTATGGCCTGCGAGTCGCCGGCGTGACAGATAAGCACGAGCTCATGGATGCCGCAGAGAGCAGCCTGAAGTCTGCCGCTCTGTGGGATGAGGTCAAAGACCGCCTGCATGAGATGGCCACGGGGCTCTCTGGTGGTCAGCAGCAGCGTCTCTGCATCGCCCGGGCCATCGCACTCCAGCCGCGCATCCTGCTCATGGATGAGCCCTGTGCCGCGCTCGATCCCATCGCCACGGCACGCATCGAAGAGCTCATTTTGCAGCTCAGGGATCGCTACACCTTCATCATCGTCACGCATAACATGGAGCAGGCCAAGCGGATCGCTGACCAAACCGCCTTTTTTTACAAAGGCCGCCTGATCGAGCGGAGTGATACGATGGACCTCTTCACCATGCCCAAAGACCGACTGACAGAGCAGTATGTGACGGGCAGGCTGGTCTAGTGAGGGGCCTGCGTGCGGGTGGTCTTGACGGGCGCGGTGTCTGCGACGACGAGGGACGCTCCATGCCCGCAGAAAAACTCATCGCCGCCGCTCTCGCTCTGCGTGAGGAATTACGTCCGCTCCGCTTCGCGGAGCCCGTGGAGTATGTCTATCAGCCACTCGAGTATGCGTGGGCACCTCATGCGGCCTATCTGACACGGTTCGGCGCCACGCGGAAGAAAGTCGTGTTCGTCGGCATGAATCCAGGCCCCTTTGGCATGACGCAGACGGGGGTGCCATTTGGTGAGATCGCCGCAGTGCGTGATTGGATGCAGATCTGCGAGCCCGTGGGCAAACCTGAGCGTGAGCACCCGAAGCGGCCCGTGCTGGGATTCGCCTGTCCGCAGTCAGAAGTGAGCGGCAGGCGGCTATGGGGCCACTTCGCGGCGAAATTTGGCCCGGGGGAGAATTTCTTCCGAGAGCACTTTGTGGCGAATTTTTGCCCACTCGTGTTCCTCGAGGCCGGAGGGAAGAATTTCACGCCAGACAAGCTACCCGCCGCAGAGGCCGCCGCGCTCAACGCACACTGCGATGCCCATTTGCGTGCTGTGATCACGGCCCTAGAGCCGCAGTGGGTGATCGGCGTGGGAGCCTACGCGGAAGAATGCGCCGTGCGTGCGAAGGAGGCCCTGGGGGGCGGCTTCAAAACCGGCCGCGTGCTCCACCCCAGTCCCGCCAGCCCCGCCGCGAACCGTGACTGGGCCGGTGCAGCGACAAAGCAGCTCGAAAAACTCGGTGTGTGGTGAATCCCGATGACACTCAACTCCACGTCTCATCATGTTTAGCCACGCTGAAGAGGTAGCTCACTATCTCCAGGTCCGACTCAAAAGACGCCGAATCGCCTCGGTGGCCTATCTGATCCTCCTCGCTGGCTATGTGGTCTGGCGGACGACGGTGCTCAATGAGCATGCGATGGTGTATTCGGTGGTCTTCCTCATGGCGGACCTGTTGGGGGCGCTGCTAGGTGTATCCTATGTGATTCAATCGTGGAGCATCCGAGTGCGGGAGGCTCCCCCACTCGACTATCGGCCCAAGGTGGATGTTTTTTTGCCCGTGTACACCGAGCCAGCCGGGATGATCGAGCTCACCGTGCAGGGAGCAGTGTCGATCGACTATCCGCATGAGACTTGGTTGCTCGATGATGGTAAAAGGGATGAACTCAAGGCTCTGGCGGAGAAATATGGCATCCGGTATCTGCGGCGGCCGACCAATCAGGGAGCAAAAGCGGGAAATCTGAACTACGCGCTGCAACATAGCCGAGCCACTGCGGTGGCGGTGTTTGATGCGGACCATATTCCGAAACGCGAGTCCCTGGATATGCTGGTGGGCTATCTGAAAGACTCGCGGGTCGCCGTGGCACAGACGCCGCAGATGTTTTACAACGAAGATGCCTTCCTCTACCGCGATGTGGTGATCGGTGCGGGGCGCTGGCACGAGCAGTTGAATTTCATGGATGTGATCCAGAGCCATCGTGATCTGAGTGACAGCAGCTCCTGTGTGGGCACGGGATGCGTTTACAGCCGAGCTGCATTGGACGACATCGGTGGATTTCCAGAGGCCACGCTGACAGAGGATTTGCATAGCTCGATTCTGTTTCACAAAAAGGGCTGGAAGACTGTGTGGGTGAATGAGCCGGTGGCGTGGGGCGTCGCGGCATCGGATGTGACCGAGTTTTATAAAACACGTCGCCGCTGGACTTATGGGAACCTTCAGGGCTTTGCGCTGGAGGGGATTTTTGGGCGCTGCGGTTTGCCGCTTCGACAACGAATTGGCTACCTATTGATGGCGGTGGATATGCTGAGTGGCTGGACACAGCTGGTCTATGTGCTGGTGCCGGTCATCAGCATGGTTTTTTTCGTGTCCCCCTTTGAGCCGGGTGTTTTCACGGCATTGATGCTCATTTTGTATCCGATGCTGCTCGCAGCGCTGCTGGTGGTGGCTTGCGCGGGCTACGTGCGCTTCTTTGCCGGGCAGGTCTTTTCCATGGGGAAGCTCTTCATGCAGATTGAGAGCACGCGGGGGCTATTTGGGAAGAAGATGGCCTGGCAGATTTCGCTCAAGAATGTGCTGGGGCGGGTTTCGTGGGGGAAGCTGGCCATGCACATCCTGCTCTTGGTCGCTAGTGTGCTCGCTATCCTCGCGGCCGTGTTACGGCTAACTGGGGTGTGGGGCTCGGATCGGCCACCAGATGGTGGACCTTGGCTCCTGGGGCTCGCAGCTTTGTGGGTGTTGGTGAACTGTTGGCGCTCATGGACATGGATTCATGATAGCGTGCGGCTTACTCGCCGCACGCACCGGGAGTATCTCTTTGAGGTCCAACTGCCCATTTTAGACGAAAATGGAGCCTGGATCGGCCATACGCGGCGGTTGTCCACCCAACAGGCGGAGGTGAATTGGAAAACGCGGCCGCAAAGTGGACAACGAATTCAAATCCTCACCCCGGGCGATTGTGTGATGGTCCAGGTAAAGGACGTCACAGGTGAGCTCATGGAAATGCAGTGCGCAGACGATGCCACGCGGGGTCGTTTGCAGCGCAGCCTCTATTCCGTCGATTGGCACCGCATGGTGCGTCTCTCTGGATTCATGCATGCGACGCGTGAAAAAGGCCTGGGAGGCAATTGGGTGCCATGTTTGGCCAATGGAGCCTGGGGGCTGTTTTTGCCTGCGCCGAGCGGTTTTGAGCATGATCGTCTGCTACATGCTTCTGCGCTCGTGACAGGAGATGAAGCCCTTTTGGTCATCGTAGGGGATCGCCCATGCCAGAGACGTCTCGGCAACGAGGTGGTTCCATATCGTGCGATCCCACGTGGCCTGAATAACACTGCGTTCCGCATTCACGAGCTCCGTTGAGGCAATTGCTATAAAATGAAGAAATTTTAGAAGTAATGGATTGCTCGCCTTTCTGCGGACGTATAGGCTATCCACCGCTCACATCACTCACCATGACCAAACTAAACACACTCCTCGCCACCCTCCTGCTCGCTGGCACCAGCTTTGCAGGCACATCCACCTGCACTTCGTGCACGCCTACGGCCCCCGTTCCCACGGGCTCCTATGCGAACACCGTTTTTGCAGGATATGACTTCCGCCATGATTCCTACTACATGCACGGCGGCATCCAGCACGATCTCAATGGCAACATGGGAGACGGCGGTCTCTACCTGCGTGCTTTCACGGGTTTCGGCTCCTACAACTATGACACCATCCCTGGCGCTGGCCACACCACGGGCCAGCTTTTCGATGCGGACCTCGGTCTGGGCTATCGTCTGCCAGTCGGTTCCTTCGTGCTCGGTGCTTACGCAGGTGCACATCTGCGTGATCGCAATCTGACCGCCATCGACCCTGCGAATCCAGTAGGCACCGATTGGGGTGCACGTTTCGTGCTTGATGCGCACGGTAGCCTCGGTGCATTCGATATCGGCCTCATCGGTCAGTACAGCACCATTGAAAACGCTATCTGGACCCGCGCTCGCGTAGGTTACAAAGTGTGCGAACGCGTGACCGTCGGCCCTGAATTCATCTACCTGAATGACGCCCAGTTCAACGAGCGCCGCGTCGGTGGCTTCATCAAAATCGCCACCTGCCCGATGTCTGCCCTGACACTGGCTGCTGGTTATGCAGACTATAGCGGCCGCGGAACAGCTGACACCTCGATGTACGGCTCTGTGGGCTTCTCTGTGAACTTCTAATTCATTCCAGAAGAACAAACTTGCCTTCAAAACGGGCGGTGCCTTCGTGTGCCGCCCGTTTTTTTTGCTCACGCGATGCTCGACCCTTTTGAAACTCTCCATGAGGCCGGTTTTTCCCGGCAAGACGAGAATGGAGCCTCTGCGCAGGTGCCTTTCAGTTTAGGATGGAGTGCTGAACTCATCGCTGGACTCGATTGGGTGCGATTATCCGAGCTGGCTCGTGCCTTAGCGGCAGAAGCCGGGTGTGAACTGGCAGGCTCACGAGCCATGGCAGATGGCAGCGTCCTCTTTGGCATGATCGAGCAGCCAAAATCGGCGCATCCCAGTCGTGCGTTGGTCAAACTCACCCCGTGGAATGAGTGGGGAGCCACATCTGGGACGGTGGAGCGCTTTGCCAAAGAAGTCGCGACGGCAAAGGATGCGCGTGGCATCCTGATCGCCCCCGCAGGCTTTAACACAGCGGCACTGCATGCCGCACAGCAGCACCGTATTGAATCGGTGGACGCAGCGGCGCTGAATGCGGCCTTATTGGCATTACCACCAGATAGGAGGGACTTTCTTTTCGTCACTATCACGGCTGGAGACGCCATCACTCCGACCTGTCCGCTCTGTCAGCAAAAACTGCGGCGTGAGGACCAGTCTCCGCTGCCGCTACCCTCGCGGGTGATCGAGGCCAGTGGCATCGTGGCCGATGCAGTGCTCTGCGAGCGGCTGGAGGTGGCACCAGACTGCGAGGTGACTTTCCTCAGCGAGGTGCGTACGCGCTCCTTTGTGAACAGCGGCCAGGTGAAGGGCGACTTCATCTGCCACGGTGCCGTGACGCTGGAGCCTGGGGCTACTTTGAGCGGCACGGTAGCGGCGAGATCACTCGATGTGCGGAAGGGGGCCGAATTGCTAGGCCAGTTCCGCATCCTAGAGGGCGATCTGGAGCCGCTGGTGCGCCAGACGCAGCGCTGGCAATGGCGTTGTGCGGGGGAGTCTGGCCGCGCAGCGTGTAGCAATATCGCCTTCGAGCCTCATGATGGGGGCTGAAAGTGGATTCCGGCATAATCTGAGTTCGTCATCTGGCGTTTTCCCCGTAGTCTGAGGCTTCCTTTTCAGTCCACCCAATTCCTCCGATGGCCGTCAAACAACAAACAACCGGCAGCATGCTGCGCCTGGCTTTCTATGTGGCCGCAGTCGCACTCGCGCTCATCCATGTCTTCGTCACCTTCCGTGGGATCAATAGCACCGAGGGGATGTACCAGGCGCAGCTAGCGCGGAATCTCGCACAAAAAGGCGTGTGGCAGACGCTCGCGGTGCAGCCTTATGCATGGGCACAGCTCGAGCGCAATGGACGCACTCCTACGCCTCTGGCCATGCCAGAGACCACGCAGCTACCCGTCCAACCACTGATCTGGTCACTCGGCTTTCGTGCTTTCAGTGGCCAGGCGGAGTATGCACCGCTGGATGGAGGTGGGCGCATTTACATTTATGATCGTGTCATCGCAGGCTTTGGGGTCCTATGGTGGCTTATAGCTATCTATCTCACGCATGGGGCCGCACGGCAGCTTTTTGATGAAAAGGTGGCCGCCATCGCTGCGGTGGCACTGCTGGTGTGCCAGCCTGCATGGGATCTAGCTGTGAGTGGCTCATCACGCATGCTGCTGATCATGGAGTTTGCATTGGCCTTTCGCCTATTTGTCAGCATCGCCATGCGTCATGCGGCGGGGCGTTCCACGGCTCTATATCTGGTGACACTGGGAGTGATCTCCGCACTTATGCTGCTCACTCATCCTCTCGCGCTATGGCTGGTGCTCGGCTTGGCTATTGGAGCTACTTTTTTCCTCAAGGGCAATCATACGACGACTCTGCTGCTGGTACTCGCGCCCGTCGTGCTCGCAGCAGGAGCCTGGGGCTGGTGGCAGGCACGACTGTGTGGTGAGGTGCTCGGTGGCCTGCGGGCCGTGTGGCAATCCCAATTCGCGGCCATGGGGCATGAGCTTGTCACACGGGATTTCACGCCTGGATTCGCCACCATCGTGGTAGATGACTTGCTAAGGCGTATGGGGCTCAACACCGAAGATCAGAGTGGGCGCTTCTACTCGCACTGTGGACATGTGGTGGTGGCGTTGTTTTTCTTCATCGCACTGTTGCACCAGTTCCGCCGTGCAGAGGCCTCTGCGGCGCGGTGGACGCTCGCGGTCACTTTTGGCAGTGTCGTCATTGGCATGACTCTTATCGGCCTATCTGGTGGTGTGAAGGATGATATGGCACTCTACATCGTCATCATGCCAGCCATGTGCATCTATGGTGCCGCCATGTTGGTCATTCTCTGGTCACGCTTCCTAGGCCCCAATGCAGGAACGACCTTTTGGCCACAGTGGGGCGGGCCGGTCATCGCGCTGGTGCTCTGTGCCATCCCCATGTATGCGAATCTGCCTGTTTTCCTCAAATACGGTCTCGCTAAAGGTAACAGCATTGATCCCCACTGGCCCCCCTATGTCCCAGACCGTGTGGTGATCCTCAATCGGTATGTCCGTCCTGGTGAATATGTATTTACGGATGCACCGCACTTCATCGCCTGGTACGCGGGTGTGCCTGCTGTGAATCTACCTACCCAGCGCGAGGACTTTGCCACCATGAAGAAGCTCACGGATGGCCGCAACGCCACCGTGGGTGGCTTTGTCATGACTCCATTCTCTGCCCGCACAGAATACTTCTTTGATCTCTTCTCAGGCAATTACAGCGAATGGCGGGACCTCATCTATCGAGGTCACATGCTCGCTTTTGATAAGAATTTCGATCCTGAGCCCAGCTTCCCCTACCGTATCATTCATCCGCTTCTCTTGATGACGGTCGGATCCAAAGAGAGCACTAGCCTGCCGATGGTCTTTTACGCTGAGCAAGCACGCACGCCCAAAGCCCAGCCAATCAAAGACACGAATCCCGAGGGCAAAAAATAGCCGCTATCACGGAGCCACTAGCTCCACCGCCTTGTAGCAATGATGCTCCAGTAGAGAGGACTTCATATTCCGCACTTCGGGCCGCATCAGATGTGGGCGCACGTACCAATAGACGGGAAGGATCGGGGCCTCATCGAGCATCAGAGTCTCTGCCTCACGCAGGATCGCGAGGCGCCTCGCTGGATCTCCCTCGATAAAGCTCTGTTTGATCAGCGCATCATACTTAGGGCTGCTCCAGCCTGTGTTATTGTTCCCATCCCCTGTCTGCCAAAGCGCTAGGAAAGTGGATGGATCCAAATAATCACCGACCCAGCCAGCGCGGCATACATCGAATTTCAGACTGCGCTGCGACTCCAGATACACACCCCAGTCCTGATTGAGCACGCCTGCGGGGATCTTCAGATGCTGCTTCCACATCGCCTGTACGGTCTCCGCCAGCATGCGGTGGGATTCGCTTGTGTTAATCAGGATTTCGAAAGGCGGGAAACCCTTGCCATCTGGATAACCGGCCTCCGCCAACAGCCTCCGCGCCTCAGCCGGATCAAAACGCATGGCCTGTACTGGCGGGTATTCCTTGAGTGTGCCTGGCGGCGTCAGCCCCGTCGCGGGCTGTTGCCCACAGCGCAGTACATTCTTCACGATACTCTCGCGGTCGATCGCCAGCGCCAGTGCACGTCGCACTCGTGCATCATTGAAAGGCTTCTTCGTCACATTGCAGCGGTAAAAATACACGCTGAGCAACGGGTCTGCGTGAAACAGCGGCGACTTGCTTTCGATATAGCCCGGTATTTTGGAAAGTGGCACCTCCATGGTCATGTGGAGTTGTTTGTCCAAAAAAGCACGCTCCTCCGTCGGTGGGCTGCTGATCGGCACAAAGACGATGCCATTGAGCTTCACCCGCGCAGCCTCCCAGTAGTGCGGATTGCGCTCCACCTCGATGTTTTGATTCACACGCCAGGTTTTAAGTTTGAATGGGCCATTGCCCACCAAGTTCCCAGGGCGTGTCCACTTCGTATTCCGCGCATCCATGCTGCCAAAACGTTCAATCACATGCTTCGGCACTGGGAACCATGAGTAATGCTTCAGCATGCTCGGTAGGTATGGGGCGGGTCCCTTCAGCGTTAGCCGCAGTGTGTGCTCATCCACCGCCTGCACGCCCACTTGGCTAAATTCCCTGATTTTGCCCGTGTGGAACTCCTCCGCGTTTTTTAGCGGATAAAGCATATTCGCGTAATCCGCGCCCAAATTTGCCGTCAGGATGCGCTCATACGCGTACACGAAATCTTGCGCCGTCACCGGCACGCCATCGCTCCACTTTCCCAGGGGCTGAAGCCGGAAAGTCCACGTCGTGAACGCCTCATGTGTCCACGCAGCCGCAGCGCCGGGAGCATCACCATCTGGATCATCCGCTCCTGGAGCGACCAGCCCCTCAAAGATCGCATGGAAGATCATGTGCTCTGGCTGACCTGTCGCCAGATGCGGATCGAGCGTCGCAGGCTCCGATCCATTCCCGAGGAGCAAAATCCCCTGCCGAGTCGCCTCATCCACACGCGTAGGCCTGCCTGTGCGCACATGGTGAAACCACGCCACACCCACACAAAGCGCCAGGAATGCAAAAACACGAAAAAGCCAGCTCATAGAGCACCGACCATGACACGCGACGCTCTCTGTGGCAACAAAACGGCCTCATGCCGTGAAGCATGAGGCCGCGTGGGGTTTTCAAATTCTCCAGCTCAGCGCTACTACCTGCTGAAACCGAAGCTGAAATTCACACCGCTGCGGGGGCTATAGCCAGGATGTCCGTGGTGGCTCCGATGATGGCTACTCCCAGCGTAACCAGGGCGATAGCCGCTGGAGCCATAGCTCGGGCGGGCAGGCTGCGTCACCCACTGACCCACGGGGCGACCACAGTGATCGTAGCCGACGATGCGGTAAACGGCGACAATCGGTGTGCCACAAGAGGTGTAGCCCACGACACGCGTGCTACCATTGCAGAGGTGATCAGCCTTGGCTGAAGAGGGAGCTGCAAAACCAAGAACAGCGGCGGCAGCGAGGAGAGCGAGGGAGGTTTTCATAGGTGTTTGTGGAAATCATTTTCCGCACTCTGTGACGAGCCCCCACATCTGCTATTCAGGCGAGATGAAAAAATATTTTCAAAGATGGGCCGCTGATCGTCGGAAGACTCACTCCTGAGCAGCAGACTTCGGGTCAAAGGCATCACGTAGGCCATCACCGAGGATGTTGAGTGCCAACAGTGTGCTGCTGAAAAAGAGACCCGGATAAAGCAGCAACCACGGATAGGTCTGCATCACTTGCGAGCCATCACCGAGTAGCACGCCCCAACTGGATTTCGGCGGCTGGATGCCGAGTCCGAGAAAGCTCAGGGTGGCCTCTAGCAACATCACGCCTGGCACAGTGAGGCTGGCATAGATGATGACCGGGCCGAGGACGTTTGGCAGCAGATGCTTCACCACGATATGCCAGAAGCCCGCACCACAGGCCTTTGCTGCGGTGACGAATTCGAGATTTTTCAGTGAGAGCACCTGCCCGCGCACCACACGGGCCATGGTGAGCCATTCCACAGCACCGATGGCGATAAAAATGAGCCAGAAGTGCCTCCCAAACACGACCATGAGCAGGATCACGAAATTGATGAATGGGAAGGCGTAAAGGATGTCCACGAGGCGCATCATCACGGCGTCGATGCGCCCACCAGCGAGGCCGCTGATGAGTCCGTAGGCTACACCGATGCAGGCTGCGACTGCGGTGGCTAGTAGCCCGACCGCGAGCGATACGCGGCCACCATGTAGGATGCGAGTGAGCATGTCACGACCCAGCGTGTCAGTGCCCAGCCAGTGCTGCGGGCTGAGGCTCGTGGCTTTGAGCTCCAAATCCTGCACATCAGGCGCATAAGGAGAAAAATACGGCCCGAACAGACACAGCACCACCAGCGCGATGAGGAACCATAGCGCGATCACATTGAGCCGATACCTGCGGAACCGCCTCCAGGCGGCCCGCATCGGCGAGAGGCTCTGTGGGTCTGATTCACTCATGCATTGAGACGGATGCGCGGATTGAGCCAGGCCTGGAGGACGTCCACCAGCAGGTTAAAGCCGACGATGAGCGTGGCGTAGAAGACAGAGATGCCGATAGCGAGATTCATGTCCCGATTGATGGCTGAGGCGATGAAGAACTGGCCCAGACCCGGCAGTTGAAACACGGATTCTACGACAATGCTGCCCGTGAGTAGCCCAGCAGCCGCTGGACCGAGAAAATTCAGCACCGGCAAGCAGGCAAGCTTCAGCGCATGGAGGAAGACGACAGAGCTTTCGCTCGCTCCTTTGGCCCTTGCGGTGCGGATGAATTCCTGGGCCAGTGTCTCCCGCAGGCTGCCACGCGTGAGGCGGGCGATCTGGGCACTGTAGATGATGCCCAGTGTCAAAGCGGGCATCACGACATCGGAGGGATCGTACCAGCCAGAGGCATTGAACCAGCGCAGCTTCAGGCCGAGGAGCAAGGCGATGACGGGCCCCAAAATCATGCTCGGTGTGCAGATGCCGCAGGTAGCCGCCAGCATGCACGCACGATCCTCCAGCGTGTTCGGTTTCAGGGCCGCTAGGGCTCCCAGTGGCACTCCGAGAGCGAGCGCGATGACCAGCGCTGTCAGACCGACTGCTCCTGAGACTGGAAACCCAGAGGCGATGATCTCATCGACACCTCTGCCTTTAAAATGGAAGGACTCTGGCAGATCCAGCCGTGCATAATGCCCGATCTGCATGCCCAATTGCACATACCAGGGCTTATCGAGCCCCAAGTAGGCACGTTGTGCCGCGATGGCCTCTGGCGAGGTGTTTTTCTCACTCTGGATCGGCCCACCAGGGAGCATGCGCGAAAGCGCAAAGGTAATCGTGATCACCGCGAGGATCACGATTAGGCCCTGGATGAGGCGGCTGAGGAGAAAGCGGAGCATGGATGGACAATGACGAATGCGGAATGTCGATTGTCGAACGGGAAGTCAAGCTAGCGATTCTCTGCGGGAGCCTTTTCCTGCTTATTTGAGATCCTTTGCGGGTGCCTGCTTCACAATCTCTCCCGGCGGGCCGCACCGGCGGAGGCTGGCCCCGCGCCAGGAGTCTGCATCGTGATGAAGGCGCTGGCGCTGATGATGCCCGCGCCACAGATCATCGCGAGTGTGTCAAAAGACATCACCTTCAGCAAGGCGAAGGCCAGAAACGGTGTGAGCAGGCCCCGCATGCCGGTGAGGAAGGTGTGGACGCTCATGTACTCAGCGACGGCATGCGGCGGGGCCAGTTTCGTCACCCACAGTGCCCAGGTGACATTGCCACCGGCATTGGCCATGCCCCAGAGGGCCATGCCTAGCGTCCACCACACCATGCCATGGCCGAGATAAAAGACGAGGATGCCTGCTGCAAAGAATAGATTCAGTGCCGCACGCACCGTGAAGAGGTGAAACCGATCATACACCAGCCCCCACGGATAAGAGAAGACCAGCCGTGATAGCACTGGCACCACGCAGGTCACAAAGGCGACTTCCTTCTCTGGTAAATTGATTCCGTGCACCGGATTGGCCAGATACTCGACGAAAAGACTCGCGGCGATGAGATTGCCCACGCCCATGATCATCCAGGAGATGAGTAAGGTGCGAAAATCACGATCCGCACGTATCCAGCGGAGGGAGCTCCACAGGCCGTGGTTTTGACCCGCTGCGGGCTCCCATGGCACTGCGGGTAATCCATAGGTCCACAGGCCGCTGACGATCCCACAGAGGGCAAAGGCCCACAGCAGCCAGGAGTAGCGCTGCAAGTCCAGCTCCAGCGCACGCCCCGCCAACCAGCCGAAGAGGGCCGCCGCCGCCGCACGCGTGACGCCCGTCACGGCATAGAGTCGGCCACGCTCCGCCTCTGGGTAGTTCATGCGGTAAATCTGGGTCATGAGCGGGATCTGCATGGAAAAGCAAAAAATGCCCATGCCCAGCCCGGTGAGAAAAAGCCACGCATGGTGCGGAAATGCGGCCGAGATGCCCATGCACGCTCCGCCGAGGATCTGCACCTTTGCGGCGGTGCGGGCGATGGTGCTGCGCATGCGCAAAAGCAGCGGTACGACGAATAGACTCGTCACCATGCCACCACTCGTCGCTGCGAGGAAGGAGGCCTTTGCCACATCCCCCATGTGATGCACGCGGACGGCCAGCAGCATGCCAAAGGTGGCTGTGAGCGTGTCTAGCACCCCTGCGGGCAAGGAGCGCCATAGCTCGTTGCGGAAGGTGCGTGTTGTCGTGTTACTCACAGGCCGCCTCCCTCGCATGAGATGCGTCTTACGTCAAAAAATGCCGCTCAAAGCACACTCGGCAGGTGCTCCCGCAGGCAGCCTGCCAGCTTCAGCGTGTCGGCCAGAGTATGGGTGGCGACCACATTTGGCTCATGATGGCTCAGGATGCGCACGGTGCAGGGCACGCTGGCATTTTTCGCCATTTGGATATCGCGATCATGATCACCGACGAGCCAGCTCCGGCTCAGATCGAGCCCGTGGACCTCACAGGCGTGGAAAATCATCTCTGGGGACGGTTTGCGGCAAGTGCAGGTGCCCGCGAGGTGCGTGCAGGCATAAATGCCATCGAACTGAGCCCCGCGCATCGCCAGCATGCTCTGCATCTGCGCATGGATGTCATCGAGCGTGGCCTGCGTCATGCGCCCTTTTCCCACGCCTTGTTGGCTGGTGACGAGGATGAGCTTGTAGCCACGCTCACGGCATAGAGAGAGCGCATCGACGATTCCGGGGCTCAATCGAAAATCCTCCACGCAGAGCACATAGCCATCCCCTGGAGAGGCATTGACGACGCCATCGCGATCGAAGAAAACGGCTGGTGTGAGCGTTGCAGACATGGATTTCCCAGGTGACAACACGCCTCCGGCTCTGGCAAACTACAAATTCTCCACCTCCTCACCCTGCATCCTTGATCATGAACACACGTCGCCACTTTTTCTCCACCATCCTCGGCGCTACGGCTGCCACCTCGCTACGCGGGCAGGATGCCGCGAAGCTCTCTTTCAAAGGGGAGAATATCCAGTTCGGACTCGTCACCTATCAGTGGGGGAAGGACTGGGACATCGCCACGCTGATCAAGAACTGCGCGGAGGCAGAGGTCACGGGCGTGGAATTACGCGTGGAGCATAAGCACGGCGTGACGGTTGATTTGACCCCGAAGCAGCGCTCGGAGGTGCGGCAGCAGTTTGAGGACTCCCCAGTTAAATTATTGGGCCTGGGTACCAATTTTGAATTCCACGCGGCTGATCCTGAGGTGCTGAAGAAGAACGTGGAGGGCGCAAAGGCCTTCATCAAGCTCAGTCATGACATCGGGGGCACGGGGGTGAAGGTGAAGCCGAACTCGCTGGTCAAAGACGTGCCTGCTGAGCAGACGCTGGCCCAGATCGGCAAAGCGCTGGCGGAGTTGGGTGCCTACTCACTCGGTTTCGGCCAGGAGATCCGTCTCGAAGTGCATGGGAAGGACACCTCGCTGCTGCCGAATGTGAAGAAGATCATGGAGGCCTGTGCCGATGCTGAAAATGTCCGCGTCTGCTGGAACTCCAATGACACAGATCTGCAAGGCGAGGGCCTGGAGGCGAATTTTGCCCTCGTGCGGGAGCGTCTCGGCCACACCGTCCACATCCGCGGCGTCGGTCAGGTGGCCTATCCCCATGACAAACTGGCCAAACTGCTCGTCGATGCCGATTACGAAGGCCACGTCTGCCTAGAGGCTCATAAGCTGCCGGATGGTGATCCCGTGGCGGCACTCAAAAAGGAGCGTGACCTCTTCATGGCGATGGTGAGAGCTGCGCGGCAGGCAGCGGCTTGATCTGACCGCCCAATCAACAAAACAGGCGCTGGAGTCACTCCAGCGCCTGTTTGCTTTTTGAGAGAGTTGATGTGGCGGCCTATTTTTCGACCCAGCGGACAGCTTCCATGAGGAGCTCACGGGCAGAGGCGAGGGCGAGTTTCTGGCGGATATTTGCCTTGTGTGCATCGACGGTTTTGGCGCTGAGGCCTAGTTTTTCCGCGATGGAGTGTGAGTCGAAGCCACGGCCGACCATTTCGAAGATTTCGAGCTGGCGGTCACTGAGCATGCGAGCGGGCTCTCCACGGGCACCACTACGGGGGCTGCCGCCAGAGACGATGCTGCCCAGCAGAGCGGCGCTGAAGAAGAACGAGCCGCTGACGATTTGGCGCAGTCCCTGGAGCACGCGGGTGGGCTGCTCTGCCTTCATGACATAGCCCATAGCACCAGCACGGAGGCAGCGCTCGGCATACACGTTCTCGTCGTGCATCGAGTAAACGAGCACTTGGATGTTGGGATGAGTGGCCTTGATTTTTTTGATGAGGTCCACTCCGCTGCGGTCTTTCAGCGTGATGTCGAGGATGACAAGATCAGGCTTTAGTTTGCCTGCTTGTTGGAGAGCAGTGTTGGCGTCTTCGGCGCTGCCGATGACTTGCATGTCCTCCTGCGAATCAATGAGTTTCTTAAGCCCTTCGATAACGATGGGATGGTCGTCGAGTATATAGATTTTACTTTTCACGGTATCCCTTTGTGCCTGGAGATGAGGGTTTTGTCAATAGCTCTGGCTTAAGGAATTGGTCAGGAAAATGGCAGGTCACACGAACACCTTTCCGGGAGACTTCCTGGACGTTCAAGTGCCCGCCGATGAGATTGGCCCGGTATTCCATGACCTGAATACCTATTCCAGCAGGTGGGGCGCCCTCTCCTACGACAGCGTTTTTTCTCATCCCCTGGCCATTATCTGTGATCTCCAATACAAGGGTGTTTGCGTCTTGTCGGCGTAGGGAAAGGTGGATCTTTTGAGCATTGCCGTGGCGCATCGCATTGTTCACCGCCTCCTGAGCGATGCGTAGGAGATGAAGCTGCATTTCCTCGTTTTGAAAGACCAAGCTCTCATCGATCTGGCAGTCGCACTGCCTGCGGAAATCCTTTCGCAGACTCTCTGCCAGCAGGCGTAATCCACCAGCGAGCCCGCCTCGGCGAACGGCGGCTGTGGAGAGGCCGTGGGAGAGCCGCCGCACTTCCTCCAGGGCTCCATGCACGAGCTCATGGATACGCTGGGCATCCTGCCGGTGGGTGCCCTCCAGCCCGTCTGCCAATGTTTGCACCATCGCAGAAATTCCTGCCAGCGTCTGCCCCACGCCATCATGCAGATCGTGGCCGATGCGGAGCTGCTCCTGCTGGGCGGCACGGATGACCTCTGCCTCCAGCCGCCGCCTTTCGGTCATATCCATACCTGTGACGACGAGGAAGTCTGTGCCGCCCTGCGCCCTTCGCACGGCGGTGGTCTCGCTGGCGATGATGCGCGGTGAGCCGTCCTTTGCTCGTAGAGTGAGTGTGGAGCCGACTTTATCGGTGCTACCAGTGAGTACCGAGAGGAAACGTTTCTTTGATGCGTCGATGTCCTCCGCATTAAAAATGGGCATGGACCACAGCTCATGGCCCACGGACTGACTCGCGGGGATGCCAAAGACAGCCTCGGCGGTGCGATTGATCCTCAAAATGCGACCATCTGTGTCCAGTAGGGCAATGGCGATCGGTGCATTGTCGAGCAGGATACCTGTGAGCAGTGCGGCGCGGCGGCGGTCTTCTTCCTCCCTATTACGGCCAGTCATGTCATGAATGACGAGCATGCACTGGCTGTTAGAGTCGCTCGTGATGCAGGTGGGACTGCATTGTACCTCGATGCGACTGCCATCTGCACGCTCAAGCACGGTATCAAAGACGGTCGGTCCACAGCCTCCATTTTTCATGCTGAGTAGCCGCCGGCGCAGTGAGGCACGGGCTCCCGGTGCCGTGATGTCCGTGATCTCCATGCGCCGCAAGCTGTTCAGTTTGTGGCCGAGCATCTGGCAGCATGCAGGATTGGCATCTTGGATGATGAATTGCTTATTGAAGGTCAGCACGGCCACGGTGCTATTTTGAAATAGCTGGCGGTAGCGCTCCTCTGATTGCTGGAGGGCCTGTTCAGCCGCGACGAGCGGTGTGATGATCCGCACATGACCGATTTGCGAGATGACCTTCCCTTGATCGTCGCGCTCGAAAACGCGTGCATGCCACTGGATCCATTCATAATCACCGCTTTTGCGCCGCACGCGCATGCGCAGAGTTTGCAGGCCATTCTCTTTCCCTGCCTGGAGCTGCTCGTTCATACTGCGGTAGGCGGGCTTATCCTCAGGGTGGATGATGCCATCCCAGCCATCTTTGTAGGATTTCTCGACCTCGCCTGGTTTGTAGCCATAAAGGCTGTAAACCTGGTCTTGGCCAGTGCTGAACTTCTGCGTCTGGAAGCTGAAAATATAAAGAACCTGTCGCGGGGTGCCGAGGACTCCTTCGGCGAATAGGTCCAGCTCTCCCGCTTGCGAGACGAGCATGCCCACTTCTTCGATGCCGATATTCAGCTCCTCTCTGGCAGGCTTAGGGGCAGTTTTCGGGACAGGTTTCTTCACTCGACTCATTCAGACAGGAGAAAAGCCGGAAACAGCACTTCAGGCCACACGTTTCTGATCGTCGGAACCATCTTTTTTCATGCACCACCGCTATTTACTGCTTTTCCTCGCCCTTTTGCCCCTCGTAGCGCATGCGCAGGCCCCCAAGGCCGGGAAGAAGAAAACTCCACCCGTGAAGCTCACCACGGCCCAGGTCGCCACCAGCGAGGTCGTTTATAAAAAGACGCCAGAAGGCGAGCTGAAGCTGCATTTTTATCGTCCGGCAGGCGAAGTGGGCATCACCGCGCTGCGGCCCTGCATCGTGTTCTTTTTCGGCGGTGGCTGGAAAAACGGCTCCTACCTGCAATTCGTGCCGCAGGCCGAGTACCTCGCCTCACGCGGCATGGTGGCTGCCTGTGCCGATTACCGCATCCTGAATGTCCATGGCACGCTGCCGGACAAAGCGGTCGAGGACGCGAAAAGTGCCATCCGCTGGGTGCGTGGCCATTCCACGGAGTTGGGCATCGATCCGGGGAAAATCATCGCTGCGGGCGGCTCCGCAGGCGGGCACCTCGCTGCCTGCACGGCGCTGGTAAAGGCCTACGACGCCCCTGGCGATGATGCCGCCATTTCCTGCCGCCCAGATGCGATGGTGCTCTTCAATCCCGCGATGAATATCGACACTCTTTTTAAAGAACGCGTCACTGGTGACACCAAAGGCTTCACGCTCGAAATGGCGGAGGCCATCACGCCGAACCGCTTCATCGCCAAGGACACCCCGCCGGCCATTTTCTTCTTCGGCACCGCAGACAAGCTCAAAACTGGCGCGGATGAATACATGCGCAAAGCACGCGAACTCGGGCTCCGCGCGGAAATGTGGACCGCCGCCGAGATGCCGCATGGCTTCTTCAATCGCGAGCCCTGGACCCAAGTGACCGCGCAGCAAATGCACGTCTTCCTCGCCTCACTCGGCTACCTGGGCGGAGAGTCAGCCGTGATCATGCCGGAGAAAGCTCCCGCGCTGAAAAAGGAGGAGTGATTCGTCCAGTTTCGGCAGCATCAGCCCAGCACCACGCTGCCGTCCGGCTTCTTGGTGAAGCTGTGCAGCACCAGCCCCTGGTCATCCAGGTGGGTGAAGCGCAGCGCCTCAGCCGTCACCGAGATGTGCGTGAAACCGTGCGTCATTTTGCCGAAAGGCACCTTGTGCGTGACCTCCAGCGCCCGCGTCTTGGCCCCGCCACCACCGCTGAGGATGTGGGAGGTGTATTTTCCCTCGATTTCGAGGTGCTGCAGGTCGTGATCATGACCGCAGAGGTAGGCATGCACATGATGCTGCTGGAAAAGGCCATCCCACTGCTGGATCAGGGTCTTGGTATCACCGTGATCACCATTGGAGTACAGTGGGTGATGCCCCAGCACCATGGTGAAGGCTCCACGCGGCTTCTCCAGCTCCGCCTTCAGCCACGCTAGCTGCTCACGCTCCTCATCCGCTGTCATCGAGGAACGCGGCTTGCCACTTTTCTTGTCTTTGGCACCACTCACGGCAGGCAGATTCGTATCCAGGCAGATCAGCGTGAGCTGGGAGCCCAGATCCACGCGATACCACTTCGATGGCATGTGCCAGCGCACGCCGGGCTTCTTCGCGTAGGCGAGCTGTACCTTCTGCCCGCCCTCATTGTCGTGGTAGTCATGATTGCCCAGGATCGCGTGCATCGGGCCGGGGAAGGCCGCAGCGGGATACATGTCCTCGATCTCATTCTTCCAGCGTGGCGATTCGGTGGAGAAGCCGCCGGGAGCCTTGTCCTTGCTGTAAAAATTATCGCCCAGCAGCAGCATCGCCTCCGGTTTGATCCCCTGCGCGGTGATGAAGCTGCGCATCGCCGCCGCCACTCGCTTTTGATCCGCGCCACCGGTGCCGAAATCACCGATCGCCAGCAAATGCAGCCCGTCTTTGCTGATCTCTGCCGCAGATGCGCGGCGCACATTCAGCGCCAGCGCCGCACTGGAGCAAAACAGGGTCTGGAGCGCACGGCGACGGGAGTAGGAAGCGGGAAGGGGACTCATAGCAATGCTGGAAACGCCAGACCCAGTGCCGATCACTCACTCATGCCCGCGAAACGATCCCGCAAAGAAAGGGTTATCCCTCCGCGTCAGGTCCATGCTAGCATCTGAGCACCTTTATATGAAAAAACTCCTCTTCACCGCTCTCAGCCTCCTCCTTCTATCCCATCATGCACTTGCCCAGTCCGCGCCAGGGCAGACGCCACAGGGCCAGGGCGGCCAGCAGCAGGAGGAGACCACCCGTGACGGCCTGTGGGATGGCCGGCTCAAAGGCGGGAACTACATCGTCCGTGCGCAGTCCATCATCGCCCTGTCCAAACACGAATACATCGCCAATGCCGCCGCACGCGTGGTGGAGGTGAATATCACCCTCAGCTCCTCGCAGATCGTGCGCTTTTATTTCTTTGAGCCTGTGAAGGTGGAAACGGGTAGCAATTTCGTCGCGGCGGGCACCCAGGCCATCGAGCGGGCCAAAGGACTCGTCGAGCAAGCCGCCGGCCGCGTCTCCCCCACGCTCACCGAGGCCAAAGTGGTCAAAGACTACCCCAACACCACCCACTCCCACACCGTCGAATTCGCCATCAAAGAAGAAGCCCGGCTCAATTCACTCTTCCAGAGCCTCGAACGCTCCTTCCGCACCGGCGTAGGCCGTATTTGGAAGGAATAGGCCAATTCAATTACTCTAGCGCTCAAAGCCACCAGCCAGGGGCGGCCACCCGAGAGCATGTAGAAGAGAACTGGGATCAGTAATTCGGAATACTGCTTCCTCCTTATCGGACCTATAATGAACATCGCAAACCAGCCCAGAGTCCCCACGGTACGGAGCAGTTCGGCATGCATTAAATACGAGTTCATGGCTAGTATGGTCTTCCCAAGGCTAATTCCTGCGTGTCAAAGATCAAACATTCCTTGGTCGCTTGGATTCACCCTGCAGGAGCAGTCCCAGAGGTCTTAGGCCCGAAAATGCCCATTTTGTCGCTCGATTCTTCGCTAGGGCCTCGTAAATGGCCCGCTCCACCTTTTCTCCTTTTTTGAAAACCTCTAGCTCATCTCCCATCCACGTCCTGATCGCATGCGGCGGCACGGGCGGGCACTTATTTCCAGGCATCGCCGTCGGTGAGGTGCTGGCCCAGCGCGGGCATGATGTCACCCTCCTCATCAGCGAGAAGAAGATCGACTCCCTCGCCGCCAGTGGCCACAAAGACCTGCGCTTTGAGAAAATGCCCTTCCTGGCCATGCCGCGTCCGTGGTCGCCGAAGATGGTCGGCTTCCTCCGTGGACTCTGGGGTGGCATGCGCCGCTGCCGCCAGATCATCCGCGAGCATGATGTCAAAGTCGTACTCGGCATGGGCGGCTTCACCTCCTTTGCCCCGCTCTACGCCGGCAAAAAAGAAAATTGCCGCACCCTCATCCACGAGAGCAACGCCATCCCCGGCAAAGCGAACAAGCTCAACGCACGCTACTCCGACATCGTCCTCTGTGGCCTGGAGGCCTGCAAACCGCTCTTTGAAAAGCACACAGACGTCCGCGTCGTCGGCACGCCCATCCGCTCCAACATGCGTGAGGCCAACAGCGACGATCCCCACGCCTTCTTCAAGCTCGAGAAAGACAAGCGCACCCTCCTCATCATGGGTGGCAGTCAGGGCGCACGCGGCATCAATCGCGCCGTCGGCATGGCACTCGATCACTTTGAAAAAATGGGCATCCAAGTCCTCCACATCGCCGGCCCTGGCGATTACGAAGAGGTGCGTGACGTCTATGCGAAGCACCCGCTGCTCGCTCAGCACGTCGCCGCCTTTTGTCACCGCATGGATCTGGCCTATCGTGTCGCAGACCTCGCCATCGCACGCAGCGGAGCCAGCAGCATGACGGAGCTCGCGTGGTTCGGCGTCCCCAGCCTCCTGGTGCCCTATCCGCACGCCGCAGAAGATCACCAGACGCGGAACGCCGAGATCTTCCACAAAGCCGGAGCCGCCATCATGATGCCCGAGTCCCAGCTCAATGCCGACACCCTCACCGATGTCGTCCGCAGCATCCTCTCCGACTCCGCCAAAGCCGCCGCGATGAAAAAAGCCGCGCAAAACCAAGCCGTGCGCGACAGCGCCGAGCAGATCGCCACACTCGTCGAGCAGGAGGCTGTGAAGACGCCCGTTGCTGTTTAGTGGGGGCGAGGGCTTAGTGCTTAGTTCTCAGTTCTCAGTTTCTGAGCACTAAGCACTGAGAACTAAGCACTCCTTTCCTCCCAGCCGCCCCGCAACCACCCAACACCCCTCCCACCCGGAGTGTGGTCAAAACCGCGCAGACCCTCATTCATACCGCAGAAAGCCCGCTCGCCGCGCTTCGAAGGCTGAGGTCTCCAGCGCCCACTGCATGGACACATCGCGCCAGGCTTTGCCCTCACGGATGCTTTTCAGCAGCGCGGCGTTGTTGAGCAGCGTGTTCACCTTCTCCAGGGCGAACTCTTTCGGATAAAGCCGCTGCAGCGTGCAGACCAGCGCCACGCCCAGCTCCACCGGGCGCAAAGCAGCCCGCTCGGTGATGCTGATGCGCACACCACCACAGGCTTCTCCTTTGAAAACACTCGCTGTCGGCGTGAAGCGCAGCGGAGTGAACTGCACACCCGGCAGCGCCAGCTTATTCAGCTCATGCGCAAGTCGCAGATCATCCACATACGGCGCACCCACCACCTCGAAAGGCGTATCCGTCCCGCGCCCCACACTCACGCTGAACTCACTCAGTCCGATGCCTGGATAAAGCAGCGCGGCATTCAGCGACCGCATGTTCGGTGAAGGATTCACCCACGGCAGGCCCGTGGCATCATGCAGCATTCCGCGCCGCCATCCCTCACACGCGATCACACGCAGATCACAGCCCATCTGCCGTTCCGCATTCATCATCGCGGCCAGTTCACCCGCCGTCATGCCATGGCGCAGCGGGATGGCATGCGTCGCGGTGAAGGCCTCCTTATCCGGCACCGCAGGGCCCTCCACGGCCACACCGCCCAGCGGATTCGCACGATCCAACACGTAGAAAGGCTTCTTCTCCTTCGCCGCAGACTCCATGCACACACGCATCGTGCTGATGTAGGTATAAAAGCGGCAGCCGATGTCCTGAATATCAAAAACCAGCGCATCCACATCCGCCAGTTGCTCCGGCGTCGGTGCACGCCGCTCACCATACAGACTCAGCACCGGTAGCCCCGTTTTTTTATCTCGCGTGTCACCGATCTTTTCCTGATCCAGCATGCCACGGATGCCATGCTCCGGGCTGAAGAGCTTCACCAGCTGCACTCCATCCTTCGCAGCATCCGCCAGCAGATCGATCGTGCTCCTGCGCTGTGCATCGATGCCCGTCTGATTCGTGATCAGGCCGATGCGCAGCCCCTTCAGATCCGCAAACTGCCGCCGCACCAGCACATCAATGCCCTGGAGCACCGTCGGCACCTCCTTCTCCCCACGCTCCCACGGCGGCCCATGACGCGGCAAAAAGCTCACCATCCGCCCCGCTGCGGCACCCAGCTCCTCATACAAATCACGCACACTGCCCTTTCCATCTGGGTGCAGCCGGGAGCTCATGAAAATCACGAACGACCGCGATGGCGGATCGATCCACACACTCGTGCCCGTGAAACCTGTGTGCCCGAACGAGCCCAGCGGAAACACCTTCCCACGCGGCCTGCTGAAGGCCGAGTCCACATCCCATCCCAGCCCACGCCGCTCAAACACCGTCGCCACGGTCTGCGGCGCGGTCATCAGCCGCACCGTCTCCGGCTTCAAAAGCCCCGCGCCACCATTCACCAGCATGCGGGCATATTTGGCCACATCCGCCGCCGTGGTGAAGAGTCCCGCATGCCCCGTCACGCCGCCCATGCGTCGTGAGGTCGGATCATGCACCACACCGCGCAGCATCTGGCCATTTTCATCCTTTTCCGTCGGAGCGATGCGTGGCTGCCAATCCGCCGGAGGCAAAAAACGCGTCGATTCCATCCCCAGCGGCCCAAACACTCTTTTCGCCGCAAAATCGTTCAGCGGCACTCCAGCCACTTTTTGCACGATCTCGCCCAGGAGGATGAAATTGATGTCCGAATAGCGAAAAAACCGGTCTGGAGCCCCCTCTGGCTCCAAATCGATCGCTCTGGCGATACCCGTCTCATAGCCATGCCACGCGGGCTCACGCGGGATGCCTGGCCGCAGGCCGGAAGTATGCGTCAGCAGATGCCGGATCGTGATCCCCGCACGCATCTGCGGCAGATAGCGCCGCACCTCCGCCTCCAGCTCGATCTTGCCCTCCTCCATCAGCAGCATCACACAGGGCAGCGTCGCCAGCACCTTCGTCAGGGATGCCGCATCAAAGACGGTATCCTCCGTCATCGGCTCCTCCGCAGGCAGCACGGCCCGCAGGCCCTCCACCTGCGTCAGCCGCCGCTCCCCGCTCTCAAACAGCATCACCGCGCCTGCGGGATTCTTTTTCTCCACCGCCGTCTTCACCACCAGCCGCAGCGCATCGAATTCATCCGCCCGCAGCGTGCTGAAAGCGAGTACGACCAACGAAGCGAAGAATGAAAAGCGCATCCATCAAAAACCAAGCTCACGCAGAGCACCTTTCACTCACTTCGCCTTCATCCTCTGCTCCACCCAGGTCAGGATGCGGCCGACTTTATCGGCGTCTTTCGCGGCCTTCGCTTCCTCAAAGGCATCCTTCGCTTTGAGCAAATCACGCAGCAGTGGCAGTGACACGATTTCTTGTGCATTGAGCTTCACCGCCTCGAACCGCGACTGGAGCGACTCCAGGCTGGTGTCTCCAGGCTCTGATTGGCTAAAGTCGGGCGCTGGAGCTTCTTTTTCCAGCTCAGCAAAATGCGAGTCCTCGATGAGTCGATCCAGCGCTGCATCGGCGGATTGCCAATCGCCCTCTTTGATCATTTTTTCGATCTCTTCGCCCCGGTAGGCCATCGCCTCGGTCGGTTTATCGGCCAGTGCATCCACGGCAGCGCGGAGTTTGTTTGCCTTGGCCTTCACGGCGGCTTCCAGATCGGTTTTTGCCGTGACTTTCTTCGATAAGCTCAGCGCTAGCGCCTTCTTCTGCTGCTCTGGAGTCAGCACATCACGCAGAGCGATCAAGGTGCGCAGTTGCAGGTCCTTCACCGCCGCTTCGGCGGCCACCGACTTCGCGAGCTGTGCACTGGCGCTGTCTGCCGTGGTGCCAGCCTCACGCAGCATTTGATGCAGGGCCTGCTGCTGTTCTTTGGCGGCAGATTCCAGCGGCGACCCCTTTTCGCGGGCTGCACGGATGATGTCTGTCATCTTCGTTTCTTGCTCCTGCGTCAGTGCTAGCTGGGGCTTGATCTGCTGGATGATCTCTGGGCTGATAAGGCCGTGTTGGAGGAGCTGCTCAGGGCCCGCGAAGGCGCTGGTGGCGACGATGAGGAGGCTAAGGACGATGCGTTTCATGGTAGGTCGATGGTGAGGTGCGTGGGGAGGAGAAAATCGGTCGAATCCGGCTGCAAACTGGCAAACAGCGGCGCAGACTCATTTTCCAGCAGCGGCGGAAAATCCGCCCATGCAGGCTGCACAGGCTCCACAGGCCGCAGTAGCCAAAAAGCGGCTAATGAGGCGAAAATGGCCGCAAAAGCCCATTTCCACACCTGCGTGCTTTCTGGCTTCTGGACACGCAAAAGGCGCGGGTGCCACGCTGGCGCGGCTGCATGCTCATCACGCCGTAGCACAGCGAAGCGGGCCTTTAAATCATGGTCGTGGGGCTCATTCATGGCGTGGTAGGAGTTCGCGTAATCGTGCCTTCCCGCGCTCGTAATGCGTGCGGGCACTGCCCAGGCTGATGCGCATGACCTGCGCCGCCTCGGAGAGCGAGAGGTCTTGATAAAAAGAGAGATGCAGCACCTCTGCCTGCCGTGCGGGCAACTGCGCCAATGCGCTGCGAAGCTCGCGGGCCTGTTCCTCCAGCTCCAGATGCCGCGTGGGCGGCGGCTGCGTCTCTTCGGTGAAGCTGGTGAGCAGTCTGCCCACCAAGGACTCGCGAAAACGTGCCCGCCGCAGCTCCTCGTGCGCGGTGAGTCGGATCACACCGAACCACCAGGTCTTGAAGGCACTGCGGCCATCGAAGCGGGCTTTTTCCGCCGCGAGTTTCAGATAGGCATTTTGCAGCACGTCCTCTGCGCGGCCTGCATCGCCGCCGCAGCAATGCACCGCCCACCCGAAGGCGTCCGGGTGCAGGTGTTGGAGGTTGGCGGCCAGTTCTGAGTCCATTCATTTGCCTCATGCGTGACACGGGCGGCCCATTTGTAGGACAGGAGAATGTATTTTGTGGATTTTTGATCCCAAAAATCTCCCGCTCTCCCTCGACATCTCTCTTGCCTTTTTCGGCAAAGTACGGCGAGAGTACCGCTCGATTCCACATATTCACCCACTCGATTTAGCCGTGTCCTCTCGACTTCAAACTTCTCCGGCTGATGCCGCGCTGCCAGCGGCGAGCGCGGTGCTCGCCAAGCAACGCATCGACGCCCTCGTGGAGGCGGTGTCCCAGGTCATCTTGGGCAAGGATGACACCATCCGCCTCGCGGTCGCCTGTCTGCTCGCACGCGGGCATCTGCTCCTGGAGGATCAGCCCGGCGTGGGGAAGACGATCCTGTCGCAATCCCTGGCGCAAGTGCTGGGGCTGCAATTCCGCCGTGTGCAGTTCACCAGCGATTTGCTGCCCGCAGACATCCTGGGGGCCTCCATTTATGAAAAGGAGTCCGGCAGCTTCCGGTTTCACAAAGGGCCGGTTTTTGCCCAGGTGCTGCTGGCGGATGAAATCAACCGCGCCACACCGAAAACACAGTCCGCGCTGCTGGAGGCGATGGAGGAGGGCCGCGTCACAGCGGATGGCGGCACGCATGCACTGCCAGAGCCCTTTTTTGTCATCGCCACGCAGAATCCTTCTTCACAAACAGGGACCTACATGCTGCCAGAGTCGCAGTTGGACCGCTTTTTGATGCGCTTGGGACTCGGGGCACCCGATCGCGATGCTGAGCGTGCACTGCTGCAAGGCGTGGACCGCCGCGAGATGCTCAAAACCCTGCCGCACACGCTCAGTGCGGCGGAATTGCATGAGCTACAGGCGATGGTGCGCAGCGTGCATGTGAGTGAGGCGCTACTGGATTATTTGCAGGACATCTTGGCCGCGAGTCGTGCTGCTGGACGCGGTTTATCACCGCGAGCGGGACTGGCGCTGCTAGCGGCTGCGCGGGCATGGGCGCTGCTGAGTGGCAGGCCGATGGTGCTGCCAGAGGATGTGCGGGCGGTGGCTGTCGCTGTGATGGGCCACCGGCTAGAGCACGCTATCGACGGTCAAAGCGGTGCTGAGACCGCCGCCGCGCTGATGGCAGAAGTGCCCGTGCCCTAGCCTAGCGAGCCACCGCTTCATACCGGTACACACTCATCGCCGCCCATGAAACTCAAGACCACCTGGCACACACTCACGGCGGTCTTGATGCTCGTGGCGATGTGGTATGCGGCTGAGGCGCAGTCGAATGGAGCTGCGTATTTGCTGGGATTGCTAGCGGGGCTCATCGCACTCATCAGCGTGCTGCATGCACGGGCAAATCTGAGCGGGCTGCGCATGCGAGTGCGTGCAGTAGGCAGCGCCCATGATGGAGCAAAAGCCCGCGTGCGAGTGGAGATCTCCAACGATGCAGCGCGGCCCGCATGCGGGATCGAGGTGCAGGTGGTGGGTGCACAGCAGAGTGTGTTCATCGATCAGCTCGGTCCTGGACAGTCCAGACTGGTCGATCTGCCGGCTCCGAAGCGGGCATCTGGCACGGCCCTGCGGCTGCTGGCACGCAGTGCGTATCCGCTGGGTCTTTTTAGCATGGAGCGAGTGACCGAGACGGCGACGGTGCGCCGTGTGCATCCACGCCCAGCCGGGAAGCTGCCGCTACCGGCCATGCGGCCCTTTTCAGCGCAGGATCGCGCACAGGGTACATCGCGGGCAGCATCTAGCGCCGTGCGTGGCGGAGATGATTTCGCCGGGACGCGTGAGTTTCAGCCAGGGGACTCGCCGCGGCACATCGACTGGCGTGCGGTGGCGCGAGGCAGGCCGCTGGTGGTCAAAACATGGGCCTCATCAGCGAGTGGATCCGTGGAGCTGGATTGGGACACCGTGCCGCTGCCAGAAGGCGAGCGGGCAGGGCAGATCGCCCGGTGGATCGAGCTCTGCGAGCGTGATGCGGTGCCGTATGCACTGAGATTGCCCGGTGCAGCGGAAATACAGCCCGGATGTGGTGATGCGCATGCACGGCGCTGTCTGGATGCACTGGCTGATTTTCTGCTGCAGAGCCAGGCAGCCTCTGAAGCCGCCTCTGGTGCGGAGGGCGGGCAGCGTGCCTCCAGCGCCCGTGTGGCCGCAGGGCATGAAACCACGGCGGAATTGCCGCGTGGGCCGTTTTGGATGCTCGCAGCCGCTTTGGTAGCGGCGATGCTGCCGCTGTTGGATTTCATCGCGGCACCGTGCCTGGGCTTTGCGCTGCTGTGCATGATCTTTCGTGTCATGTCGGGCAAAAAAGTGCCCTCACTGGCGCTGCGGATCTTCATCATGATCGCAGGTGTGGTGATCACGGTCATGCTCTACTCCGGTCAGAGCAGCATGGAGGCAGGCATGGCACTGCTCGTCACGCTAGCCGGGGTGAAGATGCTGGAGAGCCGCGTGCCGCGTGAGTTTCAGGTGCTCGCATTGATCGGCTGGTTCCTGTGTCTGTGCATCCTGATCCTGGATAACTCACTGCCGCGCACGCTTTGGTGCCTAGGCGTGTTCTTGCTGATCTGTGCGTGCATGGTGAGGCTGCGCAGCAGCGCGGTGGGCATGGCGCGGCCTTTGCGTCTCACCGCGACTCTTTTCCTCCAAGCCGTGCCGCTGGTGGTACTGCTCTTCATGCTGCTGCCGCGTGGCGTGCTCAGTCTCAATACGCTGCTCTCATCACGCTTCGGCCAGTCAGGCATCTCCAGTGAGCTCGATCCTGGCTCCATCACCCAGATGGCCATGCGACTGGACAAAGCCTTCCGCGTGGAGTTCCCCGGCGGACAAATTCCCGCCAATGAACTGCGCTACTGGCGCTGCCTCACGCTGACAGAGTGCCGGGGATTTAGTTGGCGGAAACATGGCGATTACGTAGCCAAAGGACCACCACCACAGCCTGACGCCACCGATCTGGAGCAAACGATCCTGCTGGAGCCACATGGAGCACACTGGCTGCCAGCGCTCGATGTGCCGCTGCTGGTGGAGGAGGCAGGTGGATCACGCCTACAGCCCCTCGCGGACGACACCCTCTACGCACCCATCCAGATCCGTGGGCTCCAGCGCTACAAAGCATGGTCTCGGCCCTTGCAGCGCAAGCCTGCTCCACTGGCGATGAACGAGCGCCGCCTAGTCCTGCAACTCCCTGCGGAAATGCCACCACGCGTGCGGCAGCTCGCACTCCAATTCCGTGCGGACGCGAATTCCGACCTCGAAATCGTCAACCGCGGCGTGCAGCACATTCAGCAGAACGGATTCAAATACACCCTCACGCCGGATGAGTACACAGGGCCAGATGCTTTGGAGCAATTCCTCTTTGAGGGGCGCAACGGCTTCTGTGAGCACTTCGCGGCCAGTTTTGCCACATTGATGCGCATCGCAGGCGTGCCATCGCGTGTCGTCATCGGCTTCCTGGGCGGTGAATACTCGGAAAAGACACGTCAGATGATCGTGCGCCAGAGTGATGCCCATGCATGGGTGGAAGTCTGGCTAGAGGACACTGGCTGGACGCGGCTAGATCCCACTGCCGCACTCGCACCAGGGCGTGTGGAGAACCCGCTGCGCGGCTACCTCACCAGCGGCGCAGGCAGTGGAGCCATGGCAGACATGGGCACTTGGGACATGATGGTCTTTGAAACACGACTCTTCTGGGACAGGCTTAATTTCGCCTGGCAGGAGAGCGTGGTGGAGTATGACGAAGAGTCGCAGCAGAGCTGGCTCGCCTCACTCGCGTGGTTGATCGGAGGTGGGCGCTGGTGGCGGCCCTGGCACCTACTGGGGATCAGTTTTGTCCTTTTGAGCATCGCACTCCTCCTGATCTACCGCTGGCTGAGCCGCCGTGCAGCGCCAGCGGACCCATGGGCCCGCGCATGGTTGAAGCTGTGCGAAAAACTGCGCCGCGCCGGCTTCCCCGCACGCCACCCCGGCGAGGGTCCGCTGCACTACGCCCAGCGTATCCGCACCCCCCAGATGGACATCACACCACTGGCAGAAAACTATGCCACAGGCCGCTACGGAGCCGCTGGTGGTGATCCCCGCCATTTTTCCTCCGCTGTGCGACAACTCCGCCTGCGGTAAACGACTCCAGCGTGGTCCACTTACCGTTCAGAAAATCTGCGGGTCTTCATGACTCCCGAATAACTTGAATTTTTATCCACAGATTTCTCAGATGACGCAGATGGGCTTCCATCTGTGAAATCTGCGCAATCTGTGGATACACTCAAAAGTTACTCTCCGTCCTACAATCAAGCGCTCTTGGGTTCAGGTGCTCTGTGGCGCATCACAGACTATGGAGATGCTCGGTCTAAAATGGCTGCGGGGAAGTGAGCTGCCGCCTATTTGCGGCCCCAGACGCCGATTTTTTTCTCGCGGGCTTTTTTGCCCAAGTCAAACAGGTGTGCTCCGTAGTCGTCGATGCCTTTTACTTCGCCAGGTAGCTCACAGGTCAGGCCAGCGAGTCGTGCGTAGCCCTTTGTCATGAGTAGATCAGCCAGATAGATGCGCTCATTGCCAACCTGCACCAGGATGAGTGCGTAGTGCCGTGTGCGGTCTGGGACGGGCTCCCAGCGTGTGAGGAGCATGAAGGGGCGCTCTTTGAGCAGTTGGGTGACGTAGGCGGTTGCTTCGACTCCGGTTTTCATCACGCCTTCCTGTGAGGCCTCAAAGTAGCGTGCTTGCTCCTGCACCCGCTGCGGATGCGTGAGTGTCATGTCTGGCGCATCGACAAAGTAGAGCGTGAAGACGCCTTCTTCCTCGCCCTCAGCAGGTAGGATGCGCAGGGTGTCTGCCTCGTTGTTCTTGCTGTCGATGAGCTTTGCTTTTGGGAAGACTTTGAACTCCGGCAGGCCTGTATTCACGGGTTTTGAGGCGGCGGTATTCTTGACCGCCTGCTCCGTGGTGTGCGCTTTGCCTATTGGCATGGCCACGGGCACGGTCTTGCTTTGCTTCAGTAGGAGGGCCACTAAAACAAGGATGAGTACCAGCACAAATGTGATGGCGAGATTCAGCAAGGTCTCACGGAACGGCATGCGACACGGGAGTGCATAGTCATGGCTGCGCGCTCGGACTCAAGCACTCAATCCAGGAAGGAACAGATGTACTCACAGATGCCAGAGTCCACGCGGATATCGAAGCCGCTATTGGCGGGCACATCAAAATACTGGCCGGCGGTGTACTCTGTCGTCGCCTCTGCTCCGTCGAGCTTTACCGCGCAGGCACCTGCGACGATTTCCATGCGCTCTGCTTTGGCGGTGCCGAAATGATAGGTGCCTGGATAGATGAGTCCCAGGGTCTTTTTGCTTTCATCTGGGAAAAGGATGCTGTGACTGACGACTTTGCCGTCAAAATAGACATTCGCTTTGGTGATGGCGGTGACTCCGGTGAACTCAGTGGGGATCGCAGGCATAGGTAGGATGGATTGAGGGGCGGCAGCGATAGGCTACGATGTCTCTGGCGGCAAGCTCCACTCCGTAGGCAGCCTTTTGAGCTCGCTGGCTTATTTCTTCATCTGCTCGATGGAGAGGCTGCCATCGACGCGGCCTGTGATGAGCTGCATTTGATCGGTGAAAGCTAGAGCGTGCGTCCAGTCGGGTTGACGAGCGAGGAGCTGTTTTTCGCTGAGGCTGGCTAGCTCCCAGATTTTGACGGATTTATCGCTGGCGGAGGAGGCGAGCCATTTGCCGTCTGCGGAGCGTGCGAGGCCTAAAATGCCGCCTTCATGGGCATAGCGGCTCTCCAGCAGCCGATTGGTGCCCTCTGCGGCGGTGGGGCTGATGCTCCAGACGCGGATGCGATTGTCTGCGCCTGCGCCGTAGAGCCGTTTGCCATCTGCGCTGAAGATGACGCTGGTCTGCTCTTTGGTGGGCTGGGAGAGTGTATCGAGCCGCTGACCGGTGGGGATGCTCCAGAGCTTCACAGTGCGGTCTGCACTGGCGCTAGCGAGCACTTTGCCATCGGCGCGGAAGGTGAGTCCATTCACTGCGCCGTTGTGGCCTTTGAGTAGCGCGAGCTCTTTGCCTGTGGCGGTGTCCCAAAGGCGGATTTTTTGGTCATAGGCACCTGTGGCGATGTATTTGCCATCTGGTGAGACGGCGAGTGCGTAAGCGGCATCGGTGTGGCCTTCAAAGGAGCGCTCCAGCGTGCCGTCGCTGGTCTTCCAGCGCTTCACTTCGCCGATGATGCCGGCTTCGCCGCCTGCGGCATAGACCGCGTCGCCAGTGGGTGAGAAAGCAACGGCGTTGGCCTTGCCGCGGGTGCCGGTGAGCTGCCGCACGACGGCCTGGGTGGCCGGATGGAGCAGCTCGACGACTCCATAGCGCCCTACGGCGATGAGTTGAGCCTTCGGAGAAAAGGCGACTGCCTGGATGGCCCGCTTGGGTGGCACGGTGGGCATGATTTTCGCGGTGATGACTTCCTTGGGCACCGGTTTGCTCTCTGCGGTGGTGGGGCCTTTTGCGCCGGCATCGATCCAGGCGCGGATGAGGGCGATTTCTTCTTTTTTGAGCTTCTCGCGTTTGCCGGGCGGCATGGATTCGTTTTTGCCACCGCGACCACTGCGGCCTTCGAGGAATTTGATGAGCAAACTGTCGGCAGATTTGCCAGGGAGCACGGCAGGGCCTTCTTCACCGCTTTTCATGACCTGGGCATGCGTGTCGATGATGAATTCACCATCTGCCTCATCCGCGCTGTGGCAGTCCACGCAGTATTGATCGAGCAGTGGCGCGATCTGCTTGGTGTAATCCGGCCCTTGGGCAAAGGCGGTAGCGGACATCAGGATCAGAGCGGACAGGGTTATTTTCATGGGGCGGGCTAGAGTAACGCAGACGGAGAGTCATCGTCATCAGGCGGAGTGCAAAATGCAGCCCATAGGCCGGGATCTGCCATCTGAATGTGACCGGGGGGCAGTTCTCAGTTTTCAGTGCTTAGTGCTTAGTGCTTAGTTTAGGGAAGTTTGCTCTCTCGGCTGCTTCCACTAAGAACTGAGCACTGAGAACTAAGCACTTTTATTCACGGCCTAGTCTGATCAAAGCATCTCAACTGCCCACGGGGGGCACTGCGGCCTTTTTCACAGGATCGGCGCGGCTGATCAGGCTCCAGGAGAACCACGTGATCACGTAGCCCACCAGGGCACAGGCGGCACCGAGAATCACCCCACCCGCGAGCATGACAGGTGCATGCTCTTTCATCACGATCCAGACATCGACAAAGGACTCTGGCAGATGCGTGGGGAATGGCGTGGTGGGCACATTCGTGTAGAGGCTGAGAAACCATTTTCCGATCTGATACTCCAGCGCAGCGAGGAAGGGCACGGTGACAGGATTGCTGATCCAGCAGAGCAGGAGCGCGATGGGAATATTCACGCGGAAGAGGGCGCACAGGATGGTGGCCGTGGGCATCTGGATGGGCAGGAGCTGGAGCGTGATGAAGCTGCCGATGGCGACTCCTCCAGCCATGGTATGCTGTGAGGGCTTCCACACCTGCTTATCGAGAAAGTGGCGTGCGAACCAGCGCAGCGCAGCATTGTTGCGCAGCTTCCGCGGATGCTTCAGAAAGCGATACGTCTGAAAGACGGAGCGCCGGAACCATAGCCGTGTTCTGTGCCAGAATGCTTCCACGATCAGCTCCCTCCCAGGCTGCCCGCTAGTGCCAGCAGCGCGGCTCCGAGCGCGATGCGGTACCAAGCAAAGATATTGAACGTATGCCCCTGCACAAAGCGGATGAGCCAACGCACGACGATGAAGGCACTCACGCCAGAGGCCGCTAGCCCCAGGGCAAAGAGCCCCCATGGTGTGCCTGCGAGTGCGCCACTTTTAGCCAGTTTGAGGAACTCATATCCGCCCGCTGCCAGCAGGGTGGGCACACCCAACAGAAAGGAAAACTCCGTGGCCGCAGGCCGTGCCAGACCGAGCACGAGTGCGAGCATGATGGTCGAGCCAGAACGCGAAGCACCAGGAAAGACCATGGCGATGACCTGCCCCACCGCAAAGGCGAGCACGATCAGCCAGGTGAGCTGATCGCTCATCACCCGCCGCTTGCACCAGGCCTCGACCGCAAAAATCACGAATCCGCCGATCAGGGTGGCCCAGGCGACCTCGACGTAGCCTTCATCCAGCTCCAGTCCCAGCTTCTTAAAGACCATCCCTGCCCCAGCGGTGATGACGAAGGCCGTCATGAGCTTCATCAAGAGATCCCGGTTTTGGGGCTCGCGGTGGTGGAAGAGCATGCCGCTGATTTTTTTCCAAAAAAGAGGCACCAATGCCAATGCGGCAGCGCTTTGCACGATGATGGTGAAGGCCTCTTTCCTCACGGCATCACCGAGGAGTGGAGTGGCGATGCCGCGCCTCGCCATCCAATCCTCCACGATGAGGAGGTGACCAGTGGAGGAGACAGGGATGAACTCGGTGAGTCCTTCGACGACTCCGAGGAGGATGGCAGCAAGCCAGTCGGGCATGAGAGGGAGGTGACGGGGCGTTTTTTGAGGGTGAAGGCTCATACTCTCGCCGCTAGGCATGCCTTGCAAGCCCGTGCTGGCGACAAAGATGCAACTTACTCCAAAAAAACCGCGCCAGGTGCCTCAGCGGCCGCTCCAGATGAAGGTGACTGGCTTTTCGATGTCTGCGTGCACGCTGTGATGCACCGGGCAGCCGAGGGCGGTAGCCTCCAGCAGCTTCCTCTCTGGATGATCTGGGGGCAGCGGCAGCTCGATGGTCAGTGGTAGCCGCACGATGCGGCGCGGAGAGTCCTCACTCATGTGCTTTTCCACACTGACTTTCATACCGGTGACATCGAGCCCCTTTTGCTCCGCCTTGATGCCGATGACCGTGGCCATGCAGGTGGCGAGCGCCGTGGCGACGAGGTCGGTGGGGGAAAAGGACTCGCCTTTGCCGTGATTATCGACCGGAGCATCCGTGATCAGGGTGTTCTTCGATGGGCCATGCGTGGCAGAGCAGCGCAGGCCACCTGTGTAATCGACGGTGATGGAAACAGCCATGAGTCAGGAAGCAAAAGGGTGAAAAGAAGACGAATCGCGGCCAGCGAGGCCACCCTGCGCGATTACTCGGCAGTGATGGTGCCGTTCATGAGCAGGCCGTGACCTGGAAAGGTGCAGATGTAGGGATACTCACCTGCGGCAGGCAATGTGAACTCGATGGTCTCTTTTTGGCCCATCTGGAGCAGCTTCGTGTGGGCGATGATGTCTGGCGACTCGGGGATGAAGCCTTTTTCCATGGCGTTCGGCATGGTGGCGGCAGACATGGCGACCTGGATGATGGTGGCCTTGCTACCCAGCTTGCCGATGCAGACATTGTGCGGCTGCGGCAGCGTGGGATGGTTGTTTTCAAAGGTGAGCTTGATCTGCTGCCCAGCTTTGACCTTGAAGCTCTTCACGTCGTACTTCATGCCCGTGGGGTCAGCAGCATCTGGCTTGATGGTGATTTCTGAGACGACGGCAGCACTCGCGGCAGCTGGAGCGGCAGCCGCAGCAGTAGGAGCAGCCGCAGGGGCCGGAGTGGCAGCCGCAGGTGCGGCTGGGGCAGGAGCTGGTGCCGGAGTAGCGGTGGCGGCAGCAGGCGCAGCAGCGGCGGCAGCAGGTGCAGGAGCGCTCTCAGTGGCCTTAGGCTTTGGCTCCAGGCTGGCGATGCCTTTGAACATGAACGCGAGCACCCAAAAGAGCGCCGTGCCAGACAAACCAGCTCCGATGATGATATTCAGCACAGACCAGATGGAACCTTTGTTTTCTTCAGAGTGGTGAGAGGGGGCAGACATGACAGACAGGTGTATTTTGGGGGATTAGGGATGTTATAGGAGCACGCCGGTCCATGAAAGCAAGCGGCAGGGCTCGATCGCACCCAGTCCAGTGCTCACGCCCCCAGACCACGCAGCATTTTCAGCCGCTGCACCACCATGCGGACCGGTAGGCCCACCACATTGTCAAAACAGCCCTCCATCCGCTCCAAAAGCATGTCCGTGTGCGACTGGATGCCATAGCCGCCCGCTTTGTCCAAAGGACTCACCAGAGCGTGGTAGGCACGGATGACATCATCGGTGAGTTTTTTGAATACCACATGCGTGATGACGTGAAACGCATCCACCACGGCCCCATCACGGGCCAGCACCACACCGGTGCACACTTCATGCTGGCGGCCAGAGAGACGCCTCAGCATCACGCAGGCCTCCTCCATATCGGCAGGCTTCGCCAGCGGCTCACCATCGACATACACCAGCGTATCCGCACCCAGGACCAGCCGGCCCGGCTTCATCAGACTGCCCGCAATCGCCTTCCGCCGTGCATTTTCCACCGTCAGCTCCTCCGGCGTCAGGCTCGCATCATGCGCCTCCTCCACCTGCGGCGAGACCACCTCATGGGCGATGCCTTCACGCCCCAGTAGCTCCGCACGCCGCGGTGAGGCAGAGGCGAGAACGAGCACATCACCAGTCCACACAGCCCTACTCACGAGTTCCCCTTCATGATCGACACCACCTGATCGGGATGAATCACGCCATCCGTGTGATCCGTCTTTTTATAGCGATAGTAGCCCGTCTTTTCCTGCAACACGGGTGCTCCCACACAGGCGATCTCGCGGCCATCCTTTGTACGGATCACATGCGGCCCCGGCGCAGACTGAATGTCTGGTAGGGCACAAGCCCCGAGCAGGAGCACGAGGACAGCGAAGGGCAGATGTCGAGTCAGGGTAATCATGAGAAGACAAGGCGGGAAAACGCCTCGCAAGAGACAGGACTTTCCATCTCTGCGCTCAAAAGAAAACCTTTTGCCCGAATGCCACTCCAAGCCGAAAAGCACCCACTCATGTCCACTACCACATCCCCCCACGCCATCGGCATCATCGGTGGCTCCGGTCTATACGACCTCGAAGGCTTCACCAATCCGCAGGAGCTCCAAATCGACACCCCCTTCGGCCCCCCGAGTGACAAGCTCCTCTGCGGAGACTTCGCAGGCCGCCGCGTCGTCTTTTTACCCCGCCACGGCAAAGGCCACCGCATCCTGCCCACCGAGCTCAATCACCGTGCGAACATCTGGGCCCTCCGCAGCCTCGGCGTACGCTGGATCATCGCCGTCACCGCCGTCGGCAGCCTCCAAGAGCGCTATCAGCCGCGTGACATCGTGCTCCCAGACCAGTTTTTTGACCGCACCAGCCGCCGTGAGCACCACACCTTCTTTGGCCGTGGCATCGTCGGTCATGTCGCCTTCGGCGATCCCATCTCCACCGGCCTGCGCACCCTTTTGCACACCGAGGCCACCGCCCTAAACCTCACCACCCATAACGGCGGCACCTACGTCTGCATGGACGGCCCCGCCTTCTCCACGCGGGCAGAGTCCAATGCGCACCGCCAGCTCGGCTTTGACGTCATCGGCATGACCAATCTGCCGGAGGCCAAACTCGCCCGCGAGGCCGAAATCGCCCTCGCCACCCTCGCCATGATCACCGACTACGACTGCTGGAAGGTCGAAGAAGAGCCCGTCACCGCCGACGCCGTCGTCGCCCACCTCCACGCGAACGTCGCCGCTGCCAAGGCCGTCCTCGCCCGCGTCATCCCGCGCATACCCACCGAGCCCGACTGGCCAGAGCACCGCGCCCTCGAAGGCGCCATCATGACCCACCGCTCCCACTGGCCAGAAAAGACCATCGAAGAGCTCCGTCCGCTACTCTGTCGCTTCATTTGACACACCCTAGAGCCGCGCCTAGGATCGGCGCGTTCTCCTTCGGACAAGGAAACGGCGAGGTAGCAAAGTGGTAATGCACTGGTCTGCAAAACCGGTATGCGCGGGTTCAATTCCCGCCCTCGCCTCCACCTTGTAAAATCAAGGTTTCACGTCCCCCAATGGGCAAAGTAAGAACAAAAGTAAGCACATGCTCGATCATGTAATCCGTGGCTTGGCTAGTTGGACAGGCGGCTCAGGCTCACTTTTTGAGCTTCTCCGCGATGAAGCCGAACAAGTCCGGCCAGCGCATGTGCGCGTAGTCGTTGTTGTAATTGATCTCGTGCTCGATGCCGACCGCCTTCAGCTTCTCCGCGATGCCCGCGCCGAAGTTCCCGCAGTGCGGCGGGTCTTTGTAGGGCTGGCCCAGGTTCGGTGCATTGTCATAAAACAGCAGCACCGGCGGGTCGTCCGCACTGGCGAGCGCATACGGCGAGAAGCGCTCGATCCACGGCAGCAGCGTGTCACGCTTCGCCACAAAGTCGTCCATGCTCGGCAGGCCAAAGGCGTGGTTTCCATACGTGTTGTTCGGGATCCAGGCCTGCATCTGCTTCGGGTCCAGCGTCGTCTGCGGCACAAAGGCCATCACGCAGCGCAGCCGTGTCGATTCACGCGCCACCGCGTCCGTGCTCTTCGCGTCTGCCATGTCCGGTGAAAAGGCCAGCCACAGCACTGTGAAGCCGCCCGCTGAGCCGCCGCAGCCACCGATGCGCTCCTTGTCGATCTTCCACATGTCCGCCTGGCTCCGCACGAACTGCAACGCCCGCGCCGAATCATCCAAACAGGCCTTCACCGGCGGATCGATCTTTGCCGCCTGCGCATCCTGGATGAGCCGGTAGTTGATGGACACCACCGAGATGCCGTTTTCGAGGCATTTCGCCAGAAAGTCAGGATTTGCCTTATCCCCCGTCATCCACCCACCGCCATGTACAAAGAACAACAGTGGTGTCTTTGCCCCGTCCGACTTCGCTTGCCAGAAATCCAGCACCTGCTTCTCATGGGGTCCGTAAGGCACGTTTGGGTGCGTGGGAGCCTGCGCATGCCCAAGGCAGAGGGGCACCAACAGAACAGCTAGGACAACGAAGACGCGAGAGATCATGCGTGTGTGGCTTCGCGTGTTCCGGCAGCCTTGGCAAGTGATCAGGAGTCACATGGCCTAGCACCAAGTCGCCGGGTAAACGAAATGTTCCCTGTTCGCGGTTGGGCGGGATCGGAGAGGCAACCACGGATGGAACGGATGAAACGGATTCCACCGATGCACTGCACCGCTCAGGAATGCCCCTGCAATGGATTGTGGCCGAGGAGTTGGCTCATTTGCTTTCATTCATTGCATCCGTTCAATCCGTCGTATCAGTCCTATCCGTGGTTCGCTTTCACCTCGATCATTCCCCTTCCAACCCGGTCCAGGTTCAAGACCTGGCTACTAATTTCTAATTCGGAAGTGGAAGGCCCTCAAACGCGGTCGTTGCATTTGCAAAGAGGCGAAGATAGCCTACGACGCATGGAAACACTCTCAGTTCGCTGCAACCACTGCGGAGCACCGCTGTCTGTCTCGGAAAGCACGCGCTTCGTCACCTGCCAGTTCTGCCAGAGCAATCTGGAGGTGAAGCGCACGGACTCATCCATCTTCACGGAGGAAGTCGCGAAGATCGCGGAGAACACCGGACGCATGGCGGAGAGCCTGGAGGTGATCGAATTGCAAAATGAGATCGAGCGTGTGGATCGCGAATGGTCGCAGACGGAAGCAGGTTACATGATTCACGGCAAAAACGGGCCGCAGCGGCCGAGCAGCTCGATGTTCGGGCTCGCGTTTGCGATCTTTTTTGCCTGCGTGTGCTTTGGAATGAGCGGTTTCGCCTCCCAAATGCCAGGCCCTGGCATTTTCGCCTTGGTGCCAGTCGGCATGGGCATTTTCGCGCTGGTGGCGGCGGTGATGAACATGTCCAAGGGCGCGGAACTCGAGCAGGCGCAGGAACGGCATCGCGCGCGACGCGCCGAACTGGTGGCGAAACTGCATCGCGCACGTGGAGAGGCCTGAAAGGATGCTGTTGGCCTTCCACAAGCTGTAAGACGTGCTTTCGCAGTTCACGCAATAAGTAGCCATGCTAACAATTGCATTTATTGCTGCAGACTAGTGGGAGCGCTGGGGCAACCCAGATGGGGCTTACTCGGCCCATGCTTCGCGGAGCATGCGAAGGAAGTTGCCGTGCATGATGTTGGCGATGTCTTCGTCGTTGTAACCACGGTTTTTGAGCATGGCGGGGATGCGGGCGAGGTCGACGATGGTGTCTAGGTCGGCGGGGGTCTGCTCGGTGCCGAAGCCGCCATCTAGATCGGTGCCGATGCCGCTGTGGAGGCTGTTTCCAGCGAGCTGGCAGACGTGGTCGATGTGGTCACAGATGACTTCGAGCTTCAGGCCAGCTTGCTGTGGGGTGGTTTGGCCGCGTGTCCAGCCGGGGACCATCATCCAGGCATCAAGGGCGGCTCCCATGACGCCGCCACGCTCGATGAGGGCTTTGATTTGATCATCGCTGAATTGGCGTGGATCGGGGACGAGGGCGCGGCAGTTGCTATGGCTGGCCCAGACGGTGCCGTGGTAGAGCTCGAGCGCCTGGTAGAAGCATTCATCACTGAGGTGGGTGAGGTCGAGGATGATGCCGAGGCGGTCCATCTCCTGGATCAATTCTTTGCCGCCTGGGCGTAGCGGGCCGGTCTGATCATGGCCGAGTGCGTAGCGACATACGCCATAATGTGCTGGCCCTAGGGCGCGGAGGCCCTGGGCGTAGGCATCCTCCAGGTGGCCGACGCTGCGGATGGAGTCTGCGCCTTCGAGGCTCAAGATGTAGCCGATGACTTTGTCCTCATCTGGGATGCTGGTGTCGGACCAGAGTCCGAGGATTTCATCGAGCTCGCGTAGATTGGTGATCTGGGCCATTTGGCCGACTTCTTCCATGGCACGATACCAGGCTAGTTGGCCCTGTGTTTGTGCCCAAGCCTGCTCTGGGGACATCCAGTTGGCGATGGGGCGTGCGCCTTTCATGCAGCCTGCGAGCTGTGTAGCGACGCAGAGCCCGATTTGGGCTTTGCGCATTTCTGGAAAGGCAGTGGTGCCTGCTTCGCGGCCTTTCATGTCCTTCATGCCGGCTTCACGCTGGCGTAGCTCGTGGACGGGGAGGCGCAGGTCGCGGTTGTATTCTAGCGCATTGAGACTGAGATCGAGATGGGCGTCAAAGGTGAGCATACGGAGCCGGAGTAAACGTCGGCTAGGACGAGAAGCTACCGGGCAGATGGTGGATTATCCAGGGAAGCAGGCCGGGGCAGGGGAGGTGCCGCTCTCTCTTTTTTCTCCGTCTCTGACTGCTGCGGAGCTTTTTTAAGCGGCTGCGAGTGTGGGGGCTGCGGTGGGGCGTGCTGCGCCTGTGGGCACGGAGGGGAGCTGGGAGAGGCGGAACTGGTGTAGCACTGCCTGCGAGATGGCATTGAGTGTGGCGAGGATATTCCGGCCGCTGCGGGCATCGGTCTCAAAGCCAAGCAGAGGCACGGCGCGGTTATTGAAGAGGTATTCGAGGTACTCGATGGGGGCAGCGTTTGGCAGGTCGCGTTTGTTGTATTGGATGACGACGGGGAGCTTTTCGATGCTGCTGTCGTTCAGGCGTAAGTTGGCCTCTAGGCTCTGATAGGCCTGCAAGTTATCGCGCTGGCGGTCCATCTGGGAATCGACGACAAAGACGACGCCGTCTGCCTGGCGCAATACGAGCTGGAGGGTGGCATTATATGTCACCTGGCCGGGCACGGTGTAGAGGTGAAAGCTGGTCTTGTAGCCGGGGATGGCATCTGCCTCGATGCTGAGGAAATCAAAGAACAAGGTGCGATCCTGTGCCGTGGAGAGGCTGATCAAGTCGCTGCGACCGCGTGGATCGAGCTTGGCATGGATTTGCTGGATGTTGGTGGTCTTTCCGCACAGCGGTGTGCCGCAATAGACGATCTTGAAGCTGATCGTGCGTTCCTCGTGGTTGATGCTGGGCATAGGGTGGTTTCGGTTCCTGGTTCTCTGTTCCCAGTTCTCGGCTCCCGGTTCTCAATTCTCGGTTGGGGTGGTGGAGAGGTGAGGTGGTGGGTATCGAAAAAAGGGCGGGGAGGTCGGAGGGCTGTGAGCAGGGCGGGGCACCTCTGTGCGTGCTAACCGAGCATGCGGGCGAGCTCGCGGGCGATGAGGGTGACTTTATCCCGCAGGCCTGTGGTGGGTTCTCCAGCGTGGAGGACGCCCACGGTGACTGCGCCGGGGAAGCAGAAGGTGATGAGCTTGCCGCTGGCGTTCAGTGTGAAGGTTTCTGCGCCTTCGATACCGATCAGCGGTGCGAGTGCACGGAGCTGGCGGGCGATGTCTCCGGCCTGGTGGCTAAAGGTGGCGGCCTCGGTGACGGAGGGATCGACGTGGCTGATCACCTCCGAGCGATGCAGGCAGACGCAGGCGCTGAGTCCTGGCAGGGAGCCTACCATTTCCACGACGCGTTTGGCATCCAGCATTTCTTCGGTGCTCAAAAGGGCACGGAGGAGCAGCTGATCGGTCTCTGTATCGACGGGATTGAGTCCTAGGAAGGATTGGCGGCTTACAGAGCTTGTCGAGGCTGTCGGGGCAGCGGCAGGCTGTGCGGCTGGTTTGGCCACTGGCTCGTCCTTCGGGGTGAAAAAGACTGGGAGCGGCTGGATGGCCGGCATCGGCGTGAGGGGCTCGCTGGCCGTGGCGGCTGCCTCTGGGGCGGCGGGGGCGGCTGGTGCGTGCTGTGCGGCGAAAAGCGGTACGGTCGGCTTTCTTTCCTCTGCTGTCATGGGGGCCGCTTCCGGCATGGGGACAGTATTTTTTGCTGCAAAGGGGTCCCTCAGGGGCTGGGTGCCCTGAGCATGTGGGAGGAAGGAGGCTGGCACACTCGCTCCCTGGCCTAGGAGCTGGGCGCTGCTCAGTCCGGGTGCTTCATTTTTCGGTGTCGCAGCCGCGAAGGGATCAAAGGCCTTCACGATGCCCGGTAGGGCAGATAGAGCAGGGCTCGTTGAAGCTGTAGCAAAGGCATTCACGGCACCCATGACTGGCTGCAATGGAGCTGTCGGGGCCTGTGCTGCTGGGGCCTGAGAGGCCGGTGCAAAGGCTGCCTGAAAAATCGGTGAGGCTGGAGCGGCGGGTTCTGGCGCGGGTGCCGCATTTTGGAAAGTGGGTATCGTAGGAGCTTGGCTAGGAGCCCCACTGGGCATGATCGTCATCATCCCGCCGTGTGTTGGTGGTGCCACTGGCTGGATGGCCTGCATGGGGGCTACGCTGGCCGGTGGTGCGGTGTATTGGCTGGCGGGCATGCTCGCTCCGGTCTGCCCATGGAGGAGCTCTCTTGGGTCTAGCTGGATCTGAAAATCACGCCGTGCGCCGCCCAGCATGTTGCGGAAGCCGAGGTCGGACACGCCTTCGATCAAAGTCGCCAGCGATACCAGGATTTGACCCGTCTCAGGCTGCTGTTGGATTTCACTTTGATCGAACTGGGTGATCACCCAGCTTGGGATGTTTTTTGAATCAAATCCCAGCTCTTCCACGGAGTAACCTTGCAGTGCATGGGCTAGCGAGAGCTTGGTTTTAGCTCCACTGACCTGCGGTGGGGCTGCGGTATCGTTCTTCGGGAGTAGCAGACCAGTGATGGCCGGCGTGGCGGGTAGATCCTGAGCAAAGGGAGAGGAAGCCGCAGGCTGGATCGCAGGCTGTGGGGGCACCGCTGCAAAAGGGGCGGGCGGCGGAGATGATTCTTGGCTCTCCGGGGCTCTTCCTACTCCTGCTGCAGGAGCGAATAGTGAGGGCATCTGCACCGCCGCAGCCGCAAAGGGGGAGGGACTGGCCGCTGGTGCAGCCATTGGTGCCAAAGCAAACGGGCTTGGCATGGCCGCCAGTGCCCCATTCATCGCAGCGAAAGGACTAGCTGGTGCCGCTGGTAGCGCTGGCTCTGGCGCTGCCGGGGCAGGTGGAGTCGCGGCCTGGGCTGCGAAAGGCGAGAATATCGGTGCCGGTGCTGGCACCAGCGGCTGCGAAGGGGTGGTGGAGGGCCCACTGGCCATCGTGCCAAAGGGGCTCACGGGGAAGACACTGGGCGCAGGCGGGGCGGACTCTGCCACGGGGCGAGCCGGCTCCGCAGCGGGTGCGGCCTGCGGGGCTGGCATACCGAAAGGCGATACCATGCCACTGAATGGTGAGGCGGGGGCCGCACCGAAGGGCGAAGCCGGTGCAGGGGTAGCTGCCGCAAAGGGCGAGCCTGCCATCCCAGCACCCGATTGACCCGCATGGCGTGCAGAGGCGATCAGGCCTGGCAGTTTCGCCGCAGGCAGTGCCACCGTGCGTGGGTCCTGGGGAGAAACTGGCGTTTGAAATAGGGCAGGGCACACACGGTAAATCTCAAACACCGGCACTGCCGCTTGGCCGCTACGCAGAGCATTCTCCAGCAGCGTCGGTGGTAGATTGATCGACTGCTCCGCAGGGAGTGCCCCTCCACGCACCAGCTCAGGTGGTAATTGGTTCATCACATCACCCACGGTCAGTGCCAGATTCGTCGGGGATGCGCTAGTCATGCTAAAGGGGCTCATGCCGCTCGGTGCATTGATCGGCGGAGCCTCTACAGGCTCATTGCCAGTGGTTTTAAACAGAGGGGAGCCCCCCCCAGCGAACTGGAATGGGGACATGGGAGCTGCGGGAGTGAGGACCGATGAGGCTTGCATGGCAGGCTGAAAGTGACTTGTGGGATACCCGGCGGCCATCGTCCCATGCCCCTGTCCCATCAAAGTGGGCATCACGCCTTCTCCGAAAGCCGGAGGCGTCGGAGTTTGCGGAGGCATCGCTCGGAAGGACTGGGTCATGGCCGATTGGAACAGCCAAGCTCACCAAAATAGCAAGCTGGTGTGAAAAATCTAGTTTTTATAATCAAAACCGTAATCTTAGGTTTAATTAATTCGCGTATATTAAATATCAAGGATGTGTAATTCAACGCTTTTTTCATCCTTTTTAGCTCCATGCCCTCACCGCATCAGTTCGCCTCTTTTAGTCGTTCCGGCAGGCCTTACTTCGCAGGTCCCCGCGCCTCCAGCCGGGTAGGATGACTGATTTTTTGATGCTTCCAGGATTTTCCCTTGCCAAAAAAGGGAATGCTCCGAATATCGCGCCCCGCAAAAAAGACCCCTTCGTCTAGCGGTTAGGACACATCCCTTTCACGGATGCGACACGAGTTCGATTCTCGTAGGGGTCGCCAAACTTCACGATCAAGTTTGGCCACAGGCAGCGACAAAAAAGCTGTCGGGTTAAATAAAACTGCCTCTCACACGCGTCGTCAGCGGATACTCCAGCACACGCGGATGCCGCCTACCGAAGAAACGCTCACCCGACTCCATGCCGATCACGCCCTCAGCGTGTATCGCTTCGCGTGGAGCATCACGAAGGATGCCTCCATGGCCGAAGACGTGGTGCAGGAGCTCTTCCTCAAACTCGCACGCGATGCCGATGCGGTCACCAGCGCCCACTCCGAACGCGGCATGATCTTCACCCTGGCACGCAACCTCGCCCTGGATGCCCTGCGCCGCCGCACCCGCGAGCGAGACGCCCTCAGTAGCCTCGAGCAGCCGTTGCCAACCTGGTTTGAACCCACCACCGACCCAGAGCAGATCACCACCGCCCTCGCCACACTGCCCGAGGAGCAGCGCAGCGTCATCCACCTGCATGTGTGGGAAGAAATGACCTTCCGCGAGATCGGCGAGATGCTTTCCCTACCCACCCAAACCGTCGCCAGCCGCTACCGCTATGCCTTGGAAAAACTCCGCGCCCAACTGCCATGAATATCGAAGACCAACTCCGCACCCTCCGCTGGCGTGACCCGCCACCTGAGTTCTTGAAGCAAACTTTGGAACGAGCGCTCACTGAGTCGCGCCAGCGTCCTGGAGTGCTCCAGCCCTCTGGAGCTTTCCGCGAGCAACGCGACTCATGCACACGCCGCAGCCCGCTCGCATGGCTCGCCTTCATCCCGCGACCATTGCGCCTGCCACTCGCCGCCTGCTGGCTACTCGCCCTCTACTTCAAACTCACCACGCCAGAGGCCGTGCCGCAGTCCACGCTGCAAAACTACGCCAAACTGCCCGCCATCACCCCCTCGCAATTCTTTGCCCACCTCGAACACATCGAGTCCCTCGCTCATGAACTCCTCGAACACCACTACGGCCCCACCCCGCCGCTTTAAATGGCTACGCAGGCTCTTCTGGGCCACCGTTTGCTTCCTCTCACTCGTCACCGTGCTCTGGCAGTGGGAAAACTGGCGCAGCGCCCGCGAGCTGAAGGAAATGCGTCGGCAATTGATCGAGCGCATCGGCACGGATGATCCGCTCGCCTTTGCACCGCCAAAGATTGCCGATCACGAAAACTACTTTGCCATCCCCTCCATTGAAGCCTGGGCTACCGAGCCGCTGGAGCCTGGAAGCCACTACAAACGCTATCACATTCCCGAGGATGCTTTCTGGCCGAAGGGATTGCCCAGGCCCGAACTCCTCGAAAACGAAGTCGGGGGCATCTCGCAGGTCAAATGGGCCGCCAGCAGCGATCTGGAGGGCGAATCACCCGCTGTAGCGCTAAATCGAAAACTCGGCGATATGAACGGCTTGCTGCCAAAGCTGGTCGAGGGTCTCAACCGGCCATTCTCATGCCTCAAACCCGGTCTGCGTGAGGCTCAGGAGTCGGCTCTGGGAGAACTATGGAACACGGTCATACCCAACATCGGTTCGCTCAACCAGCACCAGCGTGCCCTTGATCTCCATCTGCGCTGCGCCGCAATGGCGGGTGACCGTACCAAAGCATGGCAGCTCGCCATGATCAGCCTGCGCCTTTTTCCCGAATCTGCAGCCTCCCACGGCTCATTTGTTTCCGCGCTGGTGGCCCTCGCCTCGCACAACATCGCCTTCCGTGGTTTGCAGGATGCTCTTTCGCGGCCCGTATGGGAGGAGCGAGGCCTTGCGCTTCTGCAAGCGCAGTTGGCAAAGGAAAATGACCTTCATTACACCGTAAGCGCACTCGGTCGTGAAACCTTGTGGATGCACGCTCAATTCCTCCGAGGCAGGGAGCGCCGCCTCGCATGGCGGAGTGATGACCTGTTGGACCAACTCTCGTTCGGCGAGCCATCGGAGCGCATCTGCAAATGGGCTATAGTTATGGGGCCCATCGGCTGGCATGATGCAGACACGGCACACTATCTGCGCTGCATCCGCCTCCACATCGGCCCGAACGCTGAGGATGCCTGGCTGGACGCCGACAAACGTCGTGATGAGGAGCAACAACTCCGCAGCAATGTGAGCTTCATCGCCGGTGTCCCGATTCCGAACCCTCGGCGCTTCATGACCAGCGTCGTCACACCCAACTTCGGCGGCATCCACACCTCCGCCGCCAAGACGCTCTTCCACCGCCGCTGCCTCATCTTCGCCTGCGAATTGGAAAAGCACCGCATGCAGCACGGCAGTTATCCCACCGCATTGCCGGAGCTGAAAGGCTACGAACTCAGCGATCCCGCCCGTCCTGGGCATCTGCCCAGTTATCGCCTGGAACCGAATGGCTATCTCCTCTGGTCAGCTGGACCCGACGCCATCGACGACCACGGCGACACCGACAAAGACTGGCTCTGGCGCATGAAACGCACTCCATGAACACCGAAACCTGGTACACTCTCCGCTTCGCCCGCTGGCTCTTCCGCTTGGTGTGGAATCGCCGTGTCGCGTGGACGGTCATCACCTCCGTATCGTTACTCACGCTGTATTATCAGTGGGAAAATCGACGCAGCGCTCGTGAGCTCAAAGAGGCGCGGGAGCGCCTCATCGCCCGCATCGGCACCGAAAACTGGCTCGACCTTGCGCCGCCCGTCGTACCGGATGAGCAGAATTTCTTCGCGTTGCCCGTCGTGGAGCAATGGATGTACCGTGAAGAACGGCTGGTTCGCTACGCCATCCCGAAAAACGCCTTATTTCCGCCAAATATCGTTTCACCAGCCATCCTCGAAAATGAGGCCGATGGCACTTCCCGCGTTGATTTGGCCAGTTGGGCAAAAAATCGCGATTTGAAGGGCGAATCGCCCGCAACCGCCCTGAACCGCGAACTCGGCGACGGCAACGGTTTGCTCCCCAAACTCGCCGCAGGGCTCTCGCGTCCGTTTTCAGCCATGAAACCGCATCAGCGCGACGAACTGACCACCGCAGGTGCCAATCCGTATGATGTGAGCCAACCCAACATCAGCAATGTGAACCAGCACATGCGCGATCTCGGTCTGCATCTCCGCGCCGCCGCAGCCGCAGGTGATGTGGAAAAGACACGCAACACCGCGCTCATCGTGCTGCGCTTGTTTCCCGAGACCGCCACCTCGCATCACTGGCTCATCGGCTCGCTGGTGAGCACCGCTGCGCACGGGATCGCCTTTGAGGCGCTGCAAGACGCCCTCGGCCAACCCGTGTGGACCGAGGAAAGCCTCCGCGCCCTCCAACTCCAGCTCGGCAAGATCAACGACCTCGAAGTCATCGAGCGCGGCTTGAGCATGGAGACACTCACTGGATATGGCGTCGGTCTATTTATCCGTGAAAGCTGCCGCAAAGACGGCCTCGCAACCAAAATGCTCCACTTCGGCGCCGAGCATCAATCCTGGAACTCCAAACTCACCCGCCTCGGCTACATCTACGGCCCCACCGGCTGGCATGATGCCAACACCGCTTTCTACGTCGAGCGCATGCTCGATCTCGTCGGCCCGAAAGGCGAAACGGCCTGGCTGGATGTCGGAGAACGCTACGCAGCCTTCCAAAGCCGCCTCAAAGACGAATACCGCCACGTCGAATGGAACATGCGACGCAAAATCGGCGCAATGGCCATGCCAAACATCGGCAACCTCTGGCCTGCTGCCGCCGAGACGCTCTTTCACCGCCGCTGCCTCATCCTCGCCTGTGAATTGGAAAAGTACCGCATGCTGCACGGCGTGTATCCAGATCGCTTGCCGGAGCTGAAAGGTTTCGTCGTCGATGATCCCGCGCGGCCAGGCCAGCGGCCAGACTACCGGCTCGAATCGGGCGGCTACACGCTCCGTTCCTCCTACCAGGACTGGCTCTGGCGCATGAAACGTTCTGAATCCACTCCGCAGAGATAGAGTGGCCGCTGCTTCAGACTTCACCGTAGCTCGACGAGGATGCTGCGGTGATCGGAGCTGAGGTCGGGGCCGATTTCGCGTTGGGTGACTTGGAGGCCGGCTCGGGTGAGGATGTGGTCGATGGGCATCATCATGGGGAGATGTCTGCCCCAGGTGGGCAGCCAGACGGGCGCGGCGGAGTGAAAGTCGAGCCCGCTTTCGCTTTTCAGCAGGCGCATGCCTTCGCTCCAGGGCGTGGCATTGAGATCACCGGCGACGATGACGCGGTGGGGGATGGCGGCGACGAGTTTGGAGAGGAGGCTGAGCTGGGTGCGGTAGCGGAGGGAGTTCTCCCTGGTCATGGGCGGGATGGGATGCGTGCCGATGAAGGTGAGCGGCTGACCGGCGTGCTCACACTCGATCTGGATGCTGGGGATGGATTCATCCACGAGATGGAGGATGCGGCTGCTTTTCAGCGGCAGGCGTGTGTAGCAGGCGATGCCGAAATTTCCGCCGTAGGGCAGGTCTTCGAGCCGATGCGGGTATTTTTTGCGCAGAGGTTCGAGGAAGTGGCTCCAGCTCGCGCTGGGCTCCAGGAGCAGGACGATGTCTGGATCGGCATCTAGGACGTGCTGGATGGCCTGCTGCGGATGCGGATTGCTGGTGAGGACGTTGAAGGTCATCACGCGGAGTGGTGGGCCGCTGGCGTGGCCTGCTGCGGTGTGGTGCACGCTGGCGATGAGCCATGCATTCCACGCGAGGGTGATGAGGGCAAAAACAGCGAGTCCCCGCCTGCGCCGCAGCAGGGCAAAGAGGAGCACCAGCAGGCTGAGTATGGCGTATTGCGGCCGGAAGTGGGCGAATAAGTCCCAAATCCAATGCCACCGCCCGAGCGAGCCGATCCAGGTGCCTGCGAGGCCGAGGAGGCATGTCGTTTCGATCAGGCCAAAGAGGGAGGTCTGTGGACTGAAGAAGTCAGACTGGGAGGAGCTGCGCATCACGGAGGGCGGGGAACTGCGCACGCCAATCACGAGCGACGCGGATGTCGAGCTGGGTGTGGATGACTTGCTCGCGATCGGCTGCGTCTGCGGTGATGATGCCGTGTGGATCGACGACGAGGCTGCGGCCTGGATAGGTGAAGTCGGGATCGGTGCCGCAGCGGTTCACGCCGATGACCCAGGCGAGGTTCTCGATGGCACGGGCCTGGAGCAGGGTGACCCAGTGCTGGACACGCTTGATGGGCCATGCGGCGATGTAGATGAGCACCTCGGCCCCGGCGCGGACGGCGGCGCGGGCGAGCTCTGGGAAGCGTAGGTCGTAGCAGATGAGCGGGGCGATTTTCATGCCCTGATACTCAAAGATGGTGACGTCGCGGCCTGCGGTGTGTGCTTTGTCCTCTCCGATCATGCTGAAGGGCCGATTTTTGTCGTAGCGGGCTAAAATGTGGCCTTCGGGCGAGATGGCGAGCGCTTGATTGGCGCAGCCTCCGTGGGCGTTTTTCGTGACGAGGCCGCCTAGGACGCAGCTTTGATGTTCGATGGCGATTTCGCGCAAAAATTGCTCGGTGGGGCCTTTTTCGGGCTCGGCGGTGATTTCGGTGCGGAGGCTGAATCCGGTCGAAAAGGTCTCTGGGAGCACGATGAGCGATCCTGGAGCTGGATGGGCTGCGGAGATGAGTTTGCGAGCGCGGGCGTGATTGGCGACGCGGTCTTCCCAGGCTGGATCGAGCTGTACGAGGTGCAGATTCATTCTCTGCGTAGAGAAGCGGGAGCGCTACGCTGGATCAAGCGATGAGTTCGGGAATCGCGCGGCCGTTTTCGACGATGTGGACGGGGCGGCCGTTCAGGTCGTCGATGGTGACTTTGGTGTAATCGACCCCGAGGTGGTGATAAATGGTGGCGAGGAAGTCTGCGGCGTTGCAGGGCCGCTCGACGACGTCTTCGCCGCGCTTGTCACTGGCTCCAATGACACCGCCGGTCTGGATGCCGCCGCCGGCCCAGACATTGGTGAAGGCCCGCGGCCAGTGATCGCGTCCGGGCTGGAGGGTGCCTGCGGGGGCGCTGGCGTCCCCTGCGCCGGTGCTGCGATCAAAGCTGATCTTGGGTGTGCGGCCAAATTCACCCGTGACGACGACGAGCACACGCTGATCGAGCCCGCGTGCGTAGATGTCCTCGATGAGTGCGGAGACGGCGCGGTCGTAGGTGGGCATGCGAAAGCGCAGGGCCTCGAACTGATGCTGATTGACGGCGTGATCGTCCCAGTTGTTCACGCGGCCACAGAGTGGGCCGCTGAGGCTGCTGGTGACGATTTCCACGCCTGCTTCGACGAGGCGGCGGGCGAGGAGGAGCTGCTGGCCCCAGCGATTGCGGCCATAGCGATCACGCGTGGTGGGCTCTTCTTTGCTGAGGTCAAAGGCGTCACGCGTGCGGGGATTGGTGAGCAGGGTGGCGGCTTGCGCTTCGAATTCATCGAGAGCTCCGAGCTCGCCTTCGCGGTCGAAGGCTCGCTCCATTTTATCCAGGCTGCGGCGCAGGGCGAGGCGGTCACTGAGGCGGCGTGTCTCTGCCTCGTCATCGAGGCCGATGTTCGGCACCTGAAAGCTGGGGCGGTTCGGGTCATCACTGACGGCGAAGGGGGCATACGCATCACCGAGGTAGGCGGGGCTGGAGTACTCGGGCGAGGCGGCGGGCACGCCGATGTAGTTCGGCAGCGGATTGCTGCGCCCGCCTTGCTTGGAGCGCAGGTAGTGGACGACGGACATCCAGTCTGGCAGGCGGGGTTTTGGCTTGTCGCGGGTGTCCTTGTCACCGGAGAACATCTGCATCGTGCCAGCGGGGTGTCCGCCCGCGCTCTGGTTCATCGAGCGCACGATGGTGAATTTGTCGGCGATTTTAGCATTCATCGGCAGCAGCTCGGTGAAGCGTGTGCCGGGGACTTTGGTGCTGATGGTCTTGAAGGGGCCGCGGTATTCGCTGCTGGCATCTGGCTTCGGGTCGTAGGTGTCGATGTGGGACTGGCCGCCCGGTAGCCAGACCATGATGATGGATTTGCGCTGGCTCTGGGGCAGGGCAGCATTGGCAGCACGTAATTTCAGCAGCCCCGGCCAGCTCAGCGTGGCCAGCCCGCTCAGTCCGAACTGCATGAAGCCACGCCGCGAGAGCGGACCGGCACAACGAATGACTGATGGGGGCTGGAGGATCGAGGACATGGCTTTAGGCAGGTAATTACGCCGCTCAGGATGGTTTTTTTACCCCGGAGAGTGGCTCGGATGGGGCCGTGGCGGAGCGGGGGAGCATCAAACACCTTGCGAATACGTCGATACATGGGAGTATCGCCCCCCTCAAAATCAAAGGGGGAACCGCAAGCATGGACAAACACACCTTCCCCGAACTGGGCATCTCCCCGCAGATGCTTGAGGCCGTCAAAGAACTCGGATTCGAGCAGCCCTCCCCCATCCAGGCCCAGGCCATACCCGTGGCTCTCGCCGGGCGTGATGTCGTGGGCCAGAGCCACACCGGATCAGGCAAAACGATGGCCTTTGGCATCCCCGCAGTGGAGCGTGTCGATGGTGCTCTGCGCCGCGTGCAGGCGCTGATCCTCTGCCCCACACGTGAGCTGGCCATGCAGGTCTGTGCGGAGATTCATAAGCTCGCCGTGCATAAAGAAGGCGTCCGCGCCACGCCGGTCTATGGCGGCGCATCGTATGACAGACAGATCCGTGCCCTCCAGGGTGGTGCGCAGATCGTGGTCGGCACCCCAGGGCGTATCCTGGACTTCATGGAGCGCGGCACGCTCACGCTCGATGCGCTGAAGATGCTCGTCTTTGATGAGGCAGATGAAATGCTCGATATGGGCTTCGCAGATGCCATCGAGGCCATCATGCAGGCCGTGCCAGAGGACAGGCAGACGATTTTCTTCAGCGCCACCTTTGAGCCACGCATCCGCCGTCTGGTGGAAAACTACACACGCAATGCTGCGACGATCACCATCGAGCAAAAAGCGATGACCGTGCCCACTATCGAGCAGCGCTACTACGAGGTGCATGGCCGCTCGAAGACGGAAGTGCTCTGCCGCGTGCTCGATATCGACACCCCGCGTCTGACGATCGTCTTCGCGAACACGAAAAAAGCCGTCGATGACGTCGTGGACGCCCTCGTCGGCCGTGGTTACGCCGCAGACCGCCTGCACGGCGACCTGAACCAAATCATGCGCGAACGCGTCATGCGGAACTTCCGCAGTGGCAACGTCGAAATCCTCGTCGCCACCGACGTCGCCGCCCGTGGCCTCGACGTGAACGACATCGACCTGATCGTCAATTTTGAGCTCCCCTACGACTGCGAAGACTACGTCCACCGCATCGGCCGCACCGGTCGTGCAGGCAAAAGCGGCACCGCCATCAGCCTCGTCGCTGGGCGTGAAATCTTCCTCATCCAGCGCATCCAGCGTTTCATCAACGCCCGCATCACCCGCGCCAAAGTTCCCTCCCAGGAAGAGATCGAGGCCACCCGCATGGACCAGACCTACGAGAAGCTCAAAGCAGCCCTCGAAGCAGGCACCTACACCAAGCACGAGCACAGCATCCAGCGCCTGCTCGATGCCGGCTTCACCGCCACGGAGATCGCCAGTGCCCTCATGGACCTCTGGATCAAAGAAAGCGTCCGCGAAGGCGAGCAGATCGTCGAAGACCGCACCGCACGCAAAAACCCCGCTCCGCAGCAGGCCTTTAAGCCGCGCCCCATGGCGGTGGAAGGCAGCGCCGCCTCTGAGGTAGCTCCGGCCGATGCCGCAGGCCAGGAAACGGACACCTCAGACCAGTCTGAGAAGCCCGCCGCCGCTCCGCGTGCACCCGCCCCGGCCCCCGCATCTGATTTTGACGACGATGAGCCCTCTCTACCGAAGCGCCAGACCAGCTTCGCCCAAAAAGGCCCACGCTCCGGCATGGTCCGCATGTTCGTCAATGTCGGCGGCATGGATGGCGCACGCCCCGCAGACATCGCAGGCATGCTTTACAGCACCGTGCAGGACCTGAAGCCCGGCAGCGTAGGCACCATCGACGTGCTGGAGAAATGCAGCTTCGTGGAAGTGCCAGAGGAGAGCGTCGAAGCCGTACTCGAAAACATCCGCCAGCAAGCCCCCGTGGTGCGTGGCCGTGAGGTCCGCATGGACTACGCAGATCGCCCAGATGACACGGGTGGCATCCGTCCGAAGCGCTTCGGCGGTGGTGGTGGCTTTGGCGGCGGCGGCTTCAAAAAAGGCGGCTTCGGTGGCGGTGGCGGCTTTGGCGGAGGTGGCTTTAAAAAAGGCGGCTTCGGCGGCGGCTTCAAGCAAGGTGGCTTCAAACCACGCGGCCCGGCCATGGGTGACGGCGAAGGCCCTGGCCCCGGTTACGGCGGCGGTGGTGGTGGTGGCGGCTTCGGCGGTGGCGGCTTTAAAAAAGGCGGCTTCGGTGGCGGAGGAGGCGGCGGCGGCTTCGGCGGAGGTGGCTTTAAAAAAGGCGGCTTCGGCGGAGGTGGCGGCGGCTTCAAGAAGAAGTGGTGATGCCGTGTGAACTCGCGTTCACACCGGAATCTCACTCCCAGCTCCAGTCCTTGTGACATTTTGACAATCGACTACTTGCCCAAAGTTGGCGCTTGAGCCTACTCTGGCCGCCAAAATGGCTGCTACCGACAGAAACGACCCCGATGCCCATGGGATGCGCCTCGCACTCGATGAGGCGAAGCGCGGCGTCGGCCTCACTAGCCCGAATCCGCCCGTCGGGGCCGTGATCATCGCCCAAGACCGCGTCATCGGCCGCGGCTGGCATACCAAAGCCGGTGCACCACACGCAGAAGTCGAGGCCATCCGCGACGCACAAAAAAACGCCCCCAAGCTCCTCCCTGGAGCCACCATTTACATCACCCTCGAGCCCTGCTGCACCCACGGACGCACCCCGCCCTGCACCGAGGCCATCAAAGCCGCAGGCATCAAACGCGTCGTCTATGGTGCCAGTGACCCCAATCCCGCCCACCACGGCATGGCGCGGCAGATTTTGCTCCTCGCAGGCATCAGCGAGAGGCATGGCGTGCTCGTAGAGGAATGTGAGGCCCTCATTCGCCCCTTCACCAAATGGATCACCACCGGTCTGCCTTACGTCATCGCCAAAGCAGGCCAGAGCCTCGATGGACGCCTCACTCGCCCTCCCGGAGAGAGCCAGTGGCTCACCAGCAACTCCGCCCGCATCCACGGCCGCCGCTTACGCATGCGAGCAGATGCCATCATCGTCGGAGCAGAGACCGTGCGGAAGGACAATCCCCGCCTCACCCTCCGCGACGGCTGTGCCGCCTCTGGCAAAGAGCAGCCCTGGCGTGTCATCCTCAGCCGCAGTGGCGACATTCCCGCAGATTGCCACCTCCTCACCGATGAGCACAAAGACCGCACCCTCATCATGCAAGGCATCGAGCTCCGGGATGTGCTCAAGCAGCTCAGCGAGCGCGGCGTCGTCACCGTCCTCATCGAAGGCGGCGGCATCATCCTCGGCCATGCCTTCCGTGAGCGGCTCGTCGATGAAGCCCACTGGTACATCGCCCCACTGCTCTGTGGCGGCGGCCGCCCCGCCCTCGCCGGCCCTGCATTCCCCGCCTCCGTCGAGCTCATCGACGCCAAAGTCCTCCCCATCGGCGACAATGTCCTCGTCAGCGGCTTTGTGAAACAATGACCCCTCTCCCCACTGGTCACAGGCCGGGCAGGTGGCGAAACGCAGGTGGCACATGGGAAACTTCCACTTGCCAAAGCATCCTTCGGTGCCAAAATCGCCGCCCTCCAACCCACAAAATCACACTCCGCAGGCAAGTAGCCCGCAACTCCCCCCACTACAAAAATGAGCGAAGCCATCACCATCGATTCCGCCAACTTCAAACTTCACGCCAAGGACACCGGCAGTGCCGACGTGCAGGTCGCCCTCCTGACGAAGCGGATCAATGAACTCACGCAGCACCTCAGCGTGCATTCTAAAGATCACTCCACCCGCCGCGGCCTCCTGCAAATGGTCGCCCGCCGCCGCAAGCTGCTCGACTACCTGAAAGCCACCGCTACGGAGCGCTATCAGGCAGCCATCAAGAGCCTCGGCCTGCGCCGCTAACCGCCAAATTTCTCGAAGGGTGATGCCAAGTGCATCGCCCTTCGTGTTTTAAGCCGCGTCAAGCAAAGGGCGAAGAGCATAGAGCCATCTTAGGGACGCATGATCGTCCCCGTTTTTGGCGCAGCCTTATACCCTCAGCGCACCCGCATACCGGAGCCTGTCTCTCTGCCCTACGCCCTTAGCTCTCTGCGGCTACCCCTTTCCCCTAAACACATAAACCAACGAAACACACTGCCACCATGGCTATCCACACACAAAACATCCAGCTCGGTGCTGGCTCACTCCAAATCGAAACCGGCAAATTCGCCAAACTCGCCGACGGCGCCGTCACCGTGCGTCTCGGTGACACCATCGTCCTCGTCACCGCCGTCTCCGCCACGAAAGTGAAAGACGGCCAGGACTTCTTCCCCCTCTCCGTCGAGTACAAGGAAAAAGCCTCCGCCGCAGGCCGCTTCCCCGGTGGTTACTTCAAGCGCGAAGGCCGCCCCACGGAAAAGGAAATCCTCACCTGCCGCATGACGGACCGCCCACTGCGCCCGCTCTTCCCGAAAGGCTACTACTACGACACTCAGGTCGTCGCCATCCTCCTCAGTGCCGATGGCGAGAACGACCCGGACATCTGCGCCATGAACGGTGCCTCCGCCGCCCTCTGCGTCTCCGACATTCCCTTCGCAGGCCCCGTCGGTGCCGTGCGCATCGGCCGCCTCAACGGTGAATTCGTCATCAATCCTACCCAGGCCCAGCGTCTCGATAGCGACCTCGACCTCGTGTACGTCGGCAACAAGACCGACGTCATCATGATCGAAGGTGCCGCCAATGAGCTGCCCGAGGCTGAATTCGTCAAAGCTCTCCACTTCGCTCAAGCCGAAGTCACCAAGATCGTCGCCGCCCAGGAAGAGCTCACCAAGCTCGCTGGCAAAACCAAGCGTGAAGTCCCCCTCATGCTCGTCAAAGATGAGCTCCTCGAAATCGCCTACGCCGTCGCTGGTGATCGCATCGAAGGCGCACTCTACACCCCCTCCAAAGTTGCCCGTGGCAAAGCCGTCGGCGCATTGAAAGACGAAGTCGAGCAGGCCATCAAAGCCAAGTTCCCTGAAGCCACCGGCTTCGAGATCAGCCAGGCCTTTGACTACCTCCAGAAGAAAGCCTTCCGCATCTCCATCCTCGACAAGCAGAGCCGCTGCGACGGCCGTGGCATCGACCAGCTCCGCCAGCTCTCTGGTGAGGCCTCCGTGCTTCCCCGCACCCACGGCTCCGCCAGCTTCACCCGTGGTGAGACGATGGCCCTCTCCATCGCCACGCTCGCCCCAGCCGACGAAGCCCAGGAAATGGACACCTACGCCGGTGGCCCAGACTCGAAGCGCTTCATCCTGCACTACAACTTCCCTCCGTTCTCCGTCGGTGAGACTGGCCGCTTCGGTGGTCAGAACCGTCGTGAAATCGGCCACGGAGCCCTCGCAGAGCGCTCCATCGAGCCTGTCATCCCAGCCAAGGAAGTCTTCCCCTACGCCATCCGCGTCAGCAGCGAAGTCATGGAATCCAACGGCTCCACCTCCATGGCCTCCGTTTGCTCCGGCGTCATGGCCCTCCTCGACGCTGGTGTGCCCATCAAGCGCCCCGTCGGCGGCATCAGCGTCGGTCTTGTGACCGAATTCGAAGGCGACAACATGAAGCGCTACTTGACGATGCTCGACATCATCGGCAGCGAAGACCACTTCGGCGACATGGACTTCAAACTCTGTGGCACCACCGAAGGCGTCACCGGCTACCAGCTCGACCTCAAGCTCCCTGGCATCCCTCTGCGCATCCTCGAAGAAGCCATCGTCAAAGCCAAGGAAGGCCGCACCCAGGTGCTCGCCGCCATGGCCCAGGCCATCGCCGAAGTGAAGCCCCTCAGCCCCTACGCCCCACGCATCGAGATCATCAAGATCAACCCTGACAAGATCGGTGAGCTCATCGGCCCTGGCGGCAAAAACATCAAAGCCATCCAGGCCGAGTCCGGCGCTGAAATCAGCATCGAAGACGACGGCACCGTGTACGTCTATGCCAACCGCAAAGAAGGCATCGAGCGTGCGATCGAAATGATCAGCGGCACCTCCCAGGAGATCGAAGTCGGCAAGCTCTACACGGGCCGCGTCGTCAGCACCACGAACTTCGGTGCCTTCATGAACCTCGGTGGCAAAAAAGACGGCCTCATCCACATCAGCGAGCTCGCCGACTTCCGCGTCAACAAGACCGAAGACGTCGTCAAGACCGGCGACATCGTCACCGCCAAGTGCATCGGCATCGACGACAAAGGCCGCATCAAAATGAGCCGCAAAGCCGCCATGAAGGAAAAAGACGCCGCCGCCGCTGGTGGCGAAGCCGCCCCTGCTGCTGACGTCGGCTAAAAGTAGCCCAGTTGCTGCGCAACTGGCCTTTCATAGCACCCAAACTCACCAAGAGGCCGCTCCACCGAGCGGCCTCTTTTTTGTTCCAACACTTCCGCTTGTCGGATACAATCAAATCATGGAAAGCTGCCGATCCGCACCTCTATTCATTTTGCTGCTCTGCGGCATAGCTCTTCGAATGGAGGGGCAAAGCCATCAAGCGAAGGGAAACTTTACCCAGGATGTGAAGGCAGCATTGGAGAGCGCATGGATTGAACTTCACATCAGCCAAGCACTCGTGACCGACTACGGTGAGATTCACGCCACCACCATCTCCCTCAAACGTGAAAATGATCGTGCGCCGGTTTTTCGCATTAGCCGCGACCAAAAGACAACCGATCAGCCACTAACGCCGGAAACGCTCAAGCTGCTGTTGGAAACTGTGCTGATCGCCGCAGATGAGGTCGAGAAAATGGACACACCTAGTGAAATCATTTCCCGAATCGGTGCTGAAGAGGCCGCCAAACTGATGCGCGAGCGCAAACTGCCTTCGGGGTGGGATGTCGAGGTATTGGTGATACGAATCATGACTCCACAAGGCTCAAAAGTCCTAATGAATGAGGGCCATAGCGAGAGACTAGCAGTTTACTTGAAGGACACGTTTTCCATCGATCAGATCAAGTTGCCTGATCACGATGCGAAGACCATCCTTGGCTTTGATCCGAATGATCGAGAAAAGTAGGGATAGCCAAGCCGTCCCAAGTTACTCAGAAAATTCATACGAGGTTACGGGGAATGCGCTCTTCAGCCTTGAAATGATTTCTTCACGTCGGTCTGTGGCCCATTTGGGAATTTGCAGAGACCGCAGGTAAACAACATGGCGATGAAGTTCCATTTCTCCGTCGATGTCGATGCGAAGCCACCTGCCATCGTGGAGTTCGTCGTAATAGAGGCGGTCTCGACCTTGGTGGCCGACTCGCCATCCACGGCAACGATCTCTGACGCTGAGCCGCAATCCGTTGATCAGTACAAGCATGACAAGGACAACTACGACACTCCAAAAGGTGCCGGGGTAATGCCTTGCAAGCCAAACACACCCAGCCAAACCAGCAAGCATGCAAATAATCGGAAGGATGAGGTGTCGGAGGATTGTGCTCATTATTTTCTTCGCCGGCAAGCTGAGTGCTCCCAGACATCTTCGAACTTTGGTTGATTAACCGGCTAAGGATTACCCAGCAGCATTGCTGTGGTCTGTGACCGCTAGTGTGGCTATTGAATGAAAAAATGTCGAAATGAAAAACCACTCCTAAAATGGCACTTTTGAACCTCACGTCACCTTATTCACTTGCTTCATGTTCCCGCTGCTCCGGCCGATTTCGATACCGCGAAGCATCTTGCTAGCCGTTTCATCATCCAGCGTTCCATGCAAGTCACCGAACACGCCGATGGTATCCATGGATTCAGGCTCAGGAACCAATCTGGCGACTGGATGATCATTCCTCATGAGCAAAATCTCCTCCCGCTCGCTTTCCAAGCTCAACAGCACCGCATAGACATTTAGTACTGCTTCTGTCACAAGAATAGTATGATCGACGAGATCCGCATCTCCACCGCCCGGTTGAGCACGAAAACCCACCATTTTGCATGACGGAGCCGCACGCGGGAGTACAGCAGCGCTCACATGCAGCGTAATTTTTTATTCCAGCCCTGGCTTGCGCCACTTTTGCGGCAGCGCTGGGTTTGCCGTGTGCTTCTTGGGGTGGTGCTGCTCGTGTTCATCGCCTTCACACTCGGGTGGGGACTCTGGCCGTGCCCTGTGGCACGTTTTTTGGACCTACCATGCCCAGGCTGCGGGCTGACACGCTCGCTCACTGCCCTCATGCGTGGTCATTTGCATGAAATGCTCCGCCTGCATCCCTTTGCGCCCTTCGCGGTGCTCATGGGGGGGCTCGTCACGTTAGGAGCAGCATTACCAGCTCGTGGCGCAGTAGCGCTCGCAGATCGAGTGGAGAAGATCGAGCGGCGCACCGGGCTGGTGGCGATCATTTTCCTGCTGTTTACATGTTTTGGCTTGCTACGGCTGCTCGGACTTTGGTATTACCCACCCATGCCGGAGCCTATCCTGCCCTGGAAAAGGACTATGGAGGGAGCCGGTTTATAACACTCAACATCATCCCACCAACCACTCCTATGGACCCCGTTGCTCTCCAATCCGCCGCTCCTTCACCCATCGTGATGGGGCTCGCCCTCCTCGCCGGTCTCGGCTCCCTGATCTGCTGGATCATGGTGCTCATCCAGTCCTTCAAGCACGGCGGAGCCCTCTGGGGTATCCTCGGCATCATCACCTGCGGTCTCGTCGCGTTCATCTGGGGCTGGATGAAAAGCGGTGCACTTGGCCTCAAGAACATCATGATCATCTGGACGATCTGCATCCTCATCGGCATCGGCATTCAGGGTAAAATGGCCGCAGATATGGCCTCCAATCCCGCCTTCCAACAAGCCATCCAGGAAGCCCAAAAAGCCGCTGAACAGTCCGCTGCTCCTGCTCCAGCGCCCGCCCCGGCTCCTGCACCCGCTCCAGCAGTCCCGAATCAATAACCCCCCGGGCACCTCCGATTCTCTCACCTCACCAGCGCCACCGCCTGTCTCCAGGCGGTGGCGCTTTTTTCTGGAGTCCCCCCGTCAGCCGTAAAACCTCGAAAAACGGCGTTCGTCTTGAACCCCGCCGATTCCTCGCCAATCCAGACGGCTCCCACCCATGTCCAAAGCCGTTTTCCGCTCCATCCCCCTCCGCGATCTCACCGCTGACCAGCTTCTCGATCTCTCGAAGCGCATGAAGCTCTCGCTTTCCAAGGCGGACATGCTCGCGGTGCAGAAGATTTATCAAGATGAAGGCCGTGAGCCGACGGATGTGGAGATGGAAGTCATCGCGCAGACCTGGAGCGAGCACTGCAAGCACCGCATCTTTGGTGCGAAAATTTATCACACGCTCAATGGCCAGCAGGAGGTCGTGGACGGGCTCTTCAAGACCTACATCCGCAATGTGACGGAGGAGATTTGCAAAACGAAGCCCGACTTCGTGCTCAGCGCCTTCGAGGACAACGCGGGCTTTGTGAAGCTCGATGACGACAAGGCCGTCTGCCTCAAGGTGGAGACGCACAACCACCCCAGCGCCATCGAACCCTACGCGGGTGCGAATACCGGCCTCGGTGGTGTCATCCGCGACATCCTCGGCGCGGGCAAGGGTGCTAAGCCGGTCGCCTCGCTCGATGTGTTCTGCTTTGGCCCGCCCGACATCGAGCAGGATCAGATCAAGGCCAAGGACGTCATCCATCCGCTCGGCGTCATGCGTGGCGTGGTGCGCGGCGTGCGCGACTACGGCAATCGCATGGGCATCCCCACCGTCAATGGCGCGATCCAGTTCGACGACACCTTCATCTACAACCCGCTCGTGTTCTGCGGCACCGCCGGCATCATCCCGATCAAGGACATCGCCAAGGAAGTAAAGCCCGGTCATTTGCTCATCGCTGCAGGCGGTCGCACCGGCAAAGACGGCCTCAAAGGCGCCACCTTCTCCTCCGCCGAGCTCACCACCGACTCGCATGAGGAAGACCAGACCGCCGTGCAGATCGGCAATCCCATCGAGGAGAAAAAAGTCGCCGATTGGGTGCTCGCCGCTCGTGAGAAGGGCCTCATCCAGTTCGTGACCGATTGCGGCGCGGGCGGTTTCAGCTCCGCCGCAGGCGAAATGCTGCGCGATACCGGCGGCGAGGTCTGGCTGGAGAATGCGCCGCTGAAAGCGCCCGATCTCGAAAGCTGGCAGGTCTTCATCAGCGAATCCCAGGAGCGCATGGTCATCGCCATCGACGAGAAGGATCTGCCCGAGCTGCAAAAGCTTGCCGACATTTATCAGACCGAGATCTTCGTGCTCGCGAAAGCCGATGGCTCGCAGCGGCTCAAGGTCATGCACCACGGCACCACCGTCTGCGACTTGCACGTCACCGCGCTGCACGAGGCCCCGCGCCGCGAGATGCGGGCCAAATGGCGCACGCCAGCCGATGTGCAGCCTGCCGTGCCCGTGCGTCCGGAATCCTGGACCGCCACGCTCAAGACCTTGCTGTCCGATTTCTCCATCGTCTCCCGCGAGCCGATCATCCGCGAATACGACCACGAAGTGCAGGGCAACACCGTCCTCAAGCCGCTCGCCGGTGCGGCGGGCGATTGCCCGCAGGATGGCAGCGTCATCCGCGTCGATGGCAGCAATCAACTTGTCTCGCTCGCCTGCGCCTTGTTGCCGGAATGGGGCAAGACCGACCCGCATCTCATGGGCCGCGCCGTCGTCGATGAGTGCGTGCGCCAGCTCGTCGCCATGGGCTCGAATCCCGACCGCATCGCCATCCTCGACAACTTCTGCATGGGCAATCCCGACAACGAGCGCGAGAACCGGAGGCCCTCGTCGAATGCACCAAGGGCATGGCCAAGAGCGCCATCGCGTATGGGGCCCCCTTCGTCAGCGGCAAGGACAGCTTCTACAACTACTTCGTCACCGACGAAGGCCCCGTCTCCATCCCCGTCACGCTCCTGCTCAGCGGCTTCGGCATCGTCGAGGACGCCAGCCACGTCGTCGGAGCCTCCCTGCGCCGCGTCGGCAGCAAGATCGCCGTCTTGGGCAAAGCCAGCGCCGGTCTGCGCGGCAGCATCGTCGCCAAATACACCCGCGGCATCGGCCTCGACGCCGGCCCGTCCTTCGACGAAGCCGAAAGCATGGCCGCCTACCGCCGCTACTTCGACCTCGTGAAGCAAGGCGCCATCCTCAGCGCTCACGACATCGGTGAAGGTGGTCTCGCCGTCGCCCTCGCGGAAATGGCCTTCAGCGGCAAAGCTGGCCTCCGCATCGCCACCGACAAGATGCCTGTCACTGGTAGCGGCCTCACCACCGCCGAACTCCTCTTCAGTGAAACGCCCGGCCGCCTCCTCATCGAGATCGCCCCCGAACACGTCGCCGCCGCCGAAAAAGCCGGCCTCGTCATCATCGGCGAAGCCACGCGTGACCCGTATCTCTACATCTCCCACAACGGCACCACCTTGATCGATTCCCCCATCGATCAGCTCAAGCCGCTGTGGAAGGATGGGCTGGTGAAGTATTATTGATTCTTCTCCGCTTCGAAAGCATGGAGCAACGGGCCTATAGCGTGGAGCACAGAATCGTCCTCGATACTGCCGCGCCCCTTGCGGCAAATGATCGTCACGTCCGCAACATTACTTCACGGAAGTAGCCGTGATGTGGCCAGTCTTGTCCGCACCCCTTCAATTATGGACAGCCTATTTTGTCTGTGATTCGATCCGGCCGTTTTTCTCAGTCAGGCCAAAGTCCTCAAGCTTAGGCTGAGCGGTATTCGTCGTCTCCATCACCTTCACCACCTTCTTAACCGGAGTGACGACGGGCGAAGGTGTGATTTTGATAATTGGATCACTGGGATCTGATGGGGTTTTCATGCCATCCCAAGTTAAACCAATCTCATTTGATAACTGTCGGTGATCAAAAATGACGATCTCGCTATTACGAAGCGCCTTGAGCAAAGCGCCAAAACCTTTTTTTGCAGACTCTTCTTCAGCTTTCTCTCGATAACGGATGATAACCGTCTGTGTGGCTATTTTTGTCCCCCACCAAAGCTGTATCGTCAGCTTGCCTTCGTCGGAACTCATGTGGGCTTCAATTGTATCGCGTTGCACGATTACGCCATCCAAGAGCATCACATGATCCGCTCTGGCAACCAACGGACTGATGAGCAACACTAAGCAGAAAGCAGAGAGTTTGAATGGCATGTTTTACAAATTAGACATTTATTCTAAGCAATAATGAAGTCGTCGTCGCAAAGCAAGCCTTTTAAGCTCCATGAGGCGCATCCAATGACTGAACGCGGCAGATGACTGTCGATTCCAAACTGCCTCGCTCGGCTTTTCCCGTCGAGGTGCCAACTGGCAAAACGCGTTGAATAGGTCTCGCATGCCCTCAAGGCTTTGGCATCAATACAGCTAGACCGAATGACAAACGAGGCCAAATCAACCCAGTTTACAGGCAAAGCCATAAATCGAGCAGGTGAAGCATTGCTCGACTCGAAACTTTTGGAGCGAGAGCCACAAAAGTTCGAACAATCTATGGCCGCCCTATCATACTGGAGAGCGATGCATGAAAAACCTTTGGAGGAGGCTTATGCATTGCTCGGAGCATGTGCAGAAAAGATCAGGGTCAAAGTCGTCTTGGCAAAACGACTGAAACGCGCTCCGTCGATAATCTCAAAACTACAGCGTTTCGACGGCATGAAACTGCGAAACATGCAAGACATCGGAGGGTGTCGTGCCATTCTTCCGACACATAAAAAGCTGCTCAAGCTTCTTCGAGAGTTTAAGCGTCGAAAGACTGTGCGCGTTAAGGACTACATTGAAGAACCCAAACCAGATGGCTACCGAGGAATCCATCTGATCGGGGACTTCTCAGACAAAACTGAGAACAGGAGGTCGATTGAGATTCAACTGCGCACCGAAATTCAACATGCTTGGGCTACTGGAGTCGAGATCGTGGATCTCTTTACCGGTCAAGCAATCAAGTCGAATCGAGGCAAGGAGGAATGGAAGGAGTTCTTTCGGAGTCTCTCGGTAATGTTTAGCCTGATTGAGGGGCTAAACCTGACGAAGCCAAAAGACATGCGACATTTGGTTGATTCCATAGTTGGCAAGCTCTTTGGTCCTGAGAAAATCCACTTTGTGCAGTCTGCTGAGCGTGCGTATGCGCTGTCATCGAAACTCAAAGTTATTGAGAATCTCGAGGTCTTTGCATCGACATTAAAAGTCACCGACGAGCACTTAACAATGAAGCCACACGACGGTTATGTGCTTCTAAGTATTCATGTGAAGAACAAGGCTCTATCGTTGCTAAACTTTGCGAAAAGCGAATTCGACTTGGCAGTGTCCAACTACCTTGACTATGAGAAAATGGCGGCTTCAGACGGTCAACAAGCAGTTGTGTTATTGGCTGCGGAAGCGGTCGGTGGAATCAAAGAGGCATATCCCAACTATTTTGGTGACTCCTCGCGTTTTCTAACGCTTCTACGAGCCAGCAATGCCGCTTACCGGCAGATCGAGCCAAATAGACTCTGGCGCACGATTAAGCGCATGTGGGTTTAGAGTGCGATGCAAAGTCGGTTTGAAGCAATTGAGCCGGGAAATGATGTCAGTTGTAACAAATCGACAGCTAGCCCTCCCCGATGCTGTGGCTGATTCTCTGGCACCTCCAGAGCCAGGAAGACCGCCGAGGCCGTGGCTTCTCCCTTTCCTCTCGACGGCTGGCTCGCTTCGGACGGCATCCCACCGTCTCGTCCTCCCCACGCAGAGTCCTTCCGCGCGGCTGGACTTCACGGTGAGGTTCGTCACTCAAAGAACGACCAGATGCTGGGGCGTGGCACCCTGAACGGCCTGAATTCGGATTCCTGCATCAAGCGTGACCAGGCAGCCCGCATGGTGGACAGCCAGTGCGAGCAAGTAGTTGTCCGTCAGATGTCTCGGATTCGGCATCAGGCTGTGATTGAATTTGGCGGCATCGCTAAGGCGGATGTCATCCGGCCAGAAATGATGATCCGAGGCATGCGTGGCGCGATACAGACGCCCGGCAATGTCCTGGACCGTCAGCTTTCCCGGATAAGAGGGCTGCGACATGATGCGGATGCAGGCATTCTCCGTGAGCGGGCAGGTGGCCCAGCCCTGACTGCGATGGGCGGAGAGCCAGGCATGCGCTTTTTGATGATCGACATGCGCCGCGTCGAAAAGCGCGATGAGCATATTCGCATCCAGCAGCGCGATCATGCCGCCTCAGACTCCTCCATCATGTGCTGCACCATTTCTGAAGTGACGACACGTCCTTCCGCAGGAATCACTCGGAATCCATTCACTTCATCCCCCGAGATGGGAAGTGCATCCGTCACGAGCGGAAACGAAATCGAGGCATCTCTTGAAACTGGCCGAACTTTAACCAATGCCAGTGCGTCGCGCACGAGGCGCTCGAGGCGGGAAGCTGTCGCCGCGTCGAGTTGCTGCAGAGTTTGATCGATTTCGAGGGCAAGGGCACTCATGACGGGTACATCATACTCAACCAGTGCTAGCTTTGCACCCTCAAAGTTGTCCGTTGCACTGGCTCCGGGGTATGGCGATGAAAGATGCGCCCTCATCGCAAGGTCTTGCGATGCGAATCTCCCGTCCTTCAAGAGGGGAGGCTGGCTTGATCGAGGTGGTGGGCTATACCTTTGCTAAGGCCAGGAGTTCCTTCACTCGGGCGAGCTCCGATGCCGAGGTTTTCGCCACAAAGCCACGGGCATGGGCGAAGTGGACATCGGGCTCCTTTTCGATGCGGGTGAAGTCGTAGCGTGGGTCGTCGTTGTGGCGGGAGAGGCCGTAGCCGCTGCCACGGCGGTCGGGGTAGATCAGCGCGGCCACGGTGCTGCCTTTGCCGATGCTTTCGAGATAGCGCCCGATGCTGGCGGAGGGATCATCCGGCACGGGATCGGTGCGCGGAAGGAAGAGCACCTCATGGTCGCCCACGTTCCAGATCACCGCGTTCTGTGCGATGAAGTCGAGGCGGCTGCGCAGTTCCCGCAGGTAGTCCAGCAGGTCCTGGCCGATGTAGCTGAGGACTTCCCACAGCGGCTCACCGGGCTCCAGCCGCCTCGCTTTGGCGAAGCGGCGCAGGACGGTCACGTCGATGGGTGAGTTGAGTTTGTTCATCGTGCCTCGATCCACGCCCAGCCATTTCGCGGTCACATTCGGCCCGCGAGTGTCGAACCACTCGGCCGGCTCCAGCCAGTCGCAGAACTCGCGTGCGTCATCATACACGCCGAGGTGCTGCAGCACGAGGCTCAGTGAACACACGGGCGGATGGTCGGCGGGGAACTGATGATGGTCAAAGTTATGCCTCTCCGGCGCATGCTCGCCGCCCACATCGACCACGGCGATGGTGGAATCAGCAAGATCTTCCGGCGTCGGCTCCCGGCGAACAATCGGCACGCGATGCACCGCCACCAGCAGGGCGCAGGCGAGCAGTTCGTCTTTATGAGCGCCGCCGGGATGTGTGAGGATGAGAGAAAGCATGGAGGAAAAGAAGGGCGAAGAGAGAGCCCGTGGTCCTAACCTGAACGGCTCCTCACGTCATCCTCATTTATGCCGCAGAGAGCGTTGCGCATCCCTCACGAGCCGCTCCAAGCCGAGGATGATTGGCTTGCTTTCGATCAGCCTATCTGCTTCGGCCGTGTTTTAAAAACCATCCAGAGATACCGATGACGCGCCAGCAGGGTATGCCAAGCGTCCCGCTCATCTCGCGGAGCGAGATGGCCACTTTGCTTCGCCGGATCGCAGCCGGTGGGTTTTCAAAGACGAGCTATGTTCAGAGTCAGTCGTCCCATCGACTTCCTGGTGGATTTGAGGCAATAAAATGGAACTTCGTCCCACCCGCTTATTTCGAAGCACCCGCCATGACCTCCCCTCTCGCCTTGTTGAAAGCTGCCGTGCTGCTGCTGGCGCTGGTTTGCTTGCCTGTGGCGTTTGTTTTGGGGTTTTGCTTGATCACATGGATTGGGGTGGCGCTGGGTTTGGCGGTGGGGATGATCGGCTGCGGGCCGCTGCTTTGGTGCATTGGGGATGAGCGATGCTCCACGAGGCAGGTCTGGCTCGGAAAAGGGCTGCTAGGGCTCGGTTTAGTGATGGGTGCGGGTTTGGTGATGCAGGCACCGGATGGTCACACGCCGGAAACTGCACGTATGCATTCGCGCTACGCGGATGGCGGGTGGCATTATTTGCGATTCGGCTTCGCCAACGTGTTGCCAGAGATCGACCAGATTCATTTGGGCTACGCGGCAGCGATGAAATTCGATGGGTTCTTTACGCGGGAGCAGAAGCTGGAACTCGCGACGATGACCGACGCGATCTACTCTGAGATGGAGCGAGATGCGGAGTTTTCGGCCTGCGGCTCGGCCTTGGGCGCGATTTATGACGAGGTGACCTTCTCTGAGTTTCGTCACGGGCACTATTTTCACTACATCCCGCCTCAACTCGACCGCGCCAAGCCCGCGCCAGCGCTTGTCTTTCTGCATGGTAGCGGCGGGAACTTCAAAGCCTACATCTGGCTCCTGTCCAAAGTGGCTGATCAAACCGGCAGCACCGTCATCGCGCCCACCTTTGGCCTCGGGAACTGGGAAAAGCGCGGGGCGTATGAGGCGATCACCGCCGCCATACGAGATGCAGACAAACACGCGGCCATCGATCCCGCGAGTATCCATCTCATGGGCCTCTCGAATGGCGGAAAAGGCGTCTGCCTCGCCGAATCCGCCCGCGGGCCGCGATTCGCCTCGATCATCCTCCTCAGCGCTGTTTTGCACGCTCAGATCCAACCGGCCTTATTGGCAAAACGCCTGGCAAATCGCCCCGCGCTCATCCTTTCCGGACGAAACGACGTGCGCGTGCCGTGGAGCTATGTAGATGACTACGCCGTGAAGCTCGAAAAAGGCGGAATGCAGGTCACAAAACGTGCTTTTGACGGTCAGGACCACTTTCTCTTCTTCCGCCGCCAGAATGAGATTTTCGATGAAATTCAGCGGTGGATGAAGCGGTGAAGCTGCTTCATGGCTTGGCCGCTGGTGGCCCGCCACGCGGATCGGGGGCTCCTAGGAGAACCCAGGTTTCGAGCAGAGCGATCTCGATGGGCGGGAGCTTTTTCTTGGGCGGCATGGCGCTATCGGAGTCGAGGTGGCGGATGGCCTGAATCAGAGGGCTGTTCTTGAGGTCGCCGGGCTTCACGGCAGGGCCGCTTTCGCCGCCAGTTTCCCAGCCGCGCTTGGAGTCGAGGGCCAGCTCACCTTCGATCTCGTGCTGGTGGGAGTGGCACTCATAGCAGCGGCGTTCAAAGATGGGCTGGATCTGGGTGCGGAAAAACTGCGCAGGCTCGTAGTAAGACGCAGCTCCCCCGTCGGCGAAAGCCCTGGAGAGCAGCGATAGAAGGATCAAAACAAAGATGCGGCGATTCATGTAAAAGGTAACGTGACGACGAGCCATGCCGTGAGGCGGATTTTGTCGGCTTCCGAGCTGCAAATGCTATCCTGCACTCGACCTTCCGCACCTTCAATAAGTAACCATGCTCGAATGCCCAAAGATCCACCGTGCTACGGTTCAAATCGGCAAAGAATGACACAAACTATAAACCAGGCTTATAGTTATGTGTGTTGTTGCAGCCTTACCGCACATTCTCTTTGATGGGCAGGCGCTAGCACGCGGGCTTTGGGGCATTTGTCGTGTCTTACGCTCATTCCTTTGACGGTGGGCACGGGCAGTTCAATACGATGGCACATGATGATCCGCTGCTTTTTACTGATTCTCTCTGCCATCACTTTGACGGCATGCCAGACGCCACCTCCACCGGTGGCTCCGCAGCCGCTTTTGCCACGGTGGAAGGCTGCGCCAGAGCTGGAGACATGTCAGGGGCCTGTGCGGGTGGATGTGTCGCTGGCGACGAGCACGGCTCAGTTGTTGGCGGAGGATGGCACGGTTTTGGCAGAGATGGATGTGTCACCTGGGGTGGAGGGGCACCGGACGCCGATGGGGCGGTTTCGAGTGACGGAGAAGCTGCCGCTGAAGCGATCCAATCTTTACGGTCAGTATGTGAAGAAAGGCACGCAGGAGGTGGTGGTGGCGCGGACGTGGGAGCATGTGGGGCCTCGACCAGAGGGCACCGAGTATCTAGGGATCGCGATGCCGTGGTGGATGCGGCTCACGGCGGATGGTGTAGGGATGCATGTGGGCGGTTTTGAGCGTGGGAAACCGACGAGCCACGGCTGCATTCGCTGCCCAGAGGATGGGCAGCGGCTGTTTTATGAGAAGAGCCGCATCGGCACCCCAGTGCATGTGCATGATGGCGAGCATGAGGCTCCGTCGCTGCTGGAGCTGCCTGCTGAAGTGCTACCGTGAGGCGACTAAGCCCGCAGTTCGCTGGCGTCGAAGACCACGAAGCGAACCTTGGGGTGCTTTTGGCTGAGGGTGGTGCGGGACCATTTTTCTTGGAGCTGGCTGAGAATGTGGCGACGCTCGGCGGCGGTGAGTTTGCGCCATTTCACTTCTGCAACGAGGAGGCCTTTGGCGTCTTCGGGATCGGGCGCGACGAGGTCGAGCTCGATGTCTTTTTCCCAATAGCGGCCTGAGCCAGGAAAACGGGCGCGGCAGGCATCTTCAAAGACGGTGGAGGCGTGATCGTGGATGAGTTTTTGCTTTTGATCGGCTGCGTAGCTGCTCCAGCGGCTCTGGTGCGGTGAATAGACGCGGAACCAAAAGCGCATGGTCGGATCTGCGATGCGGTAGAGGATTTTTTTGGTGGTGCGCACGCTTTCGCCATACGGCAGCTCGCGGTCGAGCACAGAGGCATCGAGGAGCTGCTGGAGCAGGCGGGAGAGATTCGTCTGTGCGGTGCCGAGCCGGGTGGCGATCTCAGAGGGCCGCTCTGCGCCGCGTCCGACGGCTTCCAAGACCGAAACGGCATTGGCTCCGATCACGCCTTCATCACGCAGGATGCGCTGCGGCTCCTGCTCCATGTAGGGAGCGAAGTCGAAGTACAGCGCCTCGGCCAAAGCGATGGCGTCCGCGCCTTTTTCGACGAATTCCCAGTACTTCGGGATGCCGCCGACGAGTGCGTATTTTTCAAAGGAGCCGCTATCTGCGGGCCTGAGCGAGCAGGCCTGGCAAAACGCGGCATAATCCATGGGCCGCACATGCAGGAGCTTGTGGGCACGACCATAGAGCGGAGCGGAGCGGTTTAAAAAGAGGTCGTTCATCATCCGTGTGCTCGATCCGGCGAGAATGAGCAGGCAGCCTTTGGGGATGGACTGATCGATCCAGCGCTGGAGCACGCTGGGCAGTGAGGGATCGACGGCGGTGAGGTAGGGGAACTCATCCAGACAGAGCCGCCAAGGCTTCTTTTGCAGGCGCAGGATTTCGAGCAGCTCCAGCCAGCTTTTTGGCACGAGTTGGGTGTCGAGCCGGCCTTTGATGTCTTCAAAAACTTGGCGCAACTGCATATCTAGCGGTCCCTCGATGGCTTGGCTGTAGAGCCCGCCGTTTTCAGCGAGCCAGTGGCGCAGCAGTCGGCTCTTGCCCACACGCCGACGCCCAAAGACGACGAGCAGCCCACCTTTGCGGGCTGCGGCGGCTAGTTCGGCCTGTTCTTTGACGCGATTGACGAAGTCGAGATGCATGGCGCGGAGTTTATGCGGCTAGATGCATCTTGGCAAACATTATGTATGTTGAGCATAATGTTTGAGAAACATCATGGAGCCTTCTTTTGCCGCAGAGCGGGCAGTTTGAGGCCATTTTGATGCAGGTGGAGGCGTAGGATTTGGCCAGTCGTGGCATCGCGCTCGAATTCGATGGCGGCGGGGACGACGTCGTATTCGAAGTGGTCCTTTTTTGTCTCGAAAACGGGCATGGAGGACTGGCCGGTGAGTTGGACGAAGAGCGTGCCGCGTCGTAGCTCGATGGTGAAGACTTTGAAGGGCGGCAGCAGGTCGTAAGTGCCGGCATCTCTTCGAGCTCCTTAGCAGGGCGGAAGAGGTAGGCGGGGGATTCGCTACTGCTACGCTGGGCGGTTTGTTTGAAGCCGTTTTGATCGAGAACGACGGCGGTGATGGCTTTTGCCGCGTCACGCTTGAAGATCAAACGAGCTGCTACACCGCGGTGGAAGAAGGAATCGTCCTTTTCATGTGTGAAGGGCAAAATGGGCTGACCGGTCAGTTTTCCCCACAGACCACCATCGCGGAGGATGAAGGTGAATTTGGCTTCTTTGCCGAGATCAAAAACGCCGAGATAGGGTGCGAGCTCGGACTCGGTCAATTTGCTGCCTGCGACAGCGACAAAGTTCTGGCGTGTGATCTCACGCATCACGCTGGAGTCATCCACGGCGGCGTTGTTGATGAGGATGAGACGTGCGAGGCCGTTTTTCGGCGAGGCTTCGAAATGTGTGCGGTAGCCACCGGTGCCGCCGCCGTGGGAGATGGTCGCTCCATCGAGGAAAAAGCAGCAACCGATGCCTTCGGCGAGTGGTTTGGTGGCGAGGGCGATGGCTTCTTTGAGCGGTGATTTGTCAGGCGCGGCCAAAGCGCGGGCGTAGAGCATCATGTCGGCAGCGGTGCTGCGTAGGGCACCAGCGGGGGCGAAGGCCTGAAAATTCCACGCGTGCGCCACAGCCTTGCTATCAAAAGGCGGAGCGAGACGCTTTTGCTGTTCCGCGTTCGGCTTGGGCGTGGTGTCGTGCATGCCGAGCGGCTGACAGATGCGATCCCGCACGAGGTTTTCCCACGAGTCACCGAGCGCACGCTCGATCACATGGCCGAGGACGGCGATTCCGACATTGGAGTAGCTCAGCTCATGGGGGGCGGCTTTTTCTAGCTTCACGGTGGCGAGCCATTCGCGTAGTTTTTTCGTATCGTAGCTCACATAGGGATCGGTGCCGGTGAAGTCGGCATTGTCCGGCATGCGTGGTAGGCCACTGGTGTGCGTGGTAAGCTGTGCGAGCGTGATGGCGGCGACTTTTTCGTCGATGAAGGTCTGTTTGAGATCGAGTGCTTGTTTGAGCGTGGTTTCAAAGGTGAGCTTCTTTTCCAGCACGGCCTGGGCGAGCAGGATGCCGGTGAAGGTTTTGCTGATGGAGCCGATCTCGAAGACGACTTTCTCCGCCGCCACGCCAGCAGGCTTGTCTGGGCCCGCGATGGCATAGACGGCCTTTCCATCACGCCACTCGCCCGTGACGATGCAGCCACGCGGGAGGTCTTTGGCGGCTTTTTCTGCCGCAGCGGCCAAGGTGAGCGGTTTTTGAGCAAAAAGCGGGCTGCACAGAAAAAACGACGCGATGGCAAAGAGGAGGCGCTTCATGCGCTGAGGATGCGAGGCGGCGGTTGATTTGTCACTCACAAAAAGCTGGGCAGGTGTGTGCCAGGGCTTCTGTTCGCCGCTTCTCTGCGCAGTTGGCGGAGGCCTGCGGCTCAATTCATCGAATGCAGGCCGATCATGTTGCCTTCGGTGTCGATGATGAGGGCGATGCAGCCATAGGGGGCGATGGAGAACTTTTCACGAAACACTTGGCCTCCAGCGGCTGCGACACGGGATGCCTCCACGCCGCAGTCCGCGCACGAGAAGTAGATCAAAGTGCCGCCAGCTCCGGGTGTGAAGCCTTCCATCCTGCAAAGCGTGCCACCACAGCCGGGAGCTTGGTTTTCCATGTCGGAGGGGAACATCAGCATCTCAAAACCGCCGTCCATGCCTTCGGGATTCGGTAGAGGCTGCATTTGGATGTTGAGTACGGTTTCGTAGAAGGATCTGGCACGGGCCATGTCGGAAACATAGATTTCGAACCAGCCGACGGGATTGCGTTTGGGGGTCATGATGCGTTTGGGTGGGGTTATGGTGGAGTTTGGAGGTCTGGAATTCGCTGATGTCGCTCGTTTGATTCGAGGTATTGGATAATCCAAGAGTGGTTTCAGAAATAAATCTGAGGCTGAGCTTTGTGAACATAAAAAATGATTCGATCCCTATGTCCCTCGATTTGACCCATCCGGCGCAGCGGGCTGCTTATGCGGCGACGTATCGCGATACGCTTCTCCATGATGTGATGCCGTTTTGGCTGCGGCATGGGATGGATCGTGAGTTTGATGGGGTGATCACGTCGCTGGATCGCGATGGGAGTGTGCTGGATACGGATAAGAGCATTTGGTTCCAAGGACGAGCGGGGTGGATGTTTGCGACGCTGTTCAATACGGTGGAGAAGAAGGCGGAGTGGCTGGCTGCGGCGGGCTCGTGCATGGCTTTCCTGGATGCGCATGGCTATGCGACGGACGGGAAGCTGTTTTTCACGGTGACGCGGGAGGGGCGGCCGCTGCGGATGCGGCGCTATGTTTATAGTGAGGCCTTTGCGGCGATCGCGCATGCGGCGTATGCGAAGGCGACTGGAGATGAAAGCTATGCGGAGAAGGCGCGGCGGGATTTTGCGACATATCTGAAGCACAGCTTCGAGCCTGGGATGATGCAGCCGAAGTTCAATACGGAGACGCGGCCGATGATGGGGATCGGGGCACTCATGATCGGGATCGCGACGGCGCAGGAGCTGCGGGTGAATCTGGGGGATGCGAAGATCAGTGGTCACACCTGCTCGGAGTGGGTGGACCGCTTCATTCTGGAGATCGAGCGGCATTTTTATAAGCCAGAGCTTGGGGCGCTGATGGAGGTGGTGGCACCGGATGGGAGCGTGATCGATCACTTTGATGGTCGCACGCTGAATCCGGGGCATGCGCTGGAGTGCGCGTGGTTCATCCTACATGAGGGGCGGTGGCGAGGGGAGAAGAGCTACACGCGGCTGGGGCTGGCGATCCTGGACTGCATGTGGGAGCGCGGCTGGGATGCGGAGCATGGCGGTCTGTTTTACTTCCGCGATGTGTTTGGGAAGCCAGTGCAGGAGTACTGGCATGATATGAAGTTCTGGTGGCCGCATAATGAAGCGATCATCGCGACGCTGCTGGCATGGACGGTGAGTGGCGATGCGAAGTATGCGAAATGGCACCGGCTGGTGCATGAGTGGAGTTTCACACATTTCCCAGACGCGGAGCATGGTGAGTGGTTCGGTTATTTGCACCGGGATGGGACGCCATCGGTGAAGCTGAAGGGGAATATGTGGAAGGGGCCGTTTCACCTGCCGCGCATGCTCTGGTATTGTTCTGCGGTTCTCGGCTCGCAGTTCCCGGTTGTAAGTTGATGAAGACGGCGCAGAGGGATTCTCGTATCTTAACAAAACAAACGAATCATGTGGTGGTCTTACCAAAGCGCAGCGTCTTCAAAAGCACGCGTCCAACGCGAAATCGAGAAGCTGAAGAAGAAAGGGCAGCGATTTGAGCCGCTGGAGGCTCCTGCGGGCAAAAAAAGCCTCTGCAGTACTTTTTGGGGCCAGGCTTGGTGCCGGAATCTGGAGTCGTATCAGCAGTATGAGAATCGGCTGCCGCGTGGGCGTAGTTATTTGCGCCAAGGGAGTGTGTACAATCTTGAAATCGAGTCTGGGAAGCTAGGCGCGGTGGTGGCGGGCTCTGAGCTGTATGAGACGACGGTGTATGTGCAGCCACTACGGCCTGGGCAGTGGAAGGAGACCGTGAAGAGGTGCGAAGGGCAAGTGGGCTCGATGCTGGATCTGCTAGCGGGCAAGCTAGGTGATGGTGTGATGCAGGTGCTCAGTGATCCAGAGCATGGGCTATTCCCGAAACCGCGTGAGATCCGCTTTGATTGCTCCTGCCCGGACTATGCGGACATGTGCAAGCATGTCTCTGCCGTGCTGTATGGCGTGGGCGTGCTGCTGGATGCGCAGCCGGAGCTGCTCTTTAAGCTGCGTGGCGTGGATGGCGCAGATTTGCTCTCGCAGGCGAAGGACGCGGCTGTCTCTGGCGTGGTGGATGGTGGCGGTGAGTTGGCCGGGGCGGATCTGAGTGCGCTTTTTGGCATCGAGATGGGAGATGTGGCAATCGTGCCTGAGGCCGAGCCTGAGCCCCAACCGACTCCGAAGGCTAAAAAGAGCACGAAGAGCACGGTGGCTAAAAAAGCAGCCAAGAGGGCCACTGCGGCTCCCAAAGCCACCAAACCACGCCAAGTCACAAAACGGACCAAACAGGCCGCTGGCTGAGTTTTTGGGCTTTGCGCCGAGCAGGCGACCCGCGTATAAACCGCTTCGCCATGCTCCACAGAGTCCCCCATTTCTCACGCCGTCGTTTTCTCGCCTCCAGCGCAGCCGCACTGGGATTCCCGTCCATCGTTCCGTCCTCGGTCTTCGGTAAGCCGGGTCGTCCGGCCCCTTCGGAGCGGATCACGGTCGGAGCAATCGGCTGGGGCACTATCGCGGGTGATTGGACGCCATCGTTCCTCACCAATGGCAAATGCCAGGTCATCGCGGTGGCAGATCCGATGAAGGAATACGGCCACTACGGCTACGACGGCAAAGAAACCGGGGGACGTGAGGCTGGGCGCAAAATCATCGACGAATCCTACTCCAAAGCCGAGCACAAGCCGGTGAAGGGCTGCACGGCGTATGCGGACTTCCGTGAGATGATGGAAAAAGAGGACCTGGATGCGGTGCAGGTCTCCACGCCGGACCATTGGCATGCGTACATGGCTGTCTATGCCGCACGGAAGGGCAAGCACATCTACGGGCAGAAGCCGCTGGCACTGAACATCGCCGAAGGACGCCTCATGAGTGATGAAGTGGCGAAAGCAGGCGTGACTTGGCAAACCGGCAGCCAGCAGCGCAGCGATCTGTATTTCCGCCTCGCCTGTGAGCAGGTGCGCAATGGCCGTATCGGCAAGCTCCAGCGTGTGCTCGTAGGCCTGCCTGGTGGGCACAAGAACTGGAACGGCATGGCTGATCAGATCAATACGGCCCCTGTACCAGCAGACTTCGATTACGAGATGTGGCTAGGCCCTGCGGAGCAGATGGATTACCGTCCGGCGCTGCTGCCTCTGAACTGGCGTCACAATTTTAATTTCTCCGGCGGGATGATCACCGACTTCGGCGCACACCACATCGACATCGCGCAGTGGGGCATGGGCTCGGACCTGAGTGGCCCTACCGAGCTCAAAAACGTGAGTGGGAAGCTGGACCTGAATGCTCTGTATAACACGGCCACGGAGTTCAGCTTTGAGTGCGTGTATGAAAATGGACTCGTCATGCATGTAGCCAGCCCCGAGCACCAGATCATGCAGGCCGCAGCGGCCCAGCATGCGAAAACACCCGGCGCGAAGCCCTTTGACCACATCGGCGTCTGCTTCATGGGCGAAGACGGAAAATGGATCCATGTCAATCGGGGCAAGATCAGCTCCAGCGACCCCGAAATCCTCCGCGACAAGGCGAAGGATGGCGAAATCCATCTCTACGAGAGCAAAGACCACACGGACAACTTCCTCAGCTGCATCTACGACGGCAAACCCACCGCCACTCCCATCGAAGTCAGCCACCGCAGCATCAGTATCTCACATCTGGCCAATATCGCGCTGCGTAGCGGTAGCACGTCGCTGAAGTGGGACCCGAAGACGGAAACCATCGCGGATAATGCGGCAGCATCCAAGCTGCTCTCCAAAGAATGGCGCAAACCCTGGACACTGTGATCGAACGCCCTCTCATCTACCGGACAGCTATTGTCGCTGTCATGTCGCTCGCCTTCATCTCGCAGCTCGCTGCTCAGGTGAAGATCGACCGAGTCGAGCTGCCCCTGAATCTGGAAGGTGTGCCAGGCGTGCAGCAACCGCTAGGCGCCGCGCCAGCAGCGTCCGGTGCAGCGCCCGCCACTCCTCCGCCACTGCCGGCTGCTGGTAGTGCGACGGGGGCCGTGGCGCAGCTCTATCTCTATGTGGAGCCTTATCAGACACGCGTGGAGGCTCTCTTCGACATGGGGCAGACATTCAACTGGCTCTCTCCAGATGAGAATCCACGCCCGCGCACCATCACGGCAGAGCGCCAACAGCAGCTCATCCGTGATGCGGAGGGACTGGCCGCTGAGTGGTGCTCCGTAGAGACGCACTCTGGCAAGCTGCCGCAGGCGGCTCCCGTTGCCTATTTTGTCAAAGGCAAGCCTGGTGCCACAGTGCCCATGACAGAGAATGAGGAGCTGGCATACGATCAATGCATGCTGGGACTCGTGTGGCAATTCACCACGAACGAAACCCCGGATGAGGTGAATGTGACATGGAAAGGCTGGATCAATGAACTGCGCGAGCTGCCCGTGACGATGCTCTTCAGTAATTTAAGCGAGCGAGCGGTGGCGAACAACATCACCAAGCGCATCCAATGGCAGAACAAGGGGCGTGTGCGGCCCGCGCCGCTCGCTGCGGTGCCCACCTTTGATCCAGGTCAGCCGACTCGTATCCCGGTGGGGCTGCTCGCATGGCTTTTCGCGGGAGCAGTTTTTTACTGGTGGATCTGGCATCGTGACTATCGCCTACCGGGTGGTGGGCTACCCTACTTCGGCGTGTGGGTTTTCGGCCTCGTCCTCTTTGGCAAACTGCTGACCATTTCCGTCGGCGGATCGAGCAGTGTGCCACGGATCAGCACTCCAGAGGAGGCTCAGAAAATCGTCAGCCCGCTCCTGCGCAATGTGTATCGAGCCTTTGATCACCGCACGGAGAGCCGTGTGTATGATGTGCTGGCTCGTAGCGTGGATGGGGAGCTGCTGCGTAAGCTTTACCTCGATACCATTCAGGCTCTCACGCTCGATGGACGTGAGGGCACAAGGGTGCTCATCACCGAATTCGAGGCCAGTGTGGACAAAGCCACGCCCAATGAGCAGAGCGGCGGATTCGATGCAGAATGCAACTGGAGCGTCCTGGGCAATGTCGGCCACTGGGGCCACGCCCATCCACGCTACAACGGTTACAAAGCCCGTGTGACGCTCACGCCCATCCAAGGGGAATGGAAGCTCACCGCGCTAGAAGTGCTGGAAGTCCGCCGGAAGTAAGGCGTCCGATTCATTCGCTCTCGTCGGACGGTGCCGCCAGTGCGGCCGTGCTCTTCACAAATCACCGACGAAACCAAGATGGAGCCAACTTTTTCATAGACGGCCTAAGTGGAATTGTGCTGGGATGTGTGGCGAAATACTACCTTAATCCTCATGAGCTACGATTCTGACAACGAAACAGACAAGGCTGCCCTCGTGCGCAACATCGGCATGTTGGCCGTCCTAATCGCGGGAATGGTGGGGTATTCCGTTTGGAAAGGGAGGCAGCCCACAGATGCAGAGACATCCGAGAGCACCCCGCTTCCGACGGCAATCACTCCGCAATCATCCAATCCAGGTGTCCAGGGCTCTCCTACACCCCGGCCCACACCCACTGCACGGGCGAGCCGTTCCTCCTTTTCCAAGCTGGTGATCGGGGAGAATGCGGTCATCGCGGATGAAGGCCAGCGCCCAATGCGGGAGTGGCTAGAAAAACTTTTTCAAGTGAATGGGCTCACTCCAGAGCCTGCGCATCTGCCGAAGGATCGGTGGATGCCTTTTGCGAAGGCCTTAGTGGCCAAACTGTGCGGCTCTGCGGACCAAGTGTCGAATCTTGAACTGCAAAGTCTGGCTCGTGACCTCGCTCCAGTGGGGCGTGAGCATCCGGTGAGTGCTTATGCACTGGGGACGGTCTTGATGGGCGAGCCCGGAAGTCAGGAGCTGCTGCAAAGCGCTTTTAAGGCTGTCGATGGGAAAGTGGGTGAGGAGGTATTGGCCTTTCGAGTGGCGATGGCGTTGGCCGTATCTTTGAGCGGTGATGAAGGTGAAAAAGAGGCAGAGGTCCGCATCGAGGCAGCCTTCAAGGCGCTGCGTAAGGTGCTCGATGCGACCGAGGGCTTTTCGAAACTGCATGATCGCGTGGCGGTCTATATGCTCAGAGGTGGTACGGCAGAGATTTTCTTCCAGTATCTGCATGAGCGCGTGGCGGAGGAAGTGGGAAAGACAGACGCGGCGAAGCCCTGGCTGAAAAAATGGATCGCGGGTCAGCATAGCCTGCGCCGGGCCTGGGATGAGCGCGGGGACAGCTATGCCGATGGCGTGAGTTCGAGTGGGATGGCGGTCTTCGCGCATGAGTCGGAGAAGGCGCGGAAGCTTTTCCAGGAGGCCTGGGAGCTGAAGCCCGAGACCCCAGAGCCTGCGGTGTCGATGATCGAGGCCGCGCTCTCCCAGGGGGAGGCGCAGGCAGTGAAGAGCATGTTTACCTGGCTGGAGGAGGCGCAGAAGGTGGAGGTGGACACGCCAGAGGCCGCCAGACATCTCCTCTGGGGGCTGCGCCCGCGCTGGCATGGCAGCTTGGAGAAGATGCGCAGCTTCGGCTTGGCCTGCGCGGAGACGCAGCGGTATGACTCTGGGTTGCCATGGGTGCTTCTCCAGGCTCATCGGGACTTCTCGAGTGAGTGGGATGTGCCTGCGGAGTATTTCAAAGAGCTCTCCCCCAGCCACTATAGCAGCGCGAAAGCCGTCTTTGATGGCGCGGAGGCTGAAGTGAAGCGTGCGCCCTGGCGTGCCGTGGATCGCACCCATGCCGCGGTATTTGCCTTCAAATGCCGCCACTACGATGAGGCGGCTGAATGGCTGAAAAAGCTCGATCAGAAGCCGAATCGCTATGCTTTGGAGCAATGGGAGGGTGTGGATGAGGCATTGCTCGTCGGAAAGACGAATGCGTATGTGGATGGAGGCGTCGGAGCGCAGCTCCAGCGTGCCGAAACGGCGGAAAAGAGCTTCAACGCGGCTGATGCGGTGAAGAACTACGAGATCGCACTGTCCGAAGGCGGGGAGAAGCTCAAAGGAGCCGGACGTGACTATGTGGAGCACCGATTGGCACTTTCAAAGATCGAGTCAGCGGCACGCAGTGGCGAGGCAGCTTCACTGGTGCCTGCGGAGCCGAAATTCCGTGGTTGGTCGCGTGAAGGTGGCGGCTGGGAGCTGGACGTTGGTGCCTGGCTACACCGTGGGCGTGATGCCTGGCGCACGACTGTCTGTGAGGCACGCATCGGGCCACAGTTCACTCTGGAGGGTGAAGTGGAGGTCACTGATCCAGGAGAGGCCACGCAGTGTTGGTTTTCCTACGGGTATCCAGACACCGGGCGCTGGGTGGCGATCCGCTTTGTTTACACAGAAAAGGAGGTGCGGGCCATGCTCTCGAACCGACTAGGTCCCGCGCTGGAGCAGCCAAAGATCACTGTGGAGCCACGATTCACCTTCAAGCTGACCAGTAGCACCTCTGGCATGTCGCTGTGGGTCAATGATAAGCCAGTCTTTGAAAATGCGCCTACGCCTCCTGGTTATGTGAAAGAGCAGTGGTCACACGTCGGCATCGGCGCAGGGACACACAGTGAAAAAACACGAGTGCGCATCCATAAGCTGAGTGTGAGGCGTTAGCGCGGAGGATTGGCCGCAGGCGGTGTCGGGTAACGATCTGGCATGATGAGTGGCCGCAGCTCCATGGGGGTGATTTCCCAGGGGAGGGGTTTCCAGGGGTATTTGTCCTTTTTGACATGCTTCCAGGCCATGGGGCCGCCGCTGCGCCATCCATCCAGCACGATGCCTTCCTCAAAAGGCTGGCCATGTGCGGTGATGACCAGGGCATTATGCTCCCGTGGTGTGGCGCGGCGGGCGGCGGCTAGATGCACATCGAGTGTGCGCAGATGGAGATGGTGGAGAGGCGGATAAGTGTCATCACGCCAGTGGTAGCACAGTCCGCGCGGCTGGAGGCACATGTTGATCAGCGCATTGTTCGCCCAGGCGATGTGCATGGGCCTCCATTGGCGCTGGAGCTCCGCAGACCGCTCGACGGCGGTGCTGGCTAGTTTTTGGGCTTCCGCCTTCGATACAGTGGGGGAGAGAGTCGCCAAGTCGGCAGCGAGCCGCCGCGCACGATCCCGGCGCTGCATTTCATCCTCCGTGCTCACGCAGCTCACGAGCAGCAAAAGCACGGCAACAGGCCAAATATGAAGAAACAAGCTAAAGCTGGAGGTGGGGAGGCGATGTCGCTGCATGGGGCTATTCTCGCGAAGAAAAAGGGGATGTGTGGTTCTTCAAGCTGCGGTTGCGATGTCGGATGCGGCTAGTGCTGGCTCACCTCCGATGGTGATGCGCTTTGCAGGGATGGGGGATTCGATAATGCCGAGCTGGGTCTCTTGCTTGAGCCGGAGCTGGCCGCAGGCGGCGGCGATGTCATGGCCCTTTTCCCGCCGCAGCGTGGCGGTGACTCCTGCGGCCGTGAGGATGCTCAAAAAGGCATCCTGGCGCTGCTCGGAGGGGCGCTCCCACGGCAGGCCATCCACGGTGTTGTAGGGGATGAGATTGACCTTGGCGTTTACTTGGCGGGCACGCTTTGCCAGGGCTCGGGCTTGCTCAGGACTGTCATTGATGTCCTGGATGAGGATGAACTCAAAGGTCAGGAACTGCTTCCTTCGTTCATTCCAGTACTCCAGCGCCGCAAAAAGCTCGGAGAGCGGGTATTTGCGATTCACAGGCATGATCTGCTCACGCACGGCATCCGTGGCGCCATGGAGTGAGATAGCGAGGCGTATTTGAAGCGGAAAATCGGCTAATTTTTCGATCTGCGGGGCCAAACCGCTCGTGCTGACCGTCATGTGGCGTGCCCCGATGCCGACTCCCCATTCCGCATTGAGGATTTCGATCGCTTTGGTTACATTCGAGTAATTCGCCAGCGGCTCCCCCATGCCCATAAAAACAAGGTTATCCACTCGCTCGCCCGCGTGGGCTTCGACTTGCACGATTTGCTCCACGATCTCTGCCGCCGAGAGATTCCGCGTAAAGCCCGCGAGTCCACTGGCGCAGAATTTGCAGTCATAAGCACAGCCCACTTGGCTGGAGACGCAGAGCGTGCGGCGATCTGATTTGCCACCGTAGAGCGCAGGATTCGCCGGGATGAGCACGGTCTCGACAAAGCGCCCATCATGCAGCCGCAGCAAGAATTTACGCGTCGTGTCGGCCGAGCCCGTGACAGTGGCGATATGCATCGTGCGGGTGGTAAATCGAGCCGCCAGGGCCTCACGGGCCGCTTTTGGCAAATTCGTCATTTCATCAAAGGAAGCGGCTCTTTTGGCATAAATCCATTCGACGAGCTGTTTTGCTCGGAAAGCTGGTTTTCCCATCTCTGCGAACACGGTCGCGATTTCCTCAGGTTTCATGCCGAGGAGGGCTTGTGGGGCAGTGGCGGGGATCATTTCGCGGATTGTGGCGCGGAATGAAAGTTTTGAAATTTAAGTTTGGAGAATCCGCGTGATTCAGGTGCCCTTTTCGGCAAGACTCTGGCCATGATCGCTATGAACTCCCTCTTTCTCGGCATGGGGTCGGTCGTCGTCCTGACTGCCTCGATCATCATGCTCATCATCATCGGTGCAGGCATAGGCGTGGGGCTTTTTCTCTGTGTGGTAGCATCGGCGTTGGTTCTACTCGGTGTCATCTCTAGCTCTGCGGTGCTCGGATTCATCACGCGGAGGCCCGCTACCGCGCTGCGGGTCTTTTTGCTGCAATGTGGCATCCTCACAGGCATTCCCTGCGGAGCATTACTCGCATGGGCTGGACATCATTTGGTGCGATACGCAGAGGAGCTCGCTGTGCAGTGGCCGGGTAGCCTTGAGTGGCAAATCCCTCTCCTCGGAGCCATTGGCGGTGGCATAGGTGGTGCAGTGTTGGCCTTGAGCATGGATTTCATCCTCCGTCGCAGCCATGCCTGGCTCTCTCAGCGGTATGACAAAATGCTCAACTCTGCCGCTCTTGCTCGCGAAACTGTGTCGGAGTGAGCTTGGTCATCTTTTTGAAGTCTTTGGAAAAGAAAAACTGATCGTGATAGCCGACTTGCCGGGCGATTTCCTTCACAGGGTCATCGCTCTCAATGAGTCGGTGCTTCGCCTGATGAATACGCTCTCGCCGTAGCCAGTCGATGGTGCTAGTGCCCATCGCAGCCTTGAATTGGCGGCTGAAGTGGCTCTCACTCATGCCAGAGAGCTGCGCCAGCTCCACCACACGCATGGGTTCATGAAAGTAGAGGCGCATACGCTCCACGGCTCGCTGAACTGCCAGCGGTAGCTCTGGTTGGAGGATGCCTGGCTCAGATAACCGAGCGTCAAAGAGTAGACCGATGACGGCTGCTACTGCGGCGCTAGCCATCGCCGCATCTCCAGGGCGTGAGCCGATCATCCAGCGGAAGACACGCTCAAACTCTGCCGTGAGGGAATGCACAGTGACGTTTTCAAAGACCGGCTGGCTGCGGATTTGTAGTAATTCCGAGATGCGATCAAGAGGGCGGCCCTCTATACGCATCCAATAGAGTTCCCAGGGATCACTCGACAAGGCTCCGTAGGCATGTGGGTGATGGCAGTTTACCCAAATGAGTTGTCCAGGAGCGACGTCGTGTTTTTTTCCAGCCACTCGCAGCCAGCCGCTCCCAGAGAGGCAAAGAATCAGCTCATGGCCAGGATAGGTCTCTCGCTCGATGCGATGGTCGGTGCCAGCTCGCAAATGTCCGGCACGAGCGACGGAATAAAACAAATCGCGCTGCCAATCTGCTGGAGTGGCGTATAAATTCTCGATGAATTTGGTTCCCTGGGTTGAGGATGCCATGACGGGATAATACATCTTTGATCCAGTCGATGTCGAGTAGGAATGTCTTTGTGTCTTCACCACAAAGGATGTCATGCAGGGAATCGATCACAAAGTGATCGCGCTAGTTGCATGAGCTGAATCGGTTTGTAGTTTGAGCCATGATTAATCAGGCAGACACAGATAACCGCACACGGCAGGCAGAGAAAATCGCTGCACACCCTGAGCAGTACAAAGTCTGTGAAGGCTGCGGCTCCATTGTCGTGATGCGTGCAGTGACTTGTCCTAGCTGTCACGCCTATCGATTTGATACTGAAAAGGGCCGTGTAGTCGCCCAGGCGAAGGATTTAGCCATGCGATCGGCCCATGCAGTGTTAGCGGCCGATTTGATTTAGGGCAGACCTGACTCAGATTTGAGTTTTAGGGTCAGTCAAATCGCACGAATGCGAACAAAAGGCTGACAAAATGCGTCAGTGGCTCGAATTTGAGTCTCAATTAAGGCGCATTTCTTACTTTATGGAGGGGTGGTGCAAAAAATGCAGAAAAGTGAAAAATATGCTTTCATCTTCAGAACTCGCCTGCTAGTTATTATTGAACGGCGCACGTTAGTTCTATCCCGGCGAATGGTCGTGGGTAGCAACGATCCGAGTGTCGACCTCAACCAACCAACCAAACCAACTATAATCAGACTATGAAATTGAATGCATTGCTGAAAACGCTGGGGTTCTTGGCTCTGGCCGCTACTCCTGTTGTGGCCGGAACCAGCGCTCCCGCTCCTAAAAACCCCGTGCAGCCACAGCCATCTGTGAATGACGACCTCGGTCTCAACGCCGGCCTCGGCTACCACACCAACTACATCTGGCGCGGCCTCAACTACGGCCAACATTGGGTCGATGGTACCATCAACGGTATTGTTCCCCTCATGGAAGGCACACGCCTTGCTTGGGATATGAATTTTGGATCTCTTTTCGGAGATGACCACTTCCAACTTGGCGGGGCGGGTGCTGGAAAGCTCGACTTCCAGCGTCTCCAGCTTGGTGCTGCCTTTCAGCGTGATTTCGGACCTGTGACGGCCAGCCTTGGCTATCGTTACTTCCGAAACATGGGTGACCTTGCTGACAATCGCAACTGGGGCCTTCCTGCTGGTGCCGTCGGTACGGACATGAATGACGGACAGGAAGTGAGCCTCGGTTTGGCAACAGCCCTTGGCCCGATCAATGCGGCCACCTCTGCCAATTATGACTGGGTGAATGACAGCTGGTACTTCGACATCGACCTCAATACCAACATTGCAGTCACGGATTCAATCAGTCTCGTTCCGTTCTTCAATGTCGGCTATGGTAAGAACTACAACTGGCAGTTCACTCCTGCTTCTGTTGCTGGTCTTACCGGCGGAAAAGATGATCTGACGGGATGGACAGCCATCACGACCGGTATTCGTCTTCCGATCAAGCTCAACAGCCGTGCAACACTTACTCCCTACATTGCGGGCAACTTCCCCATGGGTGCCCTTGGCAACCAGGCGATCCCTGGTGGCATCCCAACTGGCAACAATGACTCTCCCTTCAAGAGCGTGCTCTTCGGTGGTGTGACCCTCAACGTCCGCTTCTAATTCTGATCGCCTCGTGCGATTAATGAATCCTAAGCCTCCCGGTGAAAGCCGGGAGGCTTTTTTTCATCTGCATGTTCTGATATTGCTCGCGAGCATGTAGGGTTCACGTTTATCGATACGCTTGCACTCCACTTGCCTGTACGCCTTACTCGCCACATGTTAGTCGGACCCTCATGATGGACCTTAGTTTTGCGGCGGCTGTGCGCCTCTGCCTAGATAAAGACCCGCGCTTTAACCCCGCCGCGTACGAGCTCGTTCGCGATGCGCTGCACCATGCCTGTGCCAAATTCCGCCAAGGTGCCGATGACAAGCATGTCAGTGGCCAAGAACTGCTGGAGGGCTTCCGCGAGCACTTGCTGGGCGAGTACGGACCTGCTTCATCCATTGTGCTCGAAGAGTGGGGACTCACTCGCGGTCTCGATGTTGGCCAAATCGTGTACAATCTCATTGAAGTCGGCTACTTCGGCAGAAATGAAGGTGATGAGCTCTCCGACTTTGATGGTGGTTACGATTTCGCCACCGCGTTTCACGAGCCTTTCCTGCCAACGTCGCAGAAGGCCGCTCAGGCCGCCGCATGAAGCCACTGGCTTCATGGCAAACCCTCGCACTTAGGCGAATGCGCCTACATCACGCTTCGCTGGCTCGTTCTGGCCGGAAAGAGAGCGGGTATGCCTCTACATTGGCGCTTTGACAGAACTTTTACGCAGCCTTCATCGAGCATTGACGCAACTCGGAGTGGATGCGCCAGTCTTCCTTCGCCATGAAACTCGTTTCCTCGCTGCTTTTCACCTTCCTCGTCACTGTTTTGGCCGCTCAAGAAGCGCCGAAGAAGGACCCCTTCATTAAAGATAAAAAGAAGACCGAGGTGCAATCGCTGCCTCTGGAGCAGATTAGGGATGTCGCCTGCTTGTTGGAAAGCTTCATCTTGCCGCAGGCAGACTTCGCCGCGTGGCTAGAGGCTCCTGGTGGACGCGAGAAGCTGCATGAAAAGGTGCTCGCTGCGGTGAAGGCAGGCACGGCGAAGCTCGACGCTTGCCATTTCGCCCGTGGGGCTGGGGGCACTCGCTTCACGCTGGAGTCCGTGGATGAACTGATTTACCCGACGGAGTGGAGCTTGGCGGGCAAGAAAGGGTTTCAGTATCCAATGGCTTTTGAGATGTCGCAGACTGGTGATCGCTTGGAGATGGAGCCCACGGTCGATCCCTCGTCCACGATTGTGAAGATGACCCAGTCCTTTGTGCGTGTGCGCTTTAGCGGTCTGCGGGCCTCAAAGGCAGACCGCACGCAGCCCGGCGTCGTCGTGGCGGACTTCCATGAACAGCGCTGTCCTTCCAAAAAAGGCGCGTTGGTGCAAATGCCTACCTTGCTCAGTTCCCACGCGGTAGGAGCAGGTCAGGTGCTTCTGACCTTCATCACCCCGCGTGTGCCACCCATCACGCCGCCTGCGCAGTTGCCATCACTCGTAGCGGGCAATCTGACGTTGACTCCGCGTGTCATTTCCCTCGATCGCACGCGTGCCTGGGAGCTGCTACGCACTCATGCAGAGAGTGACACTGCCCTACTCGCCGCTCTAAAACCCATGCTCGCAGACAAAAGTGCCGTCCTGGAGTATCTGGCCACTGTGTCTGGCGAGACAGGCGTGCGCATGGAACACGAAACCGTACGTCCGCATTTTTACGGCACGGAGTTTAATCCGCCTGAGGATGGAGAACCCGCCAAGCAGTCCGATGATCCCCAAAAACCTGGCATTGCCGCCCTTTCAAATGGTTATGCATCCACAAAGGCTTTCGAAGCCCGCCCCATCGGCTTCCACTGGCAGGCGGAGATGACTGCGGATGAAAAGAGGGGGATCATCCAGACAAACATTGCCTTAGAGTACACCGGCTTCATGGGAAACCTAAACGATCCGCTCTGGAGCGAGCACTACCCAGAGGTTCCCGTCTTCTCATCGCAAAGGATCACCACCGGCTACAGCCAGGCCGCTGGCAGCACCATCCTCCTCAGCACGCTGAATCCACCCGGCGACACAGGTGTGAATGGCCGCAAAGACGAAGGCCGCGTGTGGTTGCTGTTTCTGGAAGCTAGCTTGGAATGATGGTTTCATTCTCCCATCACCATTTTAACCATGCCCCGCCTCACGCTCATCTTGCTCTTGCTGCTGGCGGCTTGTGTCGCAGGCGGTGGCGTGATCGCAGCACGGCGGGTGGTGGAGGTGCGGGTGGAGCGAGACCGCACGGCGCAGCGTGAGCTCGTTGCCACCTTGCATGCGGAGACGCGGCGGCTGGAGCAGTTGTATGAGGATCATTTGCGCAGCGTGTGCCAGGATCTCACCGCCACGATGTGGGAGACCACAGAGGGCAAAACGCGGGAGATCGCTCAGGGGGTGACAGGCATCATGCGTGTTTCATGGCTGTTGCCGCGAATTAAAGTCGGCCCGGATGAAAGGCACGTTCATATCGGCCCGCCGCTCAGCTCCCCGCCACCAGAACCAACACTGAAAAAAGAACACTCAGGGATACCTCGCTCCCGCGTGTTGCTCAATGCAGAGATGCAATTCTCAAAAAGCAGCAAGGGTGGTTGGATCGACGAGGTGGGGAAACCTCTATTTTATGTAGCGCGGCTCGGCGATGATGGTTTTCTTGCACTCACCATCGACCGCTCTGCAGTGCGGGCCGCGATGACGGTGCATTTGATCGAGATGCCGAGTGTGGCGCTGGCGCTTCGCGAGTCGGATGAGTTTTGGGAGGATGGCGAAGCGGTTTTGCATCGTGAAGTGGCGGTGCCTCAAGGGCCGCCGGATGTGCTCATGGGCATCAACTCGCGTTTTGGTGGCTGGCAGCTCGCCTCCTGGGATGCGCGGGAGAGCCGCGTGAACTATCACATGCCTATTCTGACTGCGGGCATGGCTTTGGGTGTTTTGATCGTGCTGGGCGGCCTAGCGCTGCATGAGCAACAGCGCCGCGCGGCAAAACTTGCGGCGCAGCGTGTTTCCTTCGTGAATCGCGTCTCCCATGAGCTGCGCACGCCGATGACGAATATTCTGCTCAATCTCGATGTGATCGAAGAAAGCCTGCCGGAGGCCTCTGTGGGCCGATTTGGCCTGATTCGCGAGGAAGCAGGTCGTTTGAGCCGCCTGATCGAAAATGTGCTCACCTTCTCACGGAAGGAGGCTGGCCGTCTGAAGCTTCAAAATGCCCCGTGCAGGCCCGTGGAGGTCGTAGAGAGGGTTTTGGGGCAGTTTGAGCCTGCGCTGAGGAGGCGCGGCATTTCGGTCACGCAGACGCACGAGGGCTCCAACGCGGAAATCTCGCTGGATGCCGATGCGCTGGCGCAAATCACCGCAAACCTGCTCTCCAACGTGGAGAAGTATGCGCCGAATGTGCCCGCGAGGCTTCATAGCAAGCAATGCGAGCGTGCGTTCACTTTGACGATTTCGGACGAGGGGGCGGGCATCGCGGAAAAGGACGCGGAACGTATTTTTGAGCCATTTGAGCGTCTGGATGATCGCGTGAGCGCTGGTGTGAGCGGCGCGGGGCTGGGACTGAGCATCGCGAGGGATCTGGCGACGAGGATGGGCGGAGAGTTGAAAATGGTGAGGGTGGAGAAGGGTGCGTGTTTTGTTTTCAATCTTCCTCTTCCTCCTACTCCCGGAAGCGTGGGCCAAGTGACGCTCGCGACGGGAGGAAGAGTAGGAGTAAGAGGAGGATTAGGATAAACTGACACCATGACCATCCTCCTAGCCGACGACGATCCCATCACTCTCGACTCACTGGCCGCATGCCTGCGGCCAGAGGGCTTTCGGGTGCTGGTGGCGAAGGACGGGAACGAGGCTTTGGCACTTTGGCAGAAGCACAAACCAGACTTGCTGTGCCTGGACATCATGATGCCTGGCATGGATGGCTACGAAGTATGCCGCCGAGTACGGGAAAAAGACTCGCGGGTGCCGGTGCTCTTCGTTTCAGCGAAAAGCGAGGAGATCGACGTGGTCGTGGGGCTGCGCCTGGGGGCAGATGACTTTGTGCGGAAGCCCTTTGGCAAGCACGAGCTCATCGCCCGCATTCACAGCGCTCTGCGCCGAGTCAGCAGCGCAAAAACACCGAGCACGAGCTTCCAAATCGGCCCGCTGCGTGTCTTTCCCACCGAGCTGCGTGCGATACGCGATGAGGCCGCCACCAGCGTGGACCTCACACCGCGTGAGGTCGCCATCCTGCGACTGCTGCACGACCGCGCTGGCCAGGTGATCAGCCGGGATGTCTTTCTCGATGTCTGCTGGGGGCTGGATTACATGCCAGAGAGCCGCACCCTGGATCAACATATCGCGAAACTGCGCAAAAAGATCGAGCGTGAGCCAGAGGACATCATCGAGACCGTGCGCGGCGTGGGCTATCGGTGCAGAGGGTGAGGCGTGACAAACAGTGTTGCTCTGTTTTTCACGTCAATGGGCCGGGGGGGGCTGGGGGCGGGGGGGGCGCGGCGGCGGGGGCGGGGGCCGGGGGGGGGGGGGCGGGGGGGGGGGGGGGCGGGGGGGGGGGGGGGGGGGGGGGGGGGGGGGGGGGGGGGGGGGGGCGGGGGGGGGGGGGGGGGGGGGGGGGGGGGGGGGGGGGGGGGGGGGGGGGGGGGGGGGGGGGGGGGGGGGGGGGGGGGGGGGGGGGGGGGGGGGGGGGAAAGGGGAAGGAGAGAAAAAGGGGGGGGGGGGGGGGGGGGGGGGGGGGGGGGGGGGGGGGGGGGGGGGGGGGGGGGGGGGGGGGGGGGGGGGGGGGGGGGGGGGGGGGGGGGGGGGGGGGGGGGGGGGGGGGGGGGGGGGGGGGGGGGGGGGGGGGGGGGGGGGGGGGGGGGGGGGGGGGGGGGGGGGGGGGGGGGGGGGGGGGGGGGGGGGGGGGGGGGGGGGGGGGGGGGGGGGGGGGGGGGGGGGGGGGGGGGGGGGGGGGGGGGGGGGGGAGGGGGGGGGGGGGGGGGGGGGGGGGGGGGGGGGGGGGGGGGGGGGGGGGGGGGGGATCAATCCGTCTTTTGTTCTTCCGCGGCTTCTTTGCTGAGCTTCTTGAAGTGAAGCTGCACGACACGGCGGAGGTCGGCTTTGGTGGTGGTGACTTCGTAGTCCTCGATGATCACTTTTTCGCCGACTTTGGGTAGATGGCCGAGTAAATGGGTGACGTAGCCGCCGATGGTGGTGACCTCGTCGCTTTCGAGATCGATGCCGGCGTGCTCGGCGAGTTCGTAGAGATTGAAGGTGCCTTCGACGGTGAATTCGGTATCGTTGATGCGGCGGAATTCGCTGATTTCGTGGTCGAACTCGTCCTGAATGTCGCCCACGATTTCTTCGAGCACGTTGTCGAGGGTGACGACGCCGACGGCACCGCCGAATTCATCGACAGCGAGGGCAAAGTGGACGTGCTTGTCGAGGAAAAAGCGCAGCAGCTTGTCGATGGGCATCAGCTCAGGGACCATGTGGAAGTCCCGTTTAATCTTCCGCAGGTCTGGCTGCGGCTTGCCGACGAGGGCGAGGAGGTCCTTGATGTGGATGAGGCCGATGGCGTGATCCAGGTGGCCTTCGACGAGCGGGTAGCGTGTGTGTTTGCTGTCGATGGCGACTTTTAAATTTGCCTCAAAGCTGTCATCGGCATCGAGGGAGATGACCGTGTTGCGCGGGGTCATGACATCGCGCACGCAGCGGTCATTGAGGGCGAGGGCGTTGAGGAGGATGTCTTTTTCCGTCTCGGTTACTTCTTTGGATTTCTGGCTTTCGGCCACGATGTGGCGCAGTTCTTCTTCGGAGTGGGCGATCTCGTGATCGGAGACATTGGCGATGCCAAAGAGGCGTAGCACGAGATTGGTGCTGCTGCTCAGGAGCCAGATGGCAGGCCGGGTGAGCAGATAAAAGAAGTGCAGCGGCCGTGCGATCCAGAGCGTGATGGTGAGGGACTTGCGGATGGCGAGCACCTTCGGGGCCTGCTCTCCAAAGACGACGTGGAGGTAGGTGACAAGGGCGTATGCGACGAGGATGGCGGTCCAGCTCACGACGGCCTCGCTGGTGACACCGATTTTAAAGAGCAAGGGCTGTAGGACGAGCGAGACATACGGCTCGCCGAAGATACCGAGCGCGATGGAGGTGAGCGTGATGCCGAGCTGCCCTGCTGAAAGGTAAGCATCGAGATTCCGAGTGACTTGGCGGGCAAATTTCGCCCCACGGACATCGTCCTCGATGGCGGCCTGCATCTGGCTGTCACGCACTTTGACGATTGCGAACTCCGCCGCGACGAAGAAGGCATTCAGCAGCACGATGAGCAGGATGATGACGACCCGCCAGAGATGGTAGGAGGGGTCTGGATGCCATTCGTGAGCCAGTTCGACGGCGGCGCTGGCGAGAAAGAGGTTCATTTAGAGCTTTTCATAGTTCCCGTCGCAGCGCTTTTCCAGGATGGTAAAGCCTGCCTTCTTCGCGTCGGAGACGGAGAGCGGCTTCGTGTATTTGGGTGTGTTGAAGGCGGAAATGAGCTTTTTGACCGGCTTTTTGCAAAGTGGGCACACTTCCAGAGCCGCACGATCCATAGGCCTGCGTAGATCAAAACCACGCCGACAGGCCGGACAGGCCTTTTCAGGGTCTTGCGCGATGTAGGAGTAGGTGGGCATTCGCAGCGTGTGAGGCGGAGAAAGAGGGAGCCGCCTTATCACGAAAACGGCCCGGTTTTGCGACCGGGCCGGGCTTTAGATAGCCAAAAATGGAGGTGGATTACCAGCTGGATTTGGTCACGCCGGGGATCATACCCTGGGAGGCCATTTCACGGAAGGTAAGACGGGACATCTGGAAGCGGCGGATGAAGGCGCGACGACGACCCGAAACGCGGCAGCGATTCGTGAGACGTGTCGGGCTGGCATCACGGGGGAGCAGGGACAGACCGATGTGATCTCCGGCGGCCTTGAGTTCGGCGCGGAGTTTTGCGTATTTTTCGACAGTTTTGAGCTTGCGCTTTTGGCGCTCGAGCCAGCAGGTTTTAGCCATAGGGGCGCGGAGCTTGGCGCAGGGAGCATTTTTGGCAAGGGAAAATTTTCACTGGCAGGCTTGTTGTTTCGGGTTACTGACGCAGCCTTATGGCCACTGGAATGCTGCTTGCCGCCTCTCTCCTCTTCCTCGGTGTGATCGCTTTCACCTACCTGATGAAGGGCTAATTCATGGCTGGATCACTGATATAAAAATGTCGTCAGCGGACTCGTGGCTGACGCGGAGTCTGTGTGCTCGCCCAAGCCGATCTCGTAGGCGGCTCGTCCGGCTTCCACAGCCATTTTGAAGGCCTGCGCCATGCGCACGGGGTCGGTGGCGACGGCGATGGCGGTATTCACCAGCACGGCGTCTGCGCCCATCTCAAAGGCCTCTGCGGCGTGGCTGGGGGCTCCGATGCCGGCATCGACAACGACGGGTACGGTGGCCTGGGCGATGATGATCTCGATCTGCCGCCGGGTGGTGATGCCCTGATGCGAGCCAATGGGCGAACCGAGCGGCATGACGGTGGCCGTGCCCACATCCTGCAAGCGACGGGCCAAAACAGGGTCCGCATTGATGTAGGGCAGCACGGTGAAGCCCTCTTTGACGAGGATTTCTGCCGCTTTGAGCGTCTCGATGGGATCTGGCAGCAAGTAGCGTGGATCGGGGTGGATTTCCAGCTTCACCCAGTTCGGCAGACCGGCGGCTACAGCGAGGCGTGCGAGCCGTACGGCCTCCTCTGCATTCATCGCGCCGCTGGTGTTTGGCAGCAGAAGGACGTCCTTGGGGATGAAGTCGAGGATGTTGGCAAAAGGGTCGCCTTTGCCACTGAGATCGGCCCGGCGCAGCGCTACGGTGACGATCTGGGTTTCTGAGGCGACGATCGCCTCCCGCATGAGCTCGCCACTGGCGAATTTTCCCGTCCCCATCATGAGGCGGGAGGTGAATGAGCGGTCGGCGATGGTGAGGGGCTGGTTGGTGAGGGCGGAGTTCAAAGCGAAAGCGGGGCAGAAAATGACGAATGCCGAAATCCGAATGTCGAAGGGATTCCATGCACCCTGCTGAATGGAGGGAAAAGCGACCAGTGCAAACGCAAGAGAGGGTCTGATCGATTCCTCAAGCCCAGCAGGCCAGCGCCACCATGCCCAGCCCAGCAAGGATCATCAGCCCCAAATTCATCCAAAACCAGGATGACTCTTGCTGAACCCCTCGAATTTTCTTCTCGATGAATCCAACCCTCGCGCCGCTAAGCATCGCAGAACCGAGGAGAAAAAACAGGCGATCCCATTCGATTCCCCAAAGCTGCCATTCTTATTTGGGGGCCCATTTTTCGCGAAGGTGCTGTTTTGCTTCCTCCCACGGAATCGCGGGATCAAGCCCCTGCTCGTAGAGCCTTTGGCGCTCGTTCAGCAGGTCCCAAGGCCCGTCGTCCTCCGCCGCAAGCTTTAGGTTTTCGCGTACAAAAACCTGCTCATCGGCGTGCAGGGCTTTGAACAACTCGAAAATCTGGAGTGCCGCAGGCGAGAAGTAGGAGGCGGCTGTCATGGGGCGATTCTAGGAGCCTACATGGCCGAAATCAACCCAGCATCAGCCGCTGTAGCAGCTCTGCCGTGGGGGGCTGGATGCCGATGTAGAAGTCGCCGAACTCGCCGTATTGCGTGGTCACTTCATCAAAGCGCATCTCATAGACGATGCTCCTTATCTGGAACATGTCGTGGGCGAAGAGGGTGACGCCCCACTCGTGGCTATCGAGGCCGGTGGAGCCGGTGATGAGCTGGCGCACTTTGCCGGCGTATTTGCGGCCTGTCTTGGCATGGCCACCCATCAGATCGCGGCGCTTGGCGAAGTCGTTCGCGTACCAGTTGGCACCGACGCTGCGGCGCTTGCTCATGGGGTAAAAGCACATGACCTGCCAGTCGGGCATATTCGGGTAGAGGCGGTCATTGAAATACTTCGTCATGTGGCCCTTCCACTCGCTGAGGCGCTTCTCAAAGGCCTCTGTGCCGGGGGTGAGGCCCTCCGCCTTCTCGAGCTGCACTTTGAACTCGTCCTCGCTCTGCGAGTACTCGGTCCACTCGGTCATGGAGAGGTAGCTGTAGCACGGTGTGAGCACATCCGTGCCGAGCGAGAGCCCGAGTTGCTTTTCAAAGCGCTGCGAGTCATGCAAATCCGGCGTGAGCAGCATGAAGCCCAGGTCCGACTTCGCGGAGACCATGGCGAAGCATAAAAGCTGCGTGCCGGGGTGCTGGCGGATGCTTTCGAGAGTGGCGGTGAATTTCGCCCGGCGCTCATCACGCTCCTCCGGCGTCAGTGCGGCCCAGTAGCCGTGATCGATGGTGTAAAAGACATGCTGCACCACCCAGCCCTCCTGGGAGATGAGCGGTTTGGATTCTGCAGGGCCGTTGGAGGTGGGGAAAGACGTGGGGATGAGCATGGCGGGCCATCCACATACGCTGGATTTTCAGCCGCTCAATGGATGAAAATGCGTTGGATTTGCCATTTGCGTTCCAAACTGGGCGCGGCATCTCCAAACGGCATGAAACTGGCCACAGACGGTTATAAAATGATGCGCGGCGTATTCAGCGCAGAAGCCTGCACGGAGCTGATTCGTGAGCTGGGGCCGATTTTAGGAGCTGGGCGGCGATTGGAGGCTTTTTCGCCGCCGAGGCTGCTTTTCGATCTGGCGGCAAATTATTTCCCAAACAGTCCCAGAGCCGTGCGAGCGATCTTTTTCGATAAATCGCCGGAAACGAACTGGTTGGTGACTTGGCACCAGGACCTCACCATTGCGGTGCGTGAGAAACGAGAGGTCGCTGGCTTCGGGCCGTGGAGCATGAAGGATGGCCTGCCCCATGTGCAGCCACCGGCGGAGCTTTTGGAGCGTATGTTGACTCTGCGGCTGCATCTGGATGATGCCGATGGCGAAAATGGCGCACTCCGTGTGCTGCCAGGCACACATGCACTGGGCAAGCTCGATGCAGAGCGCATACAAATGCTGCGGGCAGATGTTTCGGAGCAGCTTTGCGCGGCCAGAGCGGGTGATGTGCTTCTCATGCGCCCGCTGCTGCTGCATGCTTCAGGAAAATCGACCAGTGAGCGGCGGCGGCGCATCCTGCATGTGGAGTTTGCCGACTTTGCGCTGCCTAGCGGCCTGGAATGGGCCTGAGGGCCATTTTCCTTGTTTGCGCAATCCCGCAGGTGCGTGGAGGTTCTCGCCCCGCGATGTTTTCTTCCTGGCTTCCTGAATCTTCTGACCACTTGCCGCTCACTTGGTGGCGGCAGCGGCCTGTTTATCTGGCGGGTATTTTGGCCCTCATCGCGGCGGGGAGCATGGTGCTGACGGCCATCATCGGGGTGGAGCTGATCCAAAACCTCGTTTTCACCCACGACGGCTTTTTTAAGCACCTGCGCATTTGGACGCCGATTACGTGGCCAATGGTGAATTTCCCCAGCGTGTGGGTCCTGCTGGGGTGCTTCATTTTTTGGCGCTTTGGTGAGGCGGTGGAGCGCCACCTCGGCAGACGCGTGTTTGTCAAAATGCTCCTGCTCTTGCTGCTGGTTTCTCCGGCTCTCATCTCGGTGCTGGGCATGCTGGGGCAGCGCGGTCTGGCTTGCGTGGGCTTCATGCAGATCGAGTTCGCCGTTTTTGTGGCTTTTGCGACACTGTATCCGAGGGCGCAGTTCAATATCCTCGTCACCACGATTGATGCCTGGGTGCTAGCGGCCATTTTTGTCGGCATCAGTGCCCTGAGTTGCCTGGCTGGGAGAAATTGGGCCGAGCTGCTGCTGCTCGCGGCGAATGTGGGCACCGCATGGCTCGTCGTTCGCTATGAAACGGGGAATTTATCTCTCCCGCAGATGCCGCAGATGCCATCCCGCCCCCAGGCCGCTCCAAAGCCTGCCAAGACGCCCACGCCGGACTCGAAACCGTCTACATCGCCTGAACCCACCGTGGATGACATCCTCGATAAAATCAGCGCCAGCGGCATGCACAGCCTCACGGCAGAGGAGCGCCGCATCCTGGATGCTGCCAGCCAGGACATGCAAAAACGCAAACGCTGAGCACCCACCGCCGCACGATTGCCCTCTCTCGCTGCGTTTTCTGCACCACACATTCGCCATGCCTATCACCCTTCCCTTCACGAATCGCCGCTCTTGGCTGAAACAAGCCAGCGCGGCTAGCCTCAGCGCCATCGTGGCCTCACGCCTGCCTGCCGCAGAGATCCCGGAGCAGCTCTGGGTGCTCTTTTCCGATCCCCACATCGCCGAGGATGAAAAGACCATCGCCCGCGAGGTCTGCATGGCGGAAAACCTCACTCGCTGTGTCAATCAGGTGCTCAAAATCGGCCAGAAGCCCTTCGGTGTTTTTGTAAATGGGGATCTCGCCCTGCTCGATGGCCGCCCCGAGGACTACACCACCTTTGCGCGGCTGATGGAGCCGCTCACGGGCAATAGCATCCAAGTCCACTGCACACTGGGCAATCACGACCAGCGCACGAATTTCATCAATGCCATCCTACCGCCCGGCCCGCCGAATGCAGAACGCGTGGTGCCCGTGCAGGACAAGCACGTCGCGGTGGTCTCCAGCGCCCTGGTGAACTGGGTGCTGCTCGATTCGCTCGATCAGGTGAACGTGACTCCCGGCGTGCTGGGGGAGCTCCAGCTCGGCTGGATCGACCGCACACTGCGCGGTCTCGCCCCGAAGCCCACCTTCATCATCGCGCATCACAATCCGATGCTCGCCAGCATGGAGAAAAAAACCAGCTGCCTCCAGGATAGTGACAAGCTCTTTAGCCTGCTCGCCAGCCATGAGCACGTCAAAGGCTACATCCACGGCCACATCCACAACTGGGGCCTCAGCAAGCACGACAAAACGGGCATCCCCGTGCTGAGTCTGCCGCCGGTGGCCTACGCTTTTGGCAAAGATCGCCCGAGTGGCTGGGTGCTGGCCCGCGCCACGGCGGAGCATGTCGAATTCGAGCTGCGCAGCCTGAATCCCGCGCATGAGCAGCACGGGCAGAAACATGTACTGAAGTTCGCCTAAACGGTCACGGTAGAGATTGGGCAGAATCCTTGCCCCCAAGGTTCTCGGTCCTCCCGCGTGTTCTTTACAAAGTCTTGACTCGCCTTTTACGGGCCGGGTCATTAGGCTTTTCGGAATTCAGGCCCACTCCACCCGTCCGCTCCTATGCAAGCTCACCCGCTGCTCCGCTTCGTCGCCTTCGCTATTCTCACTGCGACCTCGTTGGCTCAAACTCCACCGCCTCCGCTGCCCCCGGTTCCTGCGCTCACTCCGCCGCCTACCGCTCCCCCTGTCCCTGCGATCGAGCGTGAACGCCAGGTGTACGTCCCCTTCGACGATCTGGAAAAAGTCTTCCAAGACGGCGGTAAGGGCGTGTTTCTGCCCTATCGCGAGTTCTTGGAGCTCTGGAACGAACTCACGCTGAAGCGCAGCGAGGACGAAAAGAAGCCACCGGCGGATGCGGTGCTCGCGAGGGCGGAGTACACCGGTGTGATCGAAGGCGATAGCGTCGTCCTCACGGCGAAAATCACCGCTGAGTCGTTTCAGAAAGGCTGGGTCACCCTGCCGCTCACGGAAAAGGCCGCTCCAGGCATCGGCGAGGCCGAAACGGGCAAAGCGATCATCCGCAGCCGTGCCGATGGCGCGGATCTGCTGCTGCCGGAAAAGGGCGTGTATGAGATCACGCTGAAAATTTACGCCCCCATCCTCCGCAGTGAGGGAAAGAGCCGCGTAAAGCTCCACCTGCCCCGCGCCGCCGTCTCGCGACTGACGATGACCGTGCCGGGAGAGGGCCTCGCCTTTGAGCTGGAGCCAGCGGCGGCTTTCACCGCGATGAGTGAGGCTGGCAGCACGCGGTTCTCCTGCTTCTTCGGTGCGGGCACGGAGCAAAACATCGCCTGGAGTGCGCAGCAGGCCGTGACGCAGATGCAGCCGCTCATCCTCGCGGACACGGTGCTCGGCACCTCCATCGCCGCCGCCTCTGTCGCCACCACGGCGCAGATGAACCTGCGCATCCTCCGCGCACCGATTTCGGAGCTACGCGTGGCTTTGCCGCAGGAGCAGGAAATCCTCGGCGTCACCGGCGCAGGCATCCGCGAGTGGAAAATCGACGCAGCTGCCGAAAATCGCAAAACACTGCTCATCGCCTTCGAAAAGCCGCAAAAGGACACTTTTGCTCTCAAACTCGATTTGGAGGCTCCTTTGGCCAAATTGCCCGCTGAAGTCGCCGTGCCCTTCATCGAGATCGTCGGTGCTGCGCAGGCTCGCGGCAGCGCCACCGTCACCGCCGAGTCACAGCTCGACGTCACCCCGAAGAAGCTCGATTCCGCTGCGCGATCCTTCGCGGGCACGGAGCGCTCTCAGATCGGTGCCTTCCGCCTGCTGCGGCAGCCGTATGCGCTTTCCTTCGATGTCGCGGAGGCCACCGCGCAGGTCGAGGCCACCAGCAAAACGCAGCTCACCGTCCGCCGCGAGGCCGCCACGCTCAGCGCCGACTTCAGCTACCTCGTGCGTCGCGTAGGCATCTTCGAGACACGCCTCGCCGTGCCCGCAGGCTGGACCGTCAGCGATGTGAAAGGCGACATCGAATCCTGGAGCCTCGATGCCGCGAATGTGGTCATCAAATTGCCGAAACAAACCGCCGGCGAATTCAAATTCACGCTCACCGCTCGGCAAACTCGCCCACAACCCGTCGCCGATGTCACGCTGCCCGTCTTCGCTCCGCAAAACGTCACACGGCATGAGGCGCTCGTCGGCGTGACGATTCATTCTTCATTGGAACCGAACACCAAGGAACTCGGCGACTTCCAACAAGAAGACGTCAGCGCCCTCGGCACCACGCAGAACAACGACGCGAACGCCACCGGCCTCGCCTTCCGTTACCGCGATGCCGCGAAGCCCGCTGTGCTCGCTTTAAAGAGCCGCAGCAGCCAGGTCAGCGCCGAGGTGCTCACGCTCGTCGAGGTGAAGGAGCAGTCCGTGCGCCACCAATGGACGCTCGCCTTTGATGTCGCCTACGCGGCCACCGATCGCTTCATTTTGGCCGTGCCGAAAGCCGTCGCGGCGGAGGTGCGCTTCGTCGATCCGCAGATCAAAGAGATCAACAAAGACCACAAACCCGCGCAACCCATCGTGCTGCCGGATGCCGCGAGCTACCAGCTGTGGGAAGTCGTGCTGCGTGGCGAAAAGCTCGGCGCTTTCACTCTCAGCGCCAGCCTGGAGCAACCCATCACCATCGACGCGGGCAAAACCGGCGCGGTGGAGCTGCTGCATGTGCATGTGCCGGGTGCTTTCCAAGAAACCGGCCAAGTCGCCGTCGTGAAGGCCGATGCGCTGGAGATTCGCCAATCCACGCCCGAAACGCTCGAAGAAATCGACGCCCGCGAGCTGCGTGGCGAGTTGCAGCGCCCCGGCGTGTTTTTGGCCTACAAATACAGGTCCTTGCCGATCAAGCTCGGCGTCGAGTTGGCGAAAAACAGCTTCATCCAGGTGCCGCGTGCCATTCTCACGCATGCGGATCTCACCACCGCCGTTGCGACCGATGATGCCCAGGTCACGGAGGTCATCTATTGGGTGAAAAACAACGACCAGCAGTTCCTCGTCGTGCGCTTGCCGAAAGGCGGCAAGCTGAACTCCGACATCGTCGTCAATCGCGAGCCCCAGCAGCCCATGCGCCGCGAAGGCAGCGACGATCTGCTCATCCGCCTACCGAGTGGCGATGCCGCACGAGCCGCTTTCCCGGTGCGCTTCGTCTTTGAAGTGCCCAGTGCCCATGCAGGCGAAAAATTCGGCCACTTCGGCAGCCTCAGCGTCAGCGTGCCCGTGGTGGATGAGGTCGCGATCATGCAGACGCGGCACCGGCTCTATTTGCCGCCGCAGTGGCACTACACCCGCTTTGACGGCCCGCTCACGCCCGACAGCCGCGACCGCTCCTGGACGCAGGCCCGCCGCGCCGTGCAGTATCTGCTGCCCAGCTTTGGCCCGCAGGTCGATCCCACCTCCCAGAGCGAAACCGCCTATATCCCCGCCGTGCCGAACGATGTGCGTGCGCTGTATGGCTTCCAGATCAGTCAAAGCGGCCACACCGAGACCCTGCGCCGCCTCGGGCCGCCCGCAGCCATCGACGTGCGCTTCCGATCGGAGAAAGTGACTTTCGGATGCCAAGCCGCCGCTTTCTTCATCTGCCTGCTCATCGGCCTGCGCCGCAGTCTGCGTGGTCGTTTGCGTTACCTGATCTTCTTTGGCCTCGGTGCCCTGCTCCTCACCGGCGTGCTACCTGCGGCGGATGTCAGCATCGCGCTGGCCGTGCTGCTCGCTGTCGCCGTCAGCGTGGGCTTGTGGTTCGTCAGTGGCGTCTTCGGCATCTTCCGCCGTAAAAAACGCCCCGTCGGAGAAGTCGGACCTATCAGACCCGTCGCACCACCTGTGGAGCCACCGACCGACTCCAACGAAGAGGTCCCCGAAGTCCCCACGGATAAAACCGAAGCACCCTGAAGCCATGGCACTCTCATCCATCGCGCCAGCGTCCTGGAGTGCGCCAGTCCTCTGGCGCTTTTCGGGCGTGTCCAGGCCCTCGCAAAGCCCCACAGGGGTGGAGCACTCCAGGACGCTCTCGCGCCTTCTTCTCGCTGCATTCGTCATTCTACATTCTGCATTCGTCATTGCAGCCGAGCCCACACCACCCACTCGCACCGAGCTCTGGCTCCCCAGTTCCAAGCTCGACGCCTTCCTCAAAAAGAACCCCAAGGCCGTTCTTCTCACTCCAGAGCAGTACAACGCCCTGATCCGCGATGCAGGCAAAACGGAGCCGAAAGTCGATCCCGCGCTCGAAGCACCGAAAAGCCTCGTGATCGAGCATCTCGACCTCAAAGGCACCGTGGAGCCGGGTGCGACCTCCATCATGCTGCGTGGCGTGCTCACAGTGAATGTCCCGGCGGACGGTTGGGCCAGTGGTAGCCTCGCGTGGCCATACTTTTTCGACATCAGCCAGACCGAGCCACCGCGTGAAGGCCCCATGCTCGCGTGGATCACGCAGGATGAGTTCAAGGCCGACAAATTGCCTGCGGAAACGATGCGCAGCCTCAGCCTCGCCGTGCGTGGGCCGGGACGGCGCACGCTGCACTTCCGGGGCACGCTGCCGCTGTATTACCGACTGCGCAGCGGCGAGCGCAGCCTCGACTTGCAGCACATCGGCTGCGGTGGGCAGATCACGCTGACGCTGCCGGAAGGCGCGGAGCTGCTACCCGGCTCCGCAGTGCAAAAAAAAATCGGCTATACGGTAACTGCGGCCTTCGATCACCGCTTCATCCGCCGCAGTGACAATGGCGATCCGCTCACCAGCATCCCTGCCGACAAAAAAACCGCCGGTGCCACGCTGCCAGACGCCGTGCGCATCCGCTGGACCGATCCGCAGCACGAAAGCGACATCGAGCCACTGCGCCTCATCGACACCGGCGGTAGCATGCACTTTGGGGTGAGTGATTCTCGGTTGGAAACGCGCCTGCACTTCGCCGCGCATGTCCGTCGTGGTCAAAAAGGCCAACACGAAACCGCCTGGCCCATTCTCGGTGGCGCAGACACGCAGGTCACCGCCGTCAGCGGCCCCGATGTGCTCGCGTGGCGGCAAAACGGCGAGACGCTGCACGTCACGCTTTCGCAAAGCACCGCCGCTGCACCCATCGACATCGCTTTGAGCCGACCACTGGTGCTCACGGCGGCCAGCACGCTCGTTTTGCCCTCTTTGAAACTGCCGCTCACGCTCGCTGCCGATCTGCACACCACCGAGGGCGTCGATCTGCTCGCGCTCGATGGTCTGCACGAGAAAAAACTGCGCCTCGATGCCGCCGCTGCGCCCCAAATCACCCTGCGCCCCGCCACTGCCCGCCTAGAGGCGGATGTCGATGTCGCCGCGAAACTCGACCGCGACAGCCTACGCATCGAACGCACGCTGAATTTGCGCAGCGACCGACCCGTGAGCAGCGTGAAGCTGGTGCTGCCGGAAGGTGAGGAATTCATCGCTGTGCTGCGGCAAGACCAGGGCTCCATTTCCAACGTGTCACAGATTGCAGTTAGCAATATTTCGTTCTCTCCGAACAGCATTTCCGCGCCCATTTTCGCCGACTTCACGTGGCGTCGCGTCGGCAGCGCCATCACGCTGCTTTTTGCCAAGCCATTCACCTCGACCGGTGAAAAGATCATCATCACCAGCCGCCAAAAACTCCTCAAAGCCTGGAGCGGGCCGAAAACACCTGAAACGCTCACCTTGGGCCACCTGAGCATCCCAGAGGCGGTGAAGGTCGCGGGTTACACGGCGCTGGATTTTGATGACTCGTGGCGTGTTTCGCTGAAAAGCGCCAACGGCCTCGAAGACCGCGATGCACGCCTCACGCCGGTGAAGGGCCGCATGGCGTGGTTCGGCCTGCGGGAGCATGCGCTCACCGTCGAGGTCGAGCGGGCGGAGGCGGTCTTCTCCGCCGAGGTCACGGCCTATGCACTGCCGCGTGCCCGCAGCATCGAGATCGAGGGCCAATTCACGCTCGACATCAGCGGTGCTCCGTTGCGCCGTTTTCAGGTCAAACTGCCGCCAGCGACCGCGAAACTGCTCCGCGTGACCTCCCCACTCATCGGCGAACAACAGCTCGATGAAGCGACGGGCCTTTGGACGCTGACTCTGCGCCAAGAGAGCAAAGGGCGGCAAAACATCCGCTGGCGCATGAGTTTGGCAGCAGAAGCCGGAGCCGACTCGCTGACGACGACCGCTACGCTCCCCCGCCTCGAAATTCCATCCTCCCGTCGCTTCACCGGCACTTGGATCATCGAGGCGAACACCGACACGCAACTCAGCACGCAAGCGCAGGGCATGCAGCCGCTGGATGTGCTGAAAGCGCCTGCGGTGGCGGATTATGCGCCACGGCACCGCGTGACGAGTGCGTTCAGCTTTGGCGTGGCGGAGCATGCGCTGACGCTCACCGCGCAGCGTCATGCGCACAGCGAGCTCGCGCCGCTCGTCATCACGCAACTGCGCCTGACCAGCGTGCTCGACGCCCACGGCACCGCGTTGCATGAGGCTCACGCGGAGCTGCTGCACACCGGTGAGCAGTTTGTGTCGCTCACCCTGCCCCCAGGAGCCGTTTTGCTCAGCACGCTGGCAAACGGCGAGGCCGTGAAGCCCGTGCGCAGTAGCGGAGACGCCATCGCCATCCCATTGCCCGCAGGCAGCGCCAACACACCGACGACCATCACGCTCCAATACCGCCTGCAAACCACCCCCTGGCAACCCAGCGGCACCCTGGACCTCCTACCCGTGCAACTCGCTCCCAACGTGCCTGTTTTAGCCACAAACTGGCTCCTCCACACGCCAAAGACCTTTTCCATCACCGAGCCCGAGACCACGCTGGAGGCACTGGATGCGAAAGAAGTGCCGAATGTGGTCGTGGCGGCTTTGCAGAGCCTCGGAGTGCTTGATTTAAAGAACAGTTCCGATGGAACTTCGACTCACTTTCAAATCGGGCCAATTGCATACGACAGTATAACGATGGGCAGGCCTCCCATGTCAGAGACTCGGCCTGAATTAGCAGCGGTAGTCCCATCCATCGATGAAGGGCTACTCAAGGCCCACGCAAGCTTACAAACGGGCAATTACGATCAAGCCATCTCGCAATTCCAAAGCGTGCTGCGTTTGGATTCTCAAAGCGCCGCCGCTCGTCGAGGAATCGAAAGTGCGGAGCTAGGGAAGCGTGAATACATGGTTAATGCCCCTGAAGTTGATAAGTCCTTTATGAAGGCAGCCGCCGATCCTTTTGCCGCGCCGCAGATTCCGCAAAGTGCGCTAGTAAACGCCGAACCAGGACAAATACGCTTATTTGAGCCGACAGACAAACTCACAAGCTTCACCACCAAATCCGGCCTCATCCCGCTCGCGGTCGAAATGCCGTCCGAGGGCCGCTTGCTGCGCTTTGCGGGGCATCAGGCTCCGCCGGTGCTGCATCTGCGTTATGTGTCGTGGGATCGGCAGATGCTGGTGGCGGTTTTGGCGATGCTGGGAGGGATGGTGGCCTTTGCGCTCATCGCGTGGCGGCGACGACCGTGGATCGCGACGCTGCTGGTCATCATCCTCGCCGCGTTGGCTTTCCCCCTGCTGCTGGAGGGCGATGCGCTGGCCCTGGCGAATGCGGCTGCGTTTGGTTGGGTGACGATGTTTGTCGTGCGTGTGCTCGCGGGTGTGATGGCCTGGGGCATGGAGCGTGGGGCCTGGCGTGAGGTTAGCGTGAGTGGAGAGGGGGTGGCGGTATGAACCCAAAGCTCTCATCTATCCTGGGCCTCCTTTTTCGTCCTCGTCCTCGTCCTCGTACTCCTACTCGTCCTCGAATCTGCGATGTCTTCATCGAAAGCGGGGAACGAATTTCCAAGTCGATGGCTCAGGGCCACGCGGAGTGCTGGGGTGATTGTGGCGCGGAAGGATCGAGGACGAGTTCGAGTAGGAGGACGAGGACGAATTTTCTCCGCGCTTCGCTTCTCAGTCTCTTTGCCCTTTGCTCTCCGCTTTCCGCGCAGGAGCGACCTGCTGACCCCGCAGCCCACACCGTCATCGTCCCTTACGACGCGAAGAAGCCTCTGACGCAGGCTCCATCACGTTACTACCTCGGTTACGAGGAGTTTCAGCGGCTGTGGTCGTTGGCGAAGGAGAATCGAAAGCCGAAGCCCCTCGCGAAAGACGATGCGACGCAGCATGCGGTGATCCATGAGTCGCTCTATGATGCTCGCATCGAAGAAAACGGGCTCGTTTTGACCGCACGCATCACGGCAGTGACGCGGGGCGAGTGGTCGAAGCTGGCGCTGCCTTTTGCACGCTTGGACGAGGGCAAGGCGGCGTTGGTGGGCGAGGTTTCGGTGAATGCCAAAGCGGCGGCGCTGACGGATGGCGTGCTCACCTTGGAAAAACCGGGCGTGCATGCCGTGGCGCTGACGGTGACACTGCCGATGCCGAAGGCTTGGACGGAGCTGAAGATGAAGCTGCCGCCCTCCGCAGGCGGTGTGCTGGCGCTGCACGGTGGACGGTCGGAAGGCTGGCCGCGCATCAACGACAAACCGGCGCTGACGGCAGTGGATGACGCGGGCGGGCGTGTGTTCACGCATCCGCTCGGCGTGCACCGCGAGCTGCACATCCAGCGCACGGTGCGCGGGCTGGAGCAGGCGAGCGCGGAGGTGCCCGCCGCGAGTGTGGAGGCGAAGCTGCACCTCGCGGAGTTGGCCGCGCCGACTTGGGATGCCCTCATGATGTTTGAGTTCCCCGGTGCGACGCGGCGGACGCTGGCTTTCAGCCTGAATGACGAAACGATGCGCCTCGACGACATCCGCGTGCTCAGCAGCGGCCAACATGCGCCGATGGCACAGATCGAAACGCACCTGGAGCCAGGACGACGGCACTTCACGCTGCATTTGCAGCATGAGATCACCGGTGGAGCGGAGGTGAGGCGCAGCGGTCACAGCATTCAGGCTTCTCCCACAGATTCCAAACAAGCCTCTGCTGATGGATTAAAAAAATCTTCGGGCCTCCCTGAATCTGCGGGAAATCAATTCTTCGATGCCCCACGCCCCGCCGCGCGGCGCATCTCCCAACGCATCACACTTTCGCATGATGGCGGCTTCGATTTAAAACCATTGCCGGAGGCCACGCAGCAGCGGGTGGACAGCACGGCGACGAGCAGCAGCTTTGCCTTCACGGGCACGGCGGCGTTGCGTTTTGAGTCGAAAGCAGCGGCGCAGCAAGGGGCGGTGGATGCGGGATACGTTTTCCAACTCAGCGAGCAAAAGGCGGAAATCCTCGCGGCGCTGACGGTGACGCGGAAGCGCGGGGTGTGGCAGCACCTGAGTGTGGGCCTGCCGGAGGGTTATGATGTGCAGGCGGTGCAGGGACCGGCGGTGGCGGCGTGGCAGCATGAGGGGCGTGATTTGCACGTGCACTTCCTGCCGCAAACGGGCGCGGAGGCGCGGTTCGTGGTGCACATCACGCGTGTGGTGCCACAGGCGGTGACGGAGTGGCGGGTGGAGCCGCTGGAGTTGCGTGGTTTTGAAAAACACACGTCGAAGGTGCTGATCGTGGCACATGCGGCGGTGGAGGTGCGCTTGCCGCAGCTCGGCACGGCGTTGCAGGAGCTGGACCCGGCGGCGTTGGACAGCGTCTTCGGCATCGCTCCGCCGATGGAGAAAAAACGGGCGCTGAAGGTCGATGCGGCCACCTGGAGCACGCTGGCGACGTTGGCGCGGCAGCCCGCACGCTTTGCGGCGGAGACGGTGGCGCTGGTTTTGGCGAGTGATGCTGGCATTCGCGTGTCGCAGCAGCTCGGTCTGACGGTGGAGCAGGGTGCTTTGCGAAGTGTGAGCCTGACTTTGCCCGCTGCCTTGCCGGAGGCGGTGGTGAGCGGCCCGCTGCTGCGGGAGATGCGCTCACGCGTGGAGGGCGGCCTGCGCATTTACGACTGCTCTTTCCAAAGCGATGTGCTGGACGCGACGACGCTCACGTTTGATCTCGATCTGCCGCTGAGTGCGGAGTTGAGCGTGCCTTTTTGCACGGTGCCGAGCGCAGGGCGTGTGACGCGGTGGTTCGTGCTGGATAATGCCAGTGCCCGCGAGGCCAAGATCACCACGCAGACCGCGCTGGAGGCGGCGACACGCGAGCAGGTGCCGTATTTGCCGACCGGGATGGCCCGGCCGCAATTCCTCCGCGCCACGGGCGACGGCACGCTGACGCTGGCCTACACGCAGCTCGCCTCGACCGAGGGGAATGCCGCTCTCGTCACCCTGGCGGATGTGGCGACGCACCTGCGCAGCGACGGCCAGCGCTGGGATGTGGTGACGTATTCGCTGATCAATCGCAGCTTGCAGTTCCTACCGGTCGTTTTGCCAGACAAGGCCATCTTAATCGCCGTCAGCGTCGGCGGTGAACCGGTGCGTGCGGATGAAGAACTGCGTGCAGGCCGCCGCGTGCGCCTGATCCCGCTGATCCACACACGCCCCGGCCAACGCGCGGTCGATGTACAGCTCATTTATCGATTTGAGGCTCAAAATGGCTCTAAACTGCCTGATTCGCTAAAACTCGACGATCCCGAGCTCGACGGCCTTTCCGCCGAAAGAACGACCTGGACCGTCTGGGTGCCGAAAAGCCACCAAATCGCCGATTTGGACGGCAACATGGACCGCACCGCCCAAGAAATCCAGGAACTGCAAAAGCTCGAAGGCATGCTCAGCGAGCTAGGTGAGGCGAATCGCGTGCTATCGCGTGCCGATGTCGCTGGGGCCGAGGCGAAGAATGCGTATGACTCTGCCAAGGACCTCCAAAAGAAGATTCAATTGAAGAAAGAGGCCACGCTGTCGCAAATCGTGAGCAATGGGCTGTCGAGTTTGCTGAGTGTGAAACGCTATAGCGGCTATGGCGAAAAAGACGCCATGGACCTGGAGATCGAGCAACAAGGCCGCGTGTTGGATGACAACTTTAAGAGCAAAGAGAAAGCCCAGGCACCTGTGAGTGGGAAAGACCGCAACACCGCCTGGGGCCTCAACAAGAGCGGCGCAGGCAAGCTGGAGCAGCAAGGCACGAATACCTTTAGTGGCGTTATGAGCATAAACGGCGGCCAAGTCTTCAATGACAACCTGTGCGTGGCGAATACCTACTTCGGCGGTACGACGGTGAATGCGGGGCAGTTGCAAATCGCTGGGGGAAGTGGGATCACGATCACGGCAGGAAACACAATCACTCTAAGCGGAGCGGTCTCTGGAACGGGTAGCGTGGCCTTGGATAACGCGGTGCAGGCACAACGGCAAAGTGGACAGGTGATGCTCGGTGCCAATACGCTGAACTCCACGGCACGCGGGAATGCATTCAATAATGCCGGTGGCTTTGTGGATCTAAACCAGCCCGCGCAGCTCAAAGCGAATCTATCGGCAGCCGTACCAGCCCCCAAGCCAACAGAGCCTCCTGTTGCACCGCAACAGGGCTACTTTGGCAAAGCCACGGGGAAGCATTCGCTGGCCCTCACGCTGCCGACGGGAGGTGAGGCACATCATTTCACCAAGCTCAAAGACCATGCAGTGCTAGAACTGACGCTGAAACCCGCGCCTAAGGCGAACTCCACGGCGCGATGGATCGCGCTGGGGGCTGCACTGCTGGTGTGGGGGCTGCTGGCGCGGTTCACACGTCGGCGGGGCTGATTTTTATGAAACGAATGCAGCAAAGCGGGCTTGTGAGTGAGTAGAGCAACCGCTAGCATTCTCCGCGCATGGCTATTTCCATTGATGACATTCTCCAAGCTGCTGAGGACCACAGCGCGAGCGATATTTTCCTCCAAGAAGGCGAGGTGCCGCGCATGAAGATCAATGAGCAGCTCATGATTTTCGGCGACGAGCCACTGCTGCTGCCGCAACTGGCCGGTCTATGGCAAGCATGTGGTGGGGACACCATGAAGGACCAGGATGTGGATACTGGCATCACCAGTCGTACGGGTGTGCGCTTCCGCGTGAATCTGCATAAGGTGCTGGGTAAGTTGGCCAGCGTGCTGCGCCGTGTACGCACGGATATGCCCTCTCTGAGCATGCTGGGTGCTCCAGAGTGGCTGCTCACTCGCTGGGCGCTGCAGGAGCACGGCATGGTGCTGGTGACGGGCTCCACGGGCCAAGGGAAGTCCACCACACTGGCGGGCACTCTGCACTGGATGAATCAAAACGTGGCCCGCCACATCGTCACCATCGAGGACCCGGTGGAATACATTTTCACGAACAACCGCAGCATGTTCACGCAGCGTGAGGTGGGCCGCGACACGCCCAGTTTCCCACGTGGCCTCCGCGCAGCGATGCGCCAGGCACCGGATGTGATCTTTGTGGGTGAGATCCGTGACTACGACACGGCCTTCACCGCGCTGCAGGCCTGTGAGACAGGACACCTCGTGCTGGCATCCATGCACAGCGCCACCGTGGCGGATACGATGGAGCGCTTTGTGAATCTCTTCCCCGCAGATCAAGTGGGCATCGGCCTGCATCTGCTCTCCCACCAGCTCGTGGGTGTGCTGTGTCAGAAGCTGGTGCCGGATGTGCAGGGGAACCTAAAACTGCTGGTGGAGCATCTGCAAAACGGCGGGGCCGTGCGTGACTGGATCGCCCGCCGCCAAGTCGGCGACATCAATGAATACATGAGCCGTGCGAATGATCCGAACTGCCGCACCTTTCTCCAGTCCATCGTGGCCGCGTATGAGGCTGGCATGATCGATGAACCGACCGCCATCGCCTCCTGTGGAAATGAAGCGGAGTTCCGCCGTGCAGCGCGGGGCATCTCATGATGACATGGAGCTCCGCTCACCGCACTGATCATCCTTTATCCCCACCCCGTCATGCGCACCCACGACCTCATCGAGTATCTCTTCATGGTCATCGACCGGAACGGCTCTGACTTACACATCAGCGTAGGCAGTCCGCCCATGGGGCGTATCAATGGCGTGCTGGAGGCTGTGGTGGATGAGGTGCTGGAAATGACGGATGTGCGTGAGCTGATCTTTGAGGTGCTGAAAGAAAACCAACGCGCAAAGCTGGAGCGTGAGTGGGAGCTGGACTTCGCCATCCAGGTGGAAAACCTGGGGCGCTTCCGTGGCAATGCCTGCTATGTGATGGGGCGCATCGAGGCCTCCTTCCGCTACATCCCGAATGTGATCCCCGCCATCCGTGATCTAGGGCACGGACCGACGGTGGAGAACTTCACGAAGATGCGTGACGGCCTCGTGCTAGTCACGGGCACGAGCAACTGTGGCAAAACGACCACTCTCTCCGCCCTCACCCAGCACATCTGCAATACGCGAAAGGCGAATGTGGTCAGCATCGAAGACCCGATCGAGTACCTCTTCACACCGGGGCAAAGCGTGATCCGCCAGCGCCAGGTGGGCGCAGATACGCATACCTTTGCTGCCGCGATCAAAAGTGCCCTGCGCCAGGATGCCGACGTCATCGTGGTGAGCGAGCTGCGTGACCTAGAGACGATGCGCACCGCCCTCACCGCCGCCGAGACGGGCCACCTCGTCATCAGCACGCTGCATACGCATGATGCGCCGAGCACGATCCTGCGCATCCTGGATGCCTTTCCAGAGGAGCAGCAGGACTTCGTAGCCTCACAGCTCGCCAGCTCGCTGCGTGGGGTGATTTGCCAGTCCCTCATCGTGCGCCGCGACGAGCCAGGTCGTGTGATGGCCTCCGAGGTCATGGTGGGAAATAGCGCGATCTGTTCCTGCATCCGCTCGAAACGGCTGACACAACTGCCGAATCTGATCCAGATCGGCGGGATAGACGGCATGCACACCATCGATGATAGCCTCACGCACCTAACGAACTACGGCTTCATCACCCTAGAGGACGCCATGGTGCGTGCGAGAGACCCCGATTTCGTGAACGTCCACCACCGCACGTTTTTGAAGGAACGCGGGAAGGCGTGAAACCGGAGAGTGGAGCCAACAGTCGGAATTGAACCGACGACCGGCGGTTTACAAAACCGCTGCTCTACCGCTGAGCTATGTTGGCCTATCTCTCGGGGCCGCGAGTATTAGAGCATGTTTCGCCGCTGGCAAGGGCGGTGTGGAGAGATGTTTTGGTCTGCCGGAAATGCCCCGCCCACGCAAGAGGCCCTCCGCATCGTGCGATTGGACTGGGCACACTCATGAACCGCCGCACTTTCATCCATCAATCGACTGCGCTGGCCGCAGCCTCCACGCTTTCAAAACTCCGCGCTGCCGATCAGGCTACGAAAAAGCTCAAGGTGGCCGTGGTGGCCCTGGGACGTGGCATGGGCCATGTCGGCGCTCTGCTCAAGCTGCCGAACGTGGAGATCGCCTACCTCGCAGAGGTGGACCCGAAGCGCTTGGAGAATGGGCTCAAGGTCGTCCATGATAAGCAGAGCGTGTCCTGTCAGGGCGTGAAGGACTTCCGCACCTTCTTGGATGATAAGACGCTGGATGCCGTCTTCATCGCGACGCCGAATTTTTGGCACACACCGGCCGCACTGCTCTGCATGCAGGCTGGGAAGCATGTCTATGTGGAAAAACCCGGCAGCCAGACTGCGCAGGAGGCAGAGATGATCGTCGCCGCAGCACAGAAATACGACCGCCGTGTGCAGATGGGCAATCAGCGCCGCACTTGGATGAAGGACGCCATCGCCGCGCTGCATGGCGGTGCCATCGGCCCAGTGCGCTATGGCCGTGCGACCTATTACAACAAACGCGGCACCGTAGCGAAGAACGAAAAGCCTGCGGCAGAGGGGCTCGACTACGACCTATGGCAGGGCCCCGTGCCAGACGATGCTAGCCGCGATTTCAAAAGCATGGTGCACTACGATTGGCACTGGTTCTGGCACTGGGGCAACGGTGAACTGGGGAACAACGGCATCCATAGCCTCGACATCCTGCGCTGGGGCCTGAAGGGCGAGTATCCGCTGCGTGTGACCTACAATGGCGGGCGCTACTTCTTTGAGGATGCACAGGAGACGCCAGATACCGGCACGGCGGTCTATGACTTCGGTCACGCTGGCTGTGAGTGGGTGCAGAGCAGCTCGCATCCGCGTGCGGCGGAGAAAAACCTGGGTGAAGTGATGTTTTACGGCGATAACGGCAGCATGGCCGTCTCTCGCACGACCTGGACGATCTATGATCCGAAAGGCGTGGAGATCAGCCAGGGCAAAGCGGCCAACACGGGCGGTGATGAAGCCCATATCGGCAACTTCCTCGATGCCATCCGTGGTGAAGCGCAGCTCAATAGCCCCATCGACGAGGGCCAAAAGAGCACCATGCTCTGCCACCTCGGGAACATGGCCTACCGCACCAATACCGTCGTTCGCTGTGATCCGAAGACGGGCAAAATCATCGACAATCCAGCTGCGCAGAAGCTCTGGGGCCGCGAGAGCTACCGCAAAGGCTGGGAAGTGAAGATTTGAGTCACTTCACCAGCCGTCCCTTCAGGATCTCGCGAAAGGACTTCCCGTCGAACGTGAGATCCTGCAGCACCGCACGACCATCGAGCACACGCACCTCGGCGATGACGCCTTTGGCATCACGCACCGTTTCTGCGAACCACTTGTCCGCCTCGGGTGCGAGCTTTTCATTGATGTAAAAGCGGTCAAAGGGCCAGCGGATGTGCGTGATGCCTGCCGAGTGAGAGCGTGAAAGAACCTTCACAAAATCGCCTTGGGTCGGTTTTTCACGCGTAGCTGCTGCCAGGCGGGCAAGTCCGTCCTCACCCGTGGTCCACGTCACATAGAGCGGTGTGTCGTAGGAATCCGATGCAGACGAGGCGACAGTGTCCTCCACCGGCCTGACGGCGAGGTAGCGACCACGCAGCGGATCGTAGGGATCTGGCGCGGCGCATTTGAGGCGGAGGAGAGCGCCATCCGCGAGGACTCGCTCATGCGTCCAGATTTGGGACAGCGGAGCGGCCCACTGCACGAGCACCGCAAAGAGGAAAAGGAGGAGAGGGATGGCTTTCATGACAGGGAGACTGTTTTCTGACGGCTTAGGCGACTGACAGCGATGTTAAAGACAAGGAATGCCACGCCGATGAGGATGAAGGCTGTGCCTTTCACCAAAAGAGACAGCTCACTCTCCAACATGCGTGCGAGAATGAGAATGCAGAGAAGTGTGGCTCCCAGACGCGGAGCTCCCTGTCTACCGGTGAATTCCAAGATGATCAGCCCGACACCCAGGACAGCGAGATAGAGCGTCGATAGCCACGGCAGCCATGCAGCAGCATGCGTCCCCGCCAAAAGAGCAAAGAGTGGCGTCAGCAATGTCGCTCCCACAGCCAGCACGGCATAGCGCCGCTGTCGGGCTGCAAGAATGCCAAAGAACACTGTCAGCACTACCAGCAGCCACCCCCAGGGTGTCCGCGTCGTTGCGGAGAAGCCGCGCATCACCTCCTGGGCGGAATTTGGCAATGTCATGATCAAGGCGTAGCCGAAAACAAAAAGGCCACCGAGCACCAGGTGCGGCTTTTGCCGCAGTGGGGCCTCAGCAGCACCACGAGACATGGGTAACAAAACAAAAACCACGGACGTCAGTGCCCAAAGCCAGACGGTATCCTCGAAATGCCGCCAATAACTTCCGTCGTTCCAACTTTGAGCACTATGGGCGGCTGCAAAGAATCCGAAAATGGCACTGGAGGCCCAGATCCAACGCATCGGTATGGATAAGTCCTTCTCCAGCTTCCAGCCGGGCCATAGCGGGAGCAAACCCAGCAGCAGTAGCGGATAGGGCTTGGGGCGTGGATAGCAGACCAAACTTGGTTGGGGCTGGTTCACGGCCCACACTGCGATCCCTAATAAATAGAGAATGGAAACAGCCGTGCTCCGCATGCTCCAAATCAACGGAAGGCCCAACAACAGCCACCCAAAAAGGAAATCCGGCCAGTCACCACCCATGTTGTAAATCTGAGACACCAGAGCCAGACAGGCCCCGGCGGTGAGCATTTGGAGCAGTGCGGCGCTTTCCCGCACCCAGGTGGGGCAGGCGTCTCCTGCCCGCAGGGCAAAAAAACTCATGACCTGCGCGATCAACAAGGGGCCAAAAGCACACATCAACCTCGCTGGTCGAGAGAAGTCATCCCAGTTATAGGCCAATAAGGCGATCAAGCCTGAGCCAATGAGCAAGGCACCGAGAGAGCCCATGAAAAGCTGGGCTAGCCCGATGCCCTCTTGATTCACGGGATGCCGCTGACGCAGTGCGGCGGCATTTTCGGTGCTCAGTAGCCCCTCGCGTTCCCAGAGCGGGAGTTGTGTATGGAGCCATCGGTGGTGGGTACTGTCTTTCATCGCCGCAGTCTGTCACAGAGCGGCGTTAGTCGGTCATTGTTTTTCTCAATGGAGCCATAACGAGCAGCAGCAGCCCTCCAGAATCACTCCAGTGTGATGCCGTGCCAGTAGCCGAACTCCATGCTCCAGCCATTGGCGTGGCCTTCGAGGCGCAGCGTGACCTCCTGGCCCTTCCACTTGGTCAAATCGACCTCCACCGTCTTCCATCGCGGCTTTTCATGATCCACGGTCATCGTCTTGACCTCTTGACCGTTGACCAAAACTTTGACCACCCAATCGCCGCGATCATCCGCCGCTACGTTGAAGGTCAGTTTCGCCTTCTCGACCTTCAGCTTTCGCTCAAAGCTCGCGGGCGTCTTCTTATCCGGGAAGGGGTGCATGAGCAGCACGTTCGTTTTGCCGTGGTATTCGGCCAGTTTGACCGGTGTACGCTCAAAATCGGGCGCGGAGACCTTCCACTCGGGATTCCACAGGCTGACGCTCTCCCAGTCGATGGCACGCCAATTGGTGCCTTTGGGCTTGGAGGCCGTTTCAGGCAGTTCGACGCCTTGGATGAGCAATTTCTTCTTTTCGGGTGTGAGCGGCCCTTCTTCCTGCGGAGCGAGAATATACCAAACGAGGTCGCGGAACGCCGCATCCGGCAAACCGCCGAATCCCATCGGCATGAGGCTCTGCTTCGTATTCGTGAGCGTGGCGATTTGATCGCGTGGGACGATCTGCGCCGCACCGCCGGCCCCGAGCAGCTTCACATGCCCCGGCGTGTCCTCCACGATGCGTCCCGCGAGCGTGCGACCGTCCTTCGTGCTCACGGTGATGTTTTCGTAGCCGTTGCCGATGATTTGATTGGGGTCGATCACATTGGCCAAAAGCGCATCCAAGTTGCTGCGTCCGCTGCCGATGAGGTCCGGTCCCACCTTCTGCCCGCCGCCGTGGAACTCGTGGCAGACCATGCACGTCGCCGTGAATAGCAGCTTACCATTCGCCAGATCCGGCTCGCCCGTGAGACAGGCCTGCTTCTTCGCCGCGATGAGGGATTTCACATCTTCCGACGAATCCTGCCAGGCCCCGAGCACTTGGAAGGCGAGATCGCGGATGCCCTTGTCCTTGCTCGTCGCCAATGCACGCCGCACCGGCGCGGGAAAGCCTGCGGAAGGGACTGAACCATCGGCAATGCCTTTGAGAAGCACTCTTGTCCAATCGGAGCGGCTCGAAAGCGCCTCAATGGCAGCGTTGCGCACATGGAAGTCCTTGGATGCAGCTTGCGCAATCAAAGGCAGCACGAACTCGTCGCCCCCGAGATCCGCCGCCGCACGAATCGCCGCCACGGCGAGCGTGGTGGAGGTGCCTGGAGCCAGCAACGGCTTGAGGCCTTCCTTAACCGCGTCCGTTTTGACCTTCTGCAGCGATTGCAGCACCGCGATGCGATCTTTCTCCGGCTTCGAGGCATCGTGCAGTGCCACGATCATCTCCTTCACCGCCACTTCATCGCCCCACAGCACCGCGAGCGTCTGCGCATGCTTCCGCACGTCCGCATTCGACGACGCACGCCACCTCGCGAGACTGGCCGAGGCATCCTTCACCGGCTTGATCACGCCACCTTCTTGGCCTTTCACGAGGCCATCGAGCGCATGCGCGAGGAGGATGTCGTGAGCGGCGATCTTGTCGCAAAACTCTACCGCGAGATCGAGGTTCTCCGCCTTCCGCGTGTCGCAGAGCCGGCGCATTGTCTTGAGTGTCAAGATTCTCGACAAAGGTTGGGTGGCAGGAGCTGTCTCAGCGAGTGTGTTGAGATGTGCTTCCGCATAAGCCTCCATGCGTCCTTCCATCAGCATCCAGATAGCCTGGGACAGAACAGCATCGTTCGTCGTGGACGATGATACCAACAACGGACGCCAGTAGTCCATTGAGTTGTGGAAGAACTGCCCGGAGGTTCTAAATCCAGGAAGACGTTCACTGTCGACTGTAAGCAGCAATCCAAAGTGCTTTCGAGCAGCTATCGATGCAGCGATCCTGACGGCAGGTTCGGGGTCTGAACAGAGTTGCGTCATCGAAGGCCATTCGACCAGCTTCACCTTTTTCCCGCTGGGTTGCTCTCGATCATCAGTTGGCACCAGAGTGGCATCAGGGAATTCGCCCGTGAGACGTGCGGCCCATATGCGCAAGGATGGCTCGCGGTCTTTTGCGAGTGCATCAACCAATTGCAGGGTTGGCATTCGTCTGCCCGCAACCGCCCAAACGCTTTCAATACGTGAGATCAGCGGTTTCGCCGAGTTGATGCCATCAGCGATCAACTGTGCATTGAGCGAAGATTCATTCCTCTCCACCAGCATCCTCCTCGCCATCCGGCGCATCCAGTTGTTGGGATGCTCCAGCGTTTTGACGAGGTCGGCGGTGGAGAGTTTTTTGAGGTCGGGGGGAGCGCGGACACTCTTGTCCGCATCTTGGGGGCTCGCTTCGCTCGCGGCGGACAGGAGTGTCCGCGCTCCTTTCTCCTGCCCATGCACCACCCGCCAAATCCGGCCGTATTGGCGGTCCACGCCTTCGGGATTCGCCTTGGCGTTTTGGTAGCAGGGATACTTGTCGCACCAGTCCATGATCCAGAGGAAGCCATCGGGGCCGGTCTGGGTGCTGACGGGGCGGAACCAGCCGTCGTTGGCACGGAGGAAGTCGCGACGCGGCTCGCATTTGAAGGTGGCACCGACGGGCGTGAGCACTTCCTCGTGGATGGCGTTGTCGTGGATGTTGCCGATGAAGGCGTGGCCGTGCGTGTCGGCGGGATAACGTCCGCCTTGATAAATCTGCACGCCGGCATAGGCGGCGCGGAAGTGTTTATGTTTCACGATGCTGGGCAGTAGCTCATACGCGTACGGATTCTCCGGCGCACCGCCTTGGCGCACGTAGATGCCGCCGGGAGCCATGTGGAAGAAGTGGTCGATGACGCAGGCGCTGACGAAGAAGTTCCCCGCAGCGTCGTAGTCGCAGCCCCATGGATTGCTGGTGCCATCGGCGAAGACTTCGAACTCCCATTTCGCTTCTTTTTCATGGCTCATCGGGCGTGCGCGGCCAATGCCCGCATCAAATTTGAAGCCTTCGCTTTCCGGCTGGCCGGGGCGGCGGACTTTGCTGTTCGTGAAGACGCCGTGGGTCATATAAAGCCAGCCGTCGGGGCCCCAGCAGAAGCTGTTCACAAGCTCGTGCGTGTCTTCGCGGCCAAAACCGGTCAAAACGACACGCCAGGCATCCGGTTGGTCGTCGCCGTCGTCATCGCGGAAGTGGATCAAATGCGGCTGCTGGCCGATGTAGATGCCGCCATCGCCACAGATGATCGCGGAGGCAAGATTGAGGCCCTGGACGAAGACGGTGCGCTTGTCGGCCTCGCCGTCGTTGTCGGTGTCTTCGAGGATGATGACGCGGTCGCGGGGAATCTTGTCACCCAGCTTTGGCATGGGGTGGTATTGATCATCCTTGGCCTCTGCGCCGAAGGGGCGCTGCTCGACGGGGAGCGGTGTGCCCTCGGGGTATTCGTAGGCCTCCACGACCCAGAGTCGGCCACGGTGATCCCAGGTCATGGCGACGGGATTTTGCACCATCGGCTCATGCGCAAAGCAGCGGACCTCGTAGCCTTCCGGGACGCTCATTTTGGCGCGGGCTTCCTCGGGTGTGGGGCAAGCGGTGGTGGCGGCGGCGCGTTCACCTTCGATTTCTTTGCCAGCGGCAAGCAGATCGGCGTTGAGGAGGAGGCAGCAGGAGAGGAGGACGAGTGGGCGCATGAAAAAGTGTGTGTGTGGTGAAAACAACGTGCCGCTGATGATTCTCTCAAGTCGTGTTCCACTGGTGGGAGCTGTTTTTTCCGCTAGGCACTCACATCTCCGCGGCCATGGCGCGGGCTTCTTCGATGAATTGCTCGCCGAGCGGGGTGAGGCGGCCGATCCACATCGCGCCAAAGGCGATGGCGGGAAAATCGGGCAGCGGGAGCATCTTTACACCGTCTGGCTGCGGCACGCGGGGCATGTGCAGCGATAATCCGGCCCCAAAGCCGCCTGCGACGTAGCGTGCGACGGTATCGAGGCTGCCGACCTCCAGGCTGGTGATCCATTCTGCGCCGCGCTGGCGCAGTGCGGACTGAAACTCGCGCACGAGCGCATCCACGGCATCCAATGCGATGAGCGGTAGGTCGATGCGGTCGGCATCGAGGATCTGCGAGGCTTTGCTGTAGCCGGTGTTTTTTGAAACGAGCAGGCACATCGGTAGGCGCAGCAGCTCGCGTGTCTCGATGTTGGGTGGTGGCTTTTCGGTGAGGGTGGAGAGTCCGAGGTCGATCTCCTGCGTGGCAAGGAGTTGCTCGATGTTGTGCTGGCGGCCCTCTGTGAGGGTGAAATGAAAGCCCTTCACGCGGCGGCGCATGCGGGCACAGAGCTCTGGCAAGTACTCACGCTGCACGATCTCTGGCGCGGCGATGCGTAGCCGCGTCTCGCCGCCACCACGGATACGCTCGGCCACATCATCGAGCCCTTTAAAGAAGGGTGTGATGTGATCGTAGAGCAACTGGCCCTCACGCGTGAGCTGGAATGGCCGCCGCTGATAGAGCGTGCATCCCAGGGTGTCTTCGAGCTGGAGAATCTGCGCACTGATCGCTGGCTGCTGGATGCCATAGGGCATGGCCCGCGCCGCTGCGCTGACGCCGCCGTGGCGGGCGACGAAGTAGAAGAGTTCGAGGTGGTGGACGTTCATGGGAGCGGGGAGCTGGGAGAAGACAGATGAGAGAAGATAGATGAGAGAAGATAGAGGTTAGCCGCCGCAGACTTTGCAGGGGCGGCCGTCGGTGGGCTGGCAGGGGAATTGGGCGTTGTAGTATTGGCATTTCGCGTTGTGGCGCACACCGGCTTTGCTGAGGCTCCAGCCTGCGGGCGGATCGGTGCCGGGTGGGGCGGTGGGGGCGGGGGATTTTGCGCTGGCGAGCTTGCGTGGCTGGGCGACCTCTGTGGTGGCGATGACGAGCACGCTGGAGGCGAGTAGGGTCTTCCCAGTGGCCTCCATGTCATCGGTGAGTGATCCGCTGCGCAGGCCGGTCTGGCCGGGGATTTTCTCCAAGAGGGCCGAGATGGCCGCCGTGCCCACGCAGGAGCCGAGAACGGACGTGGGGTCTTTTTCAGATGCGCTGCTGCTCCGGGTGCTTTTGCGGCCTGTGGTCTGAGTTTGGAAGAAAAAGCCGAAAACATCGCCCTTTTCGCCGATGACGTAGCCGCCGGGATTTTCCGGCGTCAGCCGCGCATCATGCTCGAAGCTGCCACTGCTGCCAAAACGGCTGACGATGCCGCGTGTGACCGTGGGACGAGCGTAGAGGCCTTTTTTCGTGCTATTTGAGCTCATAACTGAGGGCAAAAATGGGCATGCCCACCTCTGGCGTCTTCTTGGTGCCGATGCGGGCGGGCTCCACCGGCACTGCGCTGGTGAGGAGCATGATGTCTGGCGTTTTGATGTCGGCCCCGGCTTTATCTTTGGGGAAAAAAGGCGTCGCAACGTGGTCTTTGCCATCGTGATGGATGACCAGTGTCTTCGCGTCCTTCGCGAGCTCGGGGTCGATGGCGGTGAGGCCATTTTTGCCGATCACCACCCCGAAGCCGATGCGCGTGATGATTTGCACATCCGGCTCGATCACGTTCGGGGCCTGCTTGGCGGTATCGCCACCGCTGGCGGCCATGACCTCACTCCACACACGAGTGGCCTCCTCCGCACTCAGCGCAAAGGCACGCACCATCGCGGCATCGCCCTGGAGCGGGTGGTAGGTGCGTCCACCGGCTCCGTAGAGCATGCGGCCCTCCATGCGCTCCCCCTGGCGATGCGCGGAGGAGTCTGCGGTGACGAGAAAGATCGTCTCTCCCGTGTAGAGCCGCGTGGTGGCCTTTGGGTCTATGGGCAGCGCTAGGCGGCAAATCCACCCGCTGCCATCCTCCACGCGGTGGGAGAACTCCAAAGCCTGCGGTCCCAGCTTGGTCGCCGCCTCAGTGATGTACTGCGCATTTTTGGCAAACTCACGATCCGCTGCGGAAAAGGCCGCCAGCGGGAAGGCTGCATTTTTGCCGCCACCGCTATCGAGCACCAGCTTCTCCCCCTGCACCGCGACGAAGGTGGCCTCAAAGGTCTTTTTGCCGTCAGAGCTAGACCACTCGCGGCCATACACGGCGGCAGTGCAGACGACGAGGAGCGCGAGGAGTCGGGAGTGCATGGTCGCACGAGCGTAGGGGACTGCTCCATCGCAGTCAAGCCACGCTAGACAGCGTAGCGCAGGCGCGTTAAACCCTCACTGCTCCATCATCCACACATGAAACCGCTCCTCACGTTCATCACCCTCGCTGCACTCACTCTGACCGCCGCCGCTGGCGAAGTCGAAATCTTCAATGGCAAAGACCTCACAGGCTGGGAGGGCAATAAAGACCTCTGGAGCGTGAAGGACGGCGCTATCACCGGCATCACACCTGCTGATCCGGCCAATCCCGCCAAAGGCATCATCAAGCACAATACCTTCCTCGTCTGGAAAGCAGGCAAGGTCAGCGACTTCGAGCTCACCTTCCAATACCGCATCGAAAAAGGGAACTCCGGTGTGCAATACCGCAGCAAGGAGCTGACTCCTGGAGAGTTCGGCCCGATCATCAGCGGCTATCAGGCCGACTTCGAGGCGGGCAAGACCTACAGTGGCATCCTTTATGAAGAAAGAGGCCGCGGCATCCTCGCCAAGCGTGGTGAAAAAACCGTCATCAAGCCCGGCGCAGATGGCAAAAAGCCCACCGTGGAAGTCACTGGCAGCGTCGGCGACTCCGCGGCCATCCAGGCCGCCATCAAAGAAGAGCAATGGAATGACTACAAAATCATCGCCAAAGGCAACCATGTGCAGCACTTCATCAACGGCATGCAGACCATCGACGTGACCGACGACGACAGCGCCAATGCGCCGAAGGAAGGCCTGCTCGCTCTCCAGATCCATCAAGGGCCGCCCATGGTCGTGCAGTTCAAGAACTTCAAGCTCATCGAAACCAAGTAATCTCCTGCGACCATCATGCTTATGCGGTTTCTTTTTGCCCTCTTCCTCACCGCCATCGCCACTCCGGCGCTGGCGGACACGGAGTACATCGTCGTCAGCGGCGGGCCTGCTGTGCGGCAGTTTGAGGACCTGCGAAAGCCCGGTGAGCAGCATGACCGCTGGTGGGGGAACTTCATCCGCACCGCCCGCGTGCGCATGCAGGAGATCCACAAGACCGCACCCGCAGGCACACACATCACCTGGCTGGTGTACCGTGATGGCTACGTGCGCCGTGGTGCCTCCGAGCGGCAGCCCCACACGCATAATGTGGAGAGCGTGCCAAAGGCTTACCCCTTCATCAAGCTGGTGTGGTTCCGCAGCACCGATGAGCTCATCCGCTACATCAATGGCGGCATGAGCCGCTGGAGCACCAAGATCAGCGGCTTCGAGTACTTCGGTCACTCGAACAAATACAGCTTCATGTTTGATTACAGCAGCGACACCTACGCCACCTCCACCTGCTGGCTGCATCAGTCCCAGTTAGGCCGGATCAAAGGCAGCTCCTTTGCCCGCAATGCCTACTGCAAGAGCTGGGGCTGCCACACTGCCGAAAGCATGAGCGGTGAGTGGAAGCGCCACACCGGCACGCGGCTCATCGGTGCCATGGGCAAGACCGACTACAGCGACATGCATCTGCGTAGCTGGCACGTCGGCCTCTCCTCGGGTGCCTTTTGGAGTGAGCGCTGAGTCTCCGCTGCGCTCAGAACAACTTGGTGGGCGGTGTTTGAAAATCGTCCACAGGCAACGAAAAAGGCGCCAGCAAAGTAGCCATCTCGCTCCGCGAGATGAGCCGGACGCGTTGCAAACCCACTGGTTTACGATATCCGCACATCGTGCATGCTGGCGAAAGCCTTCAGCTCATCTCGGCGGAGCGAGATGGCTACTTTGCTTCGCTTGATCTTTGCTGGCAGGTTTTAAAAACTGCCTAGTGGCGGTGGATTTCACACGCCGCAGGTGGCTTTGATCTCCTCTAGCTCGGCCCAGCGAGTGAATTTGGCCTCTAAACTGGCTTTTTGGGCCTCCAGGGCATCAAAGTGGCTCTGCGTGTCTGCGCCCAGTTTGGCGTAAAAGGTGGGATCAGCCAGTTGGGCCTCTTTTTCGGCGATTTCGGCCTCCTGGGCGGCGATCTCGGCTTCCAGCGCTGCGAGCTCACGTTGCTCTTTTTGGCTCATTTTGCGCACTTTGGCCGTGGGCGCTGCTTTGGGCTTTTCGACCTTCACTTGGACGATGGAGACCTCCGCTGCGGCCTGTTTGGCACGTTTTTCCTGGTAGTAGCTGTAGTTCCCCGCGCATTCATGGATGCGGCCATGCCCCTCAAAAGCCAGGATGCGGTCGCACACACGATCGAGGAACCAGCGGTCATGGCTCACGACGAGTGCGCAGCCCTTGAAGGCCAGCACGGCCTCCTCCAGCACACGCATGGTCTGGAGATCGAGATCGTTCGTGGGCTCATCGAGAATGAGGAAATTCCCACCGAGGCGGAGGATCTTCGCCAGCAGGACGCGGCTCTGCTCACCGCCGCTGAGCTCCTTCACCCGCATAGTGGCTCGTTCATCGGTGAAGAGGAAGCGCCGCAGGTAGGTGCGGACGTGGAGCTTCTCATCGCCGAAGTGGACAAAGTCGGCCCCTGGGCCCGCGACTTCCTCCATGACACTGTTCTCTGGATTGAGCAGCAGGCGCTGTTGGTCCACGTAGTTGAAGACCGTGCGCTTGCCGATGGTGACGGTGCCCTCATTCGGCTCCGTGCGGCCCATCAGCATGCGTAGCAGCGTGGTCTTGCCCAGGCCATTGCGCCCGATGATGCCCGTGCAGGTGCCGGGCTCAAAGGCGAGATTCAGATGGCTAAAGAGCCAGCGGTCGTCGATGCGGGCACCGAGATTGTTTGTCTCGACGACGATATTTGCTAGTGCTGGAGCTGGCGGGATGATGAGGTCCATGACCAGCTCTGCCTCTGGCGCATCCAGAGCGGCCACACGGTCGTACTCATCCAGGCGTGTGCGTGCTTTGCTGCGCTGGGCTTTGACGCCAGCACGGACAAACTCCAGCTCATGCCGCAAGTAGCTCTGCCGCCGCCGCTCCGTGCCTGCCTCGATGGATTCACGCACGGCCTTGCTCTCCAAATAGTCGCTGTAATTCCCTGGATGGCTGTAAATGCGTGCGTCGTCGATCTCGATGATGCGTGTGGCCACACGATCGAGGAAATAGCGATCATGCGTGACGAAAAGCAGCGCCCCAGCGTAATCACGCAGGAAAATCTCCAGCCACTCGATCGACTCAGCGTCCAGGTGGTTCGTAGGCTCATCGAGCAGCAACAAATCTGGCCGCGCGACCAGTGTGCGGGCCAGAGCGACGCGGCGCTTTTCCCCACCAGAGAGACCACGCACTGCGCGGTCCCCTGCGGGCACACCGAGTTCATTCATCGCTGTCGCGATGCGTGTCTCCAGCCCCCAGCCATCATGCATCTGGATCTGATGCAGCAGCTCCGCCTCCTGGTCCCCCTTCACATCGCCCGATTCATAGCGGGTGATCATATCCAGGAGCTGCGATGCCCCTGCGCGGATGTTTTCCACCACGCTCGCATCCTCATCCAGAGTGAACTCCTGGGCGAGATGGCTCACGATCAGCCCCTGACGCCGCGAAATGATGCCACTGTCCGCCTTTTCGGCGCCGATGAGGATGCGCATCAGGCTGGTCTTGCCACTGCCATTCCGACCGACGAGGCCGAGCTTTTCGCCCTCATGAATGCTCATCGTCGCATCTTGAAAAACCTGCTGAAGGCCAAATTGCAGGCGCAAATCCTTCGCGGTGATGACGGCAGGAGTGACAGGGGGAGACATGCGCAGAGCTGGGGCAGGGGGGAGGGGTGAAAAAAGGCGGGTGTCCGTGATAGCATGGAAAAAAGCCCCTGCATGACAAAACGCCTCTCCAGCGCCCACCGCCCTCGTGCCCACCACCACGGATCAGGCTGCTGGGCATTTGACCAGCCACTCGCCTTTGATCTTGCCACCTGGGAATCAGCCCGCTAGCATCCGACTCGCTTAGCGCATCAAACCATTCCCGACATGCCCAAACGCAACACCAAGAAAGCCGCCGCCAAATCCACTCCTAAGTCCAAGCCGGCCGCCGCTTCCTCCTCCTCGTCCTCTGAGAATTTTGACCTCCGTGAGATCCGTGAAATCGTGGGTCTCATGACAGACAACGATCTGTCCTACTTCCACCTCGAGCATCACAACGCCAAGCTCGAAATCCGCCGTGGCAGCGACATGGAGGCCGCACGCGACCTGCTCAAGAGCATGCCCGCCGCAGCCCCCGTCGCCGTCGCCGCACATGCTCCAGCGCCCGTCGCATTGGCCCCTGCGGCCACGACAGCGGCCCCTGCCGCAGAAGCCGCCAGCAGCGGCCCCGCTGGCCCCACCGTGAATTCCCCCATGGTCGGCACCTTCTACCGCTCCGCCGCCCCTGGTGAAAAGTCCTTCGCCAACATCGGCGACAGCGTCGATGAAAACACCACTGTCTGCATCATCGAGGCCATGAAGGTCATGAATGAAATCAAGGCAGAAGCCCGTGGCACCATCACCCGCATCCTCGCCGAAGACGGTAAACCCGTCCAATACGGCCAGCCACTCTTCGAGCTCAAAGCGTAAAGCCCTAGGGCGAAGGGCAAAGAGTTCCCAAACCTCTGCTTTTCGCTCCGCTCGCCGCTTGATGCCTCTGACTCAGCCTCCACGCCCTTCGCTCTTAGTCCTACGCCCTCTGCTCTGATGTTTAAAAAAGTCCTCGTCGCCAACCGTGGTGAAATCGCCCTCCGCGTCATCCGTGCCTGCAAAGAACTCGATGTCAAAACCGTCGCCGTCTATTCCGAAGCCGACGTGGACTCCATGCACGTCCACCTCGCCGACGAGGCCATCTGCATCGGCCCTGGCCCCAGCAGCGAGAGCTACCTGAAAATCTCCCGCATCATCTCTGCGGCTGAAATCGCCAACGTGGACGCCATCCACCCCGGCTACGGCTTCCTCTCCGAAAAGGCCGAATTCGCGGAAGTCTGCGACAAGTGCAAAATCAAGTTCATCGGGCCCTCCGCCCGCGTCATTTCCATGATGGGCGACAAAAACGTCGCCCGCGCCACCGCGCTGAAATCCGGCGTCCCTGTCACCCCCGGCTCCGACGGCCTCATCACCACCGAGGAAGAAGCCCTCCACTGGGCACGGAAAATCGGCTACCCCGTCATGATCAAAGCCAGCGCCGGCGGCGGCGGTCGCGGCATGCGCCCCGTGCTCAATGAGGCCACGCTCATCTCCTCCTTTCAGGCTGCGTCCCTAGAGGCCATGAAGTGCTTTGGCGACGGCTCCATGTACATGGAAAAGCTCGTCGATAAGCCCCACCACATCGAATTCCAGATCGTCGCGGACTCCCACGGCAACGTCGTCCATCTCGGCGAGCGCGACTGCTCCATGCAGCGCCGCAACCAGAAGATCATCGAGGAATGCCCCTCGCCCAAGCTCCCCGACAAACTCCGCAAAAAGATGGGCGATGCCGCCATCAAGCTCTGCAAAGAGATCGGCTACGAAAACTGCGGCACCATCGAATTCCTCGTCGATAACGCCTGCGAGAACTTCTACTTCATGGAGATGAACACCCGCATCCAGGTGGAGCATCCCATCACCGAAGAAGTCTATGGCTGCGACCTCATCAAAGAGCAGATCCGCATCGCCGCAGGCCTGCCGCTCTCCGAGCACGTCCGCAACGCCAAGCCCCGTGGCCACTCCATCGAGTGCCGCATCAACGCCGAAGACCCCGACCGCAACTTTGCCCCCAGCCCAGGCAAAATTAACCTCTGGTACACCTCCGGTGGCCGTGGTGTCCGCGTCGATACCCACGTCTATGCCGGTTACAGCGTCCCGCCGTATTACGATAGCATGATCGCCAAGCTCATCGTCACCGGTGCCACCCGTGAAATCGCCATCCGCCGCATGCGCCGCGCATTGGGTGAATTCACCGTCGAAGGCATCAAAACCACCATCCCGCTGCAAAGCAAAGTTTTGACCACCAGCGACTTCCAAAACGGCAACTACGACATCAGTTGGCTGGAGAACTTCCTCCGCGCCGAAGGCAAAAAAGCGTAACAGCCCCGCTCGACATCGAGGGCGGTCAGGCATCACTCAAATGAGTCGGGCGAAGGCCACGACCTGGGTGTGTTAAAAAATTAACATGTCTGATTGACATCTGCTGCACAGGTGTGCTAAATTTTTAGCATGCCGGAAAAAATGCATCAACTCAGCCGCCGTGAGCGGGAGATCATGGACATCATTTACGCGAAGGGAGAAATCTCCGCAGCCGAAGTGGGGGCCGAGATGGAGGATGCGCCGAGTTACTCGGCCATTCGCACCCACCTGCGCATCTTGGTCGAAAAAGGGCACCTCAAACACCGCCAGGACGGGCCACGCTATTTGTATGCGCCAGTGCGCTCGCACGCGAAGGCCAGCCACTCGATGCTGCGCAAGGTGCTAGACACCTTTTTCGAAGGCTCCCTGGCCAACGCCGTCGCCGCGATGGCCGATGGGCGGGATGGCAAGATCGATGACGCAGAAATGGCACGCCTAGAGGACGTGCTGCGCAACGCAAAGTCGAAACGCTCCAAATAAGGCACTCCCATGAATACAAACCTCACATCCTGGCTCATTTCTCACCTCACAGCCGGAGCTCTCCTCGGTGTCTTGCTTTTCGCATGGTTGCTCGTCTCGCGCGGCGCATCTGCTGCACAGCGCTGCATGGTGATCGGTGTCTTTTTGGCAATGATGACCTTACTCACTCCGCTGCAAGGACGCTGGTGGCCGCAAATCGACGTTCCAGTGCTGCAAGAGACCGAAGGAGTAGTCGAATCGCCCCTGCTAACTCCAGAACCGATTTTAGTGCCAAAAGCCGATTTGCAGCCGCAAACCACTTGGATGCCTGAAACGCCGCAAAGTGCTCTTCCGACGATTTTGATGCTGATTTGGTTTTTGGGTGTGGGGCTGCTTTTGGGCCGATTTGCAGTTGGTTGCTGGCTTTGGAGGCGTTTATGGTCTGCTGCGCAGATACATGAAAAAACTGCCGCGTATGAGCTGCGGGTAAGTGAGCGCACTGCCGTGCCGATGGCGGCGGGTAAGCAGATTTTGATGCCTATGGAGTGGCTGAAATGGCCCTCAGAGGACCAAAGGGCGGCTTTGGAGCATGAGCTGGCACATGCACAGCATCGTGATGGTGTGACGCGTTGCCTCGCAGCGCTGGCGACGGCGCTGCATTGGCCTTCGCCCTTCGTTTGGTTGGCTGAGAGGCGGCTGCGTCTGGCCCAGGAGCAGCGCTGTGATGAGACGGTGCTAGCGAGTGGCATCGACTCCTCAGCTTATGGTCGGCTGCTGATGCGCTGTGCTCAAAAAGTGCAGCGCGGCGGCTCGCTATGGCTTTCCCCGGCAGTCGCCAGCATGGCGCGGCCCAGCCAACTCTCCGAGCGCATCGAGCACATCGCCAAAGATATGCCGAATCGTCGCCCGGTGCGGCTGCGGCATGTGGTGTTGCCGCTGGTGATGGCGCTGGCGTGTTTGCAGGCACTGCATGTGCGGCTGGTGGCGCAGGAGGCCCAAAGCAGCGAACTGATCGCCTTCGAAGTAAAATTCATCGAGTCCGCGACACCGCTGGTCATCAAAAGCGGCAAGCGTGTGGGCGAGCATCAATACGTTTTGGAGGACACCAACGCCCTGCTGAGAGAATGTATAAAGGACGAGAGGACGAAAACGGTGAGCTATCCGCGCATGGTGACGAAGTTGAACCACAAGGTGCTAGTCAGCTCGGTGGTGCATTCAAAGGGAGTTGAAGCAAGTCTGAAAAACATTGGCACACCGGCGCTGGACTGGGGTGGCACCATTCTGGAACTCACGCCGTCGCGGAAGGCGGGAAAGCTCAAGTTTAAAGGTGATCTCGGTCTTAGCGTCGAAGTGGGCCGTCATGTGGACAAGGTGAAGGGCGATGAGTTGCCTATTTACGAAGGCGTACGAGTCCACCTGGACCACGCCACACTGAATGACGGCGACACGTTGATCGTGGGCCCGATTCGGCGTCCAGCAAAGGAAGGCGAGTCCGCACCGGACATGTGGTTCATGCTCATGGCATCGAGTGTGACTAAAGACACAGAATGGGCGGATGCGATCTCCACGCAGCGGCAAAAATCCCCCGAGGCGCAGCTGTATAACTTCAAGAATGCGGATGTGATGGATGTTCTGCGCTTCCTCGCCGGAGATGCGAAATTGGAGCGCTTCATCCTCGGTGATCTGGGTCCGCCGCAGACGATCAGCTTCGATCTGGAATTGCCGCCACTGGATGTGCTGCTGCATGTTTGCCAAAACGCGGGGTTACAGCTGAAACCGAGCGGTCGCTACTGGGTAGTGGCCAAACCGGGCGCCGCGATGCCGATGCCGATGACGGTGCCTGGAGAGGCCGCAGAGAAGCTGCGCAGCCAAAAACCGCAGCAGTACGATTTCAGCAAAGCGATGGCAGGCGATGTCCTGCGTTTTTTGCTGAAGGATACAGGCGTGAAGTTCTTTCCTTTGCCAGACGATGCGCCGGAGTCCCAGCGACTGCTGACTTTCTCAGTCCATGACAGCCCCTTTGGCGTATTGGAGGCGCTGTGTGGCACGCTTAACCTGCACCTCATACAAGACGGCGACACATGGTATGTGCGGCGAGGAAACGCGTCACCGCCAGCTCCCCCAAAGTCCTAGCCGGACTCAGAGAGGCTGAGCGGAGAGGGTGAAGGTCAGGTGGTGAGATTGGCTGCTTGCACGGCGGGGAAATGCGCCCATCATCCACGCCCCACTTATCCCTTATTATTTATGGCTGACATCTCTACCTCCGCTGCTGACAAGAAAGAAAAAGAATACTTCACCAACGTTCCCCAGGAGACGCCGGGCTTCTTTCTCAAAGGTTCCCATCAGTATGATTGGGGGCTTAAAAATCGCCTCAGCCGTGTTTTTAATCCCAAAGATGGCCGTACGGTGATGTTGGCCTTTGATCACGGGTACTTCCAGGGTCCGACTACTGGTCTGGAGCGTGTCGATCAGACGATTTTGCCTCTGGAGCCGTATGCGGACTGCCTGATGCTTACGCGTGGTATCCAGCGTAGCGTGATTCCGGCTTCAACGACGAAGGCTATCGCGCTGCGTGCCTCTGGCGGAACTTCGATGGTTAGCCCATTCGAGGAGTGGGAAGGTGAAATTGACGGTAAGAAGGCCAAATTTGGCCGCCCCGGCTTCGAGCCGCTTTCCAATGAGTCCACGGCGCTGAATATCGAGGAGGCTATTCGCTTGAACGCGAGTGTTCTGGCGGTGCAAGTGTTCATCGGAGGTGCTTATGAGCGCCAGAGCCTGAAGAACCTGACGGATCTGGTCGATGCGGCATCACGTTACGGCATCGGCGTGATGGGCGTGACTGCTGTGGGCCGCGCGATGGCTCGTACGCCGCAGTATTTCCGCCTAGCGACTCGTATCATGGCGGAACTGGGTGCGAACGTGGTGAAGTGCTACTACACGGAGACGGAGTTCGATACTGTGACTTCATGCTGCCCGGTGCCGATCGTGATTGCAGGTGGCAAGAAGCTGCCAGAGCTGGATGCGCTGAAAATGAGCTATAATGCTATCCAGCAAGGTGCGAACGGGGTTGATATGGGGCGTAATATCTTCCAAAGCGAAGACCCCATCGCGATGATGAAGGCTGTGCGTGGCGTGGTGCATGAAGGGCTGACGCCTGAGCAGGGTTTTGCGATGTTCAATGACCTGAAGGGCAAAAAGTAAGCCATTTTGGCATTCACAAGGCCTGTTCTAGTTTGCGGCTGTCCGGTTTACGGACAGCCGCTTTTTTTGCTGAGGCGGCGCTGTTCGTTAAGAGTGAAATGCCTTGAATGGAGGGGCGGAGGTAGGTTTCCGAGGCTTTTTTTACTGGCGATTTTTGAGCCAATTCGTTAAAACGAGTCCGAATTTATAAATTTTAATGCATGTAGAGGCTACCCTGACTTTTGCATGTGAGCATTCGCCGCCTTATTCTATGCACATTGATCAGAAGCCCGCTCTGTGGAAACAATTTGTCGCTAGTTTTACTGCGATCTCGCTCATTCCAATGGGGGCTTTGCAAGCTACTGAACAGGTCTGGAATACGACCAGTGGGCTGTGGTCCACTGGGACGAATTGGCTGACGAGTACGCCGAGTAGCGCGGATACGGCGGTCCTCGGCTTTTACGTACCGACGGTGAGTCCTTATGAAATCACGTTGGGATCGGGTAGTCAGGCGAATGATTTGAAGGTTTATGGGAATTACCTTCTCAGTGGGGGGGATCTGACACTGACGACGGGGGGGATCCGTGCGGCGCTGGGGTCCTTTACTCGGATCGGCTCCCAACTAAGCGGGAATGCTGGTCTGACGATCACGGGTGGGGGCATGGTGAGGCTGGAAAATCCGGCGAATAACTTCACTGGGGTGACAACGATTAGTAATGGAACGCTGGTCATCGGCAGTCAGTCAGTGCTGGGCAGCGATACATCGGCGATCGTGGTGGCGGGCTCGGCGACGCGTGGCTTTGGGGGTGGTTCTTTACTGCTGGAGGGTGGTTATGGCACGACGGGAGCGAATGTGAGCCGTGATCTGAGTTTACAAGGGCTGGGCCCCGTGACGGGCAGTGGAGCGGCGCTGGTTAGTGTGCGTGATAACACAGTTTCAGGTGCGATTACGGGCTCCACCGTGGCGAATACACGGATTATCTCCACGGGTGGGCAATTGACGATGAGTGGGACACTGACGGCACCTGGGGCAGCGGGTACGAACATGACTCTTCTGGGCGGGGCGACGATGACGGGAGCAGGTAGTTATTTACTGACGGGTTCCTTGGCTGGGAGTGGGACTTTGGAGAAGACGGGTGCGGGCACCCTGCTTTTGAATCCTGCGAGTAGCGCGGGCTTCTCAGGTACGCTGCGCGTGAGTTCGAGTGCCACAGGCACGATCAGCAGTGTGCGGATCACTTCAAACAATGTGCTCGGTACACGCACAGGCACGACGACGAGCAGTGTCATTGATCTAAATAGCGGCCTATTGGAAGTACGGATGGATTCGCCACTGATTCAAGCCGGGGGCGCTGCGGCCAATGTGTATGTGCGTACGGCTTCAAGCACGGCCAATAGCCTTTTCTTAGATCACGGAACGAGTGGTGTGGCGATCAATGGGACGGCGACGTTTGGCCAACTTGCCTATGAAGATGGCCAAACGCTGATCATTGTGGGGCGCAATGGATATGGAGCGACTTTTGGAGCGGCACCCGTCGTGGGAGGGAATGGTAGCTCGGTTTTTACCAACAACTTGACTGGCGGGGGCGTGTTGACGTTCACCGGTAATTTCTGGAGTAACTCGGAAAGCACGGGTTCTCGCCAGATGACGATCAATGGTGCCGGTAATACGGTGATCAATGGGAATGTGGTCGCTACGGGAGGGGCCACTTTTGACCATAACTTCAGCAAAGCTGGTACGGGGACGCTAACGATGACCGGTACTGCGACGACGCTGGATGGAGAAGTGTTTGTCGATGCGGGGACACTGCAAATTTCCGACTTCCGAGCAGTCAATAACAACGCCAACAAGCTGAATATCGGTGCATCGACGACGTCTGCTGTGCTGAATATTGGCGGTGTGGGCACCTCGACCACTACAGGACTCATTACCAGCAAGGTGATCAACTTGGCAGGCACGACAGGTGGTGCGACGATCAATGCGAACCAAGTGGGTAGTGATCCGATTGTATTCAACGCGACGAGCTTTACTTCGACGGGGGGAACCTCGAATGATGCCAAAGTGCTGACACTGGGCGGGAGCAGTATGGCGGAGAATACGATCAATTCCGCGATACCTCAAAACAATGTAGGTGGAAACGTGGGGGTCAGCAAGGTGGATACAGGCCTATGGGTGCTGGCACCGACGACGCTGAATACAAATCTCTTCCAGGGGCCGACGACGGTGCTGCAAGGCACTCTGCGGGTGCGGGCGAACTCCGCTGGAACAAGTACGAGTCTGCATGATGGCTCCATATTGAATCTGGGAGCCAGCGGGAATGTGCAGGTTTCTGGCGGCACGTTTGAGTACGTCGGGCATGCGAGTGGGGCATCGACAGAGGCTTTTTCGAATGCTCTGACACTGAATAGTGGGGCACACACGGTGAAACTGACCTCCACCGGGAGTGCGACGAGCCTACAGTTTACCAGCTTGGCGACGATACCAACAGGCACGGGCCTGAATTTTAGCACCAGTGGCTCAGGCGGCGGCGGGGTGACATTTGTGACGACGGCCCCTCCCGTGACGAATGGCATCATCAATGCCCATGTTTACTCGAATGGAGCGGATTTCGCGACATACAGCAGCGGTATTACCGCGGCGAGCTATACGACTGCTTCCGGTAGCCTCACGGCGGGCAATACCAGCCCATATCTGATCAACACAAATATTAATCAGGCGGCCAGTGCGGCGGTAAATGCCGGTATCAAGCTCGCAGGCAATACGACGACCTATACGCTGAATTCTGGAGTGACTACGACTCTGAATAATCAGGGCCTGACAACACTGGCGACTACTCCTGGCGGTATTTTGGTGAGTGGATCGACGGGGGCATTGATCACTGGCGGTACTGGCTTGAGCACGGGGGGGAGCGGTAGCTTGGTGGTGCGTGTGGATGGGGCCTCAGACCTCCTCACGATCGCCTCCGTCCTCACGAGTGGGACTACTGGTGGTCTGACAAAAAATGGGAATGGAGTGCTGGTGCTCAGTGGGGTGAATGCGCAGACGGGTGCGACCAATATCAATGAAGGAACGGTGCGGCTGTCAGGCTCTGGGAGATTGAGCGCAGCCAATATGACAACCAATATCCGGGCAGGTGCCACGCTCGACCTCAATGGCGTGAATTCGGGCACTGCGATTGGGCAATTCAATGGCGGCGGGAAGGTGACAAACTCGAACTCGACGGCGGCAACACTGACGGTCGGCAATAGTACCGGAACAGGAACATTCAGCGGAATTATCGAAAATGGCGTGGGCGTGGTGAATGTCTCCAAAGCGGGTACGGCTGTGCAGACATGGAGTGGGCTCAGCACCTATACGGGCTCCACGACGATTCAGTCCACTGGCTCTATCTCGGTGGCAAATTTGGCCAATATCGGCTCTGCGAGTGGGATAGGGCGCGGTGACAGCTCTAGCGTGGCGACGAATGCAGCGAGTCTGGTATTCACAGGGACCACGGGAGGCCTGATCTATGTGGGGACGAATTCCGTGAGCACGGATCGGCTTTTCACGCTGAATGGTTCCGCCGCAGGTAGTGGAGCACGAATCGAAAATAACTCCGCCACGCAAGCGGCGCTCACATTCAGCAATACCAATGCGATCGCCTTCGGTGCAAGTGCGACGGTGGCGCAGACCCTCACGCTAGCGGGCACCTCGACGGGGGATAGCCTGATGAATCTGCAAATCACGGATAACGCTGCTTTGAAGACCGGAATCACGAAGACGGGGGCGGGATTGTGGATTTTGGGGAACACGGGCAATACCTATTCAGGAAACACCCAGATTGGCTCGACGGCGACGGCGGGCGGTGTGCTCCAGGCGACGATTCAGGCTGACCCCAATAGTCCTACTTATAGCGCGGACCCAGCGGGCTTGCCCTACAACAGCCCGCTTGTTCTCGGTGGCTCAACAGGTGGCGGGGTCTTCCAGACGAGTGGTGCGCTGGTGCGAGCGATCTCAGCGACTCCAGCGGCGAATACGGTGACGTTTAACTCGACTTTGAGCACTGGGGCGGTGGGTTTTGCGGCTGCGGGAGAGAAGCTGATTGTGGCGCTCGGGGGCCTGTCTTCGCCCACAGCGCTGACATGAGGCAGTGGAGGGTTTATGGGTGTGGCGGGGACATCGACGGGGGCCTTTTTGCTGAATAGTACAACCTCTCTGGCGGAAATCGAAGTGCGTAATGCGATCAATCTCAATGGAGGCACACGGATCATCCAGGTGGATGATAATACCAATACAGCCACGGATTTCGCGACCATCTCCGGCGTCATTTCCAACTCCACTGGCACAGGAAACCTCAACAAGAGTGGTAGTGGCATCCTCCAACTGCTGGGAGCCAATACCTACAATGGGACTACCGCAGTGACTGGGGGAGTGCTCGCCGTCACATCTCTGGGACATAGTAGTCTGAGTGGAGTGGCGACGAGTGTGGGCATTAGCACTGGAGCAAATACGAGCACCCAGGCGGTTACTATGGGTAACGCAGGCACCACGGGTGGCATCCTACAATACGTGGGCACGGGAGAGACGAGTGACCGCATGATCCGGCTAAACACCACGACAGGCACCGCACAAATCCATGCAGATGGCTCTGGCCCGCTGATGCTCACGAATGTGGTGAACGACATGATCGCTGGGGCGAAAATCTTAGCCCTGCGCGGCAGCAATACGGGGGGCAATACGATCTCATCGAATCTGGCCAATCACATTGGCGGCACTGCGCTGGCGGTCACTGTGGATGGTTCCGCGACATGGATACTCAGTGGGAACAATACCTTTACAGGAACGATGACAGTCGGCGGTGGTGCATTCGGCGTCGGTAGTGCTACTGCGACTGGGAATGGGAATTTGGTTCTATCTAATGCAAGCATGTTCGCTCACGGCGGAGACCGTACGGTGACGAACGCCACGGTGACGCAAAATACCAATACTGGGTTTGCCTTTATCGGAGAAAACAGCCTCGCATTCACTGGCACCTTCGCCCAGGCGCTGACGAGCACGAATAACAGTTCCTTCACGAACAACATCATTGCAGGAGAGACCCTCACTTTTGGCAATATGACCTTCAATAGCCTGTCGCAGGCCCGTGCTTTCACCATCAACGGCTCTGGCGACACGATCATCAGTGGCAGCATCACCACCAATAAGGCATTTGATGTCACGCTCACCTATTCTGGCACTGGGAGCCTCACTCTTGGCGGTACGGGCAGTGACTGGAGCGGTGGCACAGGAGGCAATCTGAGTGTCACGAGTGGTTCTCTGGTGCTTGGGGCTTCAGAAGTCATCCCCGATGGCGCTGGTAATGGTGGACTGATCATCAATCCCGCCGCTGCCACGACGGCGGCCTTCGATCTCAACGGCAATAGCGAAACGGTCAATGCTTTCACCTTTAATGGAGCGGGCATACATACCATCGACAATACATCGACCTCGGCTGCTACTTTGACGATGGGGGCGGCGAATGCGGCTGTCACCATCGGTGGCGGTGGGGGCAGCTACACCATCACCGATAGCGATGTAGGCGCACTGTCCCTGAGCAAAGTCGGCTCCGGTGTGGGCACCATCTCCACGGGGGTCACACTGACATATCAGGGGGCCACTTCGGCCAGCGGTGGTGGGAGCCTGACGATCAATTCGCCGCTCAATGGCACGACCAGCCTCTCAGCAACTGGGATGAGCAGTAGCCTCACTTTGGCAGGTGGCCTCAGCAATGCCAATGCCATCACGAGTGTGACGGCGGGAGATGGAGCGCTGCTTAGCTTTATCGACGGAGCAGGGAATAAGCTCACCAATCTATCAAGCCTCACCCTGGGTAGTCCGGCGAGCGTGAACAACACCTGGATTAGCTTCAATGTGGGCGACCTAGCTACTGCTGGAGATGCACTCAACACGGACTCACTCGTTCTCGTCTCGGGGGGCATCCTCGACTTTGGTGATAGCGCTTCACCCATCTTTCTGAACATCACAGATACGGGGCTCAATCCCAATACCTCCTACGTGCTCATGGATGCCACGGCTGTGGGCGGGGGGTTCCTCAATGGCACCACACGCACGCTTTCCTATTACGACCTGGGGGACACGCCGGGCGGCTTTACATCCATGTCCCTTTCTAATTCCACGACCAATCAGATCATCCTCACCACGGGCAGCCTCATCACTGGGGAGCTCTTTTGGCGTGGACTGACGGACACCACATGGAATGGCAGCCTAGATAACTGGTCCACGGACCGTGCAGGCACCATCGTCGCGAGCTCTACGCCTGGACAGGGCTCTGATGTGATCTTCCAATACGATTCGGCCAGCAATGCCGCTGTACTCACTGGCTTGGAGCAGAACTTTAAGGTCAATTCGGTCTCCTTTGAGCCACATAGCACCAATCCCGCGAATACACCCGTATCCGTCACCATCGGAGCGGGCTCCGTCGCCACCAATCGCCTCGAAGTCGCTCCCCAGAGCAACGTGGATGGCCTGGCCATCCCGACTGGAGGCCCCGCCTCCGTCACGATCAGTGCTCCATTCCGTGTCGGCACTTCGCAGACATGGACGGTGGCCGATGCAGCCACCACGCTCACTTTGTCCGGCGGCTTGCAGGGCAGTGCAGATGTGATCAAGGCGGGCTCCGGCAAAGTCAGCATTACCGCCGCTGCGGAGGCCACTTTCAATACGGGACTCACCTCAGACATCACCATCGGTGCGGGCACTCTGGAGCTGACGCATGCCGGAGCACTCGGAACGAGCCTCCTTAACAACACCGCCAACATCCTCCTCAATGGCGGGGCCTTTTACTACAACAATGCAGCCTCAGGGACGGTGAACAATCCCATCACGATGAATGGCGGCACACTCTCTGCTGGCGGGGCGGGGCAGACCTATAGTGGAGCGATCAATGTCAGCGCCCTTTCCAATATCAATCTGCGTGACGGCAACTCTGCCGTGACCTCTGCGACTGCTAGGAACATCACTCTTTCAGGAATCATCGGCGGCACTGCGGGCATCTCCCTGGATAGCAATGACACGACAGCAACTGGCAACCAAGTCGGTGGCAATTTGACCCTCAGTAATAACGCCAACACCTGGTCTGGCCAACTGGGATTGACCCGGGGCACGGCTATCATCACCTCCACGGCTGGATTTGGCGGGAATATCCAATTTAACCAATATGGGCGGGTGATTTTGCGCAACACAGACGGCAACTCACTCGATCGCTCTGGCGCCTTGAGCTATGCCGCTGGCGCAGTGGGTGAATTCCAGATAGATAACACGGGAGCACTGGCCTCAAACTACACGGTCAATCAAAACGGGGCCGTGAATCTCAATGCGGGCAGCATTGTCCGTCTATACCTCGCTGACGTCGCGAGTGAACTGAATCTGGCAGGCGGAGTCGTGCTCAATGGAAATGCGAGCCTTTCTGTGGCTGGTGGGGATGCAGACTCGCTGGTGACCATCTCTGACGTGGGTATTTCAGGAACAGGCAATCTTGCCATCAATGATGAATCTGGCACTTGGAATACGACAAGCTCGCGTCTGGCCATCAATGTCGCCAGCACCTTCACGGGCAATACTTCCCTCAATGAGGGGACTCTCATCCTCGGTCACAAGGATGCGCTCAGCACAGGTACACTAGCCATTACGGGTGCTAGCACCCTCCAGGCCAGCACAGATCTCTCCGGTGCCAATGCCATCCCAAATGCGCTCACGCTTTCTAACAATCTCACCGTCGCAGGCTCGAACAATCTGACGATCGGCGGCGCTACCACCCAGAGCACAGCAAGTCGCACCATTACCAATAATCTAACTGGCGGCAGCACCTTCCGCCTCGCATCGCTCCACCTCGCAGAGGCCATCACCGCCCGCACACTCACCATTACGGGGGCTGGAATCACCACCATCGGCACATTGGTCAATGATGGTGCCAACAATAACATCACCAATAACAGCACAGGCGGGGTCACCATCGACACACGCGTGAATCTCTCCGAAGTCGTTGGTACAGGGCGCTCTTTGACCTTTGGCGGCACTGGCACCACCAACGTCACAGGCACCATCGCGAACTGGAGTGGCGCGGGCGGCGCGGCTGGAAATATCACCAAGTCCAATGCGGGCACGCTCATACTATCCGCCGCCAATACCTACACGGGCACCACGGGCATAACCAACGGCACCGTTCGCTACGGCATCAATAATGCCATCCCCACTACGAGCGCTGTTACTGTCAATCCTGCCGCAGCAGGCGTCACCGCCACTCTCGACCTGAATGGTTACAGCGGCACCATCGCTTCCCTCGCTCTCGGCGGCTCTGGCCAGACCTCCACCAGTGCCGCCATCGTCCAGACAGGCGTAGGCACGCTGACACTCGGCGGTGGCGTCACGACCAGTGCTACGGGCAATCCAACGACCACACCACTCATCACCGGAAATCTTAGCCTCGGCACTGCAACACGCACTTTCACGGTCGCCAACAGCGCGGGCTCACTCGTCGATCTCGACGTCCAAGCCGTCATCTCTGGCACGGGCGGCCTGATCAAGGACGGTTCTGGCGTCCTCCAGCTCTCTGGAGAGAATACCTTCTCTGGAACCGTCACCCTCAGTCCTAGTAGCAGTCAATCACGTGGCGTCATCGCCGCCACGGCCGACAATGCTCTCGGCACGGGAGCCGTCAGCACCATTTTCGCCAGCGGCGCTGTAACGGGCCAGATCGCGCTCACTGGCGGCATCACGCTTGGGAATACCACCTGGACCACCAGCGGCCCCGGCAGCGAAGGCACGGTCAATGGCCTCATTCGCAACATCTCCGGCACCAATACCATCACCGGAGCCATGAATCTCACAGGAGGCGGTGGTGGCACCACGCTACGCTCTGACTCAGGCACGCTCGTTTGGAGCGGAAATGTCGGCTCCGTTTTCAATGGAGCACGCGACCTCACCCTTGTCGGTGCCGGTGATTTCCTTTTCAGTGGAACGCTGCGTGATAGCAATCAATCAAGCGCCTCTGACGTCCTCAACCTCGTCATCAATAACACCGGCACCACCACCTTCTCTGGCGCCAATACCTACACCGGCACGCTCAATGTCGCTGCGGGCTCCACCCTCGTCGCGGGCTCCACCCAGGCCTTTGGTGTGGATTCCATATCCACCCTTTTAGGCACCGTGCGGCTGAATGGCTTCAACAACTCCCTCGGTTCCATCGAGGGCGTTGGCATTATCGAGAATGGCGCTGCCACAGATGCTACCTTCACCCTCCAGGGTGTCCATAACACCAGCTTCTTCGGCACCATTCAGGACGGCGCTGGTGGCGGCAGCCTCAGCCTCGTCCGCGCGGGCACTGGCACCACCATCCTCGAGACAGAAAATACCTACACCGGCCTCACGACGGTGAATGGTGGCCTTTTGATCGTGCAACACAGCTCTGGCCTCGGTGCCACATCCGCAGGCACCATTGTCAATAGCGGCGGCACTCTCCGTCTCAACACCGTGGACATCGGTTCCGAGCCCGTCACCATCAATGGCACAGGTTTTGCCTCTGGTGGCGCTATCGACGTCATCAACACCAGCGTCATCAATACCACGCTCAACGTCGCTACGGATAGCACCATCCAGGTCCTCACCGTCCTAGACACGCTCATGCTCAATGGCGGCATCACTGGCAATGGCCAGATCACCAAAAAAGGCGCAGGCTTCCTCGTCATTCCCGTCGGGAGCCCTGGTTATGGCGGTGACATTTTAGTCGAGTCTGGCATTCTCCGCGCCTCCAATGTGAATGCCTTCGGCAACTCCTCAGGCATCACCACCGTCGCCTCTGGTGCCACCGTGCAGCTCGAAGGCGGAGTCAATATCGCGAACGAGTCCCTCGTCGTCTATGGCATCTCCAGCTCCAATCGCGGAGCCCTCGGCAGCTCCTCTGGCACCAATACATGGTCCTCCAACATCAGTTTCGCGGGCTTGTATTCAGGCATGTTTGCCTCTCCTGGCAGTGTGCTCATCGTCGGTGCCTCTGTCGCCAATTCCGTCAATAAAACCGACACGGCACTCACCTTGTATGGTGGTGGCAACATCATCATCAACAGTGTCATCAATGGCGATGGCGACGGAGATGAATTCAACGACGATCTCATCATCAGCGGCGCCACCGTGCAGCTCAATGCCCAGAACACCTACACTGGCCCCACCTACATCGAAAATGGCGGCACCCTGCGCAATGGCATCACCAATGCACTGCCCTCCAGCAGCACGGTGGGTAGCACTGGCAGCACCATTCTCACCCTTGGTAATGCCACCGATGGCACTGTCACCAACACCTACGACCTCAATGGATACAATCAGACCGTCGCCACTCTCGGCTCTGTCCAAAGCGGAACCAATACCAACATCATCACCAATGCAGGCTCCGCTGATAGCACCCTCAGTGTCTCCTCTGGCAGCTACGCAGGCACTATCCAGGATGGCGGCACTCATTCCGTAGCCCTCACCAAGCAGGGAGCCGCCAGTGACACCCTCACACTCTCCAATCCCACCGGAAACACCTACTCCGGTCCCACCAACGTCAGCACCGGCACCCTCAATGTCACCAACACCAGCGGATCAGCCACCGGCACGGGCGACATCACTGTCGCTGACGGAGCCACGCTAGCTGGCACGGGGCGCATCGCTCCCGCTTCTGGAAATAGCATTTACCTCAATGGCGATATCATCATCGGGGACTCCACCCTCGGCACCCCCATCGCCAGCAGTCTCACCCTCGCTACCAGCGGCGCCGGCAGCACCCTCCTCGGTGCTACCAGCTCCATCGGCTTTGATCTCTTCCAGCGTGGCGGTGATCTCTCCGGCACTGCCTCCGCTTCTGATTTCATCAATCTCGTCGGCATCCTCGATGCCACCGCAGGCGGCACCTTTGTCCTGCTCAATCCTACCGGCCTCAGCGGCTTCACCACGGGAGATGCATGGAAGCTCTTCTCACTCACCTCTGGCAGCATCACCGGCACCCCCATCATCGACGACTCCGCTCTCGGGCTCACGGGTGGCCTCTACGGTCAGTTTAATTCCGTCACGGGCATTTACAGCATCCTCGGTGGCGTCCCAGAGCCCTCCCGCACACTCCTATCCCTCTTCGGGCTCCTTGCCTGCTTCATGCGCCGCCGTCGCAGTGCTCGCTGAAGCCGCATCGCCAGTCTAGATGGTTGTTTGATGAGGGTAGTGCCTGTCAGAGCTTCATTGTGAAGCATTCCAGCATCACATCCCTTTGGTGATCACCACATCCTTGCCCACGAACAGGCCTAGCACGGCTCCACCGAGCACCCAGGTGATGAAGTGATCGAGCATATTCACCAGCGTCATAGCACCCGGGGTCTCAAACCAGATCCACATCGGCATATCACAGGCTAAACCCGCGAATAAGCCTGCTGCGGCAGTGAAAGCGATGCGCAGGCCGTACGGCAGCATCATCGGCGACAGCATTGCCGCCAGCAGCCCAGCGCAGATCAGACTGCGGAAAAAGGAAAGCAGCAGATTATTCGCCATACTGATTTCTCGTTTTCCGGGGCGGATGACCGCATAGACAAAGGGACCATCTGCGAGAGCCTTCTCATACGCTTCCATGGCCTTTTTGCGCACCTCACTATTTTGCTCACTCTCGAGCTTTTGCACATCACTGTGAGCATAGAGCTGCTTGAACTGCTTATCGTCATTTGGGCGAAAAGGCATCACATACACCCCAGCGCCGCTCGCCGTCTGGGTCGAAGAATTCTTCAGCGAAGAGGTGAAAATCTCCGCCATCTGCGATTCGTCTCGGAACTGGCGATAACTGCGCTCATGCCAGCCCAGTACCGACCAAGAAAGAGCCTCCCAGGCGAAAACCGTGAGCGCAGTGAGAAAAATGCCAGTGATGATTTTGATCATGACTCTGTGCTAAACCTGAAAAAGCCCTGCGGCAAGCCTCACCGCGAAAACAGCCCCAAAGCCCTAGATTTCAGCAAAATGGCGCTTGAAGCTGTCTCACGCCGCTCCGTCCTGTTGTGCGATCCATGTCTGCCTGCTTCTCCATTGTCCGCCTTGTGTCCATCTGGCTCGTCCTGGTGGTCGCAGTGCAGGCAGATTGGCTATCTGACATCGGATACACTCAGCTCGCAGCAGAACTAGGTGCCTCCATGCCCACTGGCGCGGGCATCCCGCTCCTGCAGTCCGAGGCAGACAACGGTGGCACCATCCCTGACTACCTCCCGCAGGCCGGTGGACCCGCCGCCTTCACTGGCACAGGGTCTTTCGCCGGAAAAACTTTCAATCCAGCCTCAGGGCAGGGGACCGACAATGGTCACGCCGCTGCTGTCGCCACCTACTTCTACGCCAACAACTTCGGCCTCGCCCGCGGAGCTACCGAAATCCACAACTACACCGCCAGTGACTTCGTCGATCGCATGTTCAGTGGCAATGAGCCAGAAAACCTGCCCGGCCGCGTGCACAATCACAGTTGGGCTGGCTCCATGGGCGTGGAGGCAGATGACATCGAGCTCCTCCGCCGCATCGACTTCCTCATCCAGCGTGACAGCCGCATCGTCAGCATCCCGCTGGCCAATACTCCTACCGTGATGCAGCCACTGCTCGGCAATAACTACCACGGCATCACCGTCGGCGTCCGCTCCGGTGCTCATAGCCAGACCGGCACCAATACCGATGGCAGCGGCCGCATGAAGCCCGATCTCGTCGCTGACGCCACCTACACCAGTCACGCCGCGCCCATCATCGGAGGTGCCGCCGCCATGCTCCTGCAAAAAGGCGATACCATGGCCGATCCAGACGCCATCAAGCCGCAAACCGTCAAAGCCATCCTCATTGCCGGAGCCTCCAAAGACCACTTGCCGCAGTGGCAACGCGACTCCAGCGCAGAGCCCTACGACGACGTCTTCGGCGCTGGTGAGGTCAATATCCGCAACGCCATGCACATCCTCTCCGCAGGCCAGCAGACCTACTCCACCACCACCGAGCGCGGTAGCACCGGCTGGGACTTTGCCACCACCACGAATCAGGCCGCAGGCAGGCGCTACTTCTTCAGCATCCCCGCAGGCAGTCAGGCGAATACTTTTTCCGCCGCACTCACCTGGCACCGCTCCGTCACGCAATTCCTCGGCATCTACAGCAGCAGCCTCACCGATCTCACGCTGGAGCTTTATGCCGCCACGGCATTCACCCCAGGTGCCCTCCTCAGTGCCTCCACCAGTGCCGTGGACAATGTGGAGCACCTCTTCCTCTACAATCTACCACCCGGTCAATACATGCTGAAGGTCACTGCCTCCGCAGGCAATCGAGACTACGCACTCGCCTGGCAGGCCGTAGCTGGCACCGGGCCCACGCTCTCCATCCGCCGCACGGCCTCACAGTGGTATCTCGACTCGGACTCCCTCGATCCCTACGCCACCTACGTCATCGAGAGTTCTCCAGACCTCACCGCAGGCTCCTGGACCGCACTCCACACCTTCCGCACGGCGGATACGACACCAGCACACAGCGCTGCATGGCTTCACAGCACACCCGCACCTGAGCGGCAGTTTTTCCGCCTGCGCTGGACTCCCGTGCGCTGATCACAGCGCCTCACGCAGCAGATCCACCAGCTCTGCATGCTCCAGCCTCACTGGATTCCCTCGCATGCTGCTAGCCGCAGCCGCTTTGATGGCGATCTCATCAAAATGCGCCACCGTCACTCCCCAGCGTGCCAATCCGGGAATCCGCAGCCGCTCGGTCATCCCGCGCAGCCACTCCACGGCATCCCCACCCAGCCACGCATCCACTTGAGCGAATTTTTCCCCATTCACCGCCCGGCTGGCATTCCGTGCCCACACTGGAGCGAGTAGTGCTGCGCACACCGCCCCATGTGGTGCGTGGAACATGCCCCCAATCGGAGCGGCAAAGCCATGCACCGCCCCCAGGCCCGCATTCGCCAGCGCCATGCCACTATACATTGCACAAAGAGCCATCTCACACCGCGCCTCCACATCCTCTCCATTTTCAAACACACGCGGAAGAGCTCGCATCGCACGCTGGATGCCATCCGCACACAGCGCATCCGTAAATGGCTGCGCACGCGAGCAAACATACGCCTCCAGGCACTGTGTCAGCGCATCCATGCCACTGGCCGCCGTGACATCTGGCGGCACCGACAGAGCGAGCTCTGGATCGATCAGCGCCAAACGCGGCAGCATCCACACATGGCGTAGGCTTGCCTTCACCCCATGCTCCTCACTCAGCAGCACCGCATTCCGAGTCACCTCCGCGCCCGTCCCCGCCGTCGTCGGCACTGCGATGAATGGTAGCGGAGCTGCTTCCAGCGGCTTACCCTCGCCCACGATCTCGATATAGCGGCTCAGACTCCCCGGTTGGGTGCACATCGCGGCGATCGCCTTTCCAGCATCGATCACGCTCCCGCCTCCCACCGCCATCACGACCTCGGCATTCATTTTGCGAGCCATAGCAGCACCGTCCTCGATCATGAGCATCGTCGGTTCTCCAGAAACCGGCCATCTCACCGCATCGGGTAGCACTGCATGCCGCTCTGGGCGGCTACCCGTCACCAGCAGCACACGCTCACCATGCTCCGACACCAAAGCCCCCAGCTCCCGGACAGTCCCAGGGCCAAAAACGACCTTCTGAGCAGTAGCAACTTCAAAACGCGGCATCGGCATCACGCCCTCCGGTTTACCCGCTCCATCAACCCGACGCAAACAACGAATCCTCACCAACACACCAACCTATTAGCCAGCTTCATTATTGTTGCAGGGCCCACGGTCGCTTGAGTCTTCTTGTGTCCGGGACAGCGGTCGGGCGGCTCTCAGGGCTGGCCGGGGAAGGGGTTTGCGCGGAGGCGTAGCTGGGCCTCGGTGTGGAGGGTGGGCTCTGACGGGTTGCCGGGGACGCTTGGCTTATGGATGGTCGCCGGTAAAAGCGTGGCGGCGAGGAGTAGGGCTAGGACAACGATCCAGCGTAGCGGGTACATCCTCCTGGGTGCGGCATCATCTGGGGTGCCGAGGAGGCGCTCGATGCGGCTGCGTAGGCCGCTTTTTTGAGCAAAGGGCACCGCGAGTCGGTGCGCAGAGTAGCTGCCGCTCGCGTGGGCGAGGAGCATTTCGCCATAGGCTTTGCGGTGGGTGCGGGTTTCTAGGGCGGCTAGGTCGCAGCAGACCTCGGACTCGGTTTCGTAGAGTCGGCATAGGGCGTGCAGGGCTGGATTCCACCAGAATAGAGCCTGCAGGAGGGCGGTGTAGAGCCGGTGTAGGCCGTCATGCTGGCGGATGTGCTGGATCTCGTGCCGTAGTGCGGCACGCAGCTCCCTTTCAGGCCAGTGGCGTGCTCCTAGCGGTAGTAGGACTCTGGGGCTCCACCAGCCTGTCATGCATGGGCCTTCGACTTGAGACGAATAATAGGCTCTGATGTGCTCTGGCAGCCACGGCAGTGAAAGCGGCTCGGTAAGGCGGATTCGGGCATTGCGCATCATTTCGTGTCCGAGTCGAAAAAGCTGCCAAATGGTGCCTGCGAGCCAGATTTCCGGCCAAATGGCTGCCAGTGGCCCGATGGTGCCCTCACTCGGGTAGGGCAGGGGAATGCCCTGTTTCTCCAATCCCGCCCACTGAGGCGCGGCGGGTAGCCAGGGGATGACCCAGAGTCCCCACAGACCCGTGAGGGCTACAGCTCGCCGGATGTGTGGATAGGAAGCCGGCACAGCAAAGGCCGCAGCCCAGATGAGGAGGCTCCAAAGCGCCGTCTGGATCACGAACGCAGTTTCAATGGCTTGCATGGCTTTGGCTTAAATGGGTGATGAGATGGACGACTTCAGATAGATGGCTTCAAGAGGAAGGATGTTCATCCAGCATGCGGCGGATGGCGGCGAGGCTCCTCAGGCGGCAGTTTGCGGTCTTTTGAGTCGAGGAGTGAGGCGACGAGTTTTCCGGGTGATCCGTCGAAAAGGTGCGCAGGATTTTTTCAGCGCGGTATCCCGTGCTCGCTCTGGGGCGATGGCGGGCCTCATAACATAGCGGCGGCCTTCACGGGTGTATTTGAGCAGTTTTTTCTCCGCGAGGATGCTCAGGAGGGCACGCACGGCAGAGTAGGATGGTGGCGGTGCGGGCATCTCGTCCTGGATTTCTTCTGCTGTAGCCTTTCCCAGGCGATAGACGATGTCCATCGCCTGATGTTCGCGTTTGGAGAGGTGATCGTGACGTGCCATATTGAATGCAGAAAATGCTGCATTTAGCGGGTCATGCAAGTCCCCTGTCGCCGCAAATTCAAGCGGTGACGAGAAATATCCGCGAGCAGTAAAAATGCACTATTTACAGCATTTGGTGTTGCCAATGTTGTTAAATGCAGATATTTCTGCACTTACTTATGAATCCGAAGCTCCTCATTCGTCTCGCCTTTTCCGCCGCCTCCATTCTTACCGCCGGGCTGTTGGCCTCCTGCGCAGGAGTGGTTCCCAGTAGTGCCCCCATGGCATCCAGGCAGGATGTCGCAGGAGGGAGTCACGCATACGCTGCAAAGGCACGCAGCTCATCCTACGCAGAGGCTATGCCCGCAGCGCCGCCGAGTCCGGCGGATCGCCCAGGTCTCGGGACAGAGGCTGGGCATGATCATTACTCCCATCTGGCAGAGGGCCGTCTGATCCGTAAATCCTCTGCGCCAGATGCGGTCGATTCCTTCCACTACAACGACGAAAAAGGTGCCAAGGCGATGGCCAATGTGCTGGGTGGTGGGCTGATGAAGCATAGCGGCCTCTTTGACGTGGCCGGCGGTAGGCTGGAGGCCGGGCTGGCACGCTATGGCCGCATCTATCCGCACTATGAGGCCAGCGGACGCCGTGTGGTCATCGGCGAGGCGGGTGAGGATTATCGCGTCCGCTTGCGCAATCGCAGCAAGAAGCGTGTGGAGGTCGTCCTCAGCGTGGATGGGCTCAATACACTCACTGGGAAGGCCGCTAGCCCGTCGCAGCACGGCTACATCCTCGAACCGGGTGAAAGCTACGACGTGGACGGCTTTCGCAAAAACGCCAGCACGGTCAGCACCTTCCGCTTTGGCCGTGTGGCGGATGCCCTCGCGTCAAAGAAAGGTGGCGCGGCCAATGTCGGCGTCATCGGCCTCGCGGTTTTTGAAGAAGATGAGTCCCGTGCGAAAATGGAGCTCCAGCGTGAGCAGTTCGTGCGTGACCACGCAAATGCCTTCCCCTCCGAGCGGCGCTAGGCCGCATCTCGCACACGCTGCCGTGAAGGCACATTCATCGCCCGAACTCGGTGGACATATCTCCCTCCCTCCATGATTTGTGATTATTGGCAACAGAATGAAGACAACAGAATATCTGCATTCTGTTGTCTTCATTCTGTTGCCAGTCCGCTACTTTGATTTCACAAAACATGATGACTTGGTGGATCAAAATCCGAGTTCCGTGGGTGTAACCGAGATATGGCCGTCGTCAGCACGGTGCTGATCAGCCCACTTTCGTCACCAGAGTGGCAAAGGACTCTGCCAGATGGCGCAGCCTCTCCGCTTGGAGCGCCGCAGACTGCTCCTGCTGGAGCGCATCTGCCTGGAGCGGTGTCAGCAGGTCCTTGAAGCGGGAAAAGCCGTGCCCCACCTCCTCTTTGAGCTGCGTCGCCAGCATCTCGCGGAGCGTCGCGGAGGATTCCTCCAGCTTATCCAGGATCGCATTCCGCGCAGCGGCCAGGCGCATCTGCGTCACGATAAAGAGCATCCCCAGCAGCATCAGGCCAGCTAGCAGCAGAATCAGCGCCTTTTGCCAGTCTCCTAGCAGGCCCGCGAGTAGGACCACGAGGATCACCACGGGTGCCAGACGCGGCAGCCATCGCGCTGTCTCCCGTGCCCGCAGCAGACCAGGCTCGATGTCCTCGTCCAGCCGCAGCCCTAGTACAAAGCGCCGCAGGGCCGAGTCGATCCGCGTTGTGAAACGCCGGCGCAGCTCGCTCTCACCATCTGGAGCCATCTCGGTGGTGCTAGGTGTCGGAGAGATCGCCTCCTTGGGCAGGACATCGCCAGCCTGGATCATCATGTAGCGCTCATACTGCCGCGTATCCTCATCCAGGATCAGACTCGTCTGCCGCCAGCGGTCCCCCGTGCGCTGATACAGTTCCTGCAGCAGGCGGCGGTCTAGGCTTTGCTGCCGCTCCTCCTCTGCCTCTGGCGGCAGCGGCCGGGCAAAGGCACGCCGTGTCGCCAGTAGATCCTGGCTCAGGCCCGCCACACGCAGCACGCTCTCATGGTAGTCACGCTCCGTCGCATCCAGTGCGGGCAGGAGCTTCTTCAGCGTACGATCCACCTGCATCTCACGCTCATCCAGCAGCTCCCCCAGCAGCACCGACCGGCGCTGGGCGAGGTGCAGCCGTGCAGCAGCCCCGTGGCGCAGGCCTTCTAAAATCTGCCGCCCCAGGTGCAGTGTCCCTGCCAGCTTCCGCTGCCGCGCAGGCTGCGCACGCACCAGCGCAGAGAGATGCGTCTCTAGCTTGATGAAGCCACTCTGCTCCAGCAGCTCATCCTTATTCAGCGCCTCGCCACTGCGGGCCAGGCAGGCTTTTTTCCCTGACACCGGGAAAATCGGGAATTCGCGGCCAAACCGGCCCCGGCACAGCTCCCCCATGTAATCCGTGATCACCGCCAGCTCCTCCGCACTCCGCAGATCTGCCTGTTGCAGCACGAAAACCACATTCCGCATCCAGTCCCGGTGTACTTTCTCCAGGAACTGCCACGCACTCGCCCCCCACGGATTCATCGCCGAAAACACGAAAATCACCAGATCCGCCACCGGCACAAAGCGCTCCGTGATCTGCTGGTGCTCATCCGCGATCGAGTTCGTCCCTGGAGTGTCCACGATGTGGAAATCTCGCAAAAACTCCGCCGGAGCCCGCACCTCATCCAGCGTGGGGCTCAGCGGCACCACTGCATGCTCCGGGCCATGGCGGAAAAACAGGATCTTATCCGTCGTCGGCATCACCCCTGTCCGGGAGAAGTCCTGGCCAAAGAGCGCATTCAGAAAGGTCGATTTCCCCACATTCACCTCCCCCACCACCACAAAGACAAAGGGCTCCTTCAGGCTCGTGATCAGGTTTTCCACGATCGCCACCTCCTCCGCACCGCCACCCGCCTCCCGCACCGCAGCCCCCAGCGCCACCAGCTCCGTGCCGATGCTGCCTCTCAGTTCGAAATACTCTTCGCCGATCATGTGTGGGTTGTGGGGGAAATTTGGATAAACAATACGCTGAACACGCAATCAACAACAGACCCCCGCTTCATACAATCACACAAAACAAGCAGTTCATCGCCACCGCAGGGCTCAGAACTAGCCGCGACCAACCCGAGTTCCTCAGGTGAATCCTGACGCGGGCGCAAAAAATCATCGAGGCTCGGCAAGCCCATCTGCGTAATCTGAGAAATCTGTGGATAAAAATTCAAGTTATTCGGGAGAATCAGAGGATTTTTGCAACTGGCTCTCACATGGCGCTCATTCAGAATTCATTGATCAGCGGTCCAAATCTGGCCGAGGCGCAAAAGGACCTCACAAATTGGATGCCGCGAGGCATGGGAATATCCCTGCCTGCCGGTTTGCCCGCCCACGGAGAGCCCCACAGACCCTGGGCAAACGGACACAATTTAGACAATTGAAAAATTGCCGAACACTTTTCCCCCGCCAGCATCCAAAGAAGCCTGTTCCGCACTTCATATAGAAAAATATCGACTTTTTGCCCGAAATCCTGTAACAAGTTCCCGAATTCAGGGATATATTGTCTGAAACCGCACTCTTTCCTAGTCATGAAACTTCAACTCCCACTCTCCATCCTCAGCGCCGCCCTCCTCGCCGCCCCGAGCGTTTTCGGCCAGGCGACAACTAAACCGGTTGGATTTCAGACGGTGACTTTGAAAGCCAATGCTTTCAATCTTGTAGGGGTTAATTTCCTAAAACCCGCATTAGTAGTAGGCGTTTTGGATTCACTCTCGGCTACCTCAATTACCGATGCCGATGTCAATCTTTCCACCGCTTTGACGGGCCAGACCAACTTGGTCGTGGAAATCACAAGTGGCAGTGGTGCTGGGCTTTGGGCGAACGTGACATCAGTTGCTACCAATCAGCTTACTGTGGACAGCGATCTTACCGCCACTGTTTCTGGTGGCGCTTCCTATCAGGTATTTAGCTTGCCAACGTTAGCAGACATATTTGGTGCCTCTAACTCATCAGGAATCAAAGCAGGAAATGCAGCTAGCGCCGACATCATTTGGTTATCAACTGGGAATGGAAGTGGAACCTTTGACAAGTATTATTATGCAACAGCCACCTTTCCATTCACGGCTGGTTGGAAAAATGTCAATACAGGTAACACTAATGCTGCCAATACTCCAGTTTATCACCACGAAGCAATGTTGATACAGCGCCGCGAAGTGACTGATCTGGCCTTAACATTTTCGGGTGCAGTGAAGACTAGTCCCACAACGATACCGATTTTTACGGGCTATAACTATGTGGAGAGATCGTTTCCTGCCTTGGCTACGTTAGGCAACTGCGGACTATCTGCTTTCCTAACGCATGGTAATGCAGCGAGCGCAGATATTGTTTGGCTTCCAAATAGTTCCGGTGCATATGACAAGTACTTTTATGCAACGGCTACTTTCCCCTTTACTGCTGGTTGGAAAAATGTAAACACTGGTAACACTGATGCTAGCAGCACGGCACTAACTACGGGGTTCATTATTCAACGCCGAGGTGGCAACACAAATCTTAAACTCACGCCTGACGCTGCCTACAGCTCTCTCTAAATGTTTCTAACATTTCTAAATTTACATATGAAATCGAGACTTGTAGCTCTAATCCTAGCAACTGGCATTACTGCCTCTGTGCATGCAGCAACAATTACAGTTACCAACGTTGGTAGCGATGCACCTCACACCAATGGCATTTCGGATAGCACTGGTACTTTACTCAATAATACCTTTGTAGCGTTAGGATACTTCACAGGTCTAACTGACGCGGACTTAATGGCCATGAGTCCAAGCACGTTTTCGGCAATTATTGGTAGCACGGCTTTCGCGCAGCTTGGTTCTCAGATTACTTGGGTCGCACCTGGTGCGTATCAAGGTGTGGCTGGAGCAGCTACGCCTGCGCTTAGTCCCTTTGTTGGCAAAAGTGCGTATACTTTAATTGGCAATGCTGCCACCTTAAGTGCTTCAACTGAACTTCTAATTGCAAAGCATAGTTTTACAATACCGGAAGATCCAAATACTTCCGCGGATGCAATTTTAGACCTGTCGGGAGGAGGGGGGAATGGAACGATTCTTTGGGGAAACACTGGATCCTTCTCCTTTGACTTTGGATCTGGGGCGCAACCTTCATACAGTACTCTCTCCGCTGCGTCAGCAGCTCCAGAGCCTTCACGGATTATTTTCGCCGCTTCGGGTCTGTTTGGCTGCCTGCTTCGTCGCCGTCGCAATTAGCCGATGGGGCAACTGCCGAGTAAGCCTCAGGATTTTATTGTTGGGCTTTGGCAACGCCTTGCTAACCGCTTATCTTTGGGTCTTTGCGCTATCCCAATGTGTGCTTCGAGGTCAGCTCGTCTAGCCTGGAAAATATCAGGTGCCTAGCCGAGATCGTCTTGTGAAAGTGTGGTTAACTCTATTTCGGCTATGACTGAGCCAAGGAGATGAACAAGGAAAAGAGACGTCTGCGCACTTGGGCGGTCTTGCCACGGCAAGGGAGTGAGCACGTGCCAGTGTGGTGGAGTGTCTTGGCCATCGTCACACTGGCGTTTCTGACACTCTGGGTGTTCAGCGAGACGGAGGTGGGGCGGCACCGCCAGCTCATGCAGCGTTATCTTCAGCGCCTGGACATCAATCAGGCCACGCAGCAGCAGATCGTGGCGCTGCCTGGAATCGGCCCCGTTTTGGCAAAAGCGATCCTGAAAAAACGTCCGTTTCATCGCGTGGAAGACCTCGCGGAAGTGAAGGGAATCGGTTCCCATTTGCTGGAGCGCCTTGAGCCCCTCATCCGCGCAGAGGCGCTGCCCACGCGCTTCCGCTTCGGCAAGCCAGTCTTCCCACCTTCAGAACGATGAAGTAGAGCTCTACGAATGTAATAGGGGAGTGGACCTGGACGCTTTCAAAAAGTTAGTGAGCACCTATTGGAATGACGGTGGATGATCATTCAAGCCAGTTGCAAAACCCTCTGAATCTCTGTGCTTCTCCGTGTGCTCTGTGGTAAATCCCCCCAGGCCTACCACAGAGGGCACCGAGAAACACAGAGAAGCCCATCAGATTATGTTTCGCTTCATCATGATTTGTGAATTCATGAGAAGAAGATGGGGAATCTAAACTGCTTATATGACGCTCATTTAACGCTGATTTTTGGTTTGGGATTAGCGTCGGGTCAGCGTCGAATTAGCGGTTAAAAAATCACAAAACCTCACGACGCGAAGTATCCCAATGGAGATCGCCCCTGGCCTACCACAGAGGGCACCGAGAAACACAGAGGTTTCGGAATTGGCTCACTCGATGGTTGATTTTCGGGGACCAAACCGGCTGCTGCGGAGGACAAAACACCTCAACAATCAGCAATCGTTTGTTCTTCAACCCTCAATCAATCCGCGCCGCGCTGGCTTTTCCGCCCACGGCAAATCCTGTGATCGATTGAATGGGCTCCAGGTTCAGTCCGCCCTTTCATTTGTAAGCTCTGGGTCAGCGGCACTTAAATCCTTGTTTCTTGCGTATGCCCTGAATCATGCCAAGAAGCATGTAAAGATAGCGTTTAACACGGCCCACGAATGAAACTACTCCATCTCGCCCAAGTCCTGCTTTTTTCTGCGACGCTTCTGCCCACCGGCATCCTGCAGGCACAGGACGAGGAGCCCGTGAAACTACCTGTCGGGGAACCTGTCGTAGCCGCGCAGGCCCCCAATGAATGGGCGGGCATCGTCAATATCGAGGTCTCCTTCCTCTTCCCAGATTACCGCGAGCCCTGGAACGCAGGCCAGCCCTCCTCCGGCACGGGGACGGGCTTCCTCATCGGCAAAAACCGTTTCCTCACCAATGCCCATGTCGTCAGCAATGGCACCCGCATCATCATCCGCACGAGCGATGATCCGAAGCCTCACCCGGCCCGCATCGTCCACATCGCCCATGATTGCGACCTCGCCCTCATCGAGGCGGAAGACGGCACGCCCTTTGAAAAGCTCCAGCCCATGACCTTCGGCGGTATCCCGCGCCTGAATACAGAAGTCATCGCCGTCGGCTACCCCATCGGTGGAGACCGTATGTCCGTCACTCGTGGCGTCGTCTCCCGCATCGACTTCCGCCCATACAGCCACACCGGGGTGGACTCCCACCTTTCGATCCAGGTGGATGCCGCCATCAATCCGGGGAACTCGGGCGGCCCGGTGGTGCAAAATGGAAAGGTCGTCGGCGTCGCCTTCCAGGGCCTCACAGGCCGCACCGCACAAAATGTCGGCTACATGATCCCGGTGCCCGTCATCCGCCGCTTCCTCAAAGACATCGAAGACGGCCACTACGATCACTACGTGGACCTCGCCGTCAGCGATTTCGCCATCCAAAATGCTGCCCAGCGCCACGCCCTGGGGCTGGCAGATGACGGGATCGGCGTGATGATCGGTGACTCTGAGCCGCAGGGCAGTCTGGGCGAGATCCTCCGCCCAGGGGACGTCCTGCTCGCCATCGACGGCAATCCCGTCCTCAACAACGGTCTCGTCCGTATCGAAGGCGACCTCGTGAACATGAACGAGATCGCCGAGCGCAAATACGCAGGCGACACCATCGAGATCAGCTACATGCGTGAAGGCAAAAAACAAAGCGCCAGCACCAAGCTCAAGCGCTTCGACCCCTACGTGAAGCTGGGCTCCCAGTACAATCAGCGCCCGCGCTACGTCGTCTATGCCGGCCTCGTCTTTCAGCCGCTCGATCGCAATCTCGTCGATGCACACCAGATCCGCGACTCCTCCGTGAACTACATCTTTGAGCGCTACCTCACGGACAAGCTCTACGTCCAGCGCCCAGACCCCGTCGTCCTCACCAGCATCCTCCCCGATGAAGTAAATACCTGGATCGCCCCCTACGCACCCGGCATCGTCGAAGAGATCAACGGCATGCCCATCAAAACCCTCGCCGATGTGCAGACCGCACTCTCCAAGAAAGACAAGCCCTTCATCGAGATCCGACTGCATGAGAAAAGCCGTCCGCTCATCCTGAAGCGAGTCTTCGCTGAGAGTGCCCATCCACGCATCATGCAGACCTACAACATCCAGGAAGACCACTTCCTAGGCAAAGAATAGTCCACGCATCCATCTGTCTGCCCACTTTTCAAAAAACTGATTCACGCCCATGCAGCGCATCCTCACCCTCGGCATCCTTTTGGCCGCTCTCACCCATTCCGCTGCACAGACGCCGGAGTCCGGCAGCAAAAAGGCACCCGCAGCAGCCCCCGCCCCCGTCGTGGCTGCACGGCCCGCCGCACCATCTCAGCCACGCTCACTGCTGAAGGTCAATGTCACCTCCCAGCCCTACGACCTCCACTTGCCCTGGCAAAAGCAGTCTCCCGTGAACAGCCGTGGCCTCGGCGTCGTGCTACAGGGGAACCGCGTCCTCGTCACAGCCCAGCTCGTCGCTGATGCCACCTACATCGAGCTCGAGCTCCCCGAGAGCGGCCAAAAAGCCCCTGCGAAAGTCCTCGCCGTCGATTACGAGGCCAATCTCGCCCTCATTGAGGCCGTCATGGATGAAGCCAAGGCAAAAACCTTCTTCGCCACGCTGCGCCCCATGGCCATCGATGCCACCGCACGCATCGGTGACACCCTAGCCGTCTGGCAAACGGGCCGCGTAGGCGACCTCATCGAGACACCCCTGCGCATCAGCAAAGTGCTCGTCCGCCGCTACAATGTCGAAGGCTCCAGCTTCCTCGTTTACGAGGCCACCGGCATCATCCGCAGCGAGGCCAATAGCTTCACCCTCCCTCTCATCAAAGACGGCAAGCTCGCAGGCCTACTCCTCACCTACGACTCGAAAAACCAGGTCACCACCATCCTCCCTGGGCCCATCATCCAGCACTTCCTCAAAGACTACGCCGATGGTGAATACCAGGGCTTTCCTGGACTCGGCATGGAACTGCAGTTCACCCTCGATGAGCAGTTGCGTGAGTTCATCGGCCTCGCTCCAGAGTCACCAGGCGTCCTCATCACCGGCGTCGTCAAAGGTGGCTCTGCCGAGCGTGCCGGGCTCAAAAAAGACGACATCCTCCTCGCCATCAATGGCCAAAACATCGACGCACGCGGCGACTACCGTGACCCCGTCTATGGCCCACTCAGTGCCAGTCACCTCGTGCGTGGCCGTGGCTACATCGGGGATCAGTTCGAGCTCCAGGTCATCCGTGCAGGCAAGCCCCTCACCCTCAGCGGCAAGCTGGCCCGCAAAGCAGCAGACGACTACCTCGTGCCCCCGTACCGCTTTGACAAAGGCCCACGCTACGTCCTGATGGGCGGCTTGCTCTTTCAGGAGCTCTCACGCCCCTATCTCGACGCCTTCGGTGGCCAGGAGGAAAATCCCTCCCTCCTCCGTCTCGACCACATCGCCCGTCATCCAGACGAATTGGAGGGGGCAGGCCGCAAAAAGCTGGTCTTCCTCTCCCTCGTCCTCCCCACGCCCAGCGTGCAGGGCTATGACCAACTCGGCGGCATCGTCGTCAATAAAGTGAACGGCAAAGTCATCGCCGATCTCAACGACCTCTCTGCCGCCTTCAAAGCCATCCAAGGCCCCACCCACATCATCGAGCTCGATGATTACCCCCACTTCCTCCATCTCGATGCCCAAGCCGTCGAGCGTGATAACCAGAGCCTCCGTGGTGGCATGTACCGCATCCCCAGCCTCCAGCGGCTGGAGTAGGACTTGGGCTGAAAGGCTTTCCCAACAGATTCAGGGAGGCCAGCAGATTGGCTTCAGAAGGAATCCGCTGGCCTCCTTGAATCTGTTGGAAATCAAAGATCACGATGCTGCATGGTCTATGCCGATCACCAATGACGCAGACCCCATTCACCCGCTCCACTGCCCGTACTACCTGCGGTTTGGCTTCAGGTCGTTTTCGATCTCGCGGCGGTCTTCGCGATTTCGGGCTTTGATCTTGTGATCACGCTTAAAGACGCGTTCCACCGTCATTTGGCGCATTTTGCGTTTGCGGCGTAGATCGGCGATTTCTTCATCCAGCATCAAAAATCGATTGAGTCCCCGCTACCACAAAAACCGCTCCTCATACGCCACCATGCCGCGTTTCAGCATAGCCACGTATTCGTCCTGGAATGTCTTCATGCGGTGATGCTCCTCCTGGTTGAAAACATACGCCCGCACCGCCTCCAGATCCGGTGCCGCGAAAGTGAAGGCACCGTAGCCCTCCTGCCACGCGAAGCCCGCCAGCCGCAGTTCCTCGTGAATCCAGCGTGAGGACTCGCTCTTCACCTACCGCATCACATCCGCCAGACAATGTGTCGCCCGTAGGCCAGCAGCGATGTGGAGGTGATCGCCTGTGCCGCCCACGGCATGCGCCACGCCGTCCATGCTTCGGATGATGCCGCCGATGGATGCGTGAACGCGTTGCCGATGCGTCGGTGAGAGCCAGGGTTCCCGGTTTTTCGTGCTGAACACGAGATGGTAATGCAACGAGAGATGCGTCGAGGCCATGCGGGAGGATTTCAGATGGATGTAAGATGGCAATCGCGAATTCGGTGCCCGTGCCGGAGGCACGCCAGAAATGAGCCGGTGGTGAAACCACCGGACAACGCCCACGAAACACGAAACGCGCCCTGGAAGGGCGCGAGAAGGGCACGCGCGGGTCTGGCAGGCAACAAGCATGCCTAGAGTAGTACTTCACTTTACTTCGTAGAGCCAGCGGACTTCACCAGAACGTTTTTGTTGAAATGCATGTTCTGGGGCCGGCTTTTTTTTGGGTTCCACGGTCATGCCTTTCCAGCCGCCACCGTGAAGTTGGAAATAGGGGGAGCTACTTGTGCTGGCTGGGGTAGCAGGGCGGGCGGCCTTTGGCAATGTGTGGGCCTCTGCCACTAGGGTATTGGTCCCGCGTGGCTCGCTGGCTTTGAGGTCCCAGGTGGCATTGGCAGGTGGTAGAGTCAGGGTTTGTCCAGCAGCCAGGGTGGTGGCCCGGTCGCCGGGGGCGCGGCCAGATCTCCGTGCGCTGACCTTGGGCGTCTAGGCTGTAGAGCTTCACCCGGCAGCGCTGGTCACTCTTGAGCGTGATGCTCACTTTTTCGCCTGCTCGGTAGCGGGGCTTGTCGGTGCGTAGGTCGAGCTGGATGTCTCCGCTGCGCATCTGCGTGCCCGGCAGGGCAGATTGGAGCTGCGAGCCATCGCGGTGAGCACAGGAGGACAGGGTGAGGAGACTTAGGAGGAGGAGAAGAGGTGTTTTCATGGGGGGCAGTACGTTGTTCACGCTTGAAGGGTTGGTTTGGGTACGTTGTTCACGCTTTAGCGTGTTTAGGGATTGGTTGAGGAGGTGTGGTGAGGTGGAGCCGGCAGCATGGCTGCTCCAGGGTGAATCGCTGGCAGCGGAAATCTGATTGCACGCTCTGTATACGTTGTTCACGCTTCAGCGTGCGGTTTGAAATACGTTGTTCACGCTTTAGCGTGCGGTTTGGAAATACGTTGTTCACGCTTTAGCGTGTTCAGGGCACTCTCCAGACACGCTAAAGCGTGAACAACGTACGCTGAAAGGTGAAAAGCTGACTTCATGCAATCAAAGAGCAGGCGCGTTCGATTGATGTATTGCCAAGCCAAAGGGCTTTTGGCAGACTCAAGCACGATTCACACTCCACCTCATGAAACAGCATCTCTTCACGCTCACCGTTGCTTTGACCGCCGCCTGCTTCTTATCCCAATGCACCATCCCAACCTCAGGTGGCGGCGGTGCCCCGTCGGCCACGAAGGACGCACCCTTCGTGAACTCGCTGGGCATGAAGTTCGTGCCGGTGCCAGGGACGGATATATTGATGTGCACCACCGAGACGACCGTGGCGCAGTATCAGGCGGCTGGACTGGGCTATCAGGCTCCGAAGTTTCCTCAAGGCAGCAACCACCCAGCAGTGAATGTGTCATGGAACGACGCGAAGACTTGGTGCGCTTGGTTGAGCAAGAGGGACGGACGGAAATACCGTCTGCCGACGGATGCGGAGTGGAGCGCAGCGGTGGGCGGCAGCACCTACCCCTGGGGCAACTCCTGGCCGCCGCCGAACAACGTTGGAAATTATGCTGGGCAGGAGCTGCGCGGCTCTACGCCGGCGGAGCAGGCGCTTTTGTTCAAAGGCTACTCGCTGATCGGCGGGTTCAGTGACCGGCACAAATTCACTTCCACGGGGGGGGGCTACCCCGCGAATGGCTACGGCCTGCATGACCTGGGCGGCAATGCGTGGGAGTGGTGTGAAGATAGGCACCCTGATTTACAAGGTGAATACCGCGTGATGCGAGGTGGCTCTTGGTACAGTGTAGGTCAGATCAATCTGGCGTGCTCGGGTCGCTTCGATGTCGGGTCTATTGGGAAATCTATTGGTGGATATGGCTTCCGGTGTGTTGTGGTGAAGTGAAAGTGAACCCCAATTCTGAATCATGAAACTATCCCTGATCCTTTGCTCAGTCTGCTCGGTTGGTGCGGTGCTTGTCGTATTGTCCTCCTGCACAGCTCCGTCTGCTGGTGGCAGCGGTAACAAAGCCCCTCTCGCCGCCGTTACGAAAGAACAGCCGTTTGTGAACTCGCTTGGCATGAAGTTTGTTCCGGTGCCTGGAACGAACATCTTGATGTGTACCACCGAGACGACGGTGGCTCAGTATCAGGGGGCAGGACTGGGCTATCAGGCACAGACGTTCATTCAAGGCAGCAACCATCCGGCGGTTGGGATGAACTGGTATGACGCAAAAGCCTGGTGTGCTTGGGTAAGCAAGAAAGAGGGGAGGAAGTACCGCCTGCCGACGGATGCAGAGTGGAGTGCGGCGGTTGGGAGCGGGACTTATCCGTGGGGCAATCAGTGGCCGCCGCCCAACAACTGTGGGAACCTCGCTGGGCAGGAAATGCGAGGCCATACGCCTGCGGAGCGATCTCAGATTAACAACGGGCTACTTGACCCCCTTGGTATTAAGTACCCCGGTGGAGCAAGTGCATTGCTCATCGGTGGGTTCATTGACCGGCACAAGTTCACTTCGCCCGTGGGCAGTTACCCAGCGAACCAACTGGGGCTCCATGATCTTACTGGGAATGTGCGCGAGTGGTGTGAGGATAAGCTACCATCCGTTTTGTCTTGGGACGCTCGGGGTGTGTCGCGGTGGCTCTTGTACTCGTCTATTCGCCACACACTCTTAACTTCCTACGGCTTAGGACCTGGGACTCGATATGGTGCCCGAGACTCCGGCTTTCGTTGTGTAGTCATGAAGTGAAAGTCAATTCCATTTCCGATCATGAAATCACCCCTGATCATTTGCTCAGCCTGCTCTATTGGTACGTTGTTTGTGCTATTTTCCTCCTGCGCTGCTCCGTCTGGTGGTGGCAATGGCAATAAAACCAATCTCTCCTCAGTCACCAAGGACGCGCCCTTCGTGAACTCGTTGGGCATGAAGTTCGTTCCTGTCCCCGGCACTAATATCTTGATGTATACCACTGAGACGACCGTGGCGCAGTGCCGGGCAGCAGGCCTCGGAAACCCTGCTCCTCAGTTTGCCCAGGGAGCGAATCATCCGGCGGTGAACATTAATTCCTACACTGCGGCGAAGTGGTGCAAGTGGCTTTCACAGGTGGAAGGGCGCAAGTATCGCCTGCCGACGGATCTGGAATGGAGTTCGGCTGTCGGCACCTCTGAATACCCTTGGGGCTCTGCATGGCCGCCGCCCAACAACTGTGGGAACTATGCCGGGCAGGAGATGCGTGGCTCCACGGCTGCGCAGCGTTCCCTGCTTTACCAAGGCATCAACATCGTCGGCGGCTTCAGTGACCGACACATCTTCACGGCTCCAGTGGGCAGTTATCCGGCGAACAGTCTGGGTCTTCACGATCTGGGAGGCAATGTCTGGGAGCTGTGCAGCAATCAGAGTGTTTACGGCCAAATCATACGCGGTGGCTCCTGGTTGAGTGCCAGCCGTGGAAATGTGGCTTCATCGCGAGTTTACAACAGTGACCCCGTCAATCACACCATCAATGACAATGGCTTCAGGGTGGTGGTGGAGCTGTAATTGATACGTTGTTCACGCTTCAGCGTGTTGCGGGCGTTGTCTGAACACGCTAAAGCGTGAACAACATCTCAATCTGCACGCTGAAGCGTGCAGAAGGAATCTATTGAATCCACCCTCATGTATCGCTGGAGAAAGTTGAACCAGGATGACCAGGCCACCCTGCTGGCGTGGCGGCAGCAACTGAACCGACCCTGGCATAGCCCGCCGCATTTTGTCGAGGGACCGGGTCGGTTTCATCTGACGGCGGCTTGCTATGAGCATGCGGAGATCGTGGGTGCGAGCACGGAGCGGATGGGCACTTTCAGCGTGGACCTTCTGAGGACCTTGGATGAGGCCGGGGCTGAGACTCATGCGTGGTGTGTGCTGCCGAATCATTACCACCTGCTGGTGGATGTGCCGGATTTGAAGCAAGTCATGTCTGCGCTGGGTCAACTGCATGGGCGCTGCTCCTTTGCTTGGAATGGCGAGGACGGGCAGCGTGGGCGGAAGGTTTGGTGCGCTCCGGCAGACCGGGAGATCCGGGGCGATGCACATTTCTGGGCTACGCTGAATTACATCCATCACAATCCGGTGAAGCATGGTTGGGCGAAGGGCTGGCAGGACTGGCCCTACAGCAGTGCGAGCGACTATCTGGCTGCTGTGGGACGTGAGGAGGCCGTGCGGGTATGGAAGAGCTACCCGGTGCTGGACTATGGAGCAGGCTGGGATGACTGACGGAGCTGGAACGTTGTTCATATACGTTGTTCACGCTTTAGCGTGTCCTAAAACTCTCGGAACACGCTAAAGCGTGAACAACGTACCCAAAACCGTGAACAACGCACGGCCTCAGGTATTCCTGAAGAAGTCGTCTGAGGGGCGGATGGCCGGGGGCGGGGTTTGGGCTTAGACGGGGCGCTTTGAGGCCGTGGAGCGGGCTTGGGCGGTGTCATTTGGCTTTGGCCGCTGAGGCCTAGGCTTTCCAGGGTGGCGGTGTCGAGCTTGCCGGTGAGGGGGCAGGCTGTGGGCCTGCTGGTAGGCCAGGATGGCCCGCTGCGTGCCGGGTCCTGACTCGCCATCCGCACTGCTGGTGTAGAGGCCTGCGGCTTTCAGCTTCTTCTGCACCTGCACCAGGATGCTGCTGCGGGAGTAGCGATTGTAGGCAGCATAGGGGCCGGAGAGGTAGAGGGCATCCAGATCAAAGTAGCCGCTGGCGGGCAGCGCTGGCGCGGTGGGCTGGGAGGGTGGCGGGGCGTCGCTGATCGTAGACTGGGGCATGGGAGCCGGAGCGGGAGGTGCCTGTACGACGACGGGCATGACGGGCGCAGGGGCGGGAGCAACAGCCGTGGCAAAGGTGAAGTTGCGGAAGGGCAGCGTGCTGCCGTTGTAGAAGATGCGGGGCTTCTGCCGGGAGTCGGTGCTGCGCAGCACACGCTCCTCGATGCGGCCAAAGACCTCAAAGGAATGCACGCCGGGCTGGGGCAATTCGTCCAGCAGCGCCTGGGTGAAAGGGCTGTGTGTCCGCGCCGCTCACGCGATCCAGCGCGGGTTTACCAGGGCTGGCGGCATAGACGACGAGCGTGGCCTCCTGCAAGGAGTCCTCCGCCAGAGTGGCCAGACCGCCACCGTAGGCGCGGGTTTCCAGCCAGGAGCGGCCTTCCAGGGGATTGTCCCGGCAGCAGTCCAGGATGACCATGCGGGCAGGCACAGCCATGAGCTTGAGCTCCTCCAGCACGTCGGAGAGGCTCACGGCCTGGGTTTTGAGCTGGATCTCACGCTCCAGTTTGGCATCCACCGGCACCAGGTAGTTCCCGCCCTGGGCCTCGATGCCGTGCCCGGCGTAATAGACCAGCACGGCCCGTGCGCCGACGGACTGCTGCCTGAGTTTTTCCAGCGCATCCACCATCTGCTCCAGTCCGGCATTGCTGGCGGTGATGGTGTCAAAGCCCAGGCTCTTCAGCGTGGCGGCCACGGCGCTGGAATCATTCACGGCGGTCTTCAGCGGTCGCGCATGACGGTAGGCGTCATTGCCTATGACGAGGGCCACTCGCTCGGCGGCGTGAAGATGCCCAGCGGAACAGACAGCAAATACGGAAAGGGCGGCGAGGAGGCTTTTCATGGCAAGGGGAGGATAGTCAGGAGATGAATCGACGGCCAGTGCTTTTTGATTGCGGGGAAAGTACGTGAACAACGAACCCCAAGCCCAGCCAGCACACGGCGCAGAACGTCATTGCTCCAACACACAACGGAAACCGTAATCGTAGGGGCGATGGCCAGCAGGGGAGAAGCCGTAGCGGAAGGAAGACGCAAGATACTCGCGCCCATCAACGTCCCAAGAACCGCCGCGCAACACGCGGGCGACAGACACAACAGGATGCTTGTCCTCGCACCATTCCCACACATTGCCTCCTAGGTCATGAACACCCAATCCGTTGGCCACATAACTGCCCACAGGCGCTGTGAATACATGCCCATCCCTAAACCCGCCAATCACGCCCAGCATCCCTCTCTCATAACTAAGCGACTGAAAAAGGCGACTGACGCTGAACTGCTTTTGTGTTCCTGTCCCATGTAGTTACCGCAGTTGTTCGGCGGAGGCCACGAGTTGCCCCAGGGAAACGCGCTCGCTCCCACCGCCGCACTCCACTCCGCATCGCTCGGCAGACGGTATTTTCGTCCCTCCTTCTTGCTCAACCAGTCGCAATACGCCTTGGCATCATTCCAGGAGACATTCACCGCCGGATGATTCGATCCCTGAGGGAATGGTGGAGCCTGATAACCCATCCCCGCCGCCTGATACTGCGCCACCGTTGTCTCGGTGGTACACATCAAAATATTCGTCCCCGGCACGGGCACAAACTTCATGCCGAGAGAGTTCACGAACGGCTGCTCTTTCGTGGCGGAGGCGAGGGCGGCATTGTTTCCGCTGCTGCCACCACCGGATGGGGCGGCGCAGTGGCAGAGGAGTGTGAGGGTGGTGAGGGAGAAGAGGAGTGGTTTCATGTTTCGGGTGAGGCGGAAGGAATTGGGAATTGGTGGCGGAGAAATTTTATCATAAGATGATGGTGCTCGTCACGCTGTATGTGGGTACGTTGTTCATGCTTTAGCATGTCTGGCGGTGGCGGTGGCGTTTCCTGAGCACGCTGCTGCGAAGCCGCGAAGCGAACCGTGAACAACGAACCCCAAGCCCACCCAGCCCAGAGCGCAGTACTTTACCGCACCAATACACAACGGAAGCCATAGCTGAAGTTGCGGCCGATGGGTGTAGCACCAATGCGCTTCGAAGAAGCGAAGAAGTTCCGAAAGTCACCGAACCAGGAGCCGCCGCGGAGTATGCGGGAGCTGGAGCTACCCGGAAGCTTTTCCTCACACCACTCCCACACGTTCCCGCCAAGATCATGCAAACCGTAAGTATTGGCGGGGTAAGCGCCCACGGGAGCCGTGAATTTGTGCCGGTCACTGAAGCCTCCGATGAGATCGAAGCCTTTAAATAAAATAGCTCTCTCCGCAGGGGTGCATGATCGCATTTCTTGCCCAGGATAGTTTCCGCAGTTATTCGGCGGTGGCCAGGAATAGCCCCAGGGGTAGGTGCTGCTGCCCACGGCTGCACTCCATTCCGCATCTGTGGGCAGACGGTATTTCCTGCCCTCCACCTTGCTCAGCCAAGCGCACCAAGCCTTGGCATCGTTCCAGGACACATTCACCGCCGGGTGATCACCCCCTTGATTAAACTGCGGTGCCTCATAACCCAGACCCGCCGCCTGATACTGCGCTACCGTCGTTTCCGTCGTGCAGAAAAGGACGTTCGTCCCCGCCACCGGCACGAATTTCATGCCGAGGGAATTCACGAACGGCTGTTCTTTTGTTGCGGTGGTGAGAGCCTCCTTGTTGCCGCCACTGGTGCCGGATGGGGCGGCGCAGTGGCAGAGGAGCGTGATAGCGGTGAGGGGGGAGGAGGAGTGGTTTCATGGTTCTAATGCTGAAGCAGGAGCCTGGGCATTTTTGGGCGGCCAAGTTTTATCATGAGATGATCGTGCTCGTCACGCTCTATGTGGGTACGTTGTTCTCGCTTTAGCGTGTCTGGAGGTTGGTGCGGGGGTTCTTTGAGCACGCTAAAGCGTGAACAACGTACGATGAACAACGTACACAGACGATCACTGCCGCAGGGAGATGACGACGCGGCGGTTTTCCTCGCGGTTGGCGTCGGAGGTGTTGGGGACGGCGGGTTTGGACTCGCCAAAGCCGAGGGGGGAGGAGCTGGGTGGCAGTGACGCCGCGTGTGCTGAGCATCTGAAGGATGGCGGCGGAGCGGCGCTCGGAGAGGGTGAGATTATGCCCGTCGGTGCCGAGATCGCAGGTGTGGCCTTCCAGCACGAAGGTCTTGCCCGTGGCGGTCTTGATGGCCTGGGCGATCTGCTCCACCTGCTGGCGGGAGGTGTCATCGGCTAGCTCGGTGGAGTTGAGTTTGAAGAGAATGTTCTGGAAGGTGATGCTGCTGGCGGGATTCACCGTGACGGTGATTTGGTTTTGCCCCTGACCATCTGGCACGACGCTGATCCCACGGTCGGCTCCGCTGGCGCGGAGGGTGCGGAGGTGCTCGTCACTGATGCGGGTGGTGCGCTTCTCACTGGCGGGGCCATTCAGGGGAGCGTGTCTCATCCCAGGCGCGGGTGAGTTCGGCGGCGGGGATGATCTTTTGCCTGCGGGGGCGGCGGGCATTTTGAACTCGCCGTCTTTGGCAAGGGCAGCCGTGGTGAGGAGGAGAAGGCACGCGAGAGCGTGCGAATGGAGGAGGTGCGTTTTCATAGGATTGAGTACGTTGTTCACGCTTGAGCGTGTTCTGGGGAGTGGGAGTCGGGGAATGAAGGAATGTGGAGTCTGGCTTCTTGGGGTTGGTTTTGTTGTTCAGGCTTTAGCATGTTCTGGGAGTCGGGGAGGCACGCTCAAGCGTGAACAACGTACCGAGAGACACGCTAAAGCGTGAACAACGTACGGTTTAGGGTTTCTTCGGGCGCACGCGGTAGATGGTGGTGGCACGGCCGGGCTGAAGCTCTGCTTTGATGTCGATGCCACGGGTGATCATCTCATGGTAACGCTGGCCGGTGCATTCAATGAAATTGAAGGCTCCCCACTGGAGGCTGCGGGTGTCGGAGAAGCCTGCGGTGGAGGCCACGGCGGTGAGCACCTCACTGACGGGCGCGGGGCCGCGATCCTGGGGGTGAGTCATCTCAAAGGCGAAGGCGGCTCCGGCGCTGGGGAGCTTGATTTCCTCACCGGCCTTCACTTCGTCACTGGGGTGGAATTTGTTGGGGAAGATGAGGTAGCTCTTTTGCTCACCATCGGTGTAGTAGAGGCGGAGGTGGGCGTCTTTGGCGAGCTTAAGGGTCACGCTCATGCGCTCACCGACGACGTAGTCGGTCTTGTCCGTGGTGAGAGTGATGCCGACATCGCCTGCGAGTGAGGCGGCATTGGCGAGGATCACGGGCGGTTGTGGAGCCGGAGGCTGGGCCAGCGGCGTGCCTGCGGGTGCGGTGGGTCCGAGCAGGTCTTTCAGACTGAGGCGGGCGTCGCCCTCAATCTGTGGGGTCTGCTTCTTCGGGTTCGACGTGCGGCTCATGCGCTGGGTGATGTCACTGCGGATGGGCTCGTAGAGCTTCTCCAGCGGCACGCTCTCACCGCGCTCGCTGAGGGCTTTTTCCAGAGCGAGGCGGAAGTAGCCGCCTTTCACGCCGTCCTCGCGTGCCAGTTCGTGGGAAGCGCAGGCGGCCAGCAGGACGTGCTGGGTGTTCGTTGTGGGGGCCTTCATGGCAGTGCTGATGCTGAGATTCCGGTAGATTTCCTGCGGGCGGCCAAAGCCGAGGTCGAGGTATTTGCCACCCTCGGCGGCATCACTCTCCACGCCGCGTGTGCCGGTGCCAGAGTGGCAGCACTCCAGGATGATGGTGAGACGGTTGGTCTTGAGCTTGGAGAAGTCACTGCGCAGCACGTCATCGCTGAGCCAGGAGTCCGGGCTGGTGGCGGTCATATCGACGGTGCAGAGAGCCTCGTCGGCATCGTCACGCTCATCGCCATCCATGTCGGGCACCTGGGTGCCGTGGCCGGAGTAAAAAAGCACCGCCGCATCGCCTGGCTGCGCTTTGCCCACGAGATGTTCGGCGATGGCCTTGCGCAGCGCTGGCGTGGTAACTTCACCGTCCTTCAGGCGCAGGATGTTCGCCGCTGGGAAGCCGAAGCGGCTGGTGAGGATCTGCGCCATGGCATCGCCATCGGCGTTGCAGCCTTTGAGATCGTTGGCGGTGCCAGGGTAGTCATTGACGGTGGCGATCACGGCATACTGCGCGGCGTGAAGCGGCGCGGTGAGAAGTGCGAGGGTGAGGAGGAGCGGTTTCATGGGATTGCGTAGGATTGGGAACTCGTTTGTTGTTCACGCTTTAGCGTGTTCTGGGAGGCGGGGAATCACGCTGAAGCGTGAACAACGTACTTCTGGATCGTCAGGGCTTGGGGGGTGATTGCACAGCGGGTGAATTTTTCTCAAAGCAACTCAGTGCGGTGCATCCCGCGCGGATGGCGGCTTGGATCGCAGCGGTTTCTGCGGCACTGAGAGCTGGCACCGCCTGCTCCTGCAGCCAGCCACGCAGGAAATCGGCGGCACGCTGCGGCTGTGGGGCTTTGTCATGCCAAAGCTGGGAGAAGAAAGCCACCGTGGCCGCACTGAGCGCTTTTTGGCGATGCAGATGGTTCAGTAGATCACAGGCTTCGGCTGGCGAAGTGGCCTTGACCTCAATCGCATGGGTGGACAGTGCCAGCCAGAGAGCGAGGGCATTCCGTGGCTGCTCCAGGGCTGCCTTGTTTTCCTGCGCATCGCCAAACGACTGATGCAGGCTCCAGGAGCGGAGGCGCTGCATGGCCGCGACTTCAGCCGGAGATGCCAAGTCCGCTAAAGCCTTGCTGGCTGAGTATTCCGCTGGCTGTGCGGGTGGAGCGAAGGTGGTCTCCTTGGCGATGAGTGTCGCAGTGGGAAGAAGGAGGCAGAGAAGGAAGCGTTTCATGGCTGACTACTGAATCGACAGGGCGGCTGATTTGATTGCATGAATCGCTGCGGTCGAATGAGCCCATTTATTTCCGAATGAGAATCAATGGAGGGCAGGATGCCGAAATTGCCCTCCCGCGCAGGAATCGCCCTGAAGGCCGGAGGCTTGAGTACGTTGTTCACGCTTTAGCGTGTCTCAAGCGTCATCAGAGCACGCTAAAGCGTGAACAACGAACAAATTGAACAGCCTGGTTGGCGGTTAGCGAATGCTGACCAGTTGTCCGGTGGACGATTCGATCAGGTCGCCGCCGACCTCGTAGCGATATGAGTAGGATTCGAGTTGGCCTGGGATCTCGGTGCTCAGCATGGTGTCATAGATCGTGCGCACAGACTGACCTAAACGATTGGTGTCGCGATTGGTGAGCTTCCAGTTCCAGACGTTCACGCTTCGGCCGAGCGCAGCAACCAGTCTGCTGCCTGCTGGTTTAAGTTTGAGGGCATAGCCACTGGCAGAGCCAGAAAATGAAACCTCAGGTGCCCCAATGCCTGTGAAGGTGTCGATAAAGCATCCATATTGTGAGTGCAGTCGGACAGGCATGTTTCCCATGATGATATTTTGAAACCAGGAAAACGGCTCAACTAAGCCACCAAAAAATCCGCCCACCTGACAAGGAATGCCGTTCAACGTTTGATGGACCCTGGCACCATAAACTCCTGGTCTTGTAAGAGAATAGGTGATGGTCGTTTGGAGGGTGCCTGCGCGTTGGTTTCTTGGATCAGAAGCAGGCAGCATGTTGCTACCAACTTGTTTGGATGTGACAAGGCTGCCTGTATAAACGGCAGTGACCGACTTGCCGCCTGATTTCGACAAATGACGTTCAATACTGCCACCGTGCGGTGTGGTGAGTTCCGCTAATGTTGCTGCGGCAATAACAGGTTTGCAGAACATGCTAGGCGCTAAACTCATATCAATCTTGAGTGCTCCCCCGTCGCTCGCAGATTGAGTCGTGGCACATCCAGGAATGATTCCGGCAAGCCCGAGGCTTGCCAGGGCGAGGAATTCGCGGCGGGAGGGATCCGTGTTCATGAGTTTGAGGTAATGTAGGGTGTGGTTGTAACTATTTGGTCACCGATAAGTCACACTGACCAATCGAAGATCGATACTTTGAAGGGCGGAGGCTTGAGTTTGTTCTTCACGCTTTAGCGTGCTCCGAGCGGCATCAGAGCACGCTAAAGCGTGAGCAACGAATGAATGGAACGGACTGGCTGGCGGCTAGCGGATGCTGGCTAGTTGACCGGTGGACGATTCGATCAGGTCGCCGCCGACCTCGTAGCGATATGAGTAGGATTCGAGTTGGCCTGGGATCTCGGTGCTCAGCATAGTGTCATAGAATTGGCGCACGGGCTGGTCGCTTCGGTTAGTATTGCGTGTGCTTAGCTTCCAGTTCCAGACGTTCACGCTCCGACCGAGCGCAACAACGTGTTTGCTGCCTGCGGGTCTGAGTTTCAAAACCTCCGGACCAACAGTGGAAGAAAATGAAATCTCCGGAGAGCCAACACCTGTAGAGTTATTGATCATGCAACCGTGAGCAGGACTCTCGAATCGAATTGGCACCCCATAGGCATCATCAAACATAAAAAATGGAGCGGCAAGGCCCGAAAAAAAGCCACTGGTCTGACACGGCACTCCATTGAGGGTTTGATGGGCTTTCACAGAAAAATTTCCTGCTTTGGCTGCGGTGTAGGTAATTGTGGTTTGGAGAACACCTGAGCGCTGCTGACTCGGATCATAAGTTGGCAGAGAGTGGTTATGCAATTGTTTGGAAGTGACAAAATTTCCCACAAAAACTACGGTGACTGACTTGCCACCTGATTTAGCTAAAAAACGCTCAATGCTGCCCCCTAGAGGAGTAATAAGACCAGATGCTGATGCTTCATTGGCGGCCTTGCAGAACTTCACCGGCACCAAGTCCCCAATGATGTGAATTTTGTAATCTGACACCGCCTGCGCGGATTGGTTGGTAGTACATCCAGGAATGACTCCGGCAAGACCGAGACTGGCCAGTGTGAGGAATTCGCGGCGAGAGGGGTCAGTGTTCATGAATTTGTATGAAATAGGTTCTAAGTGAAAACTGGGGGATCAAAGATAGGTGACATTGGGGAGACTAGCGCCATCTTTCTCACGATTCACAGAATCTAAGAAACGCTTACCAATTGCCCAGTTGAGGACTCTATGGACTTACCATTAATTTCTTTGTGATAAGAATAAGATAGTAGCTGCCCTGGAACCTTGGGGCTCAGCATTGTATCATAGGTTGTGTTGACTGATTGGCCGCCCCTATTCGCCAACTTGGAAACATGTTTCCAATTCCACACTGGCACTTGTCGCCCCAAGGCCGATACCCACTGATCCCCCATAAACTTGAGCTTAAATGTCTCTCCGCTGTTCGAGGCTGTGAAAGGAATTTCCGGCGCATTCATTCCACTATTGTATTCGACAAAGGCGAACATTCCCGTTGTGCTTAAGCGAATTGGTGTTTGAGGCCAACTAAACGGCATGGGTAATTCAACGAGGGGTTGTCCATTGAGTTTAGCTTTCACGTTGACACCGATCAAGCCAGAGGCGGGTAACCTCCATGTATAGGTGACAGTCAATGATCCCATGCGTCGGTTGTCAGAATTCACAATCATCACGCCGTCCGTTTTGGAGGCGCTAAGGAGACCCGAATAGACTGTGGATACTGAGGTGCGCCCTGACCCATCAAGAAAACTTCCCAAACTTTTGGCAAGGGGCGTCAATACGTCAGGTCTCAATGGTTTAATTTTCAAGGCGTATGGCAATCCGCTTTGATCATACGAATAATCCAAATTAGGCGCACGCGAAGAAGAGCTGGGCGCTACACAAGAACTCAAGCAACCAAGTGTGCTTGCTAATGATAGTGCGACAAATTCGCGACGGGAGGGATCAGTGTTCATGAGTTTGTATAGTTTGTACGATAAAGGGAGTAGCTGAAACCATTTGGTCACCGATAAGTCACACTGGCCAAACGAAGCTCGATCTTTTGAAGATCGTGCGTTTTTTCGGTAAGGGTAAGCACTCTGCCAGGAACCTCGTCGCAGATTAGTGCTTCCTGCACCATCTCACCCGCATGAGCACGGCTTGAATGGCGGAATTTTGCACAGCTAACACGAGTTTGGGAAACAGGATCAAATTCGCTGATGGCGTTGGCCTTTATGGAAAATGGCCCGAAAGAATCGGAGACTCGGAATGAAACTGTCGGCAGCAATTCGATCATTCCACTGAACAGAAGAACTGTTTCACCGTTTCTTTTTAAAACTCTGCCGCCATCGCTCTGGATAGCATATAAATTGCCCGCCACCCCTGCAGCTGTGAGATTATCTGTCCGTTGTCCATTAACCCAAGCGCTGGCGGCAAGGCCGACAACCTCATCCTTGGAGCACATGAAAGGGCCGCCGCCCAACTGATACACTTTTTCGACTCGTACTATGCCCATTCTTTGTTGGGATGGGTCAAATTGAGATGGGCTGACATCTTTTGATTTCGTGACACTGCCCGTGTAAACGCAGGTCATCTGGCTGGCTTTGTGGAGAGCGAGAAACTTTTTGACGTTTCTCGCAATCTCCGTTTCAAGCTGCACCGGTTGATAGTACAGCATTCCATCTTTGACGAGCGGTTTGCCGTGTTTAGCGAGGTCAGGTGAGGTGCATTGGCACATGAGTGCTGCGCACAAAATAACGAGGCTGTTTTTTTTCAGATATGGGACTGGAGTCTTCATGGTGGTATATGGAATAAGCGTGATGATTTCAGCGGCCGAAAAGAATGTCATCAATAGAACGAGGACCTGTGGTCTTTGGCGCGACTTGGGCCGGACGCGGCCTTGAGGTTGTTGGTCTTACACTCGGTTTCATGATCACCCGGGACACTCATCTGGCTTTGCCCGCTCAATCCCAAGCTCTCCAGAGTGGCGGAGTCTAGCTTGCCAGTGAGTGGTAGATTTTGAGCTTGCTGATAAGCCAAGATCGCCCGCTGGGTGCCGGGGCCGGACTCGCCATCGGGGGTGCTGGTGTAGAGGCCGGCGGTTTTGAGCTTCTGCTGGGCTTGTTTGAGGATCTGGCTGCGGGAGTAGCGATTGTAGGCGGCGTAGGGGCCGGAGAGGTAGAGGGCATCCAGATCAAAGTAGCCACTGGCGGGCAGCGTTGGTATGGCGGGCTGTGGTGCTGTGGAGGGAGGGCTGGAAACGACGCTGGGCGGCTGAGGCATCGGCTGCGCAGCAGGTGCGGGGGGCGTGTCCGCTGCGGCGATGGGGGCTGCGGTTTCAGGCGTGAAGATGAAGTTGCGGAAGGGTTGGGTGCTGCCGTTGTAAAAAATGCGGGGCGCTTGGCGGCCACTGGTCTTTTGAATCACCGTGTCCTCCACGCGGCCAAACATCTCGAAGGAATGCACGCCGGGCTTTGGCATCTCTGCCAGAAGCGCACTGGTAAAGGGGCTGTGGTCATCTGCCTGCTCGACGCGATCCAAGGCTGGCTTGCCTGGGCTGGCGGAATAGACCACGAGGGTGGCCTCGCTCAACGTATCCTGTGCCAGGGCACCCAAACCACCACCACCTCCTGCGCTGCGGGTGGCCAGCCAAGAGCGGCCTTCCAGTGGATTGTCCCGGCAGCAGTCGAGAATGACCATGCGGGCGGGGACATTGATGCGCTTCAACTCGTCCAAGACATTGTCCAGGCTCACGGCCTGAGTCTTGAGCCTGAATCTCACGCTCCAGCTTGGCGTCCACAGGCACGAGGTAATTGGCCCCATCACTCTCGATGCCGTGCCCGGCATAATAAACCAGCACGGCTCTGGCATCAGCGGCCTTGGTTTTGAGACTCTCCAGCGCGGTGAGCATCTGCTCCACTCCGGCATTCGGCAAGGAAATGACGTCAAACTGGAGTTGCTTCAGTTTGGCGGCGACCGCCGTGGCATCATTGACGGCGGTATTTAGCTTCCGTGCGTGCTGGTAAGCATCATTCCCGATGACGAGGGCGATGCGCTCGGCGGCGTGGGTGGTCAAGGTGAGACAGAGAAGCAGGAGTGTGGCTTTCATGGCTAAGGGAAATGAGGCTATCTAGAAGATGAATCGTTGGCGAGATCTATTTGATTGCGTCTGGGCTGAGTTTTTTCTTCCATTCAGCGTACGCCTCCGGGCTGAGGGCATCCTCCGGCAGGCGCATCAGGAGCATGAGGGCGTCGGTTTTGTTTCCTGCGGCGGCTAGCGCCTGCATTTGAGCGAGGAGATCGGCGCTCAAAGGTGCGGCCCCAGGAAGAACCTGGAAGAGATGGGTATGGGGAGCTTTCTCACCCGTGGCGCTCAGGCTCTAGCGTCAACCTAGCACCCACTGGCAAAGGCGTCTCCACCAACCATGGAGACTGGATATCACTGGCACTGGCGAGCACCTTCCCGGTGCTATCGGTGATCTGGACGGAGTAGGTTTTTCCGGGCGTGCCTTTCCACATCAGCGTGGGCTGGAGCAAGCGGGTCTCTGGCCCCGGGGCGATCCACTGCACGGCCTGCTCAGGGAAGGAGACGGGGCCGGATTTGAAGCCTGGATCAGGTGCCAAGCCCTGCTCCTGGAGGAAGAAAAAGCCCAGCACCACGGCCGCTGCGAGCGGCATGGCGATGAGGCTGAAGCTCCGCCAGCGGGTGGCTGTACGTTGTCCCGTACGTTGTTCACGCTTTAGCGTGCTCTGGGAATCCGGCGGACACGCTAAAGCGTGAACAACGTGCTCGGAGCGGGCTTCATCCAGCCGCCGGAGAACCTGCGCAGGCATTTCGGAGCCTGCGAAGGCGAGACGAGTGGTGAGAGATTGCAGTTCAGCGGCCTCGGTCCGCAGCTCTGGACGTGACTCAATGAGGTTCTGCCACGCAAGCTGATCTTCGGGCGTCAACTCACCTAGCGCAGCCAGCGTGAGCAGTTCGCGTTCTCGATCTGACATGTTCAGTGGGGCATTCATGATTCCAGTTCCTCCCGCAGCAAGTGACGTAGTTTTTCCAGAGCACGGGCAAAGCGGCTGACGACGGTGCCATGACTCATGCCGCGCAGGGCGGCGATCTCCCGCGTGGTGTGGCCCAGGATAAAGCGGGCGTGAAACAGCTCTGGATCTGGCGGCTGGAGGTGGCGCTGCACCATCTCCATAAGGTCTGGGCCTGCCCCACTGGCGCTAGCGGCCGGGATGTCCGGCAGCTCATCCATGAGCACCTCTGGCCGCCGTGCGGAACGGCGGATGAAATCAATGGCCCGGTTTCTGGCAATGCTGCGTGTCATCCCCAGTAGATCGTCAAAGCTGGAAATTTGATTGAAGGAATCTGTCTGGGGGCGCAAAACACCGGGAACGACCTCTCGCGCTAACACATCCGCCGCGATGTTTTCCGCATCCGCCTTCACCGGCCCCAGCACCGCATAAACAGCCGCCAAAGCCGCCTGCCACAGCAGCGGATAAGCCGCTTGCCACGCACGGGAATCATTGGCGCGGAGGCTGGCAAGTGAAGGTGAGCCAGAGTCAATCATGTCAGGACGAACACACCACAAAACTACAATGCAGCCACAACTTTAATTTTCATGATTTTGTCCTCTGCAGCTATCTTGAATCTCAATGCTTCACCGAGCACCCCGGCCCGACGGTCTGGAAGAAGTCGTTCCCCTTGTCATCGATCAAGATGAACGCGGGGAAGTCCTCCACTTCGATCTTCCAGATGGCTTCCATGCCGAGTTCGGGGAACTCGACGACTTCGACTTTTTTGATGTTCTCTTTGGCGAGGATGGCTGCAGGGCCGCCGATGCTGCCGAGGTAGAAGCCGCCGTGCTTTTTGCAGGCGTCGGTGACTTGCTGGCCGCGATTTCCTTTAGCGATCATGATCATGCTGCCGCCGTGGCTTTGGAAGAGATCGACGTAGCTGTCCATGCGGCCCGCGGTGGTAGGTCCAAAACTGCCGCTGGGCATGCCGGCGGGGGTTTTGGCGGGGCCGGCGTAATAGACGGGGTGATTTTTGAAGTAATCGGGCAGCGGCTTGCCGGCATCGAGCATCTCTTTGAGCTTCGCGTGCGCGATGTCGCGGGCGACGATGATGGGGCCGTTGATGAGGAGGCGCGTGGTGGTGGGATACTTGCTGAGCTCGGCGCGGATCTCGGCCATGGGGCGGTTCGTGTCGATGCGCACGGCGTTGGTGTCTTTGCGGTGGCGCAGCTCCTCGGGGATGTATTGCAGCGGGTTCGTTTCGAGCTTCTCGATGAAGACGCCGTCACGTGTGATCTTGCCCTTCGCCTGGCGGTCGGCGGAGCAGGAAACGCCGATGCCGATGGGCAATGAGGCGCCGTGACGCGGCAGGCGGATGACGCGCACATCGAGCGCGAAGTATTTGCCGCCAAACTGGGCGCCGATGCCGCACTCGCGGGCGGCCTGGAGCATCTGGGCTTCGAGTTCGACATCGCGGAAGGCGCGGCCGTGTTCGTTGCCGGTGGTGGGCAGGCCGTCGTAATACTTCGTGGAGGCGAGTTTGACGTGTTTCATCGTCGATTCGGCCGAGGTGCCGCCGATGACGAAGGTCAGGTGATACGGCGGGCACGCGGCGGTGCCGAGCGAGGTCATTTTATCGCTGAGGAACTTCACGATGCTCTTCGGATTGAGCACGGCGCGGGTCTCTTGGTAGAGGAAGGCTTTGTTCGCCGAGCCGCCGCCTTTGGCGATGAAGAGGAATTTATAGGCGTCGCCATCGGTGGCATACAAATCGAGCTGCGCGGGCAGGTTGGTGCCGGTGTTCTTTTCGTCGAACATGTTCAGCGCGGCGTTTTGCGAGTAGCGCAGGTTGTTCTCCGTGTAGGCGAGATAGACGCCCTTCGAGAGCGCGGCCTCGTCACCGCCGCCGGTCCAGACCTGCTGGCCTTTTTTGCCCATGATGATGGCGGTGCCGGTGTCCTGACAAAACGGCAGCAGGCCTGCGGAGGCCACGTCGGCGTTCTTGAGCATCGTGAGGGCGACCATGCGGTCGTTCTCGCTCGCTTCGGGGTCATCGAGGATGGCGGCGACCTGCTTGAGGTGCTTCGGGCGCAGGAAGAAATTGATGTCGTGGAAGGCCTGGTTCGCCAGCAGCGTGAGCGCCTCGGGATCGACGGCGAGCAGCTCTTTGTCGCCGATCTTTTCGACGCGGACGTGTTCCTTCGTCAGCAGGCGGTATTCGGTGTCATCGGTGCCGAGTTCGAGGAGGGGCTGGTAGTGGAAAGCGGGGGTTGGCATGGCTTCCGTGAGCTAGCAGCGGTTTCGCGGGGCTGCAACGCCTCGGAGGCGGTTTGGAGCCCCGATTTTGCCTCACTTCGCCATGCGGTAGGGTGTCTCCAAAATCAGCGTACAGAGTGCCTGGCGGTAGGTGGGGTCTGTGGCGTCTCCAGCGGGGTAATTCGGTCTGCCACTCTTGAAGCGACCATCGGACTCCTGAGCGGCAGTGACCTGGGGGGAGACTTTTTTCGCGTAGGAGAGCCATTCTGCGCCGCCAGCTTGATGCAGGGCATTGGTGTAGCCATACCAGCAATAGAGATTGCAGCTTTGATCCCATTCTGGCGGCTCGGCAGTGAGGTAGTTGTGAATGAAGCGGATGCCTTTTTGCGCCTGTGCGGCGCTACTGTCATCGAGCAGCATCAGACCGGCGGTAGCACCACCGGAGAGGGACCACTGATTGTAGTGAAACTCGCGGCTGCTAGCACCAAAGCCGCCATCCTTCGTCTGCATGTCCTGGATATAGGAGGAGGCTTTTTTCATCGCGGATTCGAGCCCCTGGATCTTCAATCCACAATCCTGCGCGGTGTGCAGTGCGAGGAAATGCCAGTTGGCGAGTGAGAGGTCTTTTCCTTTTTGTGGATTGTAGGCGATGTCTCTGCCGCCGTAGCTCCATGATCCCTCTGGAGTCTGCTGGGAGATGATGAGGGCGATGGCTTTTTCATACGCCTCGCGCAATCCAGGCAGCGACTTACTACCGAGTCTCGCGAGGGTGTATTGGCCGAGGGCATCCGTGGCGATGGCGTGCTCATAGGTGCCAGCACCGCTTTTGCCGCCCTCCCAGGTCTCTGCGAGCATGCCGTGCGGGTTCTTTTTCGCCGTTTCGATCAGGAACATGAGGCCGCGCATGATGCTATCACCATAGGCCTCTGAATCGGGCGTTTCGCCGTGACCGAGGAAGCACTGGAGGGCGAATCCAGTCATGGCACACTTGTTCCCACGTCCCCAGGAGCCGTCTGCATTTTGCTTGGCCTTGAAGCCATCGAGCGAGCGAATGACGGCGGCCTCTGCATCGGCTGTGAGGCCGCTTTCGAGCAGCTTCGCGAGGCGTGCATCTGCGCTAAAGCGGGAGGCGTAGCGCGGTGGCAGCTTTTTCACATCCACCGCAGGCGTGCTAGCGGCAGGTGCGCCTCCTGCGGACTGCATTTGCTCCCAGTGCTGCCGTGCGTATTCTTTATCAGGCGGACTGAGGCTTTCGATGGGGATTTCTGCGATGGAGCCGTTTTTGAGGCGGATCTGCACGCTGCGCTTCACGGCGTTCACACCGGTCATCTCCGCCTCGATGATCTGACCGGTGATATTCGTCCACATGCGCATTTCCGCACTCGCGGACACGAATGCGATCAAACCTGCCGAGAGGAGAAAAACCCGCTTCATCGCTGCGGAGTGAGTGGGGTGTTATTTTTTCGCTGTTTTGGCCTGTTCCTGACTTTCGGGAGAAAGACGGCTCAGGGGGACGAGGAAGGAGCCACTGCCAGCGATGGTCAGCACGACGCCGTCGCCCTCCAGGCGCTCAAAACTAGCCTCGATGACTTTGCCATCATTGCTGGTCCATTTCATCGGGGCACCAGCGGCAGCAGGTGCGGCAGCGGTAGGCGCTGGGGCTGCACCACCGGCGGTCAGGGGTGCACCTTCGGTGATCCAGGTCTCCAGCAGCTTCAGCTCGGCGGGTGTGAGGCGGTTTTTGCCTTTGGGGGGCATGACATCCTCATCATCATCGGGCAGGGTGCAGGCATAGTAGAGCGTGCTCTTGGGGACACTGTTCGGGACGATGTGTTTACCTGGCCCGACGTTTTCCGTCATCTTTGCATCATCGAGAGCGAGGTCGCCTTTGACTTTTTTGGTCTCGCTATGGCACTCGAAGCATTTGGAGCGGAAAATGGGTGCGATTTGTGATTTGTAATCGACGGCGGCGGCACTGAGTGCGCTGGCGGCAAAGGTGGCGGTGGCGAGGAGGAGGGTGCGGTGGTTCATGGGCTGTTGTCTGGGTGTGTGATGAAAGGGTGTCGGGTGGGAGATATTGCCTATTCGAGATCGCTGAGCTTACGCAAGTTGGCTTTGATGGCAGTGGCTAGGCTATCGAGCTCATTGATGCCGATGACGGCGCGGCGCTTGGCAAAGACATTGATGAGGCCGCTGTCCTCTGGACGGGCAGAGTTCCAATCTGCACCGCGTAGAGCATCTGGGTGCTCTTTTCGCAGACGGAAGTAGGCATCATTGAGTGCTTTGCGCTGGTTGCGGATGACATCACGCATCAGTTGGACCTCTTTGGTCTTCGTGGAGGTGGTGCTTTTAACGGATGCGGTGCCTCTTTTGGCATCCTCCGCGAGGCGCTGCTCCAGCAGCTTGGTGCGGGCGAGCATGGCTTTGCGCTTCGACTCCGCACTCTCCGAGGGATCATAGCAGGACTGCCAGCGCAGCTCGTCATTGCTCTTGGCGAGCTGTACTTTCATCACGCCTTCATCATGACGCAGCGCGAGCTCATCATCCTGAATCGCGGTGATGATGACATGCTTCAGCACGCGGCCTTCATCGAGGCGCAGCTCTGGGTACTCACGTCCGAGCATGGCCTTGCGCCGCTCTTGGCGGAACTGGTCCCAGCGGGCATTCACATCGTCGATTTCCTTTTGTTTCTGCTCCACCTGCTCCTGGGCGGCCTTCAGCCGTGCCTGAAGCTCCGGTAGCTGCCCCAGCGTCTGCTGGGCGGCGAGGTACTGCGTGGAGATGAGCCTGAGCTGCTCTGCACGCTGATCGAGCTGGGTCTGGAGGGCCTTTTTCTCTGCGAGGACGCGGTCGTAGTCCTCACGCTTCACGCAGCCGACGCTCAAAAAGACTAACCCGATAAAGCAGGCTGCTTTTTGGAGTGATTGCGCGGGGTGCATGGCTTTTCGGAAGGGGATTATTGGAAAAATCTTATCCTCCGGTAAGGCGGCTGTCACGCACAGCCTTTGGCCGGCAAACGGAAAAATGCCAGGCAGAAGCGCGTTCTGACTGGTGCATGTCCTTCCGCTCCCTCCTCCCTGCCCTGCTGCTCCTCGTCACCTCCGCATCTGCCGAAACGCGTTGGTACAAGGGCAACACGCACACCCACACGCTCTGGAGTGACGGTGATGACTTCCCAGAAATGATCATCGACTGGTACAAGTCGAAGGGCTACGACTTCATCGCGCTCTCCGATCACAATGTGCTCCAGGCCAAGGAGCTGTGGATGGATGTGAAAGCCGTGGAAAAGCGCCGAAAGATGCTGGGAAAGGCCACCATGGACAAGTACCGGTCTCGTTTTGGCAACGACTGGGTCATCACCCGCGAGAAGGACGGCTCCACCGAGGTCCGCCTGCGCCAGATGAGCGAATACGCCCCGAAATTCGATGAGCCGGGCAAGTTCCTCATCGTCAAGGCGGAGGAAATCAGCGCCTCCTTCCAAAAAGCGCCCATTCACATGAATGCGGTGAACATCCAGCAGGAAATCCAGCCGGTGAAAGACCACGTCAGCATCCAGGAGACCATGCGGGCGAATCTGCGCCTCGTCGCCGAGCAGGCGGCGAAGCTCGGCCCCCCCATCTTCACCCACATCAATCACCCGAACTTCCGCTGGGCACTGACCGCCGATGATCTCGCTGCCGTGACTGAGGAGAACTTCTTTGAGATCTACAATGGCCACCCACTCATCTATTATGAAGGAGATGCCCAGCGGGATGGCCATGAGCGCATCTGGGACATCGCCAACACGCTGCGTATCTCCAAATACAAAGCCGCCCCGCTCTTCGGAGTCGGCACGGATGACAGCCACGACTACCACGGCGAGGAGAGCAGCCCCGGACGCGGCTGGGTCATGGTCCGCTCTGCCAGCCTGGAGCCTGATGCCCTGGTCAATGCCATGAAAGCCGGTGACTTCTACGCCAGCAGCGGCGTCTCGCTCGATGACGTCCGCTTCACCAGCGGCACCCTGCATCTTCAGATCAAAGCCGAGCCCGGCATCACCTACACCACCCGCATCGTGGGCACCCGGCGCGGCTTTGATGCCACGACGAAGGAGGAATCCATGCCAGCGGGTGATCCGCATCCCACACGCCTTCGGTACAGCACGGACATCGGGACTACACTCGCCACGCTCACCGGCACCAGCATCGAGTGGCGACCCACGGGTGATGAACTCTACTTCCGCGCTGTCATTACTAGCTCGAAGGCGCATCCGAATCCCACCTTCCCCAATCAGAAGGAAATGGCCTGGACACAGCCCATGGGCTGGCGCTAAACGGGCAAAAGAGACATCTGAGCGAAAACTTTTTCTACCTCGGAGGGCGAAAACTGTGCCGTCATGGCACAAAAAAGGCTAACTGAGTGGAAACGGGCGTTTTCAGTCCAGGGACTCGACTCGCCATAATGAGGCAAATTTCACGGAATTGACCATTCCGGGCATCTCTACAGCATCCGCGCCCCTTCTTCGGGCTGGCTGCCAGCCTGGGGAGGCGTGATAAACTACCCCAACCTCATCTTGATCACCAATACACTCGTCTGCGTCGTCGCCCTCTGTGCCCAGTCCATCACTGGCCAGTTGCAAAAGTCCGTCGCCACTGCCGCACCCGCGAAAAAGGCCCCTGTGGCCCAAGTCGCCGCTGCGAAGCCTGGCCAGGTCATCTCTGGTGTGCGCACCACGGCCTACACGCATTCCGAGGCAGATCATCTCCAATACGGTGCCCAGAGTGCCGTAGGCACCCGGCTCAATAGTGGGAAAATCCGCAGCGCCGCCGCCGACTGGTCCATTTACCCGCTAGGCACGGTCTTCCAGATCAAGGGGGACTCCTCCGTCTATGTGGTCGATGATTATGGCAGTGCCTTGGTCGGCACCCGCACGATCGACATCTATCAGCCCTCCACCCGGCTCATGAACCGCTGGGGTACCCGCCGCGTGGACATTCACATCCTGCGCTGGGGCTCGATGAGCAAGAGTCTGGCGGTGCTAAAGCCCCGTGCTGGCAAGGCCTCCCATGTCCGCGAGATGATCTACCGCATCCAGACGCAGCAGAGGGCGAGTAGCTGAGCCCATAGGGAGTGGGGGGGGGAATTTGACTGGTGTTCGCAGTTCTCGGTTTGAAACTGGTTTTAGGCTTAGCCTAGGCCCGCCACGCTCCATCCGTCCCGGTATTTCCGGGTGAGCTGGGCATTGAGCTCCGGTTTGTTGCTCACTTGACCTTTGGCGGCATCCCACTCGATCCAGCTGCCTGGATTCCTCTCCGCTAGCACGCCCAGGAGCACGGCCTCGGTCACGGGGCAGCCGTAGGTCGGCAGATCGGTGGCGGCTTTCTCGCCTTTCATGCAGGCATCGACCCAGTCGGTGTAGTGATTGGCGAGGCGTGTCTTTGGATAGGTGAAGCCGGTGAATTTCTCCTCCGGCACCAGCCAGGGGCGCTGGCTGTGCGGTTTGAAGATGCTGCCGGTCTCACCGATGAAGAATATGCCGCTGGTGACCTCTTTCGTCAGTGCAGCGGGCTTGATGACGACCTTGGGATCATACGGATAGCCGCCATCGGTCCAGGTCATCTTGATCGTATCACCCGCTGTGAGTGCCGTGCCGGGGAATTCCAGCTCCAGGTGGCGCTTCATCGCATAGAGATCACCGGTGCTGCCCTCATCGAGGCAGCGCACACGCGTAGGAGCCGCCAGCCCCAGGCAGGCGAAGACCACATCGAAGTAGTGGCAGCCCATATCGCCCATCATCCCCACGCCAAAATCGACCCACGAACGCCACATGGACGGATGGTAGGCTCCTTCGAGAAAGGGCACTTCCTGGGCGATGCCTAGCCATAGATCCCAGTCGATGTTTGCAGGCACCGCATCGGCCTGGGGCTTCCGCTGCGTCACTTTGGGCCACCAATTGGCCTTTTTGTTCTCCCAGCAGATGATTTCCTTCACTTTGCCGATCGCGCCATTTTTGATCAAATCGACGGCGAGGGAGGTCTCCACGCTGGAATGGCCCTGCGTGCCCATTTGCGTCGTCACACCGGCTTTGGCTGCCTCTGCGCCGAGAATGCGTGCCTCATGGATGTGATGGGTGAGCGGTTTTTGGAGATAAATGTGCTTCTTTGCTCGCAGAGCACTCACGGCGATGGGTGCATGCATGTGATCCGGTGTGCCGATGGTGATCGCATCGACCGAGTCGCCCATTTTCGCGATCATCTCGCGGTAATCACGATACGTCGCCGCATCCCCTAGCCGCTCCTTTGCGGCGGGGTCCTGGAGTTCTTTTCGCCGGGAGGACATGCCCTTGGTGGCCAGCTCCAGCGTCTTCGCATCCACATCACACATGCCCACGATGCGCACTTTCGGATGCTGGAGCACGCTCATCATCGTATTCCCGCCCATGCCGCCGACACCGATGGACGCCACCTGAAACATTCCGTTCGGCGACCGCGCACTCAGGATGGCAGGGGCGGAGATATAGGCGGCAGTTTGCTTGAAAAAGGAGCGGCGTTTCATGGAGAGAGGTGAAACGTCACCACTCTGGTTCATCTCGCATTCAGAGCTTCGGCTGAGTATTCGCCGCCACCTCCGCTTTGCGGATCTTCAGCAGAATCGGGAAACTCGTCTGGAGGCCAGCGCTGTCGTGCTCGTTCCGCGCACTGCTCAGGGCAGCGTGGCAGAGAGCTTCACGCTCGGTCATCCACTTCGCAGCGCGGAAAAAGATGGGGCGCTCATTCTCCTTTGGGCGGATTTGCACTCCATTGAGGCCGATGTCATCGACGATCACGCCGTGTGGCAATCCATGCACATCGAGATTGATCAGGCCTTCATCGCCTTGGCGCACGGCTCTGATCCAGGCCTTCACTGTTTGACCAGGCACCAGCGTGATCTCCAGCGGCTTGGTTTCGTCCTTCAGCTCACGCATCACGGCTTTTCCGCCCACATCTGGCTCCATCACGATGATGAATTTCGGCTTCGCACCGAGGGTGACTTTGCCCAAGCCGCCAGGGATCGTGTGCGCCACCTCCTGGCTGCCGATGCGGGCATGCGCGGTCACTTTCACCTTACTCCAATCTGCGCCAACAGGTGCATCTGCCGCCGCGTGCAGTGATCCGCTGATCAAATCATGCCCCGCTTCGATTTTTAACGGCGAAGAGGCAAAATACCCCGCAGGCAGGCCTGTGATGTCGATCACGATGTCGTCATCGAAGCCGTCCTGACGATCCGCACGGATGGAGAAGCCCACGCTGGCTCCAGGCATCACTTTGGCATCTGCACCGGCTAGCTTGACGGAGAAATCCGGGCGCGGATGGCGAATCGTCAGTGCATACACGGCACGCTCACCGCCTTGACCACGCGTATCGGTCACTCGCACGGCGTAGCGCCCATCCGCCGGTGCCGTGAAGCTCAGCCGCGAGTCCCTGCCGAGCTTCCGATCACCGCTGTCATCATTCGCGTAATGCAGGGTGAAGACGGGTAGCCCATTCGCCACGATCTGGCTGCCCAGCGCACGCGGCTCCACGATGTAGCATGGCTCATCCAATGAGTGTGAGGTGGCGCTGGTGTCAAAGTAGGCGCGGCGCATGCCTGCCTGTGCGTAGAAAAAGCAGCCGCCATCCGGCCCACGCGGCATGCGCACGATGCGCATCACATCGCCCGCGAACCACACATACTCATTGAGCTCCATCTCCTCCCAGTTTTGCAGGCGGATGTCTGGATTGTTCGCATCGACGCTGCGGAAGTTATTGTAGCTGTCACGCATGGCCTGCATGCGCATGCGCGGCACCGGCTGGCCCTGCGCATCGAGCAGCTCGATCTTCGTATCCGCAGGTGATCCAGCCTGGCCGGCCAGCGTCTCGATGATCCACTGCTGCCCTTTCTTGGCATCAAAGGCGAAGGTGTCCACCTCACCCACTCGGGACAAAGCCGCATGGATCGTCGCCGGTAGCGTCACCGACTGTGCAGCCACAGCATCCGCCTCACGCACCTGGGGCAGTGCATTGACGCGTAGCACGGGCTGCGAGCGGAAACGCAGCGTCTTGGCATCCAGCGGCACATTGGCCATGCCTTCTTTATCCGGCTTCATCATCACCGTGGCCTTTTCTCCGAGATGATGGCCGATGAGTGTAATCTTCGTCTCCTGGCCGGCCTGCGCAGTGAGCGGGGACCAACCCGTGACATAGGGCAGCGCACCGATATTCAGCCGGTAAACATGCTCGGCGCTGCCATCCATCGTGGTATTGCTCACCACAGCGGTGTACTCGCCATCTGCAGGTGCTTTCCAGGCCAGAAATGGGTCACTGCCACTGTCTAGGCCGCGATTCACCGCCAGCACGGTGCCGCTGGCATCCATGATCTCCAGCGTCGGTGACTTCGCCTTGCTCTCCACCTGCGCCACCGCCAGATCCAGCACCAGCTCCTCACCCGCCCGCGCCTGAAAGCGCCAGGCATCATGCTGCCCCGTCGCCGTGAGTGTGCCCCACAAGCTCGCGGGCAGGGATTCGGCCTTTCCCGGCTGCGTGGTGATCGGCAGGTCATCGGCAAAGACCTTCACCTTTGCAGACTCGCCTGCTTCATTCTTCAGCCACACTTCATGCTTCCCACGGGGCAACTCTGCACCCGCCATGACTCGTACACGGGCCGTGGTCGGCTTGATCGACTTCGGCACGATCTGCGCCTTCAGCGCCGGGTGTGAGCTCATCACCTGCAAGCCCACTGCATCGAGATTTTTGCCCGTGATCGTCCATAGGCTCTCTGCGCCACTTTGCAGCCCAGGCGGCGTCACACGCGTGATCTCGGCCTTCACCGCCTTTTTAGCTGCGGCGGGGGCTTTCGGGACGGCCTGCGCTGCGGCACCGGATGCGAGCGAACAGATCAGTAGGGTGAAAACGAGGCATTTCATGCGCCGGAGAATACGCCAGCCAGCCAGTGATTTACATGGATGATGCCGCTACCGTCATTGAATAAAGCGCATGGCGCTATTTCGCGATTTGTGGCCGATCCCGCTCTTGACGCCATTCTTCCCTCGAACAAAAATTGCGCCGCTTCGTCCATACGAATCCTAACCCATGAAAAAGCCCCTCGCCCTCACCGCTGCCGCCCTCGCGCTCGTCGCGTCTCTCGCCACCACCACCAGCCAGGCCCAAGACGCCGGTAAAGTGGACTTCGAAAAGCAAATCCTCCCTGTCCTCAAGGAGAGCTGCTTCAAGTGCCACCAGAAACAGCATGAAGAAGAAGGTAAGGTGAAGAAGCCCAAAGGCGGCCTCCGCCTCGATGGCGCCGCTGTCATCATGAAGGGTGGCAAAGAGTACCCGAACGAAAACGTCGTCGCCGGCAAGCCCGATGCGAGCTGGCTGGTCAAATCCATGCTCCTCCCCGAGTCCGATGACCTCGCCATGCCACCAGAAGGCAAAGGCGACCGCGTCAGCGCCGCGAACATCGACCTGATCAAGAAATGGATCACCGAAGGAGCCAACTTCGGAGCCTGGAAAGGCGTGGAATAATCCTCCCACTTCTCCAAATCGAATTCCCACGAGGCGGTGCATGCGTGCCGCCTCTTTTGTCCAAGTGAACCTGGAGCCAATCAAACAGATGACAGGATTATGCAGGATTTCCCTGGGCAACTCGGTCGGGCCGCGACGATCTCAAAGCTTTATCCTTTCGATTGTTAAGGTGCCAACAAGTTACAGGCCGTTAATCCTGCATAATCCTGAAAATCTTGTTAATCCTGTCCTCATTTTCGCTCTGTACGATTGACATCATTATGATGCGTATGCGCAGATGGCGGCAGCCGAATCGGCATTCGACATTCCACCGTGGGCATTTTAGTCTCGGTCACATGCCGCAGACACGCCTCGCCCTCCGTGATTTCTCCATCCCGCTCGCCCTACTGAGCGTCATGGCCTTTTTCGCCATTATGGCGCCCGAGTTCCTCAGCGCACGGAATCTGAGCAATCTCATGGTGGAGCTCTCCATCACCGCCACGCTGGCCATGGGCATGCTGCTGATCATTTTGCCCGGTCACATCGATCTCTCTGCCGGGAGCGGCGTGGGTCTGCTCGGTGGCATCGCCAGCGTGCTCGTCTTTCATCACGGATGGCCAGCACCACTCGCCCTAGCCGCTGGCCTGGCCTGTGGCGTGCTGATCTGGCTGGGCATGGGCAGCTTCATCGTGCGGGAGAATATGCCCAGCTTCATCGTCACGCTCGGAGCCCTGCTCATCTTCAAAGGAGCCTTCTGGCAGGTCATCCAGAACGCCACCGTGCCCGTAGCCCGTGGTGGAGAGACCAATGCCTACTCCCTGCTCACCACGTATTATTTGCCCGCACACCTCGGCTGGGTGCTCGCGGCGGTGCTGGTGCTGGCCTTGATCATCAGCAGCGGCATCGCACGGCGGCAGCAGCAGGCGCATGGATTTGATGTGGAGAGCGGTGAGGCACGCTTCATGCGCATCTTCATCGCGGCGCAGGCGCTGGCCCTCTTCGTCATCGTCACGGGGCAGTTTCGCGGCATTCCGCTGCCATCATTGATCCTCGGCGCGGTGACATTCGCCGTGTATGTGCTCACGCAGCATACCGCATTCGGGCGGCATCTCTATGCCATCGGTGGGAATGCCGAAGCGGCCTTCGTTTCCGGCGTGCCGGTGAAAAAGGCCATCGTAGCCGCCTTCGCGTGCATGGGCGGCATCGTCGCCATCACGGGCTTCATGCAGACCGCCTACGCAGGCTCCTCCACCACCACCGTGGGCGAGCTCATGGAGCTGGATGCCGTCGCAGCCTGTGTGATCGGTGGTGTAAGCCTACGCGGTGGGCGTGGTGGTGTGCTAGGGGTGCTCCTGGGTGCCATGATCATGACCGCGCTGCTCAATGGCATGACGCTCATGTCCTTCCAGCCCGAGCGCAAATTCATCGCCCGTGGTGCCGTGCTCATCCTCGCCGTCTGGATGGATATGCGGCTGAATAAGGCCAAAGCGTGACGCTCAGCACGCAGCGCCCGCCTCACTCACGCATCTGCCGCACCAACCGCAGGCAGTACAGCAGCGGCAACGAGCCGAAAACACCGAAGCTGCAATCAATCACCTGCCAGTAGAGCGGGATGCCGCGGATCGCCCCACAGATCAGCGCCAGTGGGAACACCGCTGCGCAGCAAAAAAGCCCCACCTTCAGCACCCAGGCATTCCCCACCGGATCACGCCACGGCCCGATGAAGAAAAACGCGATCATGATGTGCCCGAAAGCCAGCCAATCCGTGCCATAAGCCATAAACGGGAACCGCGCATACGTCTCCTCCAGCCCATGCCACACATAGCCGATCCACCACACCAGCCCAGTATGCTGCGCATACGCCGCATGATCCGTGATCCCCAACCATGAACCCAACACCCGCAACTCCGTGAGCAACGGAAACGCCGTAATCCCACTGAGCAGCAACCCAACGATAAAAAAGCCCTTTTTTCCCTTGTTCAGCCTGGAGCCAAGCAATGACATTTTCAAGGTCTTTGACGATCTCTTTGTTTTCATCAGAGATAAGATGCCGAAGGGCCTACTAGACAGACTCTTGAGGTAGGCGTTCACTACCTGGGCCGCGAGCATATGAGCGGTGATATGTGGATTTATTTCGATACCCTTTCCAAATGTGCGCGGTAGCCACTTAGCATAGCGTTTTTTGCCGATGGCACGGTGTATCACCTTCAGTCCGTGCTTCTTTTAATCGGTCTGGGGAGGTTTTGGGTGGTATAGGAATATTTTCTGGGTTCGGCTGCTAGATTATTGGATGCCACTCTGTTTAAGCGCCGTCCTTGGCGACGGGACAAGCCGCAGGCTGTGGAGCGTCGCGTAATTACCACACTGGCAGCCCTATGATTTACCGACTACTCACCGGCACTCTCTGCATGGCCATTACAGGCGTTTCTTTGCGTGGCGCTACACTCGTTTGGAATGGTGGCGGGGCGGATGATAACTGGTCCACGGTGGGAAACTGGACGGGCGTGGCTTTCACGGCGGGAGACATCCTGCAATTCGGCGGGAGCACGCGGCTGGGGGCGGTGAATAACCTGGCGGTGGATACGCTGGTGGGGGGAATCGACTTCACGAACAATCTGAACCCGAACGTGTCTGCTTTTTCGTTGAGCGGAAATCGGATCACTTTGGGTGGAAACATCACCACAGCCTCTACGAGCACGAGTTTTAATGCCATCACGACGGACGCGATCGGTCTCGACATGGTCTTGAATGCCACGCGAACGATTACCGTGGCTGCAAATGGCACGGCTCTTCATAACCTGACGCTCAACGGCGTGATCAGTGATGGCGGCGGCGGCTTTGGCCTGACGACGGCAGGCGGAGCGAGGCTGACACTGGCGGCTGCGAATACCTACTCCGGCACGACGACGCTGGGTGGCACGGCGGTGGTGGTGCTGACCCATGCGAATGCACTCCCTGGCGGCACGGCCACGACAGGTGGGACGAGTGGGCTGACTTTTGCTGGTGGGCTGCTGGGACTGGCCGCGGGGGATTTTACGCGAGGACTCGGCACAGGGGCCAATCAGGTGCAGTGGACGGGTGTGGGTGGTTTTGCGGCCTTTGATGCGAACCGCGTGGTGAATCTCGGCGGTAGTGGTGCCACGGTGACGTGGAATGCGGGCGGCTTTGTGCCCACGGGCAGTGCTTTGATCTTTGGTTACGGAAATGGCTCCGATACGCAGGATGCTACGCACACGGTCGATTTCCAAAATCCGGTGGATCTGAATGGCGGCACGCGAACGGTCACGGTGAACGATGGGAATGGAACGGTGAATGCGCTGATCGATGCGGTGATGAGCGGCGGCCTCGTGAACAGCACGGGCACGGGTGCGCTGACGAAGAATGGCGCTGGCACGCTAAGCCTCACCGCGGCGAGCACTTACACCGGGCAGACCTATGCGAATGGTGGTGTGCTGCTGCTCAACCACGCGAATGCGCTGCCGGGCGGTGTCGGCACGACGGGCGGCACGAGCAATCTGCGGATCGGTGGGAATGGTCTGGTCGGGCTGGGCACGGGAGACTTCACGCGGGAGCTGGGCACCGGGGTGACGCAGGTGCAGTGGACGGGTGGTGGAGGTTTCGCAGCCTACAATGCGGATCGCGTGGTGAATCTCGGCGGAGCGGGAGCTACGGTGACATGGGCGATGGGTAGCTTTGTGCCGAACGGTTCGGCTTTATATCTCGGGGCGAATTCTGCGACGCATACAGTGGATTTCCAGAACCCCATCGACCTCGGTTCGGCGGTGCGCACGCTGGAGATCACCAATGCCACCGCCGTTGCCGTGGATGCTATCATCAGTGGCACACTCAGCGGCGCGGGAGGCATCACGAAGAATGGCGATGGCACACTGTCGCTGAGGGCGACGAATAGCAGCTACACTGGGCAGACGAATCTCGCGGTGAATGTCACGATGGTGCCCAAGATGGCGGATTACGGCCAGAACAGCTCCCTGGGCCAGGGTACGGCGGGCGTGCCGATCCAGATGGGCTCGCAGTTTCGCTCGGGCACGCTGGAATACATCGGTAGTGGAGATAGCTCGGACCGCACCTTTCAGCTCGGCACCAGCACGGCGACTCACGGCAATGGCGGAGGCATCACGAACAATGGCACGGGTGCTTTGGTGCTGGATGCGCCCACTTTCAATGTGGCCGTGGCAGGTGTCACGGTACCTCGCACGCTGACGCTGAGCGGTAGCAATACAGACCTCAACACCATCTCTGGCGTGATCCAAAACACGAACGGTGCCTCAGGCACGCTGGCGGTGACAAAGACGGGCACTGGCACCTGGGTGCTGGCCGGTGCGAATACCTATAGCGGTGCCACCACGCTCACGACGGGCACGTTGCACCTGAATAATGCGGGCAGCGGCGGCACCAGCTCGGCCATCGGCACCAGCGCCCTCTCTATCGGCACGGGGACGACCATCGATAACAGCAGCGGCTCGCCCCTCACGCTCAGCACGGCGAATGCGGTGACGTGGGGCGGTAGTTTCACCTTTGGTGGCACGAATGATCTGAGCTTTGCCAATGGCACCAGCATCGCCACTGGCAGCCGCACGATCACGCTGAATGGCACCGGCAAGACGCTCACCTTTGGCACCCTCTCCATCACCAGTGCGACCACGCAGACCGTGAATGATGGCGGCAGCGGAAATAAGCTAGTGCTCGGCGGTTTGGTGCTGGCGGAGAGCAACCAAGCCCGTGCACAAACCTTTGCTGGCAATGCCGCTATCGAGATCACCGGACCAGTCACCGATGGTGCGGGCACTGGCGCGGATAGCCTGAGCTACACCGGCAGCTCCACGCTCACCCTCGGCGGCAGCAGCAATACCTACACGGGCACTACCACGATGAACAATGCGGCGGGCACGCTCACATTGGCAGGCTCCAGCACCACGAGTGCGGTCACCCTCACGGCAGGCCGGCTGAATGTGAACCATGCCTCCGCCATCGGCGCTGGCACGCTGACGCTCACTGCGGGCACCATCGACAATACCAGCGCTGCGGACATCACCGTCGCCACAGCCAATAATGTCGTGATCGGTGGCAATCTGGCCTTTGGCGGCACACACAGCCTCAGTTTTGCCAATGGCACGGCCAGCATCGGCGGTAGCCGCATTCTCACGCTGAATGGCACCAGCAAGACGCTCACGTTTGGCCCGGTTAGCTTCACCAGCTCGAACACCCTCACCGTCAACGACGCGGGCAGTGGCAACAAGCTCGTGCTCGGCGGCATGGTGCTCGGAGAAAACAACCAGGGCCGCACGCAGACCATCACGGGCACTGCGGCGGTGGACATCACCGGCTCCATCACAGACGGCCCAGGCACCGGAGCGGATGGCCTCAGCTACACCGGCACCAGCATCCTCACGCTTTCCGGCGCAGGCACTTACACCGGAGCCACTACGATGAATGGTGTGGGTGGCACGCTGCGCACCACCTCGACAGGCAGCCTCGGCACCGGCTCGCTCGCCATCATCAATGGCACCGTCGAGCTCAACAACACAGCGCAGACCGTGAGCACGCTCACCTTTGGCTCTACCACCAATACCGCCCAGAGCACCCCGGCCACGCTCACCCTCGCCTCCGGCGCCACGCTCACTCAAACCGGCAGTCTCGTCTCCAATGACAACGTCAACAGCCAGCCCTCCTTCATCAATGGCGGCACCATCGACATCAATGGCCCCCGCACCTGGACCGTGGACGACTCCGCGTCGGTGGATGCCGATCTCACCGTGTCCTCCGTCATTCAAAACACCGGCGCTGTCGGCACCTTGACCAAAAATGGCCTCGGACGCCTCGTGCTCACCGGAAACAACACCTTTGCCGACGTCTTTGCTGTGGCGGATGGTGTCGTGCGCATCCAGCACGCAAATGCGCTCGGCTCCATCGTGGGCGGCACCACGGTGAATAGCGGGGATGCGCTGGAAATCACTAGCGGCATCACCGTCACGGGTGAGGCGCTGCTTCTCAATGGCTCTGGTGTCAGCACCACGGGTGGGCTGCGCAGCCTCAGCGGCACCAATGCCTGGACCGGCACCATCGACCTCGGTAGTGATGCACGCATCCAGGCCGATGCAGGATCACAGCTCACCGTTTCCGCCATCACCGCAGGTGGCACGGGACGCGATGTCACTTTCGGCGGCGATGGCGATCACATCGCCAGTGGCCGCATCGGCTCCGGCGGCACCACTCCCGTCGATCAGGTGCTCAAAGATGGCGCAGGCACTTTGACGCTCAATAACACGGCCAACGACTTCACCGGCACGCTCACCGTCAACAACGGCACGCTCAAGCTCGGAGCCTCCGAAGTCATCCCGAACGCCGAAGTCGTCACCATCAACAAAGGCACCCTCCAGCTCAACGGACAGGCGGAAACCATCACCTCTCTGACTCTCGGTGCTGCCACCACCACCGTCGCGGGCAATACCGCAAGCGTCTTCGACACACCCACCGGCGGCATCCTCCGTCTCAGCGGCAATTCCACGTACAATGCGGGCTCCGTCGGCTTTGAAAACGGACAGGCCACCATCTCCGCCAATCTGGATGTCAACAACGCCAGCCGCACCTTCACCGTGAATGACAATGCCACCCTCACCGAGGAACTCGTCATCAGTGGCACCATCAGCAATAGCGGTGCCACCGCCGCAGGCTTCACCAAGGCAGGCACTGGCACGCTCGTGCTCTCTGCTGCCAATACCTACAACGGCACCACCACCATCAACGCTGGCACGCTCAAGCTCGGCACGGACAATGCTCTACCGGACACACCCCTCACGCTCGATCAGCGCCTCGGCGGTGTCTCCTCGCTCGACCTCGCTGGCCATAGCGATGCCATCACCACGCTCACGCTCAGCGGGAACTCCACCACCGTCGTGAACTCCGCCAGCCAGATCATCGACTCCACCGGCGGTGGCGTCTTGAAGCTCGGCGGTGCCGTGAACTACAACGCTGGCGCGGCCAGCTTTCACAATTCTATGAGCACCATCTTAGCCAATGTGGACCTGAATGGAGCCAATCGCACCTTCACCATCAATGACAGCACCAATGCCACGACCGATGTGCTCGTGTCCGGTGCCATCTCCAATAGTGGAGCCACTGCAGGCATCATCAAAGCTGGCGCAGGCACGCTCGCCCTCACCGGAGCCAACACCTACGACGGCGTCACCACTGTGAATGCAGGCGCACTCCAGGTCGGTAGCAGTGGCACCGGCCAGACTGGCACGGGAGCCGTCACCATCGCCAATACCGCTACTCTCTTTGGCACTGGAAACGTCCGCGGCAGCAGTTTCACCGCCGCCAGTGGCTCCACCATCCAGGTGGGCGATTCCACGGATGCGAGCAGCCACGGCACACTCACCTTCACGCCCGCCAGCGGCTCTGGCAGCATCCAGTTTCAGTCTGGGGGCAGCGTCATCCTCGGCATCAGCCCTGGCGGAACCTCCGACCGCATCGACATCGTCGGTACCGGCACCAACACCCTCACCTTCAATGCCAATCTCACTGTCGGCCCAGCCACCCTCGTGCCCACCACGGCGGAGGTTTTCAATCTGCTCGACTGGACCGGCCTCGCCAGTGCCCCCACTTTTGGCAGCCAATTCACCTTCATCAGTCAGCTCTTCGGCAATGGTGATGAGGCCGCTGGCCTCGACCTGCCAGATATTTCCGGCACTGGCTTTGCCTGGGACATCAGCGCCCTCACCACGACGGGCACCATCGCCATCGTCGTCGTGCCAGAGCCATCGCGTGCACTGCTGCTCATGACAGGCCTCTTCGCGGCGATCATGCGCCGCCGTCGCTGAGTCGTCCGCTCACGACCTATCGCGTTCTTGCAAAAATGCTGCTTGGCTGACGACTTCGATGCGTTCTCTCAAGCGCCACCCATGATCCGCTTTCTCCTTCTCACCCTTTTCGCCTCCATCGCGGCTGCCGAGCCAGTTCTCGAAAAAGTCGATGTCTTCACCGCCAACACGAATGGCATCGCCCGCTACCGCATTCCGGGCATCGTGGTGACGCAAAATGGCACTGTGTTGGCTTACTCAGAAGCACGGCGGAACAGCAGCTCCGATTGGGGCGAGATCGAAATCCACCTACGCCGCTCCACGGATGGCGGAAAGACGTGGGAAGCGGCCAAACACATCGCGCATCATGGCGCACGCTTGGAAGGCAATCCGCACAAGAAAAAGGACGGCGGCGAGAAGGAGCAGACGGTGAACAATCCCGTCGCCATCGTGGATCGCGAGACGGGGGCCATCGAGTTTCTTTACTGCATCAACTACGCCCGCTGCTACGCGATGCGCAGCACCGATGATGGCCTCACCTGGAGCTCGCCGGTGGATGTCACAGCCACGTTTGAGCCGTTTCGGAAGCACTACGACTGGAAAGTCATCGCCACCGGCCCCGGGCATGGCATTCAGCTCAAAAGCGGGCGCCTCGTGGTGCCCATCTGGCTCGCTTACGGCAAAGAAGGCGATCATTCACCCTCCGCAGCGGCCACGATCTACAGCGACGACCATGGCAAGACCTGGCTCGCAGGTGATCTCGCCGTGCCAAACAACAGCGAGTTCGGCAATCCGAATGAAACGATGCTCGCGGAGCTTTCCGATGGCGGCGTGATGCTCGTCACGCGCAGTGTGTCGAAGCCGAATCGTAAAATCATCACCCTCAGCCCGAACGGAGCCACCGGCTGGAGCAAGCCCGCGTTTCACGACCAACTCTGGGAACCGATCTGCATGGCCAGCATCACCGCCCATCCCACCAAGCCCGGAACGCTCATCTATTCCAATCCCCACACGCTGAAGCTCGACAAGGACGGCAAAGAAACGCCCGCAGGCCGTGGCAAACGCGAAAACCTCAGCATCAAACTCAGTCGCGACGACGGCAAGACCTGGCCCATCAGCAAAACACTCGACGCGGGCCCCAGCGCTTACTCCGACCTCGCCGTGCTGCCCGACGGCACCGTGCTGTGCCTGTGGGAAACGAAGAACGACATCCAATGCGCCCGCTTCAACCTCGACTGGATCACTGCACCATGAAGCACGTCGTTTTTTGTCTCGTGCTGCTTTCGCAGATCACTCTGGCGCAAAGCCCAGTGCCACGCGGAGACGAAGTCTATTCCGTCGAGCGCTGGGGAGCCACGGGCTTTCCCTCAGATGACACGGCGGCGATCCAGGCCGCACTCGACTTTGCCCGCGAGACGCCCTGCGTGCTGTTTTTCCCCGCACAGCGTTACCTCGTCCATCGCACGCTCACGATCAGCAATCCGGGTGACACACGAGCCTCCGCACCCACGCTTCGCGGTCGCGGTTCGGAGTTCACCAGCATTGAGTTTCGTGGTGCCAGCGGACCGTTGTTCAGCGTCACGGGCGTGAAAAAAGCGGGCCAGTTCCTGCATGATCTGAGCTTTGAAAAACTCCGCCTTGTCGGCAAAGGCCGCGACAAAGACGAGCACGCCATCGAGTTGATGGGCTGCTATGCTCCGAGCATTCGAAACGTCTCCATCACCGGCTTCGGTGGCGATGGCATTCGCGTGATCGGCGATCTCACGAAGGATGCGAACCCCGACTTCACCGCTACCATCTTCCTCGCCATCGAAGGCTGCACCATCAGCCGCATCGGTGGCCTTGGCTTTCGCGATCATCATCCCATCGGCTGCCCGAGCGTATCCATCGAGCGCAGCGTCTTCAATATGTGCGGCGCAGGCGGTGCGCTGATCCGCAGCGCTGGTTTCGTCATCGACCGCAGCTCTTTCGCGGGCTGCGGATGGAGCGGCGAGACCACATTGGTGAACGCCGAAGGCATCGGCCTGCAAATCCTCACGCCCGGTGCCAGCGTGTCACGCGGCCTCGTGCGAGCCTGCGAGTTCGACGCGAACCGCGCCGAGCATCTGCGCATGGATAACTTCGCCATGGCCCGGCTGGAGAACAATCGCTTCATCTACAATGATCGCTACGCCGCCGGCTTCCTCACACCGCCCATCGGCGCGAACATGGCCCCTCTCAGTGCCAATTCCGTGCTCACCGAGATCGTCATCGACGGCCTTTTTCATCGCCTCGACCAACCCGGCAAAGCCATCGGCCTCAAATGGTCCAACTCCGCCAACGTGGATGAAAACTCGATCGAGGTCCTCCGCGTCCGCACCACGAACGCTCCGAAAGCCGACTTCCAGCCCGTCGTGGGCAATCCTTAGCTCTCATGCGCACACTCGCCGTCTTCTTTTCATCATTCGTCATTGCTTCGCTTCGCTCACCCCTGCGGGGCAGCATACGCTTCGCGATGCTGGCTGTCTCGCTTTGCTCGGCTCTGGTTTCGTCATTCGCGGCTCCGCCGCGTCCGAACATCCTCTTCATCTACGCCGACGACTGGGGCTTCGGCGATCTCGCCTGCCACGGGCATCCGCATTTGAAGACGCCGAATCTCGACCGACTCGCGCGTGAGGGCACGGACTTCCATCAGTTCACCGTGTGTAATCCGGTTTGCTCGCCGAGCCGCACGGCCATCGTCACCGGCCAGTATCCGGCGCGGCATGGCGTGCATCAGCACTTCGCGGGTCATGCGGAGAATGTCGCTCGCGGCATGCCGGACTGGCTTGATCCAAAGGCACCACTGCTGCCGCGCACGCTGCATGAGGCCGGCTACGCCACCGCGCATTACGGCAAATGGCATCTCAGCGGCCAGGAGAAGAGCATGAGCGCTCCGCTGCCCGCTGAATACGGCTACGACGATGCCGCCGTGTGGGTCGGTCCAGGTCGCGATGTGTTTGAAGGCACCAGCCTCGCCAAAGTGCCCGCTAAAGAAGGCCCCATTTACCAAACCACCGCCGCCGCCGAGAACGCGTTGCGCTTCATCCGCAGCGTCAAAGACAAGCCTTTCTACCTCAACCTCTGGCTGCACGAGACGCATCACCTCGTCGCCGCTTCCGATGAGGACAAAAAAGAATATCCCGACACTGCGGAGCCGCAGCGCACCTACTACTCAGCCGTCACGCGTGCCGACAAACAAATCGGCCGCGTGCTTGCTCTGCTGGATGAACTCAAGCTCGCCGAAAACACGCTCGTCTTCTTCTCCAGCGACAACGGCCCCGAAAACTCGCACGCCAAGCCCGGCGAAAAATTTTATCACAGCGTCGGCACCACCGGCGGCCTTCGCGGGCGCAAACGCAGCCTCTACCTCGGCGGCGTGAACGTGCCCTTCATCGTCCGCTGGCCCGGCGTCGTGCCCGCAGGCCGCGTGGACAAAACGAGCGTGCTCGCCGGCGTCGATGTCATGCCCACGATCCTCGCTGCGCTCGAGGTGAAAGCGCCCGCCGGTTATCAAAGCGATGGCCTCAACGTGCTCGCCGCCCTCAAAGGCCAGCCTTTCCAACGCGAAGCCCCCGTCTTTTGGGAATGGCGCGGTCCGCATTCTCAGGAAGCCGATTGGCCCACCCACGCCATCCGCGATGGCGACCACGTCCTGCTCCACGACGAAAAATTCGCCCGCATCGAGCTCTACAACGTCATCACCTACCGCGAGCAGCAGCAGAACCTCGCGGACAAGCAGCCTGATGTCGTCGCCACACTCAAAGCCAAGCTCGACGTCTGGCGCAAAACCCTGCCCACGCCCTTTGTGCAATCCGGCAGCCGCGCCACCGTCGTCAAAGCAGCCGCCAAGCCGAAAAAAGCCCCAACCGTGGACCGCGCCGCCGCTTTCCAGCGCTGGGACAAAAACGCCGACAACATCCTCACCCTCGAAGAATACACGAACGGCCTCGCGAAGAAAGACGACGCGCCAAAACGCTTCCAAAGCTTCGACAAGAACAACGATGGCAAACTGACGCGTGAGGAATTCACCCAACCCTCCCGATAACTGCCATGCGCCGCCTCATTCTTTTTCTCGCCACACTTTGTCCGCTGCTCGCCACGGCTGCGAAGCCGAATCTGCTCATCATCACCACGGATGACATGAGCTGTGACTCAGTGGGCGCTTTTGGCTGCAAGCTGAAGGACACCACGCCGCACATGGACCGGCTCGCAGCGCGGTCGTTGCGTTTCAATCATGCGCATGTCGTCGTAGGGAACTGCATGCCCTCGCGCAATGTGATGTGGAGCGGCAAATATCCGCACAACAACGGCATCGAGGGCTTTCGTGCGATGTCGAAGGCCGCGAAGACCTATCCCGTGCTCGGCGATCTCGTGAAGGACGCGGGCTGGTTCACCGGCATCCGGCACAAGGTGGAGCACAGCACGCCCTACTCGCCGTTTCCGTGGGATGTGGACCTGCGGGAGGAAAAGAAGGACGATGTGAAGAACGCCGCGTCGTGGGGACGTGCGGCGAAACGCGGCATGGACGCCGCGAAGGCTGCCGGGAAGCCGTTTTGCCTGCTGCTCAATGTCGCGGACCCGCACAAACCTTTCTATGCTGAGGGAAACAAGGGTCAGACGGTGCCGGATGAAAACGTGCCGAGCCAAGTCTTCACCCCGGAGGAAAGTCCGGTGCCGGGCTTTCTGCCGGACGATCCGGTGGTGCGCAAAGAGCTGGCGCATTACTACAGCAGCGTGCGTCGCGCGGATGATTGCGTCGGTGAGATCCTCGCGGCGCTGAAAGCCAGCGGTGAGGAGGAAAACACCATCATCATCTTCCTCTCCGATCACGGCATGCCGCTGCCGTTTGCGAAAACGCAGCTCTACCATCACAGCAGCCGCACACCTCTCATGATTCGCTGGCCCGGTTTGACGAAAGACGGCGCGGTGGATGAGGCGCACCTGATTTCCACCGTCGATCTGCTGCCGACGATCCTCGATATGCTCGGCATCGCTTCGCCGGGCGGATTTGACGGCGCGTCTTTTGCGGAAGTGCTCAAAGGCGGCTCACAGCCTGAGCGCACGATGATTTTCAAGGAGCACAATGAAAACGCTGGTGGTCAAAACACGCCGATGCGTGCGGTGCAGACGAAGGACTGGCTGTACATCTTCAGCCCATGGTCCAATGGCACGCGTGTGATGAGCGGTGCCACCGCTGGCACGAGCACCTGCCGCCAGATGCGCGTGCTGGCGAAGAACAACGAGCAAATCGCCGCGCGGATCGACCTCTTTGACCACCGTGTGCCGGAGGAAGCCTATGAAGTGCGCTACGACCCGGATGCGCTCACCAATTTGATCGGGAAACCGGAGCACGCGCAGCGTGTGGCGGAGCTGGAGAAGGCTTTGGAAGACTGGATGGTGCGCACAAAGGACCCGCTGCTCGAAGTCTTTCGCAAACGAGACGACACGGCCTTCCGCGAGGAATTTACGAAGAGCCTCACCGCGAAGCAAATGAGCCGTGCGGAGCGTCAAAAGGCCAATTCGGTCGCCAAAACTGAAAATGAGGCACCAGGGCTCATTGCGCTGGTTTTACCGGAAAACGTCATCGCGGGCCAGACGGCCGTTTTGAGGCTCAAACACGCGTTTCCGGCCGAAATGGGCGAAAAGCCGGTGCAGGTTACTTTAAAGGACAGCAAAGGAACGCGGCTGAAACGCATCGAGGTGAATGCGAGCGGCGCGGGCGTGATCGAAGTGCCTTTTGAAATCCCTGCGGACGTTCAAGCCGTGAGTTTTGCCGGTCTGGTGGGCAAGAGCATCAAGGACGCGTTGCAGCATGTGCAGTCGAAGCCCATGAAAGTGCAGGGCAAAAAATAAGCGGGTCAATCCTGCCTGGGTGGCCTGTGGCCGCGGTGATGATGGCGGTATTTCCGCAGGAGGAGCCAGCCAGCTACCACGGCGGTGACTGCCACGATGAGTGCCAGCGTGGTGTAGGTGGCGGCAGGAGCAGGCGTTGTTGTTGCTACTGCTGACGAAGCGGGTGGGGCTGGTGCTGCGGCACGAAAGCGGAAGGCGCGGCTCGTTTCACCAGGGAAGACAGCTTGGAAGCGGCGATCGGATTCAGTGGAGCTGGTGTGAAAGAGGATGAGATCGGTCTTGGCAGATTTGCTGTAGTCGATTTGAAAGGTGGAGGCCGTGGTGGGGAGCGGGAGTGCCACGGTGGCGAGGAAATGCAGCTCGGCGGTGTCCGGGCGGAGGGGATGATTATCTGCGCCGTCGATGGGCTGGATGTCGAGATGGGGTAGGGGCACCTTTTTGCCGTCCAGTAGGGGAGAGAGGGCCTTTTCGAGGTATTCGCGGCATTTGGTGTGCGTGGCGGTGGCTTGCGCCGGGGTTTGCTCACGGTACCAGGAGCCAGGCACAGGTGGGAGCTGCGTGGGGTCTGCCGCGAGAAAGGCGCGGGGATCGAGATTGATCGCGAGCACGCAGCGGTCTTCTTTTTCAAAGCGGGCCTCGATCTCCGTACTGGGCACTACATGAGCCACTGCCATCCCTGAGAGGCAGAGGTAGATGAGTGTGATCTTTCGCAGGCAAAGCATGCCACTATCCATGCTGCCGACGCGGCTGCTCGCAACTGCCAGATGGACTCCGAATGATATTCCAGAACGGGAAGTCTTGACTTCCGGCTTGGGAATGGCTTCAAGAGAGGGAGTTTTTTTACCTAAATATGTCCGCACGCCTCAAATCACTGGAAAAAGACCTCGAGATCCCTCTCGAGGACTTCAACCTGATCGGTCGCAGCCCGGATGCGACGATCCGGCTGCTGGATGGTGGAGTGTCACGCCAGCATGCGACGATCCGGCGTGATGGCTCGCTTTTTGGGTGAGTGATCTGGGTAGTGCAAATGGCACCTTTGTGAATGATGTCGTGGTGAGTACCGCACGGGCGCTGCGACATGGTGATCGCGTGCAGATCGGCACGAGCCTGTTTTGTTTTGAAAGCGAGGATGAGAGTGGCTCTGGACACACGCAGGCTAGCACGACGCAGGCTCTCCATACCATCGCGCTACCGGCGAAGACGGTGAGGGGCGACGCTGTTGGTGGGCGATTTGCGTAATTTTACCGCCATTTCTGCGCAACTCAGTGCTGAGGAAGTCGCTGCGATGCTGCGTGAATGGTATGCGCAATGTGAGCAGGTGCTGAAAAGCCGCGGTGCGATCATTGATAAATTCATCGGTGACGGCGTCTTTGCCTACTGGAGTGGTGACAGCGCAGATGTGCGTGCCAAAGCTGCAGAGGCAGCGAAGATCCTCAGCTCTGCGGAGGCCAGCGATTCTCCGAAGCGCAAGTGGCTCAAAGAAAACATGAACATCGAGGTTCACTGCCACATCGGTCTCAATATCGGTGATGTGGCACTCAGTGCGATGGGACGTGGGATGTCCACAGCCGTCGGAGAGGCCGTGAATGTGACCTTCCGTATCGAAAGCCTGACGCGGAAGCTCCAGGTGCCGGTGCTGGCGGGTGCGAGCTTTCTCCATGGCTGGCCACAGGGGCTGGAGCTCTTCCAGACTGCGGGTATCCACGCGGTCAAAGGGCAACCAGAACCCGTCGAGGTCTATTCACTGATTGATGCCCCCACGATCACGCTGGGGGCGGTCTGATTCTGGGGATTTGGGGCTCAAATGGGCTCAAAAGCCCCTCTTTTGTAAGGTTTTCGTGCGCCGGAAACTCTCCTTGACGGTCTTTCATGCGGTTTTACCATCGCCACGCCCTGAATTTCATGGGGCGGACAGGCTTTTCGAGATTTTTAAAATGGTTGGAACTGGCCGCTGCCTCTCCGGATTTTTGGGCGAGTCATTTTTGTATTTCCCTCTCTCTCAAAACTTTTTTCCCATTTCTAATTCATGCTAGCCAGACTTTTTGGTTTCGTGGCCAACGACATCGGTATCGATCTCGGAACGGCCAACACACTCGTTTATGTTAAAGATCACGGCATCGTTTTGCGCGAGCCGTCAGTCGTCGCGGTGAAGACCGGGACGAATGAAGTCGTCGCTGTCGGTGATGATGCCAAGCGCATGCTCGGACGTACACCAGGTGGCATCACCGCGATCCGTCCGCTCAAAGATGGTGTCATCGCAGACTTCCGCGTGACGGAGGCGATGCTGCGCCACTTCATCCGTAAGGTACAAGGCGGACGCCGTCCGATGCGTGGCCCGCGTGTCGTCATCGCGGTGCCATCTGGCATCACGGAGGTCGAAAAGCGTGCAGTTATCGAAAGTGCCCAGCAAGCTGGTGCACGTGAAGTGCATCTCATGGAGGAGCCCATGGCTGCTGCGATCGGTGTCGGCTTGCCTGTGCAGGAAGCAGCGGGCAATATGATCGTCGATATCGGCGGTGGCACCACGGAGGTGGCCATCATCTCGCTCTCAGGCATTGTTTACAGCCGCAGTGTGCGTGTGGCAGGTGATGAGCTCGATGATTCGATCATCAACTACATGAAGCGTGCTTATAACCTCATGATCGGTGAGCGCACGGCTGAGGAGATCAAGCTGCGCATCGGTAGTGCCTTCCCGCTGGGCAAAGAGACGACGATGGAAGTCAAAGGCCGCGATATGGTCGCTGGCTTGCCCAAGACGATCACCATCACCAGTCAAGAGGTGCGTGAAGCGATGCTGGAGCCGCTCAATGCGATCATTGATGCAGTGCGCACCACACTGGAGCGCTGCCCGCCGGAGCTCTCAGCCGACCTTGTCGATCGTGGCATCATGCTGGCAGGTGGCGGAGCTTTGCTGCGCGGCCTCGACAAACTTCTCCAAGAAGAAACAGCGCTCCCAGTGCATGTGGCGGAAGATCCGCTCAGCGCCGTGGGCGAAGGAACGGGCCGCGTGCTCAATGAGCTGGAGTTCCTGCGGAAAGTCAGCACCACGGAAGTTTAGAAACCCAAGACGAGCGGTTCCGCACCGCGCGGTGTTTTTCTTCGACATAATAGCTGAAGGGAAACACCACGTCTCGCGGAGCGGCCCACACGGTCATGAAAAAGCTCAACCTCATCGCGCTGCTGATCTTCCTCGCGGGGCTAGCCTCGGTGTTCACCTTGGACACACCCGCAACGCGGCAGATTCAGTCGCGTGTGTTGAGCATCTTTTCGCCCTTCATTCATAGTAGTGAGGCATTGGAGAGTACAGCAGCCTCAGTGATGGCCGCACCACTCGATGCGAAGGCTCTGAAGCGTGACAATGAAGACCTGCGTGTGCAGGTGGAGCGTCTCCGCATCATCCAGCAGAAGTACAATCAGGTCACGGAAGAGAATGCCAAGCTGCTGAAGCTCATCGACTTCAAACAGGCTAGTCCATTCAAAATGACGCCAGCCAAAGTGATCCGCCGCAATGCGAGCACCTGGTGGAATAACATCATCATCGACAAAGGTTCACTCGATGGCATCGGCACTGATAGCCCGGTCATCACGTCGGTGGGACTCGTCGGTAAGACTTCCACCCTAGCGCCGCACATGGCAAAGGTGATCCTACTCACTGATGAGCTGTGCTGTGTGTCCGCACGTATCGAGGGAACTCTGGAGCAAGGCCTTCTCTACGGCGAGCGAGCAGCGCTGGACATCAAACCGGATTTGCGCCTTCGCTTTTTAAATCTCAATGCCGTGGTCAATGCCGGCTTCGGTGTGTACTCGACGGGGGAAGGCGGCGTGTTCCCGAAGGATCTCTTGCTGGGCAGAGTGAAGCGCTTTGAGAACAAAGAAATCACGGGTGAGGCTATTATCGAACCTGCGGTGGACTTTTCGACACTGGAGTATGTCTTTGTGATCGAGATGCAGAAAGGCGAAGCCGCTCCATCCGACATCGCACCCGCTCCCGCCGCGCCCCAGCAGACCACAGCGCCAGCGAGCCCACCCACGGCTCCTGGAAACCCCTGACGCACGACACGCACGGCCATGATCTTCCACCCTGTCGTCTTTATTTTGCTCATCCTGACCTTCATCGTGCAGGAGTTCATTCCAGGGATCGAGATCGCCCAGTTTGCCACGCTGTTTCTACCGCCTTTTTTTTTCTTTGCGGCCTCCGTCGCGGTGCCATTTCCAGTGATGCTGCTATTGGCATTCTGCACCGGCTTCATCTGGGATGCGCGGCATCTGCCAGGTGTGAGTGAGGCCGTCGGCGAAGCGGTTGTTTTCTTTGGCGAAGGCGGTGGTGCGGAGTTCACCCGCTCGATGAATCTCCCCTTTGGTGTCTCCATCATTCTTTTTGGCATGCTCGGCACGGTGTTACAGGGCATCCGCCCTCTCTTTAAAAGAGGCCGGCTAGAGTTCCCCGTGGTGATGGTCGGCGTAGCTACTTTTTCTTGGCTGTTGGTGCAGTATGTCATCATGACCTTTCTGCGTGGTCGGTTGGAGTTGGTCCCCATGCTGTGGATCAAGATGATCACCGACACGCTGCTTGCCATGTTGGCTGCACCGCTCATTTTCCTGCTCCTCTACTCGCTGGCAAGGCTCTCCAGCTATGAGATCAAATACGAAGGCCTGAGATACCGCTTCGATGGTCGTTAAATACCACTTCCGCCTCTATCTCTTCGCGCTCGCCATGCTCGGCGGGTTCGCGCTGCTGTCGTATCGGCTCTTTTCTCTCCAGATCACGCGGCGGGAAGAGTTCGCGAAGATCGTGCCCGGTGCCAAAGAAAAGCGTGCCCGTGTGCCTGGCCCGCGTGGCGAGATCAAGGACCGCAATGGCATCACCCTCGCCGCGAACAAGGCCACCTTTGAAGTCCGCGTGAATCTCTTTGAAGTCTTCGATGACTATCGCCGCACCCATAAAACGGTGCCAAAACACACCTTCATGGTGCCAGAGAGAGGCATCACGCGTGAAAAGCAGGAGTTTGATATCGTTGCCATGTTTGAGGAGACCATCGAGCCCTACCTGCGCCAGCTCGGTGTCGCCAATAGCTACGCCAGCCAGCAAGCCCGTGATGAGGAGATGAAGGGCATGCGCACGCACTTCCGCACCTTTGACAGCGGGGCTGCCGCACCGTGGGTTTACCGGGATAATCTCACCTTTGCTGAGTTTAGCCGCATCGCAGAGCATAATTTGGGTTTGCCAGGCGTGACCATTGAAGAGCGTGCCTCCCGTGTTTACCCGAAAGGAGCACTCGCTTGTCACATCCTCGGCTATGTCAGCCTGCCTGATGATCAGCGGGCTGTGGCGGAAGAAAACATCAAATGGGATTACCCCGTGCCAGATGAGTATGGCGTCTCTGGTGTGGAAAAAAGCTTTGATGACTATCTGCGTGGTCGCCCAGGTGTGCGCACGATGCAGCTCGATCGCCGTGGTCGCATGGTCGGTGAAAAAAGCTACGAGCCACCACGCAAAGGCAATGACGTCTATCTCACCCTCGATGCCCGCATGCAGATCGTCGCGGAAAAAGCCCTGCGTGATGGCAAAGTGGGCCGTGGGGCCGTCGTCGTCATCGACGTCAGCAATGGTGAGGTCATGGCCACTGCCAGCGTGCCATCATTTAATCCGAACAAATTCATCCCCAGCATCAGCCAAAAAGATTGGGATGTGATCAACGAGAGCAAAAGCAATCCGCTCATGAATCGCGCCATCAGCCGCTTCGCACCCGGCTCGACCTATAAAGTGCCCATCGCACTCGCAGGCTGCATCGCAGGCATCCAGGGGCGGCGCTACAACTGCTCTGGAGCCGTCACCTACGGCACCAATGCCATGCAGTGCTGGATTCAGCGTCAGAGTGGTGGAGCGCACGGCACGCTCGGCCTCAGTGATGCCATCATGAAGTCCTGCAACTGCTTCTTCTACCGCTATGGCAACGACGCCAAAATCAGCCGCATCTCCGAAATGGGCCGTCTGCTCGGTGTCGGGGAAAAAACAGGCATCGAGCTCGAAGACGAAAGCGCAGGCATTTTGCCCAACCCCGATTGGCTCCGTATCCACAAGCCCGGCGAGCGCTGGAGTGATGGATACACGGCCAATACCTCCATCGGCCAGGGCTTCGTACTCGCCACGCCGCTGCAAATGGCCTCCGTCACTGCCACCGTGGCCAATGGAGGCAAAGCATGGCGTCCGCACCTACTCAAACGCGTGGTGGATGGCAGCCAGATCGTGCTCGAAAACCAGCCCAGCCTCCGTGGCGACCTCACCGCCAATGTGAAGGCCGAGCAGATCGAAATCGTGCGCAAAGGCATGTGGAAAGTCGTCAATGACCCTAGCGGCACAGGCAAATCCGCTCGCATCACCGGCATCGAAGTGGCCGGAAAGACCGGTACAGCACAGAATTGGCGTTTTGAGGGCAAAACCAAGATTGATGACAATCACACCTGGTTCATCAGCTTCGCCCCCTATCTGAATCCACGCTTCGCATGCTGTATACTCGTGCAAAACGGCAAATCTGGCGGTTCAGTGGCCGCCCCTGTCGCACGGCGTGTTTTAGAGCAATGCCTCGCCATCGACCGCGGTGCCTACCAGCCTGCCGTGGATGAGTTACAGCCCGCAGAGGGCCATTTTCGTCAAATCGAAGCCATCGCCTATGCCGATGCTGCCCTCCCGGCAGTGCCCGGCACCGACGACGATGGCGACACAGGCGCAGGTGCGCCTGCTACGCGTGAATCGAGCGATGAACCGGCCCCGCGCAAACGCGCAAAGCCCAACATCAACCGCAAGTCCTCCAACTCTAGCAGTTCCGTGCCCAAGGCCGTGCCTGTGCGGAGGGCCGCTCCTCAACCCCAACCTCAACCCGCCCAACCAGGCGGCTTCTTCCGCAGGATTTTCCGCTGAAAACACTGCTTCTATTCTTCAACAGCCCTTTTTCCATCCTCCCTCTATGGCACTCACTTTTATCCAACGCATCCGCGAGGCTCCTCACCGGCAAAAAAGACATCCGCACGGGCATCCGACTCGTCATCAACTGCGAAAAACTCGAAAACCGTGTCGCCCTGCTCGATAACGGAGCCGTCGAAGAGTACAACATCGAGCGTGTCGGCACCTCCAGCATCATCAACAGCGTCTTCAAAGGCCGCATCCGCAATATCGAGCAAGGCCTCAAGGCCATGTTCATCGACATCGGGCTCGATAAGAATGCCTTCCTCCATTTCTGGGACGCTATCCCCGCTGCTCTCGAAGGCATGGAAGAGGTCAATCGCCGTGGCAGCAAAAAAAAGAAGCGTATCGAGTCCAAGGATATCCCCAGCCTCTATCCCGTCGGCTCTGAAATCATGGTGCAAGTCACCAAAGGCCCTGTCGGTAACAAAGGCCCCCGCGTCACCACCAATATCTCCCTCGCGGGTCGCCTGCTCGTCCTCATGCCGCTCAATGACACCTGCGGTATCTCCCGCAAGATCGAAGACCCCGTCGAGCGTGCTCGCCTGCGCAAGATCCTGGAAGACATCGACCTCCCAGAAGGCATGGGCGTCATCCTCCGCACGGAGGCCATGGGCAAACGTGCCCGCCACATCATCCGCGATCTGAATATCCTCATCGAGCAGTGGAACGAAACCGTCGCCACACGCGATAGCCGTCCAGCACCCGTTTGTTGCCTCCAGGAGCCCGACCTCGTCGAGCGCACTGTGCGTGACTTCCTCACGGAAGACATCGACGAAGTCGCTTGCGACGACCAAGCCACCGTCGAGCGCATGCAAAAGCTCGCCGCCCAGATCAGCAAGCGTGCCAAGCGCCGCATCAACTTCTACCAGGGCCAGACGGCGATCTTTGAGCATTACGGCATCCAGAAGCAGATCGACAACGCCTTCTACCGCCAGGTCTGGCTGCCATGCGGCGGCTACATCGTCATCGACCAGACGGAGGCCCTCGTCGCCATCGACGTGAACACCGGCCGCAACAAAGGCCAGAAGGACCAAGACAAGCTGCTCACGGAAACCAATCTCGAAGCAGCCGCAGAAGTCGCCCGCCAGCTCCGCCTGCGGAACATGGGTGGGCTCATCGTCGTCGATTTCATCGACATGAAGCACCGCAAAGACCAGCAGGCCGTGTACAAGGCCATGCTTCAGCATCTGAAGCGTGACAAAGCGAAGACCCAAGTCACCCAGATCAGCCCATTTGGCCTCATGGAGATGACCCGCCAGCGGCTCAATGAATCGCTCGGCACCACGCTTTACGAACCCTGCCCCTACTGCAAAGGCCACGGCCAGGTGAAGACTCCGCTCACCATGTCCGTCGAGCTCCAGCGCCGACTCAGTGCCGTGCTGGGTCGCCTGCCAGAAAATGAGCGCAGCATCCTCGTCGTCGTGCATCCAGACGTCATGAACCGCCTCAAAACCGAAGACGGCGAGCTCCTCGTCGCCCTGGAGCGAAAATATGGTGCCCGCCTCACCTTCCGCACAGACCCATCCTTCCACCGGGAGCACTTCACCCTGGTGAACGCTCAATCCGGCGAAGAGCTCAAAAACTAAAGCTCGGTGATTTCACCCTGATGGGACCAGCCCTGGCTTGCCACCTGCAAAGACTGGCAAGCAGCGGCTGTGCTAGACCGATTTTGGCATAACCACGTTCTGGTTTGGCATAACGGGGCTTTCTGACATGGGGCCTGCCCTGGGGCGTATTTTCGGCAAAACAAGAGGCGATGACCTTTTGCTTGCCCCGAGTTTCAACCATCCCCCACCCCCGCCCCCCATGAAAACTCTCCACTCCACACTCCCAGCTCTCCGCTGCGATCTATCTCGCCGCTCGGTGATGACCCGCATGGCACAGACCTGCCTCGGCGTGGGCATGCTGCCGTCGATGGAGCATCTTTTCAGCAGCAGAGCACTCGCTGCGGGTGAGGGCGCCGCCATCGCGAAGCAAGCCGCCACCGCACGCAATGTCATCTTCCTCTACATGACCGGGGGGCAGAGCCATCTCGACACCTGGGACCCGAAGCCGGACAACAAAGAGGTGCAGGGCCCCGTGAAAGCCATCAAGACCAGTGCGGATGGCGTGCAGATCAGCGAATACCTGCCACGCATCGCCAAAAGATGCACCACGCCACGGTCATCAACTCCATGGCTACCAACACTGCGGCGCATGAGCAGGCGAATTACTTCATGCACACCAGCTTCGGCCTGCGCAGCACCATCAAGCATCCAGGCATGGGCGCATGGCTCAGCTTTTTCCAAGGGCCTGGAAATCCTGCTCTGCCACCCTATGTCTATATCGGCAATGATAGCCGCCATCCAGGAGCCGGCTTCTTCGCAAAGAAACACGGCCCACTCATGGTCAATAACCCCGAGTCCGGTCTGCAAAATGTCCGTCCGCAAAAGGCGTCACGGATGAGCGCTTCGCCCTGCGCCGTGAGCTAGCAGGTGCTTTGGATGAGGACTTCCAGCACAAATGGGACACCCGCAACGTGAAGGCCTACTCGGATATGTATGACGATGCCGTCCGCCTCATGAAGAGCGAGGATCTCGTCGCCTTTGACCTCAGCAAAGAGCCAGAGGCGCTGCGTCAGAGCTACGGGCGTGACACCTTCGGTCAGGGCTGCCTACTCGCACGCCGCCTGGTCGAGCACGGGGTGCGCTTCATTGAGGTCAGCTTTGGCAGTTGGGACACGCACACGGCGAATTTCATCAACACGCCCCGCCTCTGTGACACCCTCGATACCGCACTCACGGCTCTCGTCACTGACTTGGAGCAGCGCGGCATGCTGGACAGCACCATGATCGTCGTCAGCTCTGAATTTGGCCGCACACCCAAGATCAATCAGAATCAGGGCCGCGATCACTTCCCCATCTTTAGCTCCGTCATCTTCGGCGGCGGGATCAAAGGCGGTCTGAAATATGGTGCCACCACGCCCGATGGTGCGGGCATCGCCGCAGACAAGGTGGGCCCGCCAGATCTCAATGCCACCATCGGCTACGCCCTCGGCTTACCGTTGGATCAAGTCATCTTCAGCCCCAGCAAGCGCCCATTCACCGTCGCCGATAAAGGCCAGCCGCTGACGCATCTCTTTGCGTGAGTACGTGCCCTCATGCTCGCCACTTCAGCGGCACCATCTCGCCATTCCAGGCGTGATCGGGCTGGTGGGTGTGTGTCGTGACCTCTGCGCCATCCTGCGTGAGTCGCAGCATCGTCCAGCCCGTGGTCGAGGTCTTTTTATCCGCCACATACGAGGTCGCGGGTGTGTTCAGAATGTGGACGCCCGCATGCGAAAAATAATCGCGGTGATGGATGTGGCCGTGGATATACGCTTTGACGTGCTTACGCGTCGCTAGGGCCTCCCACAGCGCATCGCTATCCTCCAGGCCACCGGGGAAGTGCAGGGGATCACCGCCCAGCCGCGGATTATGATGCGCAAAAAGCAGCGCTGGCCGGTCCGCATGCTCATCCAGCCTCTGCTTCAGCCAGGACATCTGCGCCTCGCCGATCAGACCCTGCGTCACCATCGTCTCCTTCAGCGTGTCGAGCAGGAAAAGATTCACACCCGCGAGTTGCACGAGGCTGACGTGCTTGGACATCACGGCGGGAGATCCGGGCCTCTCTGCGCTCAAGACACCGTAAAAAGCCTCCAGATTATCGTGATTGCCCATGGTGAGATGCAGCGCCACGCCGGCTGCACGCAGGGGCTCGATCAGCTTTGCAAACTGCTCGTAGTCGCCCTTTCTCCCGTCTTTGAGCGCTAGATCGCCATTGATGATCACGGCAGCAGGCCGCTTCGGCAGCGCCAGCAGCCAGGAGATGGTGTGACGCAGATTTTCCTGAATCGACGCCTTCGGCGACTGCTGCGCTCCGATATGCGTATCATTCAAAATCGCGATCAAAGCATCATCCACCTCAGCGGCATGGCTTTGCGACTGAGACACCACCACCGCAGCTCCGAGCCTGGGTGATAAACTGGCGGCGTGATGTGAGATGCACGGGCATAAGGCCCAAAAAACGGCCTCTGACGGAAGAATCTTCGTCGGCATGCGCTGGCGGCGTCTTGCCAGCACCGGAAACAGCGCCTAGCTTTTCGATTGTCATGAACCGCCGCTCCTTCCTCGCCTCCACCTTTGCCTCCGCTGCCACCGCCTCCCTGTCCAATGCCGCCATCCAGGCTGGGAAGCTGCCCATCGGCCTGGATCACTTCTCCGTACGAGCAACAGGCTGGAAAGCCGCTCAATACATCGACTACGCCGCCTCTCTGAAGCTGGACACGATTTTTCTATCGGAGCTAGGCGTGTTCGAAAACTACGAAGAGGCCTATTTGAAGAGCCTCAAGGCTCAAGCCGACCGCGCCGGGCTGAAAATCTATGTCGGCACCGGCAGCGTGTGCGATAGCTCGAACACCTGGAAACCTGCCAATGGCACTGGCGCCGACCATCTGGCTCTCACCATCAAAATCGCCAAGGCCCTCGGCTCCCCAGTCGCCCGCTGCTACCTAGGAAATCAAAAAGACCGCGCCACGGACGGCGGCATCGCCAAACACATCGAAAACACCGTCAAGTCGATCAAAGCCAACCAATCGCGTGCAGAGGCTGAAGGCATCAAAATCGCCATCGAAAACCACGCTGGCGACATGCAAAGCGCCGAGCTGCGCGAGCTCATCGAAATCGCCGGAAAAGGATATGTCGGGGCCAATATCGACCCCGGCAATGCCGTGTGGGCACTGGAAGAGCCGATGCAGCATCTCGAAGTGCTCGGTCCCGTCACCGTCTGCTCCAGCGTGCGTGACAGCATGCTCTGGGAGGATGAAAAAGGCACCGTCATGGTGCAATGGACCGCCGTGGGCGAAGGCCTCGTCGATTTCAAAGCCTACGCCAAGCGCTTCGCCGAGCTCGCCCCAGGCGTCCCGCTCCAGGTCGAGACGATCTCCGGCTTTGCCCGTCCCTTTGAAACGACCAAAGAGGAGTTCTGGAAGATCTTCCCCGGCCACCGCGACAGCGACATGTACAAAGCCTGGCTCGCCATGGCCAAGCGCGGCAAAAAGATCGAAAGCTTCAAAGCACCCGATGGCCCGGCCAAAAAGGACGCCGAAATCGCCCATCAAAAAGCCGAGTGCGAGCGCAGCTTTCAGTGGCTCAAAAACAACGCCTAACAATCTGCACGATTGTTGGCGTTAAAGAGGGCGTATGTCGCATCCAGATCGTCTTCCCCGTGCATGGCTCATCGTGGGAGTGCTGTGGGTCGTCGCGGCGTTGAATTACCTGGACCGCATCATGATCACGACGATGCGGGATTCGCTCACGCAGGCGGTGCCGATGACGGATGCGCAGTTCGGCCTGCTGACAGCCGTTTTTCTTTGGGTGTATGGGTTGCTGAGCCCGCTCGCGGGATTTTTGGCGGATCGGTTTGATCGCAGTCGGCTGATTGTGATGAGTTTGCTGGTCTGGTCGTTGCTGACGTGGCTCACGGGGCATGCGCGGAGTTTTGAGGAGCTGACCGTGGTGCGGGCTCTCATGGGCATCAGTGAGGCGGCATATCTGCCAGCGGCGCTGGCGCTGATCGCGGATTACCATCGCGGCAGCACGCGCTCACTGGCGACGGGTATTCACATGACGGGGCTGAGCGTGGGCACTGGACTAGCGGGGATCGGTGGCTGGGTGGCGGAGAGGTACGGATGGTCGGCGGCGTTCGATGTGTTTGGGCTCTTCGGTGTCGTGTATGCACTGGCGTTGCTCTTTGTGCTCCGTGATCCACGGAGTGATGTCACTGCTCTCACGGGGCAGGGGGGCGGCCCTGCGGACGCGGAAACACCGCGTCTCGGCCAGGCGCTGGCCAGTTTGTTCAGTAGTAGCTCGTTCCTACTGCTTCTCGCCTTCTGGGGGCTGCTGGCGCTAGCAGGCTGGGCGGTGGCGGGGTGGATGCCGACGTATTTTAAAGAGCAGTTCAGGCTCGATCAGGGGGCGGCGGGTATTTCCGCCACGAGTTATCTCGCGGGTGCGATGTTGCTCGGAAAACTCGTCGGTGGAGCCTGGGCAGACCGCTGGAGCCGTACGAATGAGCGAGCTCGTATCCTGGTGCCAGCCATCGGCCTCTTCATCGCCGCCCCGGCTACGCTGCTCGTCGCCAAGACGAGCGTGCTGGCCCTCGCCATCGCTGGTTTGTCGCTTTACGGCTTCATGCGCGTGTTTTCGGATGCGAATCTGATGCCCATCCTCTGCCAGGTCTGTGATCGTCGCTACCGTGCGACGGGCTATGGTGTGTTGAACCTGTTTTCCTGCCTAGTGGGCGGTATCACCGTGTATCTCGGCGGGGTTTTGCGAGATGCGCACATCAGCGTAAGTGCGCTCTTTCAGGCGGCGGCTGTGGGGCTGCTTGTTTGCGGCGTTTTGATGGTCTGTGTAAAACCCCAAAAGCCAGACGCCTGAGATGGATCTGCATGCCCACAGGTAGGGAGATCTGGGCTGGAGGCGGGGCCAAAACGGTCTTAAGCCACCCGCTTGCCAAAATGGCAGGCGTATTATATGGGCGGCCCCTCATGATTACCCCCTACCAGCTTCGGAATGCTTTCGCGCTTGCGGCAATGGCGGTTTTTGGCCTCGCTCATGTAGGTCAGGTAAATGCGGCGGAGGAGAAGAAGGGGTTCTTTTCCAAGGTTTTTGGCGAAAAGGACGAAAAAGCCCCCACACCAGCTCCGAGCACCGAAAAGAGCAAATCCACGCCCCCGTCCACCTCAGGCTCCAAATCGTCCACAGCAGAAAAATCGACTTCTAAATCGAAGTCGGACACGAGCTCGAAGCCGAAGACGATCACCTCGAACGTCAAGAATGAGTCCAAGCCAAGCTCCAGCAATCCCTGGCATGTCATCGACATCGGCGGCCGGGATTACGTGACGTTTGAGAGCATCCGAAACTTCTACAACCCGCTGTTTGGCTTTGAGAGCCTCAAGACTAAGGGAAATCATGTGTGGATCAATTCCGGACGCCTCATCATCAAGGCGGAGGTGGGCTCAAAGTCCCTGCTGATGAACAACATGAAATTCATCCTCAGTTTCCCCGTCACTACGGCAAAGGGGCTGACCGTCGTCTCGCGGCTGGATCTGGTGAAGCTCATCGACCCGATCCTCAATCCCACACACATCGCTGGTGCGGAGTATTTTGACACGGTGGTGGTGGATGCAGGGCATGGTGGCCATGAGCCCGGTGCACGCGGCGTCTATGGCTATGAAAAGGACTTCACACTCCAGCTCGCACAAAAGGTGCGCACAGCACTGATGGCCCGTGGATTCAAAGTGGTGCTCACACGCAGCACAGACACCTTCATCAGCCTGAAAGGGCGGGTGGAAATGGCGAACCAGATCCCGAACAGCATCTTCATCAGTCTGCACTTCAATTACAGTGAGGGCTCTGCCAGTGGGGTGGAGACTTGGGCGCTGACTCCGCAGGGTGCAGCGGCGACCATCAGCCGTGGCGGTGGCTACAACGTCAATGGCACCACCGGAAATCACCAGGATAGCGCCAATATCGCCCTCGCCAGTGCGGTGCATGCCCGCATCACCACCAGCCTGCGCACCGTGGACCGTGGCATCATGCGTGCCCAGTGGAGCGTGCTCACGGGCATCAAAAAACCCGGCATCCTCGTCGAGGGTGGTTTCGTCACGAACCGCGAGGAGTGTGCCCGCATCGCCGCGCCGAATAGCACCTACCAGCAGACCATGGCCGCCTCCATCGCCGATGCGGTGGTGAACTACCGTGAGGCGCTGAAGCCTGTCACGATCCGGCGCTAAGATGCCCGGCGCAGGCGTGTTTTCTATTTATAGATCGGTGCCTGTTGTCACGAATGAATGACACTTCATTAGGTGCGAAATGTGCCGCTATGGCCGTATTTGGCTGCTTGCAGGCTGCATTATATGACAACCTCGACACACCTGATTTTTTCCGCCATGAAACGCTTCCTCGCCTTCCTCTCACTCTCTGCGGGTATCGCCTCCGCTGATGTCAGTCTGCCTGCTGTCTTCAGCGATGGCATGGTTTTGCAGCAGCTCCAGCTCGTGCCAGTATGGGGCACTGCGCAGCCGGGGGAGCAGGTGAAGGTCACCTTTGGTGAGCAGACTCAGCAGGCCACGGCTGGGAAAGATGGCCGCTGGAGCGTCACGCTGAATCCGCTGAACTCTAGCGACAAGCCCGCCGAGCTCATCGTCGCAGGGCGCAGCACACGTACGATCAAAAATGTGCTCGTCGGTGAGGTCTGGGTCTGCTCTGGCCAGTCGAACATGGGCATGACGGTCGCCCGCTCACTCAATCCCGAGGCGGAGGCCGCTGCGGCAAAATTCCCCGCCATCCGCATGTTCAGCGTCGAGCGCCAGCCCGCTCAGGAGTCGCAGACCGACTGCAAAGGGGAGTGGAAGGAGGCGAACAGCGCCAATGTGGGCAATTTCTCCGCTGCGGCCTATTTCTTTGGCCGGCATCTGCACCAGGCACTGAAAGTGCCCGTGGGCCTCATCAATACGAGCTGGGGCGGCACCCGCGTGGAGGCATGGACCAGCCAAGAGGCACTGGCCCAGAGACCATGTGCTCAGGAGATGCTGGCAGACTGGAAGGACGTCTCCTCCAAATGGGATGCCGCAACGGAGCAGGCTGCCTTTGACCAGCGCAAAGCGCAGTGGCAGGCCGAAGTGAAGAAAATCGATGAGCAGAACAAAAAAGCCGCCGCTGGAACTGCCAAGCTGCCACGCCCATCCGCACCACGCCCGCCGGATGATCCGACCAAGACGCCGCATCGCCCCAGTGTGCTTTTTAATGGCATGATCGCCCCACTCATCCCCTACGGCATCAAGGGAGCGATCTGGTACCAGGGCGAGTCGAATCAGCGCCGTGCTGTCCAATACCAAGAGCTACTCCCCACGCTCATCAATGACTGGCGCAAGCGCTGGGACAGTGAATTCCCCTTTTACATCGTGCAGCTCGCCAGCTTCGGCAATGGCAAGCCCACCAGCATTGCTGCTGGCGAGGCGGACTCCTGGGCCGAGCTGCAAGAGGCCCAACTGCTCACCGCACAGACTTTGCCAAAATGTGGCCTCGCTGTCGCCAATGACATCGGTGAGGAAAAAGACATCCACCCGAAGAACAAACAAGAAGTCGGTCGCCGGCTCGCCCTTTGGGCTCTGGCCAAAGATTACGGCAAAACGGGCGCGGTCTTCAGCGGCCCGATGTATCGCAGCAGCAGCATCGAAGGCGGGAAAGTCCGCATTCAGTTCGATCACGTCGGCACAGGGCTAAAGACGCGTGATGGGAAAGCGCCAGGGCACCTCCAGATCGCTGGTGCGGATCAAAAGTGGCACTGGGCGCAGGCCCGAATCGAGGGGGCAGACATCGTCGTCTGGCATGATGCGGTGAAAGAGCCCGTCGGAGTGCGCTACGCCTGGGCTGCCTGGCCTGTGGGTGCAAATTTCATTAATGCCGAAGGCTTACCCGCATCCTGCTTCCGCACAGATCCATTCATCCCCAGCACTCTGGGAGTCGTCTCGCCCTTCAAAGAAACCGTGCCGGTGAAAAAGTAAGCCTCCTCCTCACGGCAGGAAATCACGCAACTCATAGAGCTTCGGGTCACGGATGGGCTCACGGCGGTGTGCTTTGGCCTTCTTCCACATTTGGCCAAAGAGGGCATCGGCAGCCTCACCATCCTCACCTTCAGTGCCCCCCATACCGAACTCGGACTCCAGCTTCTCGGGGTCCTCACCCGCTTCGAGTCGGCGCACCATCTCACGCAGCTCTGGCGGCGTATTGGAGCCCATCATCTCGGTCATCTTGCGCATGAAGCGCCCCAGTTGGCGTGGATCAGGGTTTTCCTCGTCCATGCCAGCCATATCCCGCTCCATCTCGGCCATGAAGCCGTCCATTTTATCCTCGTCGATTCCCGCAAAGGGGTCATTGCCCGTGTCCTCCTTCGCCTTGCCCGTGATGGAGAAAGCAGAAACGCGGCGCTCCATGCGCAGGCCCTGTCCATCAGGGCAAATAGGCACCGCATCACGCTGCGCCAGGCTGCGGGCTAGGAAGGAGTAGAGCTTGTTGTTGTCAGGGCAGTAGAACTCGTAAATCGGCATAGCAAAGGGGCCGGATCATGGCGCAATCCGTGCTCCAGACAAGGAAACAGGCCGCCGGGCCACCATTCTACCGACCAGCCGGAGAATGCATCACCACTTGCCACACCCGCTTTCGCGGCTAGCCTCCGCCCCCTTTTTCCCGAGGCCCCCAAAAACATGACCCCAGATAAAATCCGCAATATCGCCATCATCGCGCACGTCGATCACGGCAAAACGACGCTCGTTGACGGCCTGCTGCGCTCCAGTGGCAATTTCCGCGAAAACCAAGCCATCGCTGAACGCGCGATGGACAGCATGGATCTCGAAAAGGAAAAAGGCATCACCATCAAGGCCAAAAACACCTCCGTTCACTGGAACGACCACATCATCAACATCGTGGACACTCCTGGCCATGCCGACTTCGGCGGCGAGGTGGAGCGCGTCATGAAGATGGTCGATGGCGTGATGCTCGTGGTGGATGCCTACGATGGCCCACAGGCTCAGACACGCTTCGTGCTGAGAAAAGCACTCGAACAGGGCATCAAGCCCATCGTGCTAATCAATAAGATGGACCGTCCGCACATCGAGCCAGAAAAAGTGCACGACAAAGTGCTCGAGCTCCTGCTGGAACTGCACGCCACCGAAGACCAGTTCAATGCACCCTTTGTCTATGGCAGCGCCCGCGCTGGCTGGGTCACGGACAAGCCCGGCGGCGAGCAGCATGACATGACCTACCTCCTCGGGCAGATCGTCAAGCACATCCCCGCACCCAAAGCGGAGCCCGAGGGCTGCTTTGAGATGCTCGTCTCCAACATCGACTGGGACAACTTCGTCGGCCGTGTCGCCATCGGCAAAGTCACCCGCGGCAGCGTGAAGCTCGGCGACCGCGTCTTCCTCCTGGGCAAGACTCCAGATGAAAAGCCCACACCGGTCAAGGTGACGAAAGTCTTCCAATACACCACCCTCACCACGGGCGAGTCCGTGGAGGGCACCGCTGGCGACATCGTCGGCATCTCCGGCTTTGAGGACGTGGACATCGGCCAGACCGTCGCAGGCGCAGCAGATGCACCCGCACTTCCCTTCGTGGCGATCGACCCACCTACCATCGTCATGCAGTTCGCCGTCAATGATGGCCCGCTGGCCGGTCGCGAAGGCGACCACGTCACCTCCCGCAAAATCCGCGACCGCCTTGACCGCGAGCAGAAGATGAACGTCACCATCAGCGTCAAAGACACCGACACCGCTGGTATTTTCGACGTCAGCGCTCGTGGCGCCATGCAGATCGCCGTCCTCGTCGAGCAGATGCGCCGTGAGGGCTTTGAAGTGCTCGTCTCACGCCCCATGGTCATCATGAAGCGCATCAATGATGAGCTCTGCGAGCCCTTCGAGACCCTCTACGTCGATGTACCGGATGAATACCTCGGTGGCGTCATGAAATCGATCTCCGAGCGCAAAGGCAAAATCGAAGACATGAACGCCGAAAGCGGCCGCACCAGTCTCCAGGCCTACGTGCCCACCCGTGGCCTCATCGGCTTCGAATTCGAGCTGATGAACCTCACCAGCGGCCATGGCATCCACAGCCATCTCTTCCGCGAGTACGCCCCCCAGGCAGGCACCATGCAGACACGCACCACTGGCACCCTCGTCAGCACAGAGCCAGGAGAGGCCACCAGCTACGCCCTCGATACCATCCAGGTCCGTGGGAAGCTCTTCATCGCCCCTGGCGACTTGGTCTATGACGGCATGCTCGTGGGTGAAAATCCCCGCGCAGACGATCTCCCCGTCAATCCTACCCGCAGCAAGCAGCTCACCAACTTCCGCAGCGCTGGAAACGACAAAAACGCCCAGCTCGCTCCGCCCCTACGCTTCAGCCTCGAGCGTGCCATCGAGTACATCGCCCCTGATGAGCTCGTGGAAGCCACCCCGAAATCCATCCGCCTGCGCAAACGCGTGCTCGATCACAGCACCCGCCTCCGCGAGCGCAAGAAGATGGAAGCCCAGCTCGAAGGCGGCGAGGATTAATCCCCCTCCACCTTCCCATCGCGCCGACACAGATCGGAAAAGGTCACAGCGCTGCTGGCGTATAGCTGTGCCGCTATGTTCCCAGATTCACGCTACTCCCGCCGCCAGATGCTCCGCGCCGCCTCCTGCGGTTTTGGCTATCTAGCCATGTCGGGCATCGCGGGGGCTAGTCTGGATGCCAGGCCGCCCCAGCTACGCTCCAGGGCACGCCGAGTCATCTTTCTGAACATGGCCGGTGGTCCCGCCCAGTTGGACACCTTTGATTACAAGCCCCAAGTCGGCAAAAAACCGCACGCAGGCTCCATCGCCGAGTTCAAGCGCCGCGGCCAGAGTGGCCTCTGGGTCAGTGAGCTCCTGCCAAACCTCGCCCGCCATGCCGATAAGCTCTGCGTCATCAAATCCATGACGGCGGACACCAGCATCCATGCTCAGTCAATGCTCCAACTCCACACGGGCGACCGCCTGCGCCCCTGCCCCAGCATGGGGGCGTGGGTGGCGTATGGCCTCGGCACGGAGAATCAGAACCTGCCCGGCTTCATCAGCTTCAACACCGCCAAACCCAGCGAATACGCCGCTGCACAGCTCCCATCCGTCTTCAGCGGCACCCCTATCGGCATCAATGGCGAGGACATGTCCCAAGCCACCATCCGTGACATCCATAGTGCGCATCTGCCCCTGCCAGTGAAGCGTCGGCAGCTCGATCTCATCCAGGCCATGAATCGGGACCACCTCAGCCCCCGCCGTGACGAGGCGCAGCTCGAAGGCGTCATCGCAAACTTGGAACTCGGCTTCCGCATGCAGTCCCAGGCCCCAGAGCTGCTGGACCTCAGTCGGGAATCCCGGCTCATGCTCGAGCGCTACCGCGTCGGCACGAATCACGCCGTCGGTACCTGCAAAGGCAGCGACTTCGGTCGCCAGTGCCTCCTCGCCAGGCGCTTCTGTGAAGCCGGCGTGCGCTTCATCGAGATCACCCATGGCAGTTGGGACCAGCACACCGACCACCGCCGTGATCTCACTGCCAACTGCGCCACCACCGATGCCCCCATCGCCGCCCTGCTCGATGATCTCGATGAACGCGGCCTCCTCGACGACACCCTCGTCATCTGGGGCGGCGAATTCGGTCGCCCAGGCCTCACTCCCGGTCAGGACAAAGATCAAACCGGCCACCAGCACCGCGCTTTCACCTTTTGGCTCGCAGGCGGCGGTGTGAAGGCAGGCCACGCCCACGGCAGCACCAGTGAAAATGGCAGCGAAGTCGCCGAAGGTGCCGTCCACTTCCGCGACCTCCACGCCACCATCCTGCACCTACTCGGGCTCGATCACGAAAACCTCGCCATCGTCAGCGGAGGCCGCCGCATCCGCCTCACCGGCCTCCAGGGCGGCAAAGTCGTTCAAAACATCCTCGCCTGAGCCCCGCAGCACTCAGCAGCTAGGCACACGGATCTCCAGCCACTGCGCATCCGCAGAGGCATTTTGCACCGCACGGGCCACATCAGGCATCCCAGCCGGTAAAATGGCAAAATCACCCGCTCGGAAGATTTTCCCCGCGAGCTCGATCTGGCCGCGTGTGACCGCCAAAGTCAGATTTTCGCCCTGTTGGCCGATCTGCGACTGCCCAGAGGCCAGCTTGACCTCAAAATGCTCGCAATTCACCAGCGTGCCATCAGCCGCCATGCGCTGCATCTCCGGCTCGTAGTCGGTGTAGTCGATGCTCGCCAGCGACTCCGCGATGTGCAGCGCACGCGGCTTCCCATCCAGCCCCACGCGGTTCCAGTCAAACACGCGATACGTCGTATCGCTATTCTGCTGGATCTCATAGATCAGCAAACCCGCCCCGATGGCATGAATCCGGCCACTCGGAATGAAAAGGCAGTCCCCCGTCTGCGGATGCAGCACATGCACCACCTCCGCCAGCGTGCCGTTTTGCAGCGCCGCCTCGAAATCGGCACGCGTGACGCCCTTTTTCAGACCCGCATAGATTTTCGCCCCTGGATCGGCATGCGCGATGAACCACATCTCCGTCTTCGGATCACCCCCGAGCTGCGGTGCCACGCTCGCAGGTGGATGCACCTGGATAGACAGATCATCACACGCATCGAGAATCTTCATCAGCAGCGGAAAACTCGCCGATTCATTGCGCAGTGAGCCAAACACCTCCGCGCGATGTTTTTGCCACAGCGCATGCAGCGTCACGCCCTGCTCCGTCGTGCTCATCGCCTCCGCACGGTCACTGACCTCCCACGACTCGCCAAACGGCGTCGTTTCATCCGGCAGCGTGCGACCGAGCACCGTCTCTAAGCGGCGGCCACCCCAGACGCGGGATTGATAATGCGGAGCAAAAGAAATGGGCTGATCAAAAGTCATACGCACAACCAAAGCACGGGGTGCATTGACGTAGCAAGAGCCACTTGCCAAGATACACACCCATGCACCTCGTCGATCCTGCCTTTATCGAAGCTCTGAAACTCTGCACCAGTGCAGACCGCGTGCTCACGCGGGATGAGGATGTGCTGCCCTACTCCTTTGATGGCACCGCCACGCTGAAGCAGCGGCCGGGAGCGGTCGTTTTCCCGCTCACGACAGAGGAGGTCGCTGCATGTGTGCGTCTAGCACGTCAGCACGGCATCGCCGTCGTCACTCGCGGCAGTGGCACCGGACTCAGTGGCGGCAGCGTGCCGCTGGCAGGCTGCCTCGTGCTCTGCCTCGTGCGCATGGACAGGCTCATCGAGCTGGATGAAAAAAACCTCACCCTGCGTGCTCAGAGCGGCGTCATCACCAAAGAGATCGACGATGCATGTGCCAAAGTAGGCCTCTTTTACCCACCAGACCCCGGCTCGATGAAGATCAGCACCATCGGTGGCAATGTGGCGGAAAATTCTGGCGGCCTGCGCGGACTCAAATACGGCGTGACGCGGGATTACGTCATGGGCATCGAAGTCGTGCTCCCAGACGGCACCGTGACCTTCCTGGGCAACAAATGCGTCAAAGATGTGGCTGGTTACTCCATGAAGGACCTCTTCGTCGGCAGTGAAGGCACCTTGGGCATCATCACCGAGGTGCTGCTGAAGGTGCTCCCACGCCCGCAGGCACGCCAGACCATGCTCGCACTCTATGACTCCATGGAGCAGGCCGCAGAGACCATTAGCGCCATCATCGCCGCCAAGATCATCCCCTGCACGCTCGAGTTCCTCGATCGCATGACTGTGGGCTGCGTGGAGGATTTCGCCAAAATGGGCCTACCGACCGATGTGGAGGCCGTCGTCCTCATGGAGACAGATGGCCACCCCGTCGTCGTCGCAGAGGAAGCCGCCCGCATGATGGAGCTAGCCCGCGCCAATGGTGCCCGCGAGGTCCGCGCCGCTAGCAATGAGCAAGAAGGCGCCAAGCTCGCCGCCGCACGCCGCAGCGCCTTCTCCGCACTCGCACGCGTGCGTCCCACCACCATCCTCGAAGACGTCACCGTGCCCCGCAGCGAGCTCGCACGCATGGTCCGCTACATCAGCGACGTCGCCGCCCGCCATCGGCTACAAATCGGCACCTTCGGCCACCTCGGGGATGGGAACCTGCACCCCACCTTTTTGACCAACGAACGCGATCATGAGGAAATGCACCGCGTCGAGGCCGCACTGGAGGAGATCGTCGCAGAGACGCTCAGACTCGGCGGCACCGTCACCGGCGAGCACGGCGTCGGATTGGCCAAAAAAGGCTTCATCAAGCGCCAACTCGGTGAAGGCAGCTACGAGCTCATGCGCACCATCAAGCGTGCTCTCGATCCACAATCACTGCTGAATCCTGGGAAGATTTTCGACCTTTAAGTGCCGCGTAATCCGCTGCGCACCCTCAACTCCTCTCTTGGCAAAGCGCGGCGCTTCTCTCACACTCCGCCCGCCATGCCCGCCGCTGCCAAAAAAGCCTCCAAAGTGCCTTCACGCCCCAATCCTGCCCGTGAACTCGTTTTTGGCGATCTGTGGGAGTTTGATCCAGCGCCCGAGACCGCAGACCCGAAGCTGAAGAAGAAATACGACCTCTTCATCAATGGCCGCTTCGTCGCTCCACGCTCCGGCAAATACTTCGCCACCTACAATCCGGCCACAGAGGCCAAGATCGCCGACATCGCGCTCGCAGGTGCCGCAGATGTCGATGCAGCCTGCTCCGCTGCGCAGCGGGCCTTCATCGACTGGGGCCGCTTGCCCGGAAAGGAGCGCGGAAAGTACCTCTACCGCATCGCGCGGCTGCTCCAGGATCACGCACGCGAGTTCGCCGTCGCCGAGACCATGGACGGCGGCAAACCGATCAAGGAATCGCGTGACTTTGATGTGCCGATGGCCGCCGCGCATTTCTTTTATCACGCCGGCTGGGCGGACAAACTGGAGTTCCTCGCCCCCGGACGCCAGCTCGCCCCTCACGGCGTCGTCGGGCAGGTCATCCCGTGGAATTTTCCACTGCTCATGCTCGCGTGGAAAATCGCCCCGGCACTCGCAGCGGGCAATTGCGTCGTTTTGAAGCCGGCGGAGACCACCAGCATCACCGCGCTGAAATTTGGCGAGATTTGCCAGGAAGCCGGACTGCCGAATGGCGTCGTGAACATCGTCAGCGGAGCCGCTGAAACCGGCGCGGCAGTCATCAATCATCCGCTGACCTCCAAAGTGGCCTTCACCGGCAGCACGGAGGTGGGCAAGATCATCATGCGCAGCCTCGCAGGCACCGAAAAGAAGCTCACGCTCGAACTCGGCGGCAAGGCCGCGAACATCGTCTTTGACGACGCACCGCTCGATCAGGCCGTCGAGGGCATCGTGAACGGCATCTTCTTCAATCAAGGCCACGTCTGCTGCGCAGGCTCGCGACTGCTCGTGCAGGAAAGCATCGCCGATGAAGTGCTCGCCAAACTCAAGCGCCGCATCGCCACGCTGCGGGTGGGCGATCCGCTCGACAAAAACACCGACCTCGGAGCCATCAATAGCGCCGAGCAGCTCGCCAAGATCACCGACCTCGTCAAAAGCGGCGTCGAAGAAGGCGCGGAGAAGCACGACAACGCCTGCAAGCTGCCCGCGAAAGGCTTCTTCTTCCGTCCCACGATCTTCGCGAACGTCAGCATGAGCCACCGCATCGCCCGCGAGGAGATTTTCGGCCCCGTGCTGAGCATCCTCACCTTCCGCACACCGGAAGAAGCCGTCGAAAAAGCCAACAACACCCCCTACGGCCTCAGCGCCGGCGTCTGGACCGACAAAGGCAGCCGCATCCTCAAAATGAGCACGCTGCTGAAGGCTGGCGTCGTCTGGGCGAACACGTATAACAAGTTTGATCCCACCAGCCCGTTCGGAGGCTTCAAAGAGAGCGGGTTTGGCAGGGAAGGTGGGAAGCAGGGATTGCTCGATTATCTCAAATCTTACTGACCATGAAAATCCACCTTTCGACCTTTCGTGCTGAGGCAATCCTCTGCCTCATCGTTCTACTCGTGGCGAACTCATATGCTTTTATCGTCACAGATGGTCGTGGCTTCTTTCGAGTTGCTGTTACTGTTCATGATGGCCGTGACTTGTCTCCTGTTGAAGGCGTCATGCTGACCATGAGTGAAGCAGGCGAAGAGTCAGCAAAGAGTGATGCCAACATGAGAGAGCACGTGAAGATGTTTCTGCCCCAAAAGACCGGTCAACACGGAGATGCTTTTGTTTACTATTACGGTGGCTTTAGCTCGGAGTCCGATGCCCAAGGCAAGTTAAAATACAGCCAGCAAGTTCGAGGAAAGCTCAAGGTGGAAAAAGCAGGGTTCAAATCGGTTGTCATAAAACTCGAAAACGCAATCGGCCCCGTTTTCAGCTCATCAAGTTCCCTTCCACTGATTGAAATCCGATTGGAACCCGAATCCAAGTAACTCACATGTCCCAACGTCTCCACATCACCAAAACCCCCAAATGCTACGTCGGCGGCGCTTTCATTCGCAGTGAGAGCGGGCGCGTGGCGGAGCTGCTGGATGCGACGGGGGCATTCTTTGCGAACATCCCGCAGTGCACGCGGAAGGACCTGCGCAATGCTGTCGAGGCGGCGGCGAAGGCGGGGCCCGGGTGGGCGAAGAGATCGGCCTTCAATCGCGGGCAGATCCTGTATCGGCTGGCGGAGATGATGGAGGCTCGCGGAGTCGAACTGGCGGATAGCATCACGCTGAGCGGTGTATCGAAAGCGGAGGCCTCGCGGGAGGTGGCGGCGGCGATCGAGCGGGTGGTGCACTACGCAGGATGGACGGATAAGTATGAACAAGTGCTCGGCAGCGTGAATCCGGTGGCCTCGGCGCATTTCAACTTCACCGTCACCGAGCCGATGGGCATTGTGGGCATCCTCGCGCCGGATGAGGCACCGGTTTTGGGCCTGTTGTCGCTCATTCTGCCAGCGATCACGAGCGGGAACTGCGTGGTGGCGCTGGCGAGCACGACGCAGCCTTACCCGAGCATTCTTTTGGGCGAAATGCTGGCGACGAGCGATCTGCCGGGCGGCGTGGTGAACTTGCTGACGGGCCTGCGCAGCGAAGCTGATCCCCACCTTTGCCACGCACGAGCATCTCCGCGCCATCAGCGGTGTTTTAAATGAGGAAGAGCGAAAAGCGATGCGCCTCGGCGCGGCGGAGAGCGTGAAGCGCGTGCATCTGCGCAAGGCCGAGGAGCCCATCGACTGGCTCGCGGACAAAATGCAGGGCGCGGAGGAGATCCGGGCGCTGGTGGAATTCAAGACGACGTGGCACCCCGTGGCGACGTGATGAATTGGGGTAGCCGAGGGCAAGATCAGAGGGGATCCGGTTCGGTAAAATAGGCCGATCTCAAATAATAAGCCGAATAATAAGCCAGGTTCAAAGTTGTTGCCGCCGCTGGCAATGCAGGAATGAAGCGGGGGGAGACAGTGGGGCTTTTTATGGATCGACGAGCAATGGTGCCCACAGGGTGTCCCCAGGGGCGATTTGGGGTGTTTTGCCGTCTGGGGGGAGCGTGGTGGCGATGGCAGCGCGGAGCTGGGTGCTGAGTCGGGCCACGGTCTGGGCGTGCTCGGGCTGTTCGGCGAGGTTGGTGAGCTCTTTGGGGTCGTTTTCGTGGTTGTAGAGCTCGCGACCCCGGCGGCCTTCGTCCCATTCGGTGTAGCGGTGACGTGTGGTGCGGATGGAGTAGCCGTAGTGGCGCTCGACGTCGTCCCCGACGGCGGGACTGGCTCCGGCCCGCTTGAAGCCGCCACCGCGCACGACTTGGCTGATGACCCAGCCGCGCCCGGGGCCGTTTTGCGGGTCTTTGAGCATGGGCACGAGGCTCTGGCCCTGGAGATTGGCAGGGGTTTTGACGGAGCAGAGCTCCGCGAGGGTGGGAAAAAGGTCGATGAGGCCTGCGGGGGCTCGGGAAACGCCTGGCTGGATGCCGGGGGCGGCGATGAGGAGGGGGACGCGGGCGCTTTCTTCAAAAAGGCTCTGTTTTTGCCAGAGTCCGTGCTCGCCGAGGTGATAGCCGTGGTCGCTGGTGAAGACGATGACGGTGCTGTCAGTGAGCCCATTTTGATCCAGGGAATCAAGGACGTGACCGACCTGGGCATCTAGGAAGCTGATGGAGGCGAAATAGGCCTGGATGGCGGCGCGGCGGGTGTCGTCGGTGAGTTTGTCCTGCTCTTTTTTGTAGCTGAGGAGGGCGGAGGGCGGGATGTCGGTCTGGTCCTCCTGGACGCGGGTGACGAGGGGGATTTTTTCGATGGGGTAGCCCGCGAACCATTTTTTGGGGGCGACGTAGGGTGTGTGGGGGCGGAAGAAACCGACTGCTAGGAAAAAGGGGCGGTCTTTCTGCCGGCCACAGCGTTCGAGCACCCAGGCGGCTTCGCGAGCCTGGAGGCCATCGGTGTGTTTTTCGTCGGGCTGGTCGGAGGCTAGCCAGGAGAGGGTGCCCCCAAATTGGTTGGGGGTGAGGCTGGTGATGAGAGGGTGCTCGATGAGGCGATCACAGCCAGCGGGGTTGATTTCGAGCTCCCAGGAGGCGGGGTCGTCATGGCCGTTGGTGCCGATGGAGTTGGGGACGTTGTAGTGGTAGAGCTTACCGATCCGTGCGGCGAGGTAGCCCTGCTGGCGGAAGGCCTGGGGCATGCTGACCTGGGTAGGGATGGTCTGGCGGAAGAGCTGGCCATTGGACTGGATGCCATTGGTGTTCGGATGAAGACCGGTGAGCATGGAATTCCGGCTAGGTCCACATAGGGGAAATTGGCATGCGGCATTTTCGAAGCGGACGGCTTTAGCGGCGAGGCGGTCGATATTAGGTGTTTTGACGATAGAATGGCCGTAGCAGCCGAGGGAGGCGTTTAAGTCATCCGCGATGAGGAAAAGCACGTTTTTGGCCGCTGGGGCGGCATAGGCTCGACTCAGCAGTATCGAGGAGGAAAGAGCCAGTAGGGTGACGAATAGCGAAAAGCGCATGGTACAAGGCAAAACGGCAGGGTGGAGGAGGTCTTGCGGAAGGGGATGCGGGTGGGGTTATTCACAGGGTTTTGTGAATAAGGTTTTTGTAGCCAAAACGAACAAAATTTGCGAAAAAGGATCATATAGGGGTTGCCGATAGACCTACCTAAAGACTCGATCCTCGCATCTACCGAACCGAACAGCCATGCTTAAGACACTCCGCTCACACCAATCAAGTATTGCCAAATTCCTTGTGGCGCTCACAGCCATTTGGCAGGTCGGTCAGCCTTTACAAGCAGCGACGATTTACTGGGACGGGAGCACCTCTGGGAGCTGGACCGGCAGTTCAACGAATTGGAATACTCTGGCAGATGGAACTGGCGCAGATGTTGCTGTGGGCACTGGAAATGATCTCGTTTTCACAACCACGGCTGGAGCGACGAACTTCACCCAGACTGTTGATGGTGGTGTGGCTCTGGCGGTGAATAGCATTCTATTCAATAGCAGTGCGACGAGTGCGATCACGATCGCCCAAGGCGTGGCGAGCAGTACGATCAGTCTGGGAGCAGGCGGGATCACGCTGGACAGCGGTACGGGAGCCCACACCATCGGCGCTCCGGTCACCATCGCTGCCAGCCAGACCTGGACGAATAACAGCACCAGTCTCTTTACGGTTTCTGGGGCGGTCGCTGGGACTAATCTGCTGACGATCGATGGAGCTGGAAGCACAACGATCACCGGCATTGTTAGCGGCGCAGGTGGTTTGACAAAAAATGGCACCGGCACACTGACGCTCACGGCCGACCCCAGCGCGACGGGGGCGCTCAACATCAATAATGGTGTGCTGGATCTGGCGCTCTCTAGCACGGCCGCCACAGACATGGTGACGGTCAATGTGAACAACACTGGCACGCTTCGAGTGAGCGGCGGCTCCGGCCTCGGGGCTGCCACGGTGATGACGCTAGCGACCGGAGCGACCTATGACACGCGAATTGATGATACGATCGCTCGCCTGCTGGGGACGGGAACGGTGACCAATGGTGGCGCTACCGCACGCACCCTCACCCTTAGTGATACTACAAATGCTACTTTTGGTGGTGTAATTCAAAATGGTACAGCCGCCCTCGGTCTGGCAAAGTCTGGCACCAACACGGCCACTCTGACAGGGACGAGCACCTACACGGGTACGACGACGGTCAATACGGGTGTGCTTGAAGTCTCTGGGGCCACAGGTGCCATCAATGGATCGACGACGGTCAATATCGGTGACTTTATTAACTCGACAGGAGTGGTGGATAGCATGGTCCTAGGCCAGAATGCCGACGTAGTGGCCGGTACGCTGAACCGGCTCGCGGACACTGCGGTTGTGTCTCTCCGTGGTGCGGCGACGCTGACGGTGAACGGTCCCGCCGCCACTTCAGGAGGTGTTGTCGAAACCATCGGTACGCTGGATGCGAACGCTGGTCGTGGCGTGTTGACGTTGAATCCTGCGGCTGGTCAGGAACTGCAAGTGACCGCAGGCACGCTCACCCGGAGCAACGCGGGCACGCTGCTGGTGCGTGGCACGGGGCTCGGGCTGGCGGCTGGCACGGCGGACAGCTCCCGGCTTGTTTTCACCACGGCACCTACTGGGACAAATTTTGTGGGAGGCGTTGGCGCGGACGGAACAACGACGATGAGCATCATCCCCTGGATGATCGGTGATACCTCCATTACCGGAGCTGGCAGCGGTTTTGTGACTTATGGAGCGAATGGGGTGCGTCTCCTCGCCGCTGGTGAGTATGACAGCACCATCGCAGGGACGGTCACCAGCCGAAATGTGAACTCAGCAGGCGGAGAGACGATCACCGTTGATTCAGCCATCAACAGTCTGGTCATCTCGGGTGGCACGACCACGATCACTGGCCCGATCACTTCAGCCACCCTGGATTCCGCGAGCCTGCTCTTCACGGGTGCGGCTACGGTGACCGGAAACGGACGGCTGAATTTTGGTGCCAATCAGGGTTTGGTCACTGTCTCGCAAAACAGTGCTGCCACGGCTGCGATTGATGCTGTCGTCACCGGCACGGCTGGATTGCTGGTCAGTTCTTCCGGTTCGGCAAATAACATTGTGCAGCTCGGAGGGGAGAACACTCTCATCGGCGGCATCCGGGTGCAAAATGGTGCCATCCTTCAGCTCAAGGCATCCAGTCCTGGTGCACTGAATGACAATGCCTTGAACAACATCACCCTGGATTCGGCAGGAACGACACTCCGGCTGAACGGCAACTCTGTGGCCGTGGGTAACCTGAACACGCTGGCGGGTGGCACCACTTATTCACGTGCTGGTATCGTCGAAAACGCCAGCGCCACTGCGGCTACTCTGACCGTGAATCAGAATACGGCGCAGAATTTTGAGGGTATCATCCAAGACGGCACGGGTGGAGGAGCGCTCAGTATCATCAAAGCCGGGACCTCTACATGGACAGTGCAGAACAATGCTAGCACATTCACTGGAAGTGTAGAGATCCGCCAGGGTGGGATCACGCTCAACAGCAATGGCTCGGGCGGTGGTCGTTTCACCGGTGTTTCAACGGTTATTCTCTCCAGCGGAGGCCTTCTGACCTTGAACCACGGATCCAGCAACACGGCGGACCGAATTCGCAATGCGGCTTCCATTCAGATGCGCGGCGGTTCGCTGACCCTGTCGGGCAGTGGTGCCAACAATCAGAGCGAAACCGTCGGTGCACTGCAAATCCAATCTGGATCGAATACGATCACCTCTGGTCAAGCCAGTTCTGGAAACACCCAAAACGTCACTTTTGCCTCCTGGAGCCGTACATCTGGCTCAGTGGTGAATTTTGCAGGCACCGGCGTTGGGGTGGATGGCCGAAATCGTGCGGTGATTACGGCTGCGCTGACATTAAACAATTTAGTGCTCACCGGGGCAACGGTTGGTAATGAGCTTGCTAAATATGTGACTTCTGGAACGATCTCCGTGGCAGCATTGGCAGCGGGGGATTACAATACTGGCGCACCCACGGGCTGGAGTGATATTGTGAATGCCAAGCCAGCAAGCGCCGGGACTCTAGCGGCCGACACCTCTGTCAACGGACTCGTGCTGAACAACGTGGGGCTGAATTTGGGAGGCTTCCGCCTGAACACAGACACCGGCATGATCATCACGACTGGGGCTGCCGGCCTTATCTCGAATGGTACGCTCACAGCCGGCAATGCGGGTGCGGGCGAAGTCATCCTGAAAGTGGACACCGGACTGACGCAGGATTTCAATGGGGGCAACGTCATCATTGATGACAATGGTGCCAACCCTGTCGCACTGACTGTGCATGGCGGTGGCAGTCTGATTTTGAACCCGGCAAACACCCATTCTGGAGCGACTTCGATCCTCGGAACAACGACGAGCGTGAGCGCGGACGGCGCATTCGGTGACGCGCCGGCCAGCGCCACCCCAGGCCACCTGAAGCTGTATGCCGCCACCTTGAACGTGACGGACAACATGACGCTGAACGCCAACCGCGGAATCGAGCTCGGAGGCGGTGCGAACATCATCAGCATCACAGCAGGCACGGGAACCAATGGCAAAACCCTGACCTACAACGGTAGCATCACCAGCACGGGCAATTCCAGCCTCACGCTTCAATCCAACGCTACAGGGACTAACACAGATGGCGGTGAATTTGTGGGCACCCTGACCGGCACCCTCAATCTAGGGGGCAATCTGCGTCTGGATAACGGTTCCATCACGGCTCCCTCCGCCACCAACGTCATCGGCCGGAACTTTCAGGTCGGTATGAACGGCACTGCCACATACACGCAGGCTGGAGGCACTTTGAAGGTCGGCGCGGGCCTCGCTAACGATACATTCGATGTGGGAGTGAGCGGAGCTGACTCCGTCAACAAAGTAGGCACTCTCAATCTCGCTGGAACCTCCCAGTTCACGGCCAATGTCGATACTGTACGCATCGGTGTACTTACTGGTGGAGCCTCCGTGCCTCAAGGCACGGTCACGCTGGCCACTAACAACGAAATCTCAGCCATCACTTCCTTCATTCTCGGAAACAGTAGTGGATCTGGACTGGGAACTCAGACGCTGACATTTGGCTCCGGTACCAATTCCGTGACCACGCCGTTGATGACCCTCGGCGGACTAAAAGTGCCGCTTGCAACAGTTTCTCTGCCTGCGGGTGGCACATTGGCGCTGAACGGCTTCCGCGAGCGCCAGATGGACCTCTACCTCGCTCGTGAAAATATTAGCACATCCACAGCTGGACTAACCAATTTCACCGTGGACGGCACTTTGACGGCCAGCCTGAATTCTCTCCAGCTTGGGGTTAAAAGCGGCGGATTGGCAGGCGGCGCTACTGGGAACATGACTCTTAGTGCCAATGCACATAACATTGAGGCCACGACCGTGACCCTAGGTAACATAGCGGGCGCCACCTCGGGTGTGAATGCGATCGGTGCTGGTAATCTGAGCATGGCTGGCGGCACTTTGCGCGTCGTAAGCGATCTCTCCATGGGCCTGCACAGCGGCACCGCTGGCACCGCTAGCGGCAGTCTGACACTCACTGGTGGCACGGTGACCGTAGGTGGAAATGTGGTGAAGACGGATACTGACCGCAGCAGCGCCATCATCACTCTGAACGGCACGGGGGCCACGCTGGACCTACAGGATCAGGCTTATGGCGACAGCACGGCGGGTACGTTGACTGCCAGCCAGGTGAATTATCAGGTCGGCAGCTTGGTGGATGTGGCCTCCATCACGCTGGACGGACGTGGAGTCACCAATGGCACTACTTTTGCCTCGCTGGATCATGCGCTCGTGATCCGTGATTACACGATCAGCGTGCCGCTGAGCCTCACAGGTACGACGGCGGATAAAGGCGGCATTTATTACGAAAATGACAACGCGGGCTCTGGAGCTGTCATCAGCGGTACCACGAACTTCGGCACCGTGCAGCGTAATATCCTGGTGGAAGACAATACCTCTGTAGCGAACGATTTGACCCTAAGTGGGGCACTGACGGCGGCAGGGATCACCAAATCCGGCGCAGGCACGCTGCTGCTTTCCAACACGAGCAGCACTTACACCGGAAACACCGCTGTGCAGAATGGTTTGATGATCTTGGCCGGTGGGCTGAATGACAGGATTGGTACGACAGGCACAGTGACTCTTGGGGATGGGACGACCTCCGGGGTGCTCCAGCTTGGAGACACCAGCGGCGCTTCTGACCAGACCCTCACTGGTCTTTCCACCTCTGGCACAGGCACGAGCAATGCCATCATTGGCGGGGCGGCAGCAAATTCGACGCTGACTGTCAATCAGAGCACGAATACCGTCTTCTCTGGCAATCTGGGCGGAGTGGGGACCAATGATAACAATCTCACACTCATCAAAGGTGGCACTGGCACCCTGGAACTGGCTGGTACCAATACCCTTGATGGCACTGTCACCGTTAATGCAGGGGCGCTTACAGTCTCTAATTCCGGCCTTCTTGGCCCGAATGTGCAGTCTGCCACGGTGGCGGACGGCGCGGCTTTGAATTTCACAAGCGGCTCAGGCACGCAGGTCTTTGCTGGCACTGGTTCCGTGTTGAATCTGACGCAGAGCAGCGGGACGACCATTCTTGGATTTGGGGTGAGTGGAGCTACAAATAGCCAGATCGACCTAGGTGCTGGGCAGACCCTCACTCGTAATGGCACGATCACCACAGACATCTATGTCGGTAGTGCCCCCACCCTCTCCTCCTATGTGCTGATTGATTCCACAGGCGTGGGTAGTTTCACAGGCACGGGTGCCTTCAACATCGGCACCATCATCAATGGGGGCAGCTTCCTTTACACACTCAGCGGTGGGGCAAACACAGACTCCCAGCTCATCCTGAACGTCGCTGCCCAGGCCGCTCCGCCGGATGTATGGTGGCTCGGTGACCTCGGTGGCACGGGCACGGGAGTCTGGTCTGCCTCCGCGATCGGTGGCAATACGAACTGGGCCACCAGCTTCGCAGGGAGCACTGATGCCGGTGTGCCGCCGGACAGCGGCTCGCATGTGCATTTCAGTGCCACTGGAGCAGCTAACTTTGCGACGACTCTGGGCGCGGACATGACTGTGAAGCAGGTCACGTTTGAATCCGGTACCGTCACCAACGGAGTTTCTGTGGGTGGCACAAACAACTTCACTCTCGCAGCAAGCGGTGCAGGAAATATCGGCCTCACCGTTGCTAGTGGTAACGCTGGCACCATTCAGATCACTGCTCCTGTAGTGCTAGGCCAGGCTCAAACATGGAATGTGGAAGATGCGGCTGGCATCCTACGGATTTCTGGCGGGATCAGCGGCACAGGCGGCCTTACGCTCAATGGCAGCGGTACCGCCACGGGCAGCTATCTTTTTGATACGGCCAGTAGTACCTACACGGGCAGCACCGCGCTTAACACCGGTCGCCTCACTCTCGAAGGAACAAACCGCCTGCCTACCACAACGGAGCTGACATTAGGCAGCGGGACGGCATCCGCCGTTCTACAGCTCGGTAATGCCACATCCAACGCCAATACCACTCTGGCGGGTCTCGCCACCTCTGGCACGGGTACGACGAATGCTATTGTCAATGGCAACGCCACCGCTTCCACCCTCACGATCAACCAGACTTCCAACACGCAGTATGATGGTGTCATCGGCGGTGTCGGCACCAATGAAAACCTCATTGCTCTCGTGAAGCAAGGAGCTGGGACATTGGTCCTCAATGGGGCCAACACCTACACTGGAACCACTACGGTGAACCAAGGGACACTCCAGCTGGGCGCGTCGGGCGGTATCACAGGCAGTACGGGCTTGAATGTCATCGCAAACGCAGGGACAACCGCGATTTTCGACGTCAACGGCAGGAGCGTCACCCTGGCCGGTGCTATCACCCTAGGCGGAGCGGACTCCACCGCTCAGCCTTCTATAGCAGACACAGCGGGCGGTGGCACAATCACTCTCGGCGGAAGTATCACTTATGACGCGACCAATAATCCGCTGGGCGGTATGATTGCCGCAGACCTTATCGGCACCGGTGCAAGCCGGACAATCACCGGTAACGACTCATCCTCTGCCGCGATCGATCTGACGATCAGCGGAGATTATGTGACAACCACTAACAATTCCCTCAGCTTGGACGGCACGGGAACAAACCTGTTCTCAGGCAACATCACCTCAAACAGCGCCGCAGAGACCACGCGCGATCTCAATAAGGCAGGCTCTGGTACCTGGACCCTGTCCGGCGCCGTGAATCTGGGTGACAACCTCAACACCAACGCGGGCGTGCTGAACATCAGTGGCACCACCACTCAGAATGACCTGATAACCACAGGCGCAGGATCCATCACCAATATCAGCGGTGTCGTGAATGGCTCCGCCACGGTGGACACGGCTAACAACGGTATCTACATCCGGACCGGGGGTGTCATCAACATTCTGGCTGATAACGCCGTGGGCAGCGCCATTGATTTCATCTTGGTCAATGACAACGCGGCTGGTACTTCCACCTTCAATGTGAATAGCTATACGATCAGCACTCCACGTCTCGATGTGGGTGGCGCGAGCAACACGGCGGATCGTATCGGGTCGGTGACCGGCACCGGGACCATCAATATCGGTACGGTGGTGAACGCCTATGCTGGTTCTGTCAGCCCAAATTTGGCCACAGCCTCGACCGGAAACGTGATCAACAAGGACAGTGTGGGCACGGTCACCTTGACTGGCAATAATGCGCTCGGCACCAGTAATTCCACCATCCGTGAAGGTAATCTGACATTGGATTTCACCACCAATGCGGGAACAGATAACAAAATCGGCACGGGTTCACTGAACTTGGGCACCACACTGGGTGAGTCTAGCCCAGTTCTTACCATGATCGGTCATGCCACAACGGCGAGTGAGCAGTCTGTCTCCTCGCTAGCTGTCGCTCGCGGTGCTACCCAAGTCGTCCTAGACGGTAATGGAGCAGGACTTGTGCTCGATGTCACAGGTGCCATCACCCGCACCAACGCAGCCACGGTGAACTTCCAAATTGAAGCGGGCACCCAGGTGAATGCTGGCACGACGACACTAACCGCCGAAAACATGATCGGTGCCTGGGCCACAGTGAACAAGTCCTCCTTTGCCACCATCAGCACTGGCCAGATCGCGGCGGTCACCACTGTCGCGGGTAATGATCCTCACGCATGGACGGCTGGCCAGCATGTCACCAATACAGGAAACTTCACCAATAGTGTGGATTTCTGCGCTCCAGACATCGCCAGCCTCACAATCAATGCTGCGGCAGCCTCCACGCTCACCATTGATGCCACTCGCGTGCTCAAGATCACCAGCGGAGGCCTCTTGGTATCCCCGGCTGTTGGCGCAAATAACACTCTGATCTCCGGTGGTTACCTCTCCAGCGATCTGGCTGGTAATGCACTCATTGTTCATCAAAACAACACGGCAGGCACACTTGAGCTCGCCTCCACTCGGGTGAGCGGATCACTCACCAAGAGCGGAGAGGGCACACTCATCCTATCCGGCACTAGTGTCGGCACCACCGGCACAGTCACGCTCAATGAAGGCGGCTTGGTTCTCACTGGCGGAAACGCGATCGGTGATGGAGTGGATGTACAGATTCAGGGAGCCACCGGCTCAGGTGCGACTGTCCTGGAACTGGCCGCTGGCCAAACAGAAACCTTCCGCCAGCTTCTAGGTGGGGAAAACAGCAACGGAACCGTCCAGCTCAATGTTGGCTCGACCCTCACAATCAACCAGACAGATGGAGATACCACCCCAGATGAAAACCTTGTTTTCGGCGGAAACATCACGGGAAGCGGTGTGCTGGTCAAAAATGGCATAGATCGCCTGAATCTCACGGGTGTATCTACCCATACGGGCGCACTCATCATCAACCAGGGCGGCGTGCATTTGAACGGCGCTTTGGGCTCTACCACCACTACGAATATCACTGTCAACGCGGGAGGGACACTGCTCGACTACCAAGATCAGACTGCTTCCATTGATCGGCTATCCAACTCCGCCGTCATCACGCTGAACAATACCAACGTCGGCACAACCGGCCCTAACCAGGGCTTCTGGATGTTGACCAACCAAGGAGCCACCCGGACTGAAACCATTACTTCCATCGTACTCGGAGCCGGCAGTAACGTCATATCTGCCAACGGCAACGTTACCAATGCGATCGCCGACCTTTCCGGTTCTGGAACGATCACACGCAACAATCGCGCCACACTCCTCGTGCGCGGCAATAACCTGGGGGCCTCTGCGGGGCAACGCGGCCAGATTCGTTTCGCCACCGCGCCTACAGGTGCTGTTGGCGGTGGTGGCGCGGCAGGTAGTCAAAACATCAACATCATCCCCTGGATCATTGGTGACCTGACCTACACCAACTCCGGGCCTGTGTTTGGCTTGGGTAACACTTTTGTGACCAACACAGGCAGCACCAACGGTCTGCGCCCGCTAGCTGCGGCGGAGTACACCACGGACGAGACGGCTGTCAATGCCCTCACGGGTGCCTCAACCGACAATGTGCGTTTTGCCACCAATCCCACAGCGACACTCACGACCACTGCGACCTCCATCAACTCACTGGTGCTGGATAACGCAGCAGCCCTCACTGTAACCGGCCCGGCCAATTCCATTGCCATCACATCTGGAGCCATCCTTGCCGCTGGAGCTGGGAACCATGTGCTGGGTGGCTTCACCGGGATCACCACGGGAGGTTCCCGTGACTACACCGTTTATGTCACCACAGCGGCGGCGAACTTTACAATCGACAGCCCTCTGACTAGCGCCTTCCCGCTCGTCAAATCCGGGGCGGGCTCATTGACCCTGACGAGCGCCAGCAATGCCTTCACGGATCTGTATTTAAATCAGGGCACCGTGATCGCTGACGCCAATGCCAAGCTCGGTACCGGGAGCATCCAGTTCTGGGGTGGCGGCGTTCGTTTTGCTGCTGGGTACACAGACGATCCATCTGCCAAAGTCTGGACCGTCGGAACAGGGGGAGGCACGCTGGATGTTAGTCTTGTTACTAACGGTGTGACTCTCGCCAATGGCCTCAAAGACTCCACTCCGAGCTTGTCTGATACCCTGAACATTTTCACACGCAGCAGCGCTACTGGCAGCACAGGCCTGCTCACTATCCAGGGGGCTAGCACCTTCACCGGCACCACGGTATTCCGTAATGCTGTGGTTTCCCTCAATGGCACGGCTACAAACTCCGTCGTTCTCAACGGCACCACCAATGCTGCTCTCAATGGCAACGTCGAAATCGGTGACCAGACCAACGTGAACAACAACAATGATGTCGCGGTGGTGCTGGGCAATAATGACCAGATCGTGGACACGGCTACCATCACCTTCCGCGGGGTTTCTGGAGAGAACGCTTATTTCAAACTGCTCGGATTCAATGAAACCGTCGCCGGCGTCATCGACACCACTGGACAAGGTGTGATCGAAAACCGCGAAACAGACACCGTTTCCGCAAGCGGCACTCTCACCCTTAATAGCAGTAATGACTACAGCTACAACGGCTACTTCCGTGATAACAGCAACGGCACCGCTGATGCCAATCCGCTGCATCTTACCAAGCAAGGCACCGGCACCCAGACCCTCAGTGGTGCCAACATTCGTCATAGCGGCACCACGACGATATCCGGTGGTACTCTCTCCCTTGCCGATGTGACTAATTGGCAGTCGGCCATCACCAACAATGCCACCCTCAATCTCAACCAGACCGCCGCCCGCACCCACGCCCAGGTTATCAGTGGCACGGGTACATTGGTGAAAACCGGAACGGGAACGCTCACACTCAGCGGAACGAATACCTACTCCGGTGCTACCACCATTCAGAATGGGTCTCTCAGCATCAGTTCAAGCGCCAACCTCGGGGACGCTAGCGCTACAAATGATGTCTTCATCGGACACAACACCACCTTAATCAGCACAGGTGCGACCGTGGACCTCACGGCCAACCGCACTGTTACGGTGGAAGGCAGCGGAACGATAGATGTCACCGGCACCAATACCTTGACCGCCCCAGGTGTGCTCAGTGGTGACGCCTGTGCAATCCTTAACAAGGCCGGTACGGGTTTGTTGACTCTCAATCATATCGCCAATGCCACCAGCTTCCTAGGGGCCACAAATGTGAGTGCAGGCACCCTTCAGGTCGGCTCAGGTGGCACCGCGGGCTCCTCTGGCACGGGGGACTCGGGCAGTGGAGATGTTACTGTCGCTTCAGGAGCGACTCTGGCTGGTTCTGGCACGGTTCAGGGCTCCACTATTTTGGGTGCTGGCTCTGTTCTTCAGGCTGGAGATGTTACTACGGTGGGCACTGCGGTCACCACGGTCACAAACAATGCTACTCTCACTTTCACTGAGGCCGTGACGGCATCTGCTGGCTCGGCAACCCGCTTGGGCATCACGAGCTCTACCAATGTCACCCCTGATCCGCTCTTCGGTGGTAACGATGTGGGAACGTTGGGCTATACAGCTTATGTGATCGCCAATGGATCAGGCGTGGGTGACCATGATCGTCTTGTTCTCAATGATGGAATCACCCTCGCTGGCACAGTGAGTGTGCTCCCAGGGACATTTACCCCTATCGCTGGTCAAATCTTCAATCTCCTCGACTGGACAGGACTCACCGACTTTTCGGCCTTCAGTGTCGGAACGAACTACCGTGATGGCTCTGGTGACAACAGTGATCCGTTCAATCTACCAGACATCAGCAGCAGCGGCCTGGTGTGGGACGTGAGCTTGTTTACTACCAACGGCATCATTGTCGTGGTTCCAGAGCCGTCGCGAGCATTGCTGCTTTTGTTGGGCTTGTTGGGCTTGTTGATGCGCCGTAGGCGCTAACTGTAAAAACCATAATTCGGAAACGTGGTAAAAACAGGATTTCCCTGTTTTGCCACTTTGGGCTGCTGTTTTCGTTGCAACTGGGGCGGCGGATTGCGTATTATTGCTTTCTTTTCGTCGTAAAAATCTATGAAAACCATGCGCCGCTATCGGCAGCCCATTTCAGCGCTGCTCGTTTCCCTTTTGGTATTTTGGCAAGTTTCTCCGTCACTCATTGCTGCCACAGTTTATTGGGACGGAAGTACGGATGGAGCCTGGGCAACTGCTGCGAACTGGAATACGGCCGCAGATGGCTCTGGGGCCAATGTTACCTTTGCGAACAATAATGACCTCGTCTTCATCACTACGGGTGGAATCAATTTGACGCAGACTCTGGGAGCCAACCGTACGGTCAGGAGTCTCTCATTTAATTCAAACCTAACTGCACCGCTGGCGATCAGTGGCAGCACACTCACCATCGCCCCGACAGGCGCAGGGCTGACACCTACGGGAACCGGGATCGACATGTCGGCGGCTGGCGCGGATGTGACTATAGGTTCAACGATCACTCTCGGTGGGGATCAGACTTGGCTGCTTGGAGCCGGTCGCACGCTGACCGTGACGAGTGCCTTCACGGCGGATGCCACGGATGATCTGATTTTGGACGGAGCTGGCACCCTCAGTCTCGGAAATACCACGGACAACAATTTTCAGATAGGAAGTATCACACTGCAAAATGGCGCTAACCTGCTCAATACCCAGGATAATCCCTTCGGAGACACGACGACGGCCATTATTATGAATGCAGGCACGACATGGGACAAAGGAGGCTTCACCGATGCTTTCAAGGCAATCAGTGGTACGGGCGGCTCTGTCATCAATGCGGGCAATCTCGATTTTCGATCCCTTACTGGTGAGAGCAACATGTTCTCTGGTACGGTTACAGCGGCGGCTGGGAATACGACCGCAGACCTCATCAAGCAGGGGCAGGGGAACCTAGGCACGCAGATCATTGCTGGAGATGTAGATTTTAAAGACCAGTTGCTGGTTTACTCTGGCACACTGGGACTAGAGGGTGCGAGCGGTGCTGCTAACCAGGTTGGCACCACACTTACGAACGGTGTGGCAGTGCTATTGGGTCGTACGGATGCATCTACAGTCAGGGATGCGGGGGTGCCGATGTCCACGTTGTTGTTGGATAGCACGGTGGCGAATCATGCGGCCCAAAATCGCCTCCGCGATGACAGCGAGATCGAATTTCGCAGCACGGGGCACCTGAAACTCATCGGTAATGCAGCCGCTATGACTACGGAGAATGTGGGGGTGCTCGATGTGGCGGAGAGCAACTTTGCGGACACGCATGCGGTCGTCACCCTGCAAGATGGTGGTGCTGGCATCACACTGACTGCCAATGGCCTGCTGCGGAGTCTCGGCTCTACTCTCCTTGTCAGAGGGAATGGTCTGGGTACCGCAGCAGCAGGTGCTGGAGTGACGAATTTGATTTTCGACGTCACAGTGCCTTCGATCACGGGTGTCGCAGGCACACCGACAGTGGGAATACTGCAAGGCGTGTTCGGCGATACCTCTGCCTCTGGAACAGGGACGGGCCTAACGACTTACGGTACAAACGGCGTCCGCCTCCTCACCAGCGCTGAATATGCGGCGACTTTCAGTGGCGCGGGGGAAAACGTGAGTTTGACGGCCAACCAGACCCTGTCTGGTGCGCTCACGGACCTCACGGCAACTTTGGCAGGGGCCGGTGTCACTTTGGACTTAGGCGCTGCGACACTCACGCTCGCTAATGCCAGTATCGTGAGCAATGGGACTGCTGCCGGCACAATCAGCAATGGGTCCATTTCATTTGGGGCTGCTACTGAAGGCATCATCTACACACCACAGGATCTCACGCTTAACGCCTCGATAATTGGATCTGCGGCTTTGACGAAGGCGGGCATTGGCAAGCTCACTCTCAGTGCGGCGCAGACTTATACCGGTATGACTTCCATCACCCAGGGAAGTGTTGACGTGACGGGCAGCTTCATTCTCCCTGCTACACGATTGAATGTAGATAATGCCACCTTAAACTTCACCGGAGCTGGCGCTTACAATCGCACGGGACTCCTAAGCGGCTCATGGAACAGTACGGTGAATTTGAATGACACTGCGCTCGAACTCGTCGGGCTCGGCACAGATATCAGTTATTTCGGGCAGCTCAATGGATCTGCTTCCTCCACTCTCATCAAGACCGGGGGCAATATTTGGACTCAGCGTTCGCTCAATAGCTCATTCCTCGGAAACGTGATCGTGCGCAGCGGGACCTTTCGCTTGCTGGGAGATACTTCAACTTCGACAAGCCCTGCTGCCGGCACTCTAACGGGAGCAGCTTCATTCCTCGTGGAGACTGGAGGCACGCTGTCATTGGATAATCAAACCGCCACGGACACGCGGTCGATTAGTAACCGCATCGGGGACACCGCTACTGTTACACTCAATCGTGGCACTTTCGTCATCACCGGAAACAACAGTGCCAGGCCTAGCGAAACCATCGGCAGTATGGTGCTCCAGGGTGCGTATAACACCATCACGCTGGATGCAGACTTTGGCTCCAATACAGACACGAATACCTCACATGGAGACGTGGTGCTCACTGCGGGCACTCTTGTGCGGCAGAATTCTGCTACAGCCCTTGTTCGAGGGGATAATCTAGGCTTTGCCATCGGCGGCATCGCAGACGATGCTACTGCTGCTAATACCACAGGGGGTAGTGCTGGTGATCCTGGAGGGGCAGAGTCGAATCTGAAATTCACCACGGCTCCCACCCTCAGTGGTGCGGGCACAGGTTCTGCGATTGGCATTATTCCTTATCTCACAGGCGGCGTGAGCGCTGGCAGTAGCGGAAGCAGTCTTGTCACCTATGATGCTACAACTGGTATCCGCCTACTCGATTTTAGCCCCACGACGACAGATTATGCCTTCCGTGCTGTCTCTACGGCCACCAATCTCACGGCTTCCACTTTGAGCGGGAATAATGTTTATATCGATATCACTGCGAATAGCTCGGATGCCATTCTCGATGCAAATGTCACCATAGGCGGTCTTGTGTTGGATAATACGGGTGGCACGGCATCTGATCTCAATCTCAATGGCAATACACTCACCATCGCAGGGGGGGCTCTGCTCTCTACAGGATCGTATGACAATGAGGTGCTCGCTGGAGGGGTGATTACCTTTGGCGACAACCTCGCCACTGGCTATGAGGGCTACATTAATGGTGTGCGCCCAATTAACATCAATGCGCTCATTACGGACAATGGGGCTAATTCCGTCTCATTAACCACAGACAACACGGTCTATCTTCAAAATAATAACACATACACTGGTCCTACGGTCATCAACTCCGGTCGTATTGAGACTGTCACTGTCAATGCTTTGCCAGTGGGCACGCTATTGACGGTGAACGGGGCTGGTGCACTACGTCTCTTCGGCGGCAGTCAGGAAATTGGTGGCTTGCAGGGGATCGGTTTTGTCGAAAACCAGCATGCCACCATTGTTCGTGCCCTGACCATCAACACGGACACGGTTTCAGATAATTTCACTTTCAGTGGTGTGCTGCGAAATGGCGCTGCTGCTGTTTTAGAGCTGGTAAAGACCGGCCCAGGCACCCAACAGCTCGCGGGTCTCGTCGGTAGCACGGCTACCGGGACGGTGACTGTCCAGGATGGTCGGCTTGTTCTCGATGGGGGCATGACGGCAGACAGTGGTTTAACTTATACGGATAATCGCCTTGCGACCACGGTCCCAGTCGTGCTCGGCTCAGGTAGCTCCAGCGGCATCCTTCAGATCGGTGGTGTCACTCGGCAGTTGAATCAGACGATTGGCTCCCTAGCTACCGCAGGCTCTGGCACCACAAACACCATCGTAGGTGGAAATTCGGCTCTCTCGACTCTGACGATCGACCAAGCATCCAATACCACATTTATAGGGAATCTCGGCGGAGCTGGCACTAATGAAAACAACCTCTCCATCAGCAAAACCGGGGCAGGTGAACTCATCGTCACAGGAAATGCGTCCTATGCTGGAACCACCAGCGTCACGAATGGTAAACTCATTCTCAATGGCACGCATAATCTCGATGGAGCCATCACTGTCGGTCCTGGAGAGCTGCGTGTCAGCGGAGCGGGCCTGCTGGGCGGCAGCTCTGGCTCCAGCATCACCGTGAACAATGGAGGAAGCTTCATTCTAAATGATGGCAATACAAACCAGACCTTTGGCGGCACAGGCAACATCCTCACCCTTAATCAGAGCACTCTGACGACCCAAGTTGGGTTCGGCTTGATCGGCGCAACGAGTGACCGCATTACTCTCGGGAGTGGTCAGACTCTCTCCATCACCGGCTTGATCGACACGGTCATCGTCGTTGGCTCCTCTCCTACGGTGCTGACGGACCGAGGCTACCTCCTCATCGATTCCGCTGTCGATGGTGCCTTTACGGGAACAGGCAGCTTCCAAATCGGTGCCATTGAGAACGCGGGAAACTTCATCTACAACGTCGCCCGGGAAGTCACCGGCACCGATCCTGATCGCCTCTACCTCACTGTGACTGCCAATACGACTCCACCGCCCAATGATGCTTGGTGGAAGGGCGATCTCACCGGACCTGCAGCGGGCTCTTGGACAGCCGTACAGCTAGGGGGCTCCTCGAACTGGGATACGAGTGAGAGTGGTGGAGTGGATGCAGCCGTCCCACCTGGGGCGAACTCACACGTCCACTTTAGTGCTACAGGAGGTGCCAATTTCGCCACTCAGCTGCTTTCCACTCTTACCATCAAAGCGCTCACCTTTCATGCTGGTAGCGGCACCAATGGCGTTTCCATCGCGGGCACTGGTCCCCTCACTATCGGCAATGGAACTGATACTCCTAGTCTGAATGTGCTCACCAGTGGTAATGATGCCATCACTATCAGTGCCCCGGTTCTGCTCGGAGCTGCACAGTCTTGGAATATCGAAGATGGTAGCGCTGTGCTCACGGTCAGTGGCGGTATCAGCGGCACGGGCGGCCTGAGTCTCAATGACAATGGAACTGCATCTGGCACCCTATTACTGACCACGACCAGCAGCGCCTATTCAGGGGCAACCTCAGTCTCAGCAGGTCGTCTTGCACTCGAGGGCATCAATCGTCTGCCAATCACGACTGACCTCACCCTCGGCAGCGCCACCCGCTCCGCCATCCTCCAGCTCGGCACGGCCACCGCTGCCGCCAGCACCACGATCGGAAACCTCCTCGAAGGAGCCGCCTCTGGTAGCTCCATCGTGGGAGGAAATGCGGCCTCATCCATTCTCACCGTTGTTCAATCCACCGTGGTTACCTTCGACGGGGTCATCGGTGGAATCGGCACGAATGAAAACAACATAGGCATTACCAAGGACGGAGATGCCACACTCACACTCAATGGCGCAAACACCTATGCCGGAGCCACCACCGTCACAGAGGGCACACTTGATCTCGGAGCCACTGGCTCCATCGCTGGATCGGCGGGGATCAATGTAATCGCCGATGCAGGCACAAACGCCATTTTCGACGTCAATGGACGAACCGCTGTATTAAGCGCCGGGGTCACTCTAGGTGGCTCTGACGGGACTGCTACCGCGAGGATCAATGACACGGCCACTGGCGGCCTGATCACTCTGGGGGGCAATGTCACCTATTTGGCCGCCAATAACCCACTCGGTGCCACCATCAACGCCAACCTCTCCAACGGCGGTAATTCACGCACCTTCACAGTCGAAGACTCCTCCAATGCTACCACAGACCTCACCCTCAATGGCACATTCGCATCGAGCAATAGCGCCACCATCACCGGAGCTGGCACCATGACCGTCAATGCTAACTGGACACTTGCAGGCACAAATCTTTCCATCACCAAAACAGGCAATGGCATACTCAATCTCAACGCCATCACCAACGCCACGGGCACTGGCGACTGGAACATCAGTGGCGGTACTGTCAATGCCACTGTCACCAACGCACTCAATGCGAATGATAATATCATCGTCACCGGCACGGGGCTTGCCGACTCCGTCATCCTGAATATCTCCGGCACGGCTGGCACGAGTGGAGTCCATCAGGGAAATGACTTTTACATCCGTGCCGGAGCACGTGTGAATGTCAGTACGACCAATGGCATTAGCACCGGCACGGACTCCATCCTCATCGGTGATTCTGCCTCCATCGCCACTCCAGGCGTCCTTGATCTTCAGAGCGCAGACATCAATGTCGGAGCTAATGGCCTCCTCCTCGGTGCATCTGGTGGCCAAACTGGCAATATCATCGGCGACGGTGTCATCACCACCGTGGGTGGCTACACTCTGCGCAATGGACTCATTGAGGACGGCATCACGCTCGCTGGCGGCTCTCTCACAAAGATAGGCGACGGCACTGTCACCTTCTACGGTACGCGCACTGCGGGAAACACCAATATCCAGGAAGGCCATCTCATTCTCGACTACTCTACCAACAATAGTTCTAAAATCGCTGGGGTTCTCACCCTTGGTGCCACCACACAGGGGAATCTCACCACGCCTATCTCATTGGTCATTGAAGGAAGCGACTCCGCAGCCACCATCCAGGCCGTTTCCAGCACGACCATGGGCACGACGGGGCACGTCCTGGTGGACATCAATGCAGGCACCGGTCAAACAGCCACGCTGGAGCTAGGAGCCATCACCCATTCCATCGTCGGATCTACGGTGAATTTCGATTACTCCTCTTCGAGTGCCAAAGCCACCACCACTGCCGCCGCTGTGCCTGCTCTAGGCTATGCCACCGTCACCACTGGCGGCACCACCCGTATCGCAGGTGTCGATGCTGCTGGGACCATCATTCAGGCCTCCACTACTACTGGAAACGACAGCAGTTTGTGGGTGCATGACGCAAACATCATCAACACTGCTGGCTATACCGGTACCGTAGCCTCCTGCGCCGTCATTCAGAGTCTCACCTTTGATGCCGCTGCCGCATCTGCCATTGCAATTGATTCAGGCAACGCCCTCATCATCAACAGTGGCGGTATTTTGGTAAACTCCACTGTCGGGGCCAATGCCAGCGTCATCAGTGGTGGTTCCATCTACGGCTCCAATACCTCGCCACTTGGAGAAATCACTGTGCATCAGCACAATGCAGCCGCTCCATTGACGATCTCCTCCAACATCGTCCAGAGCTCAGGCATTGCCAAAAGCGGCGCTGGAGAGTTAGCTATCAGCGGTAGTAACACCTTTGTACCCAATAGCCGCCTCACTATCAATGAAGGTACCGTCTCTATCTCTGGCGGCAGCGCCCTCGATGACTCCACCTCCATCCTCATGCGTGCCAATACGGTGCTCAATATCAATTCCTCTGAGACGGTGGGTAATCTAGACACTTCAGGAGGTACCATCTCCATCGCCACTGGTCAGACTCTCACCCTGAATCAAACCGCAGCATCCACAGTAACATCCGCCATCACTGGCGCTGGTAATCTCGTCAAAAACGGCACCGGCATTCTTACCCTCACCGGTACCAGCACGCGCACAGGCACGACCACCATCAATGGTGGTAATATCACTCTCAGTGGGGCCGCTGGCATGATGAACGGCTCCACTGCCTTCATCCTTAATGGAGCCTCCCTCGTTTCGGATCAAAATGACGCTACTGAGCGCAACCGTATCTCCAACAGTGCCGCGATCACTCTCAACAACACCGCCGGCACGAATGGCCTCATGTCCACCACCAATCAGGGCAATACGAAAACTGAAGACGTCGGTGCAGTCACCCTCGGAGCAGGTCATAACACCCTCACCGCCTATGGCAGTGTCACCAGTGCCATCTCGAATCTTTCTGTGGACAGCCTTACACGCTCAGGCCGAGCCACAGCTCTAGTCCGAGGGAATAATCTAGGCACCGCAGCCTCCACCACACGCGGTCAGATCATAGTCAATGTCGCAGCTGGCAATACAGCTATTGAGGGCCAGGAAATAGGTGGTGGTGGAGCTGCAGGCTCAACGAGCATGAGCATTATCCCCTGGCTCGTCGGTGACTCGAGCCAGAGCGGCCTCGGAAACAGCTTTGTCACCAATACCGGCACCACCAATGGCCTGCGCCCACTCACCGCAGCAGAATACAAAACTGATGAAGCAGACTTTAATGCCCTGGCTGCTGCCACTCCGAGCACGGACAATGTTCGCTTTGCCACCAATCCATCGGCCACACTCACTGGCACGCCTTCCGCCATTAATTCCCTCGTCTTCGACTCCACTGCTGCAATCACTGCCACAGCCGCCACCTCCACCAGCATCGAAATCACCACGGGAGCCATTCTCGCCGCCAATACGGGCAATCATGCAATCGATGGCTTTTCGAGCATTACCACGGGTGGTGGTAGTGACTACACTGTCTATGTCACAACTTCCGCTAGCACATTCACCATAGGCTCCCCGCTAACGACGACTGTTCCCCTGGTGAAATCTGGCGCAGGCACTCTCAGTCTCACTAGTAACGCCAACACCTTTACTGATGTCTTTATCAATCAAGGAGCCATCCTCATCAATAACCCCGATAAGCTCGGCACAGGCTCCCTGAATTTCGATGGCGGCATCCTTCGCCTTGCCTCTGGCTTCTCGGGGGCGCTTGGCAGCAAAGTCGTCAATCTCCTCACAGGCGGCGGTACCATCGACACCAATGGCATCAACACTACCGTTACCGATATTGCCATCACGGGCACCACCAGCCTCACCAAAGCAGGCTCAGGCACACTCACCCTCGCCGGCACCGCCGCCACTACCCACGCTGGCCAGACGGTGCTCACCGGAGGTAGTCTCGCCCTTGCAAAGACTGTCGGCACTAATGCTATAGGCACCGGTGGAATATGGGTGCAGGGCCTTACAAACGGTGGCACCGTCACTCTCAGCAACATCGCCAGTGAACAGATCGCAGACACGGCCACCGTCACCATGACCAACAATGGCGGAACACCTACTGGTGGTGCCGTCTGGAATCTCAATGCCCAGAGTGAAACCATCGCCAATCTGGACATGTCCACGGTCTCCACCTCCGCCACAAAGGTAAACATTGCCTCGGGCGGTATGCTGACGGTCACTGGCAGCATCAACCTAAATCACAACCGCGCCGCTACGGGGAATAGTTCATCCCATGTAGAGATCACGGGTGCAGGAACTCTCAACCTCGGTGGCGGCCAGCGAATCATCACAGTGGAGTCGAACAATACTGCTGCCAATCTACCAGGCTCTGATGCCGATATCGACACCGTCATAACAAATGGCGGCATCATCAAACAAGGCAGTCGGACTCTTTATCTCAAAGGTGCCAATACCTACTCCGGCGTCACCGACATCCAACAGGGAACCGTCAGCATTAGCACCAGTGCAGGACTCGGCGATGCCTCCGCCACCAATACCATCCGCATAGCCAACGGCACGCTCCAGAGCACGGGTGCCAATGTAAACCTCACCGCCAACCGCTCCATCGAGCTCGATGGCGTTTCGGCCATCATCGATGTCACCGGCACAAACGTCCTAACGGCCCCGGCGCTATCACTGGCCATGACTGCGTGCCTCTCACCAAAACCGGCACCGGCACACTAGATATCAGCGGAACAAACACCTACGAAGGAAGCACTGCGGTCACCGCTGGCACCCTCCTCGCCAATAACACCTCTGGCTCCGCTACCGGCACAGGCTCCGTCACAGTCGCTGCTATCAGCACCCTCGGGGGCACTGGCATCATCGCCCCAGCTCTTAATAACAGCATCACCATCAGCGGATTGCTCGCCCCTGGCACCACGGGGGCCACCGCTGGCAGTGATCTCGCTCTCATCACTTCCGGCACTGGTAATATATCCCTCTCCACGGTCACCTTTGACATCTTTGCCAACACCGTCGGCACCAATCCTCTCGCTTCCAACGACCGCGTCCTCATCTCCGCCACCGACTGGAGCAATATCCTCTTCAGCGGCAGCAAGACGCTCAATGTCAGCACCACTCTTGATTCCACTACTTGGAATTCTGGGGATAACTGGCAGCTTTTCGACTGGTCCGGCATCGCTGGCGGCACCGCCCCCACCATCGGTAGCGGCGGCTTCGATGTGTTCAATCTTCCCACGCTCAATAGCGGTCTCGTATGGGATACCAGTGCTCTCTACACCACAGGTATCATCACCATCGCTCCTGAGCCCACTCGTGCCCTGCTCCTCCTGCTAGGCCTGTTTGGCCTCGCTATGCGCCGTCGCCGGAAATGACTTCCTGCTTTCCTCTGAGCTCTCTCAGGCAAAAAGCAGTTTTTAGTTCCCATTTTTCGATTTTCAGTCCACAACGATTCGCGGTCACTGCGAGGCGTTTTTCCTCCCAGTTCGTTTTAGTCGAAAACAACGCCTTTTTCCTTCGTACAACCTCGCTCTCATCATGAATAACACCACCCGTCGTACCTTCATTCGTAGCACCGCCTTAGGCGCAGCTGCGGCCTCACTCCCCTCTTTTGCAGCACCCATCGGGGCCAATGGTGATGTCCGCGTCGCGGTCATCGGCTTCAATGGTCGCGGTGCCGGCCATATCAAGAGTCTGGAAGAAATCCCCGGCGTGCGCATCGTCGCCCTCTGCGACGTGGACACCAACGTGCTCACCAAAGGCGTCGAGAGCCAGGCCAAGAAAAACAACACCGTCACCGCCTATACCGACTACCGGAAGCTCGTTCTCGACCCCGAAATCGACGCTGTCACCATCGCCACGCCGAACCACACCCACACCCTCATCGCCATGACCGCCATGGCCGCTGGCAAGCACGTGTACGTCGAAAAACCCGTCTGCCACAATATCTGGGAAGGCCGCCAGCTCGTCAATGCCGCCGAAAAAGTCGCCAAAAGAGGCATCGTCGTCCAGCACGGCATGCAGCGCCGCTCCAGCCCCGGCTGGCAGGCTGCTATGGACTGGGTCAAAGAAGGCCACATCGGCAAAGTCACCCTCTCACGCGGCATCAACTTCAAAAAACGCGAATCCATCGGCAAGCTCGCCGCCCCGGTCGAGGCCAAGGACGGCGTCGTCAAAGCCACCTTCCATGACCTGCGAGACATCAAGACCGATCCTGCGGGCAAACCACAGAACGTCGATGTCGATTACAAGCTCTGGGCAGGTCCACGCGGCGTTGGTCCGATCAACCGCTCTCAGTTCCACTACGACTGGCATTGGCAGTGGGCCTTCGGCAATGGCGACATCGGCAACCAAGGACCTCACCAGACCGACGTCGGTCGCTGGGCACTGGGTAATCCAGAACTCCTGCCGAAGCGTGTCATGAGTCTCGGTGGCCGCTGGGGCTACGACGATGATGGCGAAACCGCCAACAACCAGCTCGCCTTCTTCGACTACCAGCCCGCACCACTCCTCTTCGACAACCGCGGCCTTCCCTTGAAGGACATGGATTGGAAGCTGGAGCCCGTCTATCGCGTGAATGGCAAAACTGCCGCCGCCCGCGTCGGCAACGTCATCCACTGTGAAGGCGGTTACGTCATCGAGTCCAAAGCTTACGACAACGAAGGCAAGACCATCACGAAGTTCGACAACTTCAACGACGGCCAGGATCACATGCTGAACTTCATCAACTCCGTGCGTGCCGGGAAGCTCATCAATCCGAACCTCCACGTCTCCCACGGCTTCCACGCTGCCTCGCTCGCCCACCTCGCCAACATCTCCTACCGCCTCGGCAAGCTCGCCAGCGTGGACGAGGTCAAAGAGCGCATCAAAAACGACAAAGCAGGCACCGAAACCTTCGAGCACTTCGTGCAGAACCTCGTGGACAATAAAATTGACCTCAACGTCGATAAAATTAGTGCCGGTCCTTGGCTGGAGTTCGATCCTGTCGCTGAAAAATTCATCGGTGAATACGCTGAGGAAGCGAACAAGCTCGCCACTGAGAACTATGTGGAGGAATTTAAGCTGCCAGAAGTCGGCTGATCCACCCAACTACGCATTCAAGAAGCCGGGGACTCATCTCCCCGGCTTTTTTATGGCTTTCTCCTGCATTTTTGACATATCCGCACAGCGCCATGGAAAACTCCGTCCCACCATCCTTGCCCGTGCCCAGCGTCTCAGAGAGTGATAAGACCCTCGGCATCGTCATGCACATCCTCAGCCTCATTGGTCTTGCCATCATCGGCCCACTGATCATCTGGCTCATGAAGAAAGACCAAAGCGCCTACCTTGATGCACAGGGCCGCGAGCTGCTGAACTTCCAGATCAGCTACATCATTTACGGCATCATTTCCTTTTTCCTCATCTTCTTGGTCATCGGATTCGTGCTCATCTTTGTCATCGCCATCGCGTCACTCATTTTCACCATCATTGGCATCGTCAAGGCCGCTGACGGCCAAGTTTACCGCTTCCCATTCTGCATCCGCATTCTGTGAGGCGGCTACGGCTGAGTCTTCACGCCAAAAACAAACAGGCTACTTAGTGCCACACTCGTGCAGCCTTTCAGTTTGCCCTCCAAATTGCCGAGGCGCTGCTCTTCGTAGTATTCGTAGTTCGCGGGATTGAGCTGCACGGCCCACTCTGCGCCTGGCTTCTCCACCAGGAAAATGCGTCCTGCTGGGTCTGGTAGCACACGTAAGGCCCCTGGATACTTCCTCACACGGAATTTCTGCCGCCCTTGCACCTCTCCCCAGCCATCCACCGTGCCGTCCTTATGCAGCACGCAGAGGAAGTTATTCGACTCCGCGACAGAGAGCCCGTCCTTCACATTGAGATGCTGCTGGCCGATGTACAGGTTTTCTTTGCCCCAGTGGTGGATGATCCCCTCACGGTTCACGGCAAAGATGCCCGTCTGGTCATCATCACCCGTCACACTGACCACATCCTTCAGATCGCTGGGCGGGGTGGAATCGTTATTGAGTCCGTAACTCGAAGCCACATAGACTTTCCCATCGGTGGTGGTGATCCACATGCCCCAATCATTCTCAGAGGTGATGGAGGCCACGGTGCCACCGCCAGGCGGCGTCCATTTGCGGGTGTTACCACCATCATTCCAGATAAACACACTGCCATCGCCTAAAACCGCCGCGCTCTCATTAAAGCTCGTCGCGATCATCACCGCATCCTTCACATCCGCTGGAGCTGTATAGACTGCGCCCCCGCTGCTCCAGCTACCCCAGCCCTTCAGGCTGCCATCGGCCAGAATGGCTAGCCCGTGGTAATTATTTGCCGCTATTTGATACACGGGGCCAATCGTCGGCGGCACACTGCCCACACGACTGCGATTGTCACCGATGTAGCCGTTCTTGGTGCTGCGTTCGATTTTGATCAGCTCACCTGGCTTGCCGATGCGCTGGAGTTTCACTGCTCCCGTGCTCTGGGCAGGGGAGGGAGTGCTCAGCGCAGGTGTGGGTGCATTAGGTGTGCTCGTCGCCGCTACTGTGGGGGTGGATGCAGCGCTTTGAGTGAATGCCGTCGCGATGACATCTGCAAAGGGCTTTAGCTCACCATAACTCGCCAGCAGGGCCTCACAGCGGGCTGCGCCAGCGCTATCGCCAGCAGCTTGGCGTTTATTTGCCAATTGGCGCACGCTGCCCTCGATGCTCTTGCGTGCCTGCTCCATGCCTTGCTGCCGCTTGGTCTCCAGTGCCGCGATCTGCTGGCGGTAGATGCCGCGGAAACGCTTGTGCTCACCGGCTGTCGCCGCGTCCGTGAATGCACCTGGCACCGCCGCACCACTCGCCACGCTGCTGGCCTCTGCATTCATGGCGATTTGGTCTTTTGGGGAAGCTGTGGCCGCCGCACGCTTCAGTGCTAGGCCATACTTCGTCGTCAGATCACGCACGGCGGCGATCAGCAGCTCATCCGTCGTGATCGCATCCGCCGCCGTCACCGCGCTATCACGCAGCGCGGCCAGTTCAGCGTCGATTTGCTTCAAATCGGCCAGTTGGCGGCTCGCGATGGCCAGACGTCCCTTTTCTGTGCCCATTTTTGATAAATCCGGCAGCCGCAGGATGAAGACATCATAGAGATCTGGTGCCGCCGTCTGGCCCTCCGGCAGCGGACTGAACCCCGATACCACCGCCCAGCTCTGGTCGCGTGAGATGCTGATGCTCGTGATACGCGTGCCCACATTCAGGCTGGCCACTTCCTGATCTGTCTCCGCCTCACAAATGCGGACTTCTCCGCTGCTATGTCCGAGTATGAGAAAGCGCCCATCTGGCGTCCACTCCAGACCTGATACATTGGAGGACTTCACCGGCACCGCAGATGGCGTCATCGTCTGAGTATCGAAGATCCCCAGGTTCCTGCCTTTGATGCATGCCAGTCGGCTACCATCGGGTGAGAGACGCAACTTTTGACAATGCAGCGTGTAATCTGTGAGCGCCTGCAAGCGGCGGTGATCGCTCTGCTGGAAGATCGCCGCATGCATGGTGCCCATCGTCATCGCGCCTGCGGGTGCATTACTGGATGTGCTCGGAGTCACATCAGCACCCGTCACGACAAAGCGCCCACCGGGCAGAAAGGCCATTTGATAAGCTCCACGATTCCAGCCGTCCAGTTTGGTCAGGCTCTCCCCTTGGCGTGGCTGCCAGTGAAAGATGCCCCCATCCACCGCAGCGGTCAGCACATACGCATCCTTTTCATCCTCCGACCACACCGAGGTGATGAGATTCGCATTCGGTGCCCGCGTGCGATAGAGTACCTTGCCAGAGTCGATCTCGATGATGGCGCTCTGATCCGAGTCCACGTCGTCGATGAGTGCCCGGCGGCCATCTTTGGAGAGCTTGCCATAAAGCACCTCACCGAGTGGGCTGCGGTAGCTTTGCAGCATCTTCCCAGTCGCAACGCTCCAGATGCGGATGGTGTCATCCATGCAGAACGTCGCCACCCGCCCCTGATCAGGAAAAATCGCTGCACTATGTGTGGTGCTGTTGTGGCCTGTCAGACGCTTCAGGATCGCGAAATCACCCGGCTCTGGCTTAAATGCTGGCTCCTCCTTCGGTGCCGTCTCAGGGCCGTTTGGGCGTGTTTCGGGCGCGGGCGTGTTTGTGGCCATTTCCGGCGCTTTGGCCGGTTCATCGGCTTTTTTCGCATCAGCAGCGTCGGGGGCTTTTTCGTCTTTTTTCGTCGTATCGGCCTTCGGATCTGCTTTGGCCGCAGAATCGGCTTTTGCGGCTGCTCGGGCCTGGTTTTGGGCCTCTGCGTCAGCGATCAGGCCCTTCTCACGCTGTTTCTGTATGAACCAATAGCCGCCAGACACTAGCAGCACCACGGCAGCGGCCCAGAGCCACTTCGCAGCCTCGGCATTGCCCTGCGGCTCGATGCTCACCTTGCTCTGTGGTTTCTTCAGGTGTGACTGAGAACTCAGATGCGGCGGTGCCGCAGCGTGATGTCCCGCAGGCATCGGCGCAGCAGGCTTCGCCTGGTCCGCGATCGCTAGGTAGCTCTTGATCTCACTGCACCGCTGAAAGCGCTTCGCTGGATCAGGGGCTGTGCAGCGTGCCACCACGCTCCCAAAAGCCTCTGGCATGCCCTGGAAGGCAGAGCTCCCAGCCGCCAGTGGCGTCGTCTTGGTAAACATCTCATGGATCACCACACCTAGTGCATAGATATCCGCACGGTGATCCACCGTAGCACCCTGCTCTAGCCGCTCAGGTGCCACATACTCCGGCGTGCCGTACTCGAATTCACCCGCCGTCACTGCTCCATCGCCCGCTAGGCCGAAATCGACGATCTTCGCCTGCCAATCCTGGGTGATGAGGATGTTCGCAGGCTTGATGTCACGGTGGATCACACCGTGATCATGGGCGTATTGCAGCGCATCACAGAGCTGCGGCACCAGGGAGCGGATACGCTGCGCCGTCACCTCATTGCGGTGGATCAGGCGGTGCAGATCCAGCCCCTGGATGTGCTCCATCACCAGATAGAGATGCCCCATCACCGTCTGACCGAAATCATACACCGCCGCGATATTCGCGTGCGTCAGCTTTGCCATCGACCGTGCCTCTGTGATGAAGCGGCTCGCGTCCTCCGCATTCAGTGAGGCAGACTGTGGCAGCAGCTTGATCGCCACCCAGCGGTCCAGTGCCGCCTGCCGTGCCAGATAGACTGCACCCATGCCGCCCACGCCCAGGATGTCATGAAACTCATACTGCGGCAGCAGCGCAGCCAGCTGCTCCAGCGTCGGAAAGCCAGAGTCTAGCACCTGTTCCTCCGTCACGGACTCCGACTCCTCAGGAGTGAATTCCACCACCTCTTCGGGTGCCATTTCTTCGGCTTCTTCAGCCGGGATTTCATCGGGAGTCGTTTCGTCGCTCATGGGAGGGTGCGTTGAGAAGGATTCCCCTAAGCTACTACGAACCTGCCTGAATCAGCAAGCGCCGAATGCCCAGGCGGATCACAATCTCCCCCTCATGCCCATGAATCAGGCTTTGGATGTCAAAGCTCTGTAAAAAAGCTCTGCCTAGCCCAGCCCTACCGCGTCACGCACACGGGCCAGCGTCTTCCGTGCCACCGCACGGGCTTTTTCTGCCCCCTCCGCCAGCACACGGTCCACGTAGGCAGGATCAGCCGTGATCGCCGTCCGCTTCTCACGGAATGGGGCGAAATAGTCTCCCACCGCAGCCAGCAGGCGCTTCTTGAAGTCGCCATAGCCCACGCCGCCATTCACATGATCGGCCACCATCGCATCGTAATCCGCTGGCGATGCCACCAGTTTATACAGCGCTAGGATGGAGCTGCCCTCCACCTGCTTGGGCGACTCCACCGGGGTGGAATCCGTCTTGATGCCCATGATCTTCTTTTTCAGTGCCGCTGGCTCTTCAAAAAGCTGGATCGTATTGTCGTAGCTCTTGCTCATCTTTTGGCCGTCCAGCCCCGGCACCACCGCTGTGTCCTCCCGGATACGCGGATTCGGCAGTTTGAAGAGCCCTGAGCCGAATTTCTCATTCATCTTGATCGCGATGTCGCGTGTCACTTCCACATGCTGCTTCTGATCCCGGCCCACCGGCACCACATCACTATCATAGATCAAAATATCCGCCGCCATCAGCACCGGATATGCAAACAGCCCGTGCGAGGGACTGATCCCATTGGCCACCTTGTCCTTGTAGGAATGGCAGCGCTCCAGCAGCCCCATCGGCGTCACCGTGCTCAGGATCCACGACAGCTCGCAGTGCTCCGGCACATCACTTTGGCGGAAAAACACACAGCGCTGCGGATCGAGCCCACAGGCCAGAAAGTCGATCGCCAGATCCCGCACATGCGAGCGCAGCAGCCGCCCATCATGGATGGATGTCAGCGAGTGATAATCTGCGATGAAGTAATACGCCTCGCCCTCATTCTGGAGCTGCAAGGCGGCCTGCATCATGCCGAAGTAATTGCCGATGTGGAGTCTGCCGCTGGGCTGGAGGCCGGAAAGGATGCGCATGGAGGTAAGTGAGTGAAAGCCCGCTCCATAGGTCAAGCCAGCCGGAGGGTCAAGATCGCCCCATCTTGACCGCTTGACCACGCCAGCTCTCTCTTGCCCATTCCCACCATGCGCCAGCTCATCCTCGCCCTCCTCTTCACCATCGCCGCCGCCTTTTCAGCAGATGAAGACTTCAAACCACTCTTCAACGGCAAAGACCTCACCGGCTGGGACGGCGATCCCAAGCTCTGGAAAGTCGAAAACGGCATCGTCATCGGCACGAATCCCACGCCGGAGGCCATGGCGAACAACAGCTTCCTCATCTGGCGCGGCGGCACGGTGAAGGACTTCGAGCTTCGCGCCACCGTCCGCGTCATCGGCGATAACAACAGCGGCATCCAGTATCGCAGTCGCGAGCTGAAGGACGTGGCCCCGTGGGTCATCACCGGCTATCAGTGCGACATCCATCCCGCCATCGAGCACACCGGCATGACCTACGAGGAGCGCGGTCGCGGCATCTTCGGCCTCAACGGCAAAAACGTCCTCCTCGACCCCGATGGCGCCCTCTGGCAGCTCAGCGAGCACGCGCCCGTGAAGGTCGATGTGAGCCAGTGGAACGAATACGTCATCATCGCACAGGGAAACCGCCTCCAGCACTTCATCAACGGCCAGCCCACCTCCGAGCTCATCGACCACCACGCCGACAAACGCACCCTGGAAGGCCTCCTCGCCATCCAGCTCCACAAAGGCAACCCCAACCGCGTCGAAATCAAAGACCTGAAGCTCAAAGTGCTGCCCGAGGCTGCGATGGTGCCGTTTGAGGCTGCGAAACTCTCCACGGTGCAGAAGATCGAGAAACCGAAGACCAGCAGGCCGCAGGGCACGGGCCCGGTGGTGCCGGTGAAGAAGTGACGCGTTTCGGCGAAGCAAAGTAGCCCTCTCGCTCCGCGAGAGGAGCGAAGCGCTTCGCAAACACGAGCGTCTGCAAACTCTGATCGCCTTCCTCTCCGGCGCCAGCCCCCAGCTCATCTTGGGGAGCAAGATGGCTACTTTGCTTGCGCCATTTCGTGATCGTCATAGCATCGCGACATGCGTTTCTTCGATCCGAACGACGATTTGCTCATCACCCAGCGCAAGCTGCCGCATTGGGCGCAGGACGGCTCCGTGGTCTTCATCACTTGGCGCACGGCTGACTCCATGCCGAAGGATGTTCTCGAACGCTGGCGGGCGGATCGCAATCGTTGGCTCGATGTCCACGGCATTGATCCCACCCAGAAAGGCTGGAAGATGCGGGTGCAGGAGCTGCCGCCCGATTTGATGGCTGAATACCATGAGCGCTTCACCACACGCTGGCATGAGGCGCTCGATGCCAGTCACGGTGCCTGCGTGCTCAGCCAGCCGGAAATCGCGGACATCGTCGCCAACAGCCTTCTTCACTTCGATGGAGATCGCTACGAGATGCTCGATTTCGTCATCATGCCGAACCACGTCCATCTGCTGGCCACTTTCCCTGACAAGGCCGCAATGATCGTGCAATGCGACTCCTGGAAGCACTTCACCGCTCGCCAGATCAATGCCACACTCGGCCTTCAAGGCCGCTTTTGGCAGCAAGACGCCTTTGATCACCTCGTGCGCCACGAAGGCCAATTTCGCCGCCTGCGTGACTACATCGCGCAAAACCCGGTCAGAGCCGGTCTCCGAGCCGACCAAGCGCGTCTTTGGAGCAAAGCAAAGTAGCCATCTCGCTCCGTCGAGATGAGCAAAGCGCGTCAAAAAGACGGAATGCGATCGAGTTCGGCTGCGTTGTGGCCTTGCGTCAGCCCTCGGCTCATCTCGCGGAGCGAGATGGCTACTTTGCTCACGCCGATTCGTTGCCTTTCCACCCTATCTCCATGCGCCTCCTCTCCCTCCTCTTCTGGCTCCTTGCCCCATGCTCCCTGCTCCATGCCGCCGCAGGCGCTCCGAACATCATCATCCACTTCATCGACGACCTCGGCTACGGCGACATTGGTCCCTTTGGCGCGGTGAAGCAAAAAACGCCGCACCTCGACCGCATGGCGCGGGAGGGCATGAAGCTCACATCGTTTTACGCCGCGCCGGTGTGCAGCGTGTCGCGGGCGCAGATCATGACCGGATGCTATGGCGCACGCGTTTCCGTGCCCGGCGTGTATCCGCCCGGCAGCAAAAACGGGCTGCATCCGCAGGAGCACACCATCGCGGACCGCTTGAAGCCGCTGGGCTATGCCACGCAGTGCATCGGCAAATGGCACCTCGGCGACCAACCGGCGTTTTTGCCGACGAAGCAGGGCTTTGATCACTACCTCGGCATCCCGTATTCCAATGACATGCTCAAAACGGCGAGCGTGGACGGTCGCCGCGTCGTGCCGCTCGTGCGCGATGATCAGGTGGAGCGCCTGCTCGATGAAGCGGACCAGGATCGCATCGAGGAAATCTACACCGACGAGGCCGTGAAGTTCATCCGCAGCACCCAAGCAACGAAGAACGAAGAACCAGGCACCAAGAACACGGCGCAGCCGTTCTTCCTCTACTTCCCGCACACCGCCGTGCACACGCCCATCCATCCCGGCAAGGCCTTCCAAGGCAGCTCACAAAACGGCCGCTTTGGCGATTGGGTGCAGGAAGTCGATGCCAGCATCGGTCGCGTGTTCGACACGCTGCGCGAGCTGCAGCTCGACACGAACACGCTCGTCATCTTCACCAGCGACAACGGCCCCTGGCTCATCAAAGGCCCCGATGGCGGCAGCGCCGGTCCCTTGCGCGGCGGCAAAGGCAGCACCTGGGAAGGCGGCGTGCGCGTCCCCACGCTCGCGTGGTGGCCCGGCAAGATCGCACCCGGCAGCGTGAGCGATGCCGTCGCCGGCACCATCGACGTGCTGCCCACCTGCCTGAAAATCGCTGGAGCCGAGGTGCCCGCGCAGCCCGTGATTGACGGCCGCGATCTCTCCCCGCTGCTCTTTGGCCAAAGCAAAGACTCCCCACGCGAGGCGCACTACTACTTCTCCAGCTACAACCTCCAAGCAGTGCGCCAAGGCCCGTGGAAGCTCGCGCTCACCACGCAAAAAGAAACCATGGGCAAAGAAGCCGCCGACGATGCGAAAAAGAACCCGCGCCTCTACCTCCTCGATCAAGACATCGGCGAAAAGACCAACCTCGCCGCCCAGCACCCCGACATCGTCGCCAAGCTCACCGCCCTCGCCGAAAAGATGACCACCGAGATCGGCGGCGACGAACCCAAATCCCGCCGTCCGCCCGGCGAGGCCGAAAATCCCGTCACCCTCTATCCCACGAGCGACAAACCGAAGGCCAAAAACTCACCCAAAGCCTCTGCCAAGCCCGCCGACCTCTCCAAGCTCCAACCCGGCGACAAACTCGACGCCGACAAAGCCCCGCAAATCGCCGACAAGCCCTTCACCCTCACCTGCGAGCTCACCACCGCACAGCGCGATGCCATCCTCATCGCCCACGGCGGCGCCAGCACCGGCTACGCGCTCCATCTCAGCGGCGGCAAGCTCATCTGGGCCATCCGCCACGGCAAAACCCTCACCACCGCCCAAACCGACTACCCCTCCGACAACCATCCGCACAGCATCACCGCCACCCTCGCCAAAAAAGGCCAACTCACCCTCCAGCTCGATCAAAACAAGCCCATCACTGCCACCAGCCCCGGCCTCATCCGCTCGCAGCCCAAAGAAGACTTCTGCCTCGGCCACGACAACAAAGTGCCCGTGGCGAGTTACACAGCGAAGGGGAAGTTTGAGGGGGGGATTGTCGAAATAAAGCTTGTTCTAAAACTTTAAAGACAGCTCATCAAATTAGACATTCTATGAAAACATTTAGCCTTGGCAACACTGTCATCGATATAGCCGATTTTCTGGAAACCCGGATCGAGGAGGACACGCTCGTGGCATTTTGGCCAGAGTCGGATTTCGCGAACGTTCGTTTCTCGAAACTCACTCTGCAAAGGGACGGAAAAGAAGTGCAGAATGCGGGCAAAGAAATGATCGAATCTCGGGCTGCCAAATTTGATTTGGCACTGAATGATGAAGGTGAAATCGTTTGGTATTATACAACTCAAGAATCCTCTGAGGGAGCTCCGTGGAGTATCATGCATTATTGGTATGTCGGGCTTGGATCACATGTAGTCATTGCGTCATGTTTTATCGATTCGGCAAAGGCGGATACGAATGAGGCGAAGCAGGTGCTAGATTCGATGCTCGCATCAGTGAGATCTATTCGGCAGAAGCCGAGAACCAGAAAAAAGCGCTGATGGTGTTCGGATTCTGCCTCTGACGAGGAATCCAAAAACTCATTTGCTACGCCGTCAGCAGCCCCTTCGATGCTGGCGGCGATGCGTTCGCAGAACCTGATCTCGAAGACGTAGAAAATCATTTGCCTGCTCCGCAGGTTCCAGGATCATTGCCGCATCAAAGATGAGCTTCCAACAACTGTCCGCCAAACTCCGCCAGATTCGCTCCGAGATGCCGCGAGTCACCTCCGAGCGTGCTTATGCACAGATGGATCGGCTGATGGGACGGACGACTTCGAGCGACCCGAAAAAGAGTGGGCAGCCTTCCGTCAGTGGGCCGAAGCGCACGGCCTGATCCTCCCGAGGGATTTCCAGCCACCCGTAAGAGATGGAGGCCGTGAGCATGACGTGCGCCATGAAGCGGCGACTGGCTTGTGGTGGAAATACACCAAGCCGAACATGGCTGGCTACATCGTGAGCTGGACAGAGGGTCGCCCGTGGCTGCACAATGCCCTGCCACTTGACTACTTGGAACGCATGATTCGCCAAAACGAGCTGTTTGGTGACGATGTCCGACTTTTAGGACTGTGGAATCCGCAGGGACACGACTGGCGCATCATCACCACCCAGCCTCACGTCGAAGGGCGGGAAGCTACGCTGCCAGAGCTGGAGAAAGCCTTCATCGACGCTGACTTCGAAGTCCTGCCATGGCGTGGCCTCGGCTATACGGAGTCACTTTCGGTCCGCAAAGATGGCTTTGATGTCTGGGACATTCATCCCGCCAACGTGTTGCTGTCGGACTCAGGATTGCCCGTGCCTTTTGATGTGATGATCACACTTGTGCCATAGTCAGCTACTTCCCCATCAGCAGCTTCTCCGCAGGCACCAGAAAATCAAAATCATCGCGGCCATCGATCTCGGGGTCGAGTTCGCCGCAGTAGATGAGGCCGGTGCGGACGGACTGGCCTTTGGGGAGTTTCAGGCGCTTCACTTTCTCCCGCACTTCATCGACGAGACTGACGGCGAGGCGTTTGCGGAATTTGATCTCGAAGACGTAGAGGCTGCGGCGGGTGCGGATGAGAAGGTCGATCTGGCAGCCTTTGCGACGCAGGGTCTGCTTTTGCACATAGGGACCGGCATTGAGCACGAGTTTCCTGTCGAGGCCGATTTGGGCGAGCAGGAGGTCGAGATTGGCGTGGACGAGGTTTTCGAATTGCAGGCCCATGATGGTGTCCCCGGCGTCCAGCGTCTCCAGCGTCTCCAGCGTCTCCAGCGCGGTGTTTTTGAGCAGGCCCTTCGTGATGCGGGCCTTCACGGGATCGACATACTTTAAGTAGAAGCGCAGGTAATTGTCCGAGAGGCGGAAACGGGCATCGCGAGGCCGACTGCGACCGGTTTCCGGCTCAAACGGGATATCGCGAGCGATGAAACCAGCCAGCTCCAGATCGGTGAGCGAGGCGCTGAGGCTGCCGCCGCGTGCGCGGCCGAGTTCAGCGCTGATTTGATCCACGCTGCGCGGTCCAGCCACGAGCGTGCGCACGATCTCGCGGTAAGTCTCCGCCTTCCGCGTGAAGATGTCGTGGAAGATGCTGTCGAACTCACTGAAGAGCATGCCTGCGGCGTTGAAGCACAGATCGGCGATGTTTTGCTCCGCCGTGCGGGCGGGATTGATCTCCTCCAGGTAGCGTGGCACACCGCCCGTCACAGACAGCAAGCGCAGCTTTTCCGCTGTGCTGATGCGTGTGCCGCGCTTGCCCCAAAACTGCACGCACTCCGGCAGTGAAAGCGGCCCCAGCCGGAACTGCCACGAGCAGCGCCCGACGAATCCGGTGTTGTTGAGGATGTTCTCCTCTATCCACGATGACACGCTGCCGCACAGCACGACGACAAGCCGCTGCCGCTTGGAGAAATGCGTATCCCAGGCTGTTTTGAGATGCCCAGCGAAGTCGGCATCACCTGCGGCCATCCAGGAAATCTCATCGAGCAGCAAAACGACTGTGCCGCTGGCCGGGAGCTGACTGGCGAGGAGCTGAAACGCCGTGGGCCAACCATCGAGCGGCACTTTGGGTGCTTTGGTTTGTTTGGAGAGCTGATCCGCAAAGGCGTCGAGCTGCACCTGCCGTGTCATGTCCTCACGCGGAGGCAGCCCCATGAAGCTGAGGAAGTGATCCGCCTCCTGAGCGCATTCCGCGAGGAAGCGGCTCTTCCCGATGCGCCGCCGCCCCTGGCAGGTGACGAGTGAGGCGATCCTCTTTCCCAGCAGGCGGCGAAACTCTTCCCGCTCGTCCTTGCGTCCGATGTAGCCGTCTTCGTGAGTGCTCATGTCGATTTGGTGCCTGAAATTGGCGGCATACTTCTGGCACGAAATCGACATCATGCTGATTTGGTGCCTGGAATTTGAGACAACATTCTGGCACGAAATCGACTTTCGGGTCGATGTCGTCCTCCCTTTTTAGGGCGTGGCTTGACGAGTGCTCGGCTCTCCGTAATTGCGGTGGATGGCAAAGAGACGCAGACCCAATCGCAACCCGGACCATGGTAAAGGTATGCTCAAGCGCCTAGCGGAGCGTCCGGTGAAGTCTAAGGCGAGTAAAGAAGATGCGCCGGAAGTTTTTCAGCTCATGGATTTCGAAATCACTTGGGATGTGATGCCGGATGAGGCGGTGGATGCCCTGCCGAAAGCCACCAGGGACCGCATGCAGAAGATTTTCGACCTCGTTCAACGGAAGCCCAAAATGGTCATATCAGAGCTTCGGGAGCTGTCCGCTAGGCATCCGGAGGTCCTGTGCCTGACCAATTGGCTGATATCCGCACTGCGTGAGGGTTCGGATGCGGAGCGAAAGGAAGCGATGAGCCTGTCCGAACAGATGTTTCGGGAGAACCCCGGCTATTTCTTTGCCCGGATCACGCTGGCTGACCTCTTGCTAGGTAAAAGCGCGGTGGATGAAGCGGATGCGCTGCTCTTTGGGCCTCGCCTCGCGCTTCCCCTTCTATATCCCGGAAAAAGGTTTTCCACATCTCTGAAATCCGACATTGGGCTTATGTTTGCGCCTGGACGAAAATCCTGCTTGGCGAGCCGGAGATCGCGAGGGGCTATCGTGAAATGCTACAGGAGCTGGAGCCGGATTCACCTACCGTGCAGGACCTTGACAACATGCTGGATGGCGAGAAGTCGGACATCTTGCGCATGCTCGCGAACCTGCGGAAATTCACCGTCAAAGCCCAACAACGATCGGAGCAGCGAAAAGAGCGTCGCAAGACGAAGGAATCGGACTCGCCGCCCCGGAAGCCGGTGTCCAAGTTGCCCAGCACACCAGCATCAAACCCAGATCAGCTCGAATTCTTCGAGTAAGTTGAATTTGGCGCGAAGTGGACATCACGAAGCTGCTGGAAGGGGCGACGCATCTCGATCTGTGGCTGCTGTGCGGGCAGTCGAACATGAAAGGGCGTGGCGTGATGCCGGAGGAGCCGAAGAAGGAACCGCTGCTGAAAAACCTGAAGGCGATGAACGAGATTCAGCTCGCCTTGCCGAAGTTCGTGCCACACACGGCCTGCGTGGATGCGCGTGATCTGAAGGCACACATCGGCGATTCGGTGCATTTTGATACCGCAGCGCAAAACGAGATCGGGCGGCGCTTTGCACAGAAATGGATCGAGATGGGCCTGGCACGGATTCGCCCTTGATAACGCTCCTGCTTTTTCAGTCGTAGAAGCGACTGGAGCCGGGGAAATTACTTCCCGAGCAAGAACGCGATCAAGTCGCTCATCTGCTCCTGCGTGATGGCGGCTTCGAGGCCTTCGGGCATGAGGGTGCGGTCGAGGGATTTCATGTCTTTGATGGCGCTGCGGGGGAGGGTTTCTTTGGCTCCGCCCATCATGGCGAGGACGATGGTGTCGCTGTTTTCGCTTTGGATGAGGCCACTGAGGGTGCGGCCATCTTTGGTTTCGATGGCGTAGGCGCTCCAGCGGGCTTCAAACATGCGGTTGGGGTCGAGAATGTCTGCCAGGAGGCCCTCTGGGGGCTTTACTTTGACGTCGGAGAGCGGTGGACCGACATCGACGCCCATGGTGCCGTGCTTGTGGCAGGTGATGCAGATGGTGGCGAAGATTTGTTGGCCTTTTTTGGCGTCGCCGGGCTTCTTGGCGGCGTCGAGGTAGGCGGTGACGACGGCGGCGCGGTTGCTATTCGCCTCGCCGAAGAGCTTTTTGGCGAGATCGGCCATTTCGCCTTTGCCGCGCTGGTAGCTCCAGCGTTTTTCGACATCGACCCACGCGGTGGGGAACTCGCCTTTTTCCATGCGCTTGAAGAGTTCGAGCGCGGTGGTGCCGTTGCTGGTGAGGATGGTCACGAGGTCGCGTTTGAGGGCAGGACCGGCTTTGGGAAGTAGGTCGTAAATGAGCGGCGCGGTGCTGGTGGCGCTGAATTTCTTCAGCAGGGCCACGGCGGCGCTGGTGAGCTCGGTTGGCTGGTTGCTGGTGAGTAGGTTTTTCATCACTGGCTCGACGGCGGTCCATTTGCGTGAGGCCAGCAGCGGCAGCACGGCGAGGCGCTGATCGAGCGGTGCTTTCGCGTCGGCGACGATGTCGTCGATCTTGGATTGTAGCGCGGCGATCTCCTTGGCGGCGTCTTCATGGCCTTTGGGCAGCTTGGCGAGTCCTTGGAGCAAGGCGGGTTTCCACCAGAGGAGTTCGCCGGGTTGTTTTTGGAGAAGGGTGAGCAGCGCTTTTACATCATCGGCTTCTGCATCGGCGAGAGAGCCTGCGGCGAAGAGGCGTAGGGTGTCGCTGCGATTTTCGGAGAAGGTGGTGAAGAAGCTTTCGCCGAGCTGGCTGAGCACGCGGCCCATTTGTTTGCTGGAGGCGCTAGCGACCATCTTGGCCATCCACGGATCGTCGGCATGTTTGGTGATGATGGCGGCGAGTTCCTTGGTGTCGGTGATGGTTGGGATTTTGAGGAAGAGGGCGCGTTCGGGATGCTCGGCGAGTACTGGGAGTGACGGCATCTTGCCGTCAGCTTGTGATGGCTGGACGCCATCACTCCTTGTTCCCTTCGGCACCACACGCCAGATGCGGCCATGGTTCTCGCCTTGGCGCATGTCGTGGGTTTTGACGAACTCTTCGGGGAAGAAGCGGGCGTGGTCGATCCAGCGGCGGTAGATGTCGCAGATGTAGATGGCACCGTCGGGACCAGTGGTGAAGTTCACGGGGCGGCACCATTCGTCGCTGCTGCGGAAGAACTCGGTGCGGTCGCCGACGCGGGTGGCTTTGAGCGAGGCTCCGTTGGGTTCGACTTTGTAGCGGGTGACGAGCTGGCCGGAGGGATCCGGGACGAAGACGTTGTTCTTGAACTCGGGCATCAAGTGGCCGCGATAGACGCCGAGGCCGCTGCACGCGGTGTTGGTGCCGGCGTGGGCATCGGCGGTGGTGTGGGTGATTTGCAGCGGATAGACGCGGGTCTCTGCGCCAGGCGTGGCGATGTCTTCATGCACCTGCGTGATGCCAGCGTGCGGATTCCGCAGCATGGCCTCGTAGGGCATGACGGTGAACATGAGCGGGTTACGGTTCGAGCAGTAAAAATGGTGACCGTAGTCGTCGAATGCGCCGCCGTATTGGCCTTTGCCGCCAGTGGGGGTGATTTCGCCAGTCTTGGGGTTCCATTTGAAGTTGGAGCCCGCGACGTTCACGGAAGAGGATAGAGGAGAGAGGTGAGAGGATGGAGTTTTGCTCTTCGTGGCCGCATCCGGCTTTTCTATCTTCTCTCTTCTATCCTCTATCTTCTCCACCGGATAGATCTCCCGAGTGTCCAAGCCATTGTTGAAGTGTACACACCCATCGGGGCCCCAACGCGGGGCGCTGACCTGGAGCTGGCTGTGCCTGGGATTGAAGCCACGGATGAGGGGCTTGATGAGATCGGCCTTGTTGTCGCCGTCGGTGTCTTTGAGGAAGGTGATCTGGCTGCGGGTGGTGGCGATGATGCCGCCGTCGTAGGGGAGGAGTCCTTGCACGTTGTCCATGTGGTCGGCAAAGGTGACAGCCTTGTCCATGCGGCCATCGCCGTCCTCATCGGTGAGGAGTTGGATGCGGGAAAGCCAGGGATCGCCGGGATTCGGCGGGCCGAATGGGTAGTCACGCATGTCGGCCACGAAGAGGCGGCCTTTTTCATCCCAGGTGCATTCGACGGGATCGAGCACGAGGGGCTCGGCGGCGACGAGTTGGACCTCGTATTCGCCATCGAGCTGGATGCGCTTCATGCTTTCTTCAGGGGAAGGGCATCGCTCTGGCCATCACGCACGGCACCGATTTCGCTGCCGCCGCTGGCCTGGATGGCGGACCATTTTTCTTTGAACTCACCGAGCGGATACAGCTCGTAGCGGCGGACGATCATCTCCGCGCCTTCGGTTTGCAGCAGCACTTTGCCTTCGCTCGGTTTGCAGTCGAAGGCCTCATTGACCATCGCTCCGTTGACGAAGTATTGCAGCGTGTCGCCTTTGGCGATGACTTCGAGGCGGTTCCAGTCGCCGGAGGGGTTTTCGACGTCGTTTTTGCCACGGAAGCCCACGGTATCGCTCCAGTCCTCATCGCGGCCTTTCCAGTTGATGCGGCCTTTGGTCACGGTTTGGCGTGGTGAGCCTGCTTTCCAGATTTTCTCCTTATCGCGGTCGAGTGCGAACTCGGCAGAGAGGCTGGTGGTCAGCTCGGTGCCATCGGCGAGCTTTGGAGAGAGCACCAAAATGTCGCCCACGCCGCCCTCGATGATCTGCGCCTCAATGCTGGCCATCCAGGTGTCGCTGTAGGCTCCATGTGGACCGTAGGCGTGGAGGAGGATGCCGTTGTCCTTCGCCTTCTTTTCACGCACGCCCCAGGTCTTGGTGCCCCATTTGAATTCGAGCACGAGGTGGTAGTCGCGGTAGTTTTCCTTCGTGGCGACATAGCCGTAGCCGCGGCCGGAGATGTTGAAGTTGCCGTCTTTGGCAAAGGTCCAGATGTCCTTCGGGTCATCGTGGAAATCGGCCTTCGGATTGACGTGGTGCTCCACTGCGCCGGAGCGGATGACGTCGAGGAGGTCGATCTTTTTCGTCACTGGCTGAGCCAGAGCGGAGGAGATCAAGAGAAGGGGAAGGAGGATGGTTCTCATAGCAGTCGTGGAGGGAGTACGGCTGCCACTTGGCCTTTCGAGGCACGAAATAGCGCTAAAACGGCTACTTTTGTGCTGAGGCCGGTTGAGCTGGAGGCGGTGCTGGTGCCTTGGGCTCAGAGGAGACATCCTTGGAGACGGGGATGATGGGTGTCTCGATGATGTCCTCGTCAGAGGTGTTGAGATAGATGAAGAGGGATGTGCCCACGATGGTGAGCAGAATGAGGATGAGGATGCCGGTGAGGGTGATCTCGCCACCCTCTGGCTCTTTGTCCTCGGTGGAAAATTTTCTAGATGGAGGAGCGGTGGCTTTGACCAGTGGCGGCGGCGGTGGTAGGTAGGGCACGCTGGCTGCTGCCGGGGTGGAGTCCTCAGGCTCCTGTGCGGGCTCCTCTGTCTGCATGGAGACTGATGCAGGGCGTGGTCTGGCGGGTGCTGGGGCACCGAGCAGGTAGCCGCGACGGCGCTGGCTCAAAGGCTGCCCGGAGGAGAGCTGCGGGAGCTCATCATCCTCCAGCGCAAAGACGATCTCCTCCCCACCGAGTGTGAGGCGGAAGGGGGTGTCTGCCTCCATGTCGATGGAGGAGACGCCATTGACCACGCAGGGCATGTTTCGCGTGCTGGAGCTGATGTGAAAGCGCCGCACGCCGACACGCCGCACCATGAAATGCCGTGGCTGGATGCCAGGTCCCTCAAAAATAGCTGCGCAGTCTGGAGAGCTGCCGAAGATCAGATTCGCACCCAGCGGGCACGGCAGCGCGAGGCTGCCCTGTGACGTGGCGAGAGTTAAGCGTGATTCGGCGGACATGGTGTGAGGTATGGATTTGCTGCGGAAGGGCCGAGCTGCAAGAGGACAGCGCGGTGTGCAGCATTTCTCCATTCTAAATGCACGCGTGAGTTGCTGCGTGGAAGTTCCTGCGGCAATGCCCGTTTTCATCCCTTACTCATGTCTGATTCCTCTCCTGCGCTGTGGTTGCGCTCCCTTGTTTTTCTGATCATCTCTGGCGCGGTGGGTGCTGGTGGGTGGTATTTTTTCCAGCAGCAAAAAATCGCCGCAGAGGCTCCCAAGGCCGCCGCGAAAGCCAAAGGGGCGCAGAACATCACCACGGCCAAGGTGACTCGCGAGAGCTACGCACTCGATCTCATCGCGGTGGGCACGGTGCAGGCAGATGAGTCCATCGAGCTCAGCTCGAACGTCACGGAGACGGTCACTGCGCTGCACTTTGAGGACGGTCAGCAGGTGAAAAAAGGCACCCTGCTCGTCGAGCTCAGTGCCGCAGAGGAGCAGGCCGCGCTCTCTGCCGCGAAATCCCAACTCACGGAGCACGAGCGTGAGATCACACGCCTCCAGAGTCTGGTCAAAGATGGTGCCGCACCAGAGGCGCGGCTGGAGGAGCGCCGTACTCTGGCTGATGTGGCCAAGCAAAACATCCGCGAGGCCGAGGCGCGGCTAGCGGATCGTCACATCGTGGCTCCGTTTGATGGCTGGCTGGGGCTGCGGCGCATCAGCGTGGGGGCGCTGGTATCTCCCGGCTCGGTGATCGTATCGCTCGATAAGATCGACGTGGTGAAGATCGACTTCCAGGTGCCAGAGACGTATCTAGGCATGATCAAAGCGGGCACCCCCATCCTGGCACGCGTCGAGTTAGCGCATGACAAGCCTTTCAAAGGGAAACTCACGCAGCTCGACTCCCGTATCGATCCGGTGACGCGAGCCGTGGCCGCGCGGGCGGAGGTGCCGAATGAGGGGCTCGTGCTGAAGCCTGGGATGCTCGTCACGGCGATATTGAGCGTGGAGCCACGCGTCTCGCTATCGGTCCCAGAGCGCTCTCTCGTGCCCGTGGGGGAAAAGGCCTTCGTCTTCGTCGTTGATGGTGAAAAAGCAAAGCGCGTGGCGGTGCAGACGGGACGTAGGAAGCCCGGCTTCATCGAAATCCTCCGTGGCATCACGGAGAATCAACTCGTCGTAGCGGATGGGCTCGTCGGTCTCCAGGATGGCATGAGCGTGACGGTCAAAGGCGAGTTCACAGGGCCGGTGAAGGCCTTTAATCCTGAAGAGATGGCCGCGCCGAGGAACTAATCTCGCAGATACCTGCGCAGGAAGTCAGCGACGGATTTCATGTGCTCGTCGTCATAAAACTCTGCGCCACCGTGCTTGGAGCCTGGGAGCGTGATGTGGGTGACACGGAGTGATTTTGCCTCGTAGGCACGGGCGAGCTCCGTGGACTGTGCCGGCGGCATCTGCGGATCTGCATCACCGTGGAGCAGCAGCAGCGGCGGATCACCACGATCGAGATGGGCCACGGGACTAGCGAGCTGGGCCAGAGCGGGCGTTTTCTCTGGCACATCGCCCAGGAGCAGCTTCAGCGCGGGGATGCGCACACTGAGGCCGAATGGCGTGCTCTGAGCCAGGATGGACTGCAAATTCGATGCGCCGTAAAAACTGACGATGCAGGCCACATCGCTGCTTTGATCGAGATGTGTGCCGATGCGGCCCTCTAGGACGGTGTGGCCATTGCTGACACCCGTGAGCGCGGCGAGGTGCCCACCTGCGCTGGAGCCGATGATGGCGATTTTTTCCGTCTGGATGCCCAGGGAGGCCGATTTCGCCCGCAGGAAGCGGATGGCGGCCTTGATGTCATGGATCTGCGCGGGGAAGCGTGCCTGTGTGGAGAGGCGGTAGTCCACACTGGCGATGGCGTAGCCGTGCTGGAGTAGCGCCGCGATGGGGACATCACTCTTCGAGCCCGCACGCCAGGCTCCGCCATGCACATAGACGATGAGCGGTGCTTTTTCTGCCTGTGGGCGATGTAGATCGAGCCGCAGGGAGTGCCCATCGACGACGGCGTATTCGAGATCTGTCTGCGTGTCCGCATAGGCAGTGAGAGCGAGCAAAAAGAGGCAAAGGAGGGCTTTCATCAGTCAACAAAGCTGAACTCGTTCAGATTCAAAATTACACGGCAGGTGTTCTCCAGGCCTTCACGCTGTGCGTAGGTGATGAGAGCTGCGAGCTCGTCCTTTTTCGGCTCACGCGAGAGGGCGAGGACGAAGGCATGCCGCGTTTGTGCTCCGAGGTCCGGGGCCTCCTTACTCACGCGGGAGGCGAAGTGCCGCGCCATGCTCACGGTGAGGCCATTGTTCATCATCGCGAGAGCCTGGAGTGGGCTGAGGGACTCGTTCCGGCGGTCCACACGCATGGATGGGTCTGCGCAGTCCAGCACGGTCATGAAGGGCTGCTGCTGACTGCGCACGATGAAGCGGTAGATGCTACGGCGGTGGCTTTTCGGATCTTCTGGATCGTGCAGATGGTACTCGTAGTGCGGGGAGTGCTGCGGCTTGTCGATGATGAAGTCCTGGAAGCTCGCTCCGCCCATCGTGAGGTCCAGTTTGCCACTGACGGCGAGGATCGAGTCGCGGATGGACTCGGCATCGAGCTTGCGGCGGTTTTGGTGGGAGAGAAATTGATTGGAGGCGTCTAACCGTGCGGCGAGGGCGGATGCGCCAGACTTTTGGCGGTAAGTCTCGGACATCACGATGAGCTTGTGCAGCGCTTTGAGTGAGCCCTTCGCCTCGTCACGGAACCACCGCGCTAGCCAGTCGAGTAGCTCAGGGTGGCTCGGCTCACTCCCCATGAGGCCAAAGTCGTTCGCCGTTTCCACTAGGCCACGGCCAAAATGATGCTGCCACACGCGATTGACGATGCTGCGCCAGGTGAGGGCGTTGTTGCGGTCGGTGATCCACTTGGCCAAAGCGGCGCGGCGGGCGGATTCATGATCGCTGGTGGGCTGGTAGCGCAGGCCAAAGAGCTGATTGAGCGCCGTGATGCTGCCGGGACTGACTTCTTGCGCGGGCTGCTTCATATCGCCGCGTTTGAGCACCTGGATGATGCGTGGCGTGCCGTGCGTGCCTTTGAAGGAGCCGCTGCCGTAGTGAATGGCTCCGGCATAGACTTTTTGCGGTGCGGGTAGTTGTGGCAGGGCATCACGCTGCTGGCGTGCTGCGCGGAGTTTCTTTTGGGTCGCTTCATCGGCTTGAGCGAGCATGAGAGCGTCTCGCTGGCGGATGAGTTATTGTTTATCCTCCTCACTGCGGCTTTCAGGGGCGATGCCGTCGGTGAGATTAGCCCTGCGCCAGCGTGGCGCGGCCTCGATGCTGTCGAGGGCGGTCACGGGACGATTCGCGGCGAGGTTGGGGCCCGTTTTGCTGTCATAGACCTCCATTTCGGCCAGGGCGAAGATGTAGTCTCCTCTGCGTGGCGCGAGCTTTACGGCCGTGACGCGGACGAAGCGGCCGGTGACGCCGTCATCGCCTGCGGTGCCGCTTTCAAAGGGCTTCAGGCCTGGATTGGCGAAATCGTTCATGAAAGTGGCGTCATGCTTGCGCCAGACGAGGGAGACGCCGGTTTTGAAGGTGGGATCATCGCTGACTTCGATTTTAAAGCGCAGCGGGAAGCCGAATCCTCCCCCGATGCCGCCGAAGTCATCGTAGCAGGGCTTGAGCACGATGCGCTCGACCTGCACGCTCCTGCCGAGATCGAGCTGGACCCACTTCACCGCATCCTGCGTCGGTGAAATGGCGCTGTGGTAGCCGTAGTCGGGTTTAGCGTTCGGATTGGCACTTTTCTCGGCTGCGCCGTCGATGCGCTTGCTGAGGGCGGAGTAGGCTGCGCCGGCTTTTTGCTTCAAAGGTGCCTCTAGTGCGGCGATTTCGTCGATGAGCTGCCTCTTCTGTTTCTGAAGCGTGGCAAATTTCTGCATCGAGGCGTCATCGGGATAATAATCGACCTCTGTGCGGTCGATGGCGGCAAAGACGGCCTGGAGTGAGTAGTAGTCCTCTTGGCTGATGGGATCAAATTTGTGATCATGGCACTGGGCACACTGCACGGTGAGGCTGCAAAAGGTGCCGATGGCGTTTTGCACCATGTCATCGCGATCGAGGTGGCGAGCGATCTTGCCGTCGATCTTGGATTCAGGCACCTCAGCATGGCCGATGTAGTCCCACGGCCCCGCCGCGATGAAGCCGAGTGCGGTGACGCCATCGGTGGTGCCAGGATAGAGCACATCGCCAGCGATTTGCTCCTCGATGAAGCGTGTGAAAGGCTTGTCGCCATTGAGTGCCCGAATGACGTAGTCGCGGTAGGGCCAGGCGTTCATGCGTGGCTTGTCTTTGTCATAGCCATGCGTTTCGCCGTAGTGGACGAGGTCCAGCCAGTGGCGTGCCCAGCGCTCGCCATAACGCGGGCTGGCCAGGAGCTGATCGACGAGCTGCTCATAAGCTGCGTCTGACATCTCCGCACTCTCTGAAGGCGCAGGCGGCAGGCCAGTGAGGTCAAAGTGAAGCCTGCGGATGAGTGTGCGTGCATCGTCACGCGGGGCAGGGGAGAGGCCTTTTTCCTTCAGCTTGGCGTGGATGAAGGTGTCGATGGAGCATGGCTGCGGCAGATCACCGCGCAGTGGCTGAAAGGCCCAGTGCTCACCGACTTCGACGGCGAGTGCAGGCGTGGCGAGGAGGGCGATGAAGGCTGCGCGGAGCATGAGTAGCACTCACTTATACGGCGTAAGTCGGTTACTTTCGCCGTGGTATGTCCGTCGCGTCGAGTACGGCACCACGCAGGTTTTTGAATTGCAGTTTCATGGTGGGAGCACCGGCTGTGAGTGTGAGCAGGAGGTAATTGTCCTCGCGGGCGTGAAACTGTGACTGCGGGTCTTTGTAGAGGTCACCATCGCCTTTGAGGCAGGTATTGAAATACGGCAGGCTACCTGTGAGCACGGCACGGTCTGCAAAGTAGCCAAAGCCGGTGATCAGAGCGCTGCTGCGGCGGAAATGCGCGTGCCAGGCACCTTTGGTGAGGCCTTGTAGCTGCGTCTGCTTTTCATTCATGAGTGTGAGCACGAATCCGCTCGTCGTCGTGGCCATGGTCTGGGCATACCACTTGTACTGCGGCGCATCTGCCTGCCAGGCATGGCAAGTCTGCCAGGTGCTGCCGAAATCCTGGATGTGATTCAAATCGAGCGCGATGAGGCGCAAATCGAAACCGGGGAGATCGAAGTGCCAATGCCACTCCTCACCAGGTAGAGCGAAGAAATCACGATAGGCAGTGGCCGCGACGTCATAGACGGGCTGAGGAGGTGGCTGCGGGCCACGAGGGGTGATCTCGCGGTCGTGATTGCCCAGGATGGGCATGCAGGGTGTGCTGCGGAAGAGCTCACGATGTGCATCGATGAGGGCGCTGAAGGCCCTTGTGCCTTCTTTGCCCTTTTCATGCAGGCTGGCGACATTATCGCCGCAGGTGACGAGCAGATGCACATCGTCTTGGACGATGGCGCTCACGTCTTTGCCCATGGCAAAGCCCCAATCACCGACGATGGCGATGCGGAGATCTTTGCTCGGGTAGCCTTTGAAGGTGTAGATGGGAGAGGCTTCATCACCACTACGCACGCGGTAGTGATACAGCACGTCCCGCTGCCCTAGCGGTATCTCGACGTGGTGCAGCGTGACTTTCTCTGCCGCAGCGACTCGCTGATCGAGCGCTGCGCTGGTGCCGAATTCCACGATGGAGTCCGCCGGCGCATCTGTTTCCCAATTGAGGACGATCTTGGAGGGATCGCTCGTCGCGTGGGTGAGCCAGATGCGCTGGATGGGCGCGGTGAAGGCCGTGGAGGTGAAAAGCAGGAGCAGCGCCCGAATCATGTCTATTCGAGCACTTTGATCTTCAGATTCCGATACCACACGGGTGCCTGCGCTTTGCCATGGAGGCCCTGGAGGCCGATGGGGCCACTGCGGGCGAAGTCTTTGAGCGCTTTCTTGAACTTGTTCGGTGTGCCATCTGGGTTTTTGCCGATCTCGGGCCAGTTATCCAGATTCGCGTCGATGACGGTCTGGCCATTGAAGACCACGGTGACTTGGGGGCCTTTGCAGGTGATGGTGTAGTGATTCCATTCGCCCACGGGCTTCGCGGCACTCTTGCTAGGCGGGATGGCATCATAAATGGCAGCGACCATGCCGTATTTGCTGCCGTCAGCGCTGTCGTGGACCTGTATTTCGAGGGCGGAGAGCACATCTTTGATGTTGCCGGAGCGGAGGAAGACGCCGCTGTTGGATTCCTTGGCCACTTTGAATTCCAGATCGAGGATGAAGTCGCCATACGACTCCTTCGTCCACAGAGTGTCGTGGTCTTTGGCGACGAGCTCGCCACTCGTGAAGCCCCAGCCGCCGGGAGCGACGCTGTTGGACAGATCGGTGGCGAAGAGGTCTTTCCAGCCCGTGGTGTCTGGATGATCTGCGGCGAGGGCGAGCGTGGAGAGGAGTGAGAAGAGGGCAGTGAGTTTCATGGGATGCATGCAAACGTGAAGCAGGAGGCGTAGATTCCAAGTTTTATGCCGCCAGGAACGCGGCTATGGGAGCTGCCTCATGCCTTTTTCATCCCTCGGCCTCTCCGCGCCGCTCCTCCGTGCTGTCCAGCAGCATCCCGCACCCACTCCTGTGCAGTCCGCCGCCATCCCGGTGATCCTGCGTGGTGGCGACCTGCTGGCCACGGCACAGACGGGCTCTGGAAAGACGCTGGCCTATGTGCTGCCGCTGGTGCAGCGCTGGCTGGGCACGCGGGTGGAGCGGCCGCGCCGTGTGCAGGTGCTGATCCTGGTGCCCACGCGTGAGCTAGCGGCGCAGGTCACTGAGACGGTGCGGCGCTGCGCGGTGCAGCTGCCAGAGGCGCTGCGGGTCGTCGGTGTCTATGGCGGTGTGTCGATCAATCCGCAGATGATGGCGCTGCGCGGTGGAGCGGACTTTGTGGTGGCGACGCCGGGGAGATTGCTCGATCTCATCGATCAAAATGCACTGCATCTCGCACAAGTGGCCACGCTGGTGCTCGATGAGGCAGATCGCATGCTCGATCTGGGCTTTGCAAAAGAGCTGCGCCGCGTGCTGGCGCTGCTGCCAAAGAATCGGCAGAATTTGCTCTTCTCCGCTACTTTCCCCAAGGCGATCCAGGCCCTAGCGGATGATCTGCTGCATGCACCCGAGCGGATCGAGATCGAGGGGCCGAGCACGCAGGAGCCCATCATCGAGCAGCGAGCCATCGAGGTGGATACCGCGCTGCGCACACCGTTGCTGCGGCATTTGATCCAGACAGAGGGCTGGAAGCGAGTGCTCGTCTTTGTCGCAAAACAATACAGCGCCGAGCACGTGGCCGATAAGCTGCGCCGTGGCGGCATCAGCGCCCTAGCCTTTCATGGTGATCTCAGCCAAGGCGCACGCATGCAGGCGCTGGCGGACTTCAAGGGCTCACAGATTCAGGTGCTGGTGGCGACAGATCTCGCAGGGCGCGGGTTGGACATCGCGCTGCTGCCTGTGGTGGTGAATTACGACCTGCCACGCTCCGCCGTGGACTACACGCACCGCATTGGCCGCACAGGCCGCGCGGGGGAGGGTGGACTGGCGGTGAGTTTCATCACAGCAGAGTCGCACGCGCATTTTTGCCTGATCGAAAAGCGCCACCGCCTGAACTTGGTGCGGGAGCATGTGCCGGGCTTCGAGCCCCAGGATCAGCCGCCTCCACCTCCCGGCACCGGTGGCATCAAAGGCCGGCGCAAAAGCAAAAAGGACAAGCTCAGGGAGCGAGCTGCACGCGGGGGCTGAGATTACACCCGCACCATGTCTTTGAGCACCTGCCAGTAGAGGTAAAAACAGCCGCGCCAGGAGTAGCGGAACTCAGTTTCACCTGCTTTGACGATCAGGCCCTCGGTCAGGTTGTGATCGACCTGCACATTCATGTCACGCTGGATGTAGGCGTGGAGGAACTCCGTATCCTGCGGAGCGAGGTCCTCTGTCTCCACCGCCAGAGCTGCTAGGAACTCCAGGTGCTCACCGAGTAAGTCATCAAAGGACTGCGCAGACTCATAGCGGTTCATGAGATGCCGCGGCGCATGCTTCATCACAGCGGGAAAGGGGTAATTTGACGTGGTATAGACAGTGCCGCTCTTCGCACGGGAAGTGAGGCTCACATACGAAAAGCCCATCTCACCCTGCCGCGCCAGCGCCACACTAGCCTGCGTGCGGCTCTCCTCATGGTAAAAGAGGCGCATGAAGTGGTCCGTCTCACTCCACATCCATCCTGTGTCACCCACTTGGACGAAATCTGCTGCTTCTGCCTCACGCGAGAGCTCATTGAGATCCGGGAAAATCTCACGCGAGGGCGGAAAGCGGTGCGAGACCGTGTTTTTCATCGGAAAGCGCAGTCTGCGCACGCGGAACATGATCTCCATCCACGGCAGCAGCAGCCAGCCACCGATGAACAAGATGCCGCCAGCATGCTGTCCCTCCGTGAGGAAATACCCCGCCAGATACAGAGCCCCCATCAGGGCGATGGAGCCGATCTTGACGATGAGACGGCTATCAAAGGTGCGGCAGCCAAATCCAAAACCGCCAGCGCGGCCACATAAAGGATCTGCTGTAAGTTGGTGGGCTCCATAGATGAAATTCGTGCTAAAAACGACCGAGAGTAAAAGACCACGCGACACGAATCAATGATCACTTTTTGTCGCAGAGACCAAATACCAACAAAAGAGCCCCCACGGAGCCTCACGCCGCCTTTTGGGCTTCATACAGCGAGGCGATGCCCAGACTCAGCGCCCGCGTGGAGGCCGAGCGAAAGCCATTTTCACAGATCAGCGCCTCCATCTCCGCACCGGAGGGAAAGCGCTCAATACTGCCGCAGAGATACACATACGCCTCCCGCTTGCCCGTGATCCAGCCTGCCACACGAGTCATCACATGCTTCAGATAGAACAAATATAGCTGCCGGATGCCCGGCATACGCGGGATGGAGAAATCCAGCACAAAGAGCCTCCCGCCAGGCCGCAGCACGCGGCTCATCTCCTGCAGTGCCCCCGGCCAGGAAGCCATGTTCCTCAGGCCAAAACCCACCGTCAGCACATCAAAGGCACCATCCTGAAAAGGCAGCCGCATCCCATCCGCCGCGATCAGGCGCTGGAGCGAGCGCTTTTGTGCCTCACGCATCATCGGCACGGAAAAATCCGCTCCCAGCACCTGCGCCTGCGGGCAGGCACGCTGCACCGCCTGCGCCAGATCACCACTGCCGGTAGCGAGATCGAGGACTCGGCTAGGAGCCAGTTGCGCGATACGCCGCGCCACCACACGCCGCCACAGGCAGTCGATGCCGAGGCTCAGCACATGATTTGCCAGCACATAACGACTGGCGATGCCCGCGAAGGCCTCTCTGACAAATCCGGCGTCCTGCATGGTGGGGGGAGAAAAAAGAAACCGGGCTCTGCCATCTCCCCATCCCGACCCGGGCTGCGATACAGCCCGGGATGGTGCTCACGAAAGGACTCGAACCTTCACGATGTTACTCACTAGAACCTGAATCTAGCGCGTCTACCAATTCCGCCACGTGAGCAAGGGAGTCGGGTTGACCGGGCGCGGAGTCTGGTTCGCTGCATCCATTTCTCAAGCCCGAAATTCGTCTTTCTTCTGCGCGGTGCGGCCATGAGTCCTCTTCTTGCATCCACCGGGCAGCGGCAGTAAAGCCGCGCTCTCATGACCCAGGCCTTCGTACTCGGTGCGGGCATCGGTGAGCGACTGCGCCCCCTCACGGAGCAGCTCCCGAAGCCGCTCATCCCCGTCTTTCACCGTCCGCTCATCACCTACGCGTTCGATCACCTCCACGCCGCAGGCGTGCAGCGCCTCGTCGTGAATACCCACCACCTCGCCGCAGCCTACGACAGCGCTTTCCCAGATCACAGCTACCGTGGCATGCCCATCGCCCTCCGTCACGAGAGCCCCGTTCGGCTGGAAACCGCCGGCGGCATCGCCAACGTGCGCGATCTGCTCCAGGAGCAGCCTTTCCTCGTCTATAATGGCGACATCCTCACCAGCCTGCCCCTAGAGCCGCTCCTCCGGGAGCATGCTGAAAGTGGAAACATCGTCACCCTCGCCCTGCGCAGTCACGGGCCCGCGCTCCACATCGGTTACGACGCCGCTGGCCGCCGCGTCACCGACATCCGCAACAAGCTCGAGACCGGCGACGAGGGCACTCACCTCTTCACCGGCATCTACGCCTGCTCACCCGCCATCCATGACTGGATCACGCCGGGGAAGGTCGAGTCCGTCATCCCCATCTTCCTGGAAATGATCCGCCAGGGTGTCAAAGTCGGTGCCGTCGTGCTCGATGAGGGCGACTGGTGGGATCTGGGCAGCCGCACCCAGTACCTATCTGCCCACTCCGCTCTCAATGGCATGCACGGCCCCGCCATTCATCCAGAGGCCCACGTCGCCCCAGACGCCATCCTCCGCCGCACCAATGTCATCGGCCCAGGAGCCATCGTGGAAAGTGGTGTGCAGCTCGAAGACTGCATCCTCTGGCCCGGCGCACGCGTCGTGGCTGGTGCACGCCTCGCACGCTGCATCGTCCGCACCGGCATCGCCGCAGCAGGTCATTTTGAAGACATCGACTTTGATCCGTTTACTCCCACGCGATCTCAAAAACTCGATTCCTCAAAATGATCCAGACCACCACCGTCGGCTCCTATCCTGTCCCAGACTGGCTCCCAGCGCTGCCGAGTGAGCAGGCCCTCATCGACGCCACCCGCGTCATCTTTGATACTCAGCGCCAGGCCGGCATCGACCTCCCCACCGATGGCGAGCTCTACCGCTTCGATGTCAATCATCCCGATACCAACGGCATGATCGAGTACTTCGTCCACAAGCTCGGTGGCATCGACGCACGCGTGAGCCGTGCAGACACCGCTGCCTTCCGCGCAAAGCACGAAATGGCCTTTCGCAGCCGCCCCGCCGCCATCGTGCGCGGCCCCATCACCGAAGGAGTGCTCAATCTGCCAGAAGACTGCCTCCGTGCGAAAAAAGTCGCCGGAGGAGCCTTCAAATTCACCCTCACCAGCCCCTACATGCTCGCCCGAACCCTGCTGGATGAGCATTATCACGACTTCCAGGCGCTCAACATGGCCCTCGCAGATGCACTCGCTGCCCAGGCTGCCCATCTCGACTGCGACTGCGTCCAGATCGATGAGGCAAACATCCCCGGAAATCCTGCGGATGCCCCTATCGCCGCCGCAGGCATCAATCGCGTGCTCGATGCCGTCAGAGGCCAAAAAGCCGTCCACTTCTGCTTTGGCAACTACGGCGGCCAAACCATCCAAAAAGGCGAATGGGCCGCCTTGATCACCTTTTTGAATCATCTCCGCGCAGACCATCTCGTGCTCGAAATGGCCCACCGGCCAGAAAGTGACCTCGATGCCCTCCGCGGCCTCGATCCGCGCATAGGCATCGGACTCGGCGTCGTGGACATCAAAGTGAACCACATCGAAACCGCCGACGAAATCGCCCGCCGCATCGAAACGGCCCAAAACAAGCTCGGAACGGCCCGAATCGCCTTCATTCACCCTGATTGTGGCTTCTGGATGCTCAAACGCAGCATCGCCGACCGCAAGATCGAAGCCCTCGCCCGAGGCCGCGACCGCTACCTCGGCCGCTGAAAAGACGCATCTTTTTCAACGCCGCGCTTGTCATCGCTCCGGTTTTCTGGTGCCTTACCGGCATGTCCCACCCTGTCCTCCCTCAAGACGACGTCGCCGCCATTGACGAGCTTCGCCAAGTGTATGTGAAACTCAGCACCGAGCTGAAAAAAATCATCGTCGGCCAGGACAAGGTCGTCGAACAGCTCGCCATCTGCCTCTTTGCCCGTGGTCACGCCCTCCTCATGGGCGTCCCCGGTCTCGCCAAAACGCTGCTCATCTCCCGCCTCGCAGAGACGATGAGCCTCAGCTTCAGCCGCATCCAGTTCACGCCCGATTTGATGCCCATGGACATCACCGGCACCGACATCTTGCAGGAACTGCCCGGCGGCAAACGCGCCTTCGAGTTCGCCAAAGGCCCCGTCTTCGCAAACATCGTCCTCGCCGATGAAATCAACCGCGCCCCCGCCAAAACGCAGGCCGCCATGCTCGAAGCCATGCAGGAACACAAAGTCACCGTCGCTGGCCGCACCTACACGCTCGACAGCCCCTTCTTCGTCCTCGCCACGCAAAACCCCATCGAGCAAGAAGGCACCTATCCGCTCCCCGAGGCTCAGCTCGACCGTTTCATGTTCATGATCGGCGTCGATTACCCCAGCCGCGATGAAGAAATCGCCATCGCCAAAAGCACCACCGGCCAAACCTTGCCCAAACTCGAGCACATCATGGATGGTGCGAAAGTTTTAGCCTTCCAGGATCTCGTCCGTCGCGTCCCTGTGCCCGATCACATCTATGAATTCGCCGTCGATCTCGCCAGAAAGACCCGTCCCGCCAGCAGTGAAGCTCCCGCATGGCTCAAACCACTCGTGAGTTGGGGAGCTGGACCTCGTGCCGTGCAGTATTTGATCCTCGGTGCCAAAGCGCGAGCTGCGCTGAATGGCAGCTACATGGTGCGACTCGAAGACGTGATGGAAGTCGCGGAGCCTGTGCTGAGGCATCGCGTGATGACGACGTTCACGGCTGAGAGTGATGGTGTGACGAGCCGTGATGTGGCGAAGAGGCTCGTTGAGGAACTGGCGAAGGCGTAGTCGCTTCCGTTCGTCCTCGTCCTCCTACTCGAACTCGTCTTCGATCCTTCCGCTCCAACTCACCACAAAACCCCGCCGATCACTCGCCTCCTTCCCCATCCTCGATCCTCCCTCGCCATGCCCACCGCCCTCTTCGACCGCGAAAAGCTCGATGTTTACCAACTCGAGCTCTCTGTCATCGCGTGGCTTACGGAACTCTTTGAAGAACTTCGCGACATCAAAGGCGCTCGCCTCGCCGAAACTCTCGATCAACTCGACCGCGCCAGTCTTTCCGCCCTTCTCAACACCGCCGAGGGAAACGGCAAACGTGTCAGCCAGCTTCGCGCCCGGTTTTTCGACGATGCCCGAGGCTCCGCTACCGAATGCGCGGCCTGTCTGGATGCACTCGTCGCGAAACGAGCTTGTTCAGCGAAACGAGTCGATGAAGGAAAAGCGATGCTTCTGCGCATCGTGAGCATGCTGACGAAGCTGGTGGACCGATTTGACGATGTCTCGGGTGTTTCGAGAGCTGCAGAATCGAGGACGAGTTCGAGTAGGAGGACGAGGACGAGGACGAGGACGAAACTGGGAGGTTACCAACATGGCTGAGAACTCACGATCCTTTTTAGAGCCTGCGGTATTATCGCGCCTCATGGCCCTTCCCCTCAACGCCCGCCAAGCCATGCTCGGCAGCGTGTCCGGCAAGCACCGCAGTCCTGTTCGCGGCTCCTCGCTCGAATTCGCTCAATACCGCAAATACGTCCCCGGCGACGACACCCGCCGCCTCGACTGGCGCACCTGGGGCCGCAGCGACCGTTTCTACATCAAAGAATTCGAAGCCGACACCAATCTCCGCCTCTGCCTGCTCATCGACACCAGCGGCAGCATGAGCTTCGGCCCCGCTGGAGCCACACGCTTCGACTACGCCAAAAAACTCGCCGGAACGCTCGGCTACCTCGCCGCGCAACAGGGCGATGCCGTCGGCCTTTGGTCGCTCGCGGAAAAACCCGTCGAAATCCCCGCCAAACGCGGCGCGAGCCATCTCGGCCTCGTTTTGGACCAAATGGGCTCCATCCAGCCCGTCGGCGATACCACGCTGCTCACTGCCCTGCACGACGCCGCCGAAAAAATCCGCCAGCGAGCCCTCGTCGTCATTTTTAGCGATCTTTTCGTCCCTCCCACCGAGCTCAAAACGGCCATCCAGCATCTGCGCTTCCGCAAGCACGACGTCGCCGTCTTCCACCTGCTCGATCAGAAGGAACTCGACTTCGATTTCGACCGCCCCGCCCGCTTCATCGACCTCGAAGGCGGCGAAGCCCTGCTCGCCGATCCGAGCCTCATCCGTCGAAACTACCGCGAAGCCGTGAAGCAATACATGCACGAAATCGACGACCTCATCCGCACCACCGCCATCGACTACCACCGCGTGAAGCTGCACGAAAAATACGACGATGTGCTCGTGAAGTTCCTCCTCAGCCGCGTGCAGAAGAAAGGGGGACGGTGATGAGTGAACTCGTGGAAAGAGGTATTGAGCGCCTAGAGAGAGTCATTCAGCGCCTTCACCAATGGGGCCTTCGCAATCTTTGGTGGTTTCTCTTTTTCGTGGTCGGTTTGGATATGCTCTCGCTCTTTCGTGAGGCGCTTGAAAAGCACGACTTGGGGTGGCACATGTTTTCATTGTTGTTCCGCCTTGCCTTCGCAGTTTGGTTCTGGCGTATAAGTCGGAACATTAAAAAGCTGGAAGCTATGCGTCGGCAAGAACTCGAAGGGGGGGCGATTCACTACACCCATGACCTTCCTCGTCCCAGCGCTGCTTCTCGCCCTGCCACTCGCGGCGTTGCCGGTGGTCAGTCATTTGATCCATCTATATCGTCGGCGGCAGGTGAAGTGGGCGGCCATGAATTTGCCGCTGACAAGTCCTCCCACACCTCATACACTCACCCCATGACCCAAGTCGCCATCCAACTCCCCGACGAACTCGGCCAGTTTGTGCAGCAAAGCGTGCGCACGGGCGGATTCCATGACGCGAACGAGTTCTTCGTCAGCTTTGTCGCCACTTTGAAGGAGCAAACGGAGTCTCCGCTCACCGCCGAGGAGCAGGCGAAGCTCACTTCCCTGCGTGCCGACATCCAGCACGCCGTGGCCCAAGCCGAGTGCGGAGAAATCATTCGAGACTTCAAAATGGGTGCTTTCCTCGAAGAACGTCACCGCGAGCATGCCACGTCCGCCAAAGCCTGATTCTGCATGTCACGAGTTGATCTCACGCTCGATGCCCAGGCTGATCTCAAAGAGATTTGGGACTATGTGGCTCGTGACAGTGTGTTACAGGCAGACAAGCTCTTGAGCCGTTTTGAGGAGAAATGGATGCATCTGGCCAACCATCGCGGCTACGGACGCCCACGGCCCGAGCTTGCAATCGGATGTCGCAGTCATCCATTTGGCAACTACTGCTTCTACTTCCGCCAAACGAAGGATGGCATCCTGCTCCTGCGCGTGCTGCATTCCGCGCGTGACATCAGGCAAATCGAGTTTCCGAAACCCTGAGCATCATGCATCTACACCTCACAGAAACAAACATCCTCATGGCGCTTCGCATCACGCGCCAGCGTCGTGGAGTGCGGCGGCAGAGATGCCGGGGCCTCCCGGCATCGGCGACGCCGCTGTCGAGCGTCTCTAGGTCGTCGAAATCACCATCAGCCAGCGGCAGCGGTGTCGTCGGGGCAAAAGGCTTGCGCCTTGCCCCTTTGCCACCGCACTCCACCACTTCGATTCGAAGATGGATGATTCCCATTCTATTAAAATGCGACACTGACGGCACCGCTTTCGTGAATCTCACTATCATGCTCTTAACTCAACCTTTCCTGCTGCTATGATCAAAAAATTGATGAATGCTAAAGCTCCGAGTTTGAAGTTTCCGTATCTGACAATCCTGCTTACAATTCTACCTGTATTGCTCTCAATCTGGGGGGCTGTGCGCAGCGCTGCAAGTAGTGAACCCGATAATGATTTCATTACCGTGCAGTTTGTGATGGTAGGTATTTTTTCGCTAACAACTCTGATGACCTTGGCGGGCTGGGCTAACGGCCTTGTGGATGAAGTTAAAAATTTGAAATCAACCATTTGGGAATTGGAAGGCAAATTAAGTCGGCTCAAAACCGAACTGGCCCAAAAGGAAGAATCGAACACATGACCTTCCTCGTCCCAGCGCTGCTTCTCGCCCTGCCGCTCCGCCTATCGCGGCAGCGTCGTGGAGTGCGGTGGCAGAGATGCCGGGGCCTCCTGGCATCGGCGACGCCGCTGTCGAGCGAATCTAGGTCGTCGAAAACACCATCAGCCAGCGATAGCGGTGTCGTCGGGGCAAAAGGCTTGCGCCTTGCCCCTCTGCCACCGCACTCCACGACGCTGGCGCGTGAGAAAGGAGGCTGGTGATGCTCAAAAAACTTCTTCCACCAGCCCGGAAACAGCAGCCGCACTACAGCTTCATGCAGCCACGGGATTTCGCGATCTTTATTCTCCTCTCAAGCATGACTCTTCTCATGTATTGGTGGGCATTCTCGATTAGTGGCTCGTTTTCCACGAAATGGCTCAGTGAAGCGATCTTCATGACGGTTGTCGTGACTTTCTACGCTTGGCTGCGAATCAAGCGCCGAAATCTATATGCTGATTCGGGCGAAGTAACTCTAGCCTTGGTCTTATATATGGGTTTTGACGGCTTTTGGGAGATGCTGTTTGGCGGAGAAAACACATTCCAAATAGGCATGCTGGTCTTTTGCGTTCCTTTGGCCCTATTTTCTGCTTGGCAAATCACTCAGGCACCTCGCCATGCCCGTGAAATGCAGGAGGCACTTGAGGCTGCAAATAAGGTGGAACAAAAAAGGACACTGCCAAGTGGCCAGCACATCGACTTCCCATGACCTTCCTCGTCCCAGCGCTGCTTCTCGCCCTGCCGCTCGCGGCGTTGCCGGTGGTTATTCATTTGATCCACCTGTATCGGCGGCGGCAGGTGAAGTGGGCAGCGATGATGTTTCTGAGGATGGCGCAGCGGATGAACAAGGGGCTGTCGCGGCTGCGGCAGGTTTTGATCCTGGCGTTTCGCGTGCTGGCGGTGGCGGCGATCTTGTTTGTCATCACGCGGCCGATGGCGGGCGGTTTGCTCGGGCTGACGGGCGGTGTGCCGGACACGGTGATCGTGCTGCTGGACCGCTCGGCGAGCATGGAGCAGCAAAACCTCGCCACGGGCAGCAGCAAGCGCAGCGCAGGTCTCGCGAAGCTCTCGCAGGCGCTGCGGGACACGGTGGGCACTCGGTCCAAACTGGTGCTGATCGAGAATGCGCATCTCCAGCCGCAGGCGCTCGAAAAGCCGGAGTCGCTCACCGATTTGCCGATTACCGGCCCCACGGACACGAGCGCGGATGTGCCGGGGCTGCTGCAAAGTGCGCTGGATTACATCTCGAAGAACCAAACGGGCCGCACGGATGTGTGGGTGCTCAGTGATCTGCGCCAAAGCGATTGGGATGCCGGTGGCGGACGCTGGCAGGCGCTGCGCAGCGGCTTCGCCAGCCTCAAAGGCGTGCGTTTTCATCTGCTGACGTATGCGCAGCCTGTGGAGCAGAATTTGAGCATCAGCGTCGAGCGGGTCACGCGACGCGAAACGGCGGAAAAGGCCGAGTTGCTGCTCGATGTGCGTGTCACGCGGCCGGATTCGGCCAAGGAGCCGCTCGAACTGCCGCTGCGCTTCGTCGTGGGGGATGTGAGCACGACTTTCAAAGCGGAGATGAAGGACTCGCAGCTCGTTTTGCAGGCGCACGCCATCCCCATCGCCAAAACGATGAAGCAGGGCCACGGACGCGTCGAACTGCCCGCCGATGCCTCACCGAGCGACAACGTCTTCCACTTCGTCTTCGCCGAGCCGCCAGTGCTGCGCAGTGTGATCGTCAGCGAGGACGAAGCCACCTTCACGCCGCTGCAAGCCGCGCTCGAAGCCGCCGCCGATCCCACGCGGAAGTATGCCTGCACCGTTTTACCGCCGTCGCGAGCTGCGGAGATCGCGTGGGACGATACGGCACTGATTGTCTGGCATGCGCCGCTGCCGAAGGAGGGTGACCTCATTACCAAGCAATTTCGCGAATGCTCGCTGCGTGCTGTTTTTACCTCCCGATTCTCCGAACACGAATGCCTTCGCGGGGCTGCATTGGGGCGCATGGAGCGGCGAAAGCAAACCAGCCACCGTGAGCTGGTGGCGCAACGACGCGGGCCTGCTCGCGAACACACGCAGCGGCACCGCGCTGCCGCTCGGCGACCTCGAAGTGCAGCGCCGCTGTGAAATCCTCGGTGAAGGCACGCCGCTGGCCCGTCTCGGTGAAAATCAGCCGCTGCTGATGCGTGCGGACACGACGGGTGAAAACCAAGTCTGGTTCCTCGGCACGCTGCCCGGCTCTGGAGTATCCACTCTAGCACGCGATGGCGTGGTGATGTTTGCGATGCTGCACCGGGCGCTCAATGATGGCTCGCGGGGGCTTGGGAAAGCGCAGCAGCGTGAAGCGGGTGTGAATGCGCTCGGCGCTGGCGAGTGGAAAAGACGCGGTGAGGCTGTTTTGAGCACCGAACTGCCTCTGCGGGCTGGAATCGCCGAAAGTGGCGAAAAGCTCGTGGCGCTGAATCGCCCGCTCCGTGAGGATTTGCCCGATTTTCTCGGCAAAACGGCTCTCAGTGAGCTTTTTGCCGGTTTGGATCACCAAATCATCGAAGACCGCGTGGAGGACGAAAAGAGCCTGGCGAGTGAGGTTTGGCGGACGTTCCTGTTTTTGATGGCGATTGCGCTGCTGGGCGAAGCACTGCTGTGCATGCCGCCGAAACGCGAGGTGACAGCTCGCACGGTTTAGCCGAAAAGTGGCGATTGGAGGCCCCAATCACACGCCACCGAAGCGGCGCTCGCGGTTGTTGTAGATGCGGATGGCATCCATGAGGGCTTCTTTATCGAAATCGGGCCAGAGTTTTTCCGTGATGACGAATTCCGTGTAACTGAGCTGCCAGAGGAGGAAGTTCGAGAGGCGCATCTCACCGCTGGTGCGGATCATGAGATCGGGGTCAGGGTAATAGCGGGTGTAGAGATGCTTGGAAAAGACCTCGGTGTCGATCATGGCCTTATCGAGGTGGCCTTTCTCCACGGACTCTATGAGGCTCTTCACGCCATCGACGATCTCTTCCCGGCCGCCGTAGCTGAGGGCGAGGATGAGCGTGAGGCCGGTATTCTGCGCTGTGGCAGAGATGCAGCGGTGCAGCTCATCCTGGCAAAACTGCGGCAGCGCATGCAGGCGACCGATGGCCTGGAGGCGGATGTTTTGCTCCAGCATGACGGGCAGCTCGGTGCTCAAAAAAAGCACCAAGAGCTTCATGAGGGCATCCACTTCACGTTTTGGGCGCTTCCAGTTCTCTGAGGAAAAGGCGTAGAGGGTGAGGAACTCCACGCCGAGCTCGCCGCAGGCCTCTGTGACCTTGCGCACGACCTGGGCACCGACGCGGTGGCCCTCCGTGCGTGGGAGGTCGCGTTTTTTTGCCCAGCGACCATTGCCATCCATGATCATGGCGATGTGGCGGGGGATTTTGAGTTCTTCGGCGTGCGTACGGCTCATGTGAAGGGGTGAAAAATAGCGTGGGCGCAGGAATTAGCCAGTTTCGACTCGCACGAAGACTCGTTCATGGGTTATGTTTGGCACATCAACAGCCATGAGCCAGGGAATCGTCGCCAGTGTCCAATGTCCTGCCTGCGGGCAGGCCTTTCTTTGCCAGCAGCAAAACGCCGCTGGTATGGTGAGCTGTCCACACTGTGCCCGGCATGCTCCGCGCTCCGCCTTCATCACCCACGGCCATGTCGCGGCGGTGAGCCAGGAGCGCCGCCGTGTGTCCGCTGCGCCTGAGGAGCAGCCCATGGTGGCCCCTTCGCCCGAGGCGGCAGAGTGGGCGCGGCAGCAGTTCGCCCCAGCGGCCCCCGAGTTCACACCCCAGCCACAGTCTCCTTCCGCACCACAAAAGTCCGCCTCGCAGTCGCAGATGCAGTGGCACTCATTGCCTGACCGTCCAGTGGATCAGGGTGTGGTGCCTGGGACAGTGCAGGAGGTGGACGAGGATTTCGTGCCGGAGCACTTGAAGCCTTCGCCTTGGCCATGGGTAGCGGCCTTTGCCATTCTCACGACGCTGATGGGCGGTGGCCTGTGGGTATGGATGGAGCACCGAGCGGAGCAGGGAGGCAGCGAGACGCGCTGGCCCTAGTGTCCCCACATTAAAAGAGCCACTGCCCGAGGTGCCTAGAAAGCCGCCCACGACCATTCCAGAGATCGCCCTGGAAAAACTGCGGACATCACCGCCGGATACCGTGGCTCTCGGGGCAGAGTTCCGTTACCTCATTCCAGAGCTTTTTAATGCCAAGACGCCTGAGGCGCGGCAGGCTTGTGTGCATGAGGGAGCAAAGTATGCCGAGCAGATCGAGGCCATGTTCGGTCCGCAGAATGCGGTGCGCCCGATCCTCAAGGCTCTGATGCCACTGCGTGGACTCGCGGTGCGCATCCCTGATGCGGAGATCACCGTGTTCTACCGGGTGACTACAGCGACGAACAGCGGCGTCTTTGTGCGCCTGCTGCCTGGGGCCGATGGGAAGCCGCGCATTGATTGGCCGTTGTTCCAGGAGTCGCTGGAGAAGCGGACTCTCAAATCCCTGAAAGAGCAGCCGGATGAGCCCGTGTGGAGCACGGGGCTGCTGCGTCCGAATCATGGCTTCGAGCTACCTGTCGCCGAGCGGGAGAACTACCATTGCTATCAGCTACAAACTCTGGCGGATGGCAGTGAGCCGCTGGAGGCCTGTGTACCGAAAAATACGCCACTGGGCCGCTTTATGGATCGCTCGACCACCTGGGGGCAGGCATACGTGGTGCGGGTGCTGGTGCGCCGTATTTCCTTCGGAGAGAAACGTGAAGATTTGGTACTGCTCGTCGATTGTGAAGGTGCAGTCACCGATGCGAAGCCCGCCATGGCAGTGGAGGCACCTGAGCCAACTGCGGGCGAGAGCGTGCGCCCCGCGCAGCCGGTGAAGTGAATGGAGAAACTCACGCAAACACCCACAGGCATGAACGTGGCGAGTGCCACGCATTGATCATTTCCGGTTCAAGACGGCACGGAGCTGCTCCAGGGCATCTGCGGCGGCGGATTCGATTTCGTTGGCCGAGAGGGGCGGAGGCAACAAACCGGAGCGACTGATGCCGCCGGGCTCTAACAGAGCTGCGCTGAGCGGTAGTAGCTGCCAGGGGCCACCTGGCCGCGCCACAGCGAGCCGCGGCACGCCTGCATCATGCGCTGGGAGGCTGCGAGTGGTGGGTAGGATGTCGGCGCTGGCCTCGCATTGTGGACTGATGAGGAAGGCGTCGGTTTGTAGATGGTGGTGTGTGCCATAGGCCTCGCGCAGGGCCTGGAGGAGCTGGGCGTGGAGTGCTGGCTCTGCGACACGGCCAGCGAGAAGCGCCTTTCCATCGAGTAGCGCGAGCACGATGAAGGCGGGCTTTGGTGGCGAGGACGCTGGCACTGCGGGATCGCTGCCGCCTTGTAGCCAGTCGATGAGTGCTGCGTTGTCCGCGCGGAGTGTGCCGGCATCGAATCCGGCAGGCAGTGCCTCCTTTTTCCAAGAGGGATCAGCACGCGAGCCACGCCAGTCCAGCGCGGTCCATGCTGCACCACCGAAGCAGAGGTGAAAGGCCTTCCCCTCTGCTTTGGCACCCTTTTCTGGCAGCAAAGCGGCGGTGAGAGGTGGTAGGCCTGTGCGCTCCCAGCGCTGCGCATCGACACGCAGTGCATCATGCACACGATGAGTGGGGAATGCGGCCAGTGCCTCGGTGAGGAGGCGGCGCTTTTCGTCTGCGTGGCTGATTTCACCACGGAGGAGGATGTCCTGGCCTCGCACGGCGATGAAGAGGTGCGCGGGGGGTAGTTTTTCACGCGCCACACGCTCTGCCTCACGCTGAGTGGCCGCAGCATGCATGCGCTGCATCTGCTCGATGAGCGGCGCAGCCAGACCCGTCCACTCTGCATCGCTGATGCCTGCGGCGCTGGCTCGGCTGCGCAGAAAGGGCTCTGTCTCATGGAGTGGCAGTTTTTCCCAGCCAGCTCCGATGCGGGCGAGATGCAGCTCCACGCGGCTCGTGTCTGGAGCACGGATCGGTAGGCTGGTGAGCGTGGACTGAATGCCAGCGGCCTCATCATGCGCGGCGGAGTCATGCTGGAGGGAGCTCTCTAGCCGCATGCCAGACTCGCTCCATGCATCTGCGAGGCTGCGAGTGATGTCGCGGGCCTCGTACTCCGTCGCGGCGATGCCACGGAGCTGTGCTCTGTCTCCCTGCACCGCGAGTAGCAGCCAGCCTGCTGGGAATGGAGCGATCTCCACCTCACTGCGGACGGAGGCTACTGGATTGAGCTGCGTGACGGCTCCAAAGAGCGTGGGAGCACGCACTTCATTCTGTAGAGTATCTAGGAGAATACGGGCATCCGTGGCGCTGCGCACTTTGCCCGTGGGTATGGCCGTTTGGCTATCAAAATGCAGCTCCACGCGGCTGAGTCGGCCTTGGAGCGTTTTTTGTGCCTCCAGGGTGCTTTGGGCCGCGTGCAGCAGCTTGTCCTCCATCCGTGGCAGCAGGATGAAGACGCCGATGCACCAAAAAAAAGCGAGCGCCGCGATGAGTAGGGGCAAAGGCGGGCGCTGCATGATGGTGGTGGTGAGGGGGGGAGGGAGCTCAGAGCTTGCGCCGCATCTCTGCGACGTCTTCAAAAGATAGCTTCCGCAGCTCGCCGCGCTGATTTGCCTGGATGAACTCCTCGCGTGCCACATCCATGCCAGTGAGCCAGCCCTCGCCAAAGGCCCAGGTGTCGATGCAGATGCACCCAGGCTTCATCGCGGGCAGTCCGCTCTTTTGTGCGGTGTGACCACAGATGAGCGTTTTGCCAGAAAAATGAGCGTGGGCCTCATCAAAGCGCCGCCAGAAGAGCCAGGTGTCCTTTTGATCCGCCAGCGGGTAGGCACTCTCGATGGTGGCGTGGGTGAAGAGATGTGTCTCTGTCTCAAAGTAGCGTTGGCAGCGCTTTTCCAGGAAATGCCAGTGTGCATCGGGCACGGCGCTCCACTCTGGCCCGGTCACATCGGTGTAGCTGGCCAGGGTATTCGCCCCGCCGACCATGTACCAGTTTCTGTAGTCGAAGATGCCGCTGCGAGAGTCGAGCATGAGTAGCTCATGATTGCCGATGAGGGGCACGAGCTGTGTGCGGGAATCGAGCGCGATGAGCCGCTGGATCACGCCTTTGGAGTCTGGGCCACGGTCCACGTAATCACCCAGGGTGACGAGTGTGTCCTCACGCTGCGGTGCCAGCTCCTGCAAAAGCCTGTCCAGCGCTGTGGAGCAGCCGTGGATGTCGCCGATGACGAGGGTGCGCATGAGTGGGAGATAAAAGGGGCTGCGGGAGCAGGAAAACGGCGGCGAAAATGGCGGCCCCTGCTGGAATGGCAACCAGAGAGTGCAGGGGATGCGTAACCACGCTCTCCCCTGGAATCCAGCCTCCTACCCCTCTCTACGCGAGCATCGCCATCACGATGCCGATGACAATGATGATCAGCAGTACGATCACGAACAGCTTCAAGATGCCGCTTTTCCGCTTCACATGCGGCGTGGCGGCCATGATGCGGTGATAATCTGGGGTCATCACGAATTTCCCTTGGGCGCTAGATAGCTTCACCAGGACGTAAATACTGATCAGTGTACCTATGGGGAAGCCGAGCAGGCCGATCGTCGCGAAAATGGCCGTCGGGATGCGTGACCAGCTCTTTAAACGACGAATGCCGTAAGCTGCGATACCCTGACCGACCCCGAGGAGTAGGAGAATGGCACCCACCACCACAGGCGAGGCACCTTCCATGCCCTGCAACAGTATGCCCCTGAGGCCCATGACGTCTGCAAAGATCATGAAAAAAGGCCCCAAAATAATACAAAAAGCCCACCGACTTCAGCGCGGCCTCGGTTTCGATATGCTTCCTGCGGATGACCTCATCCTCAGTGTCGATTTGGAGCACTTCAGACTGCGGGGCGGCGTAGGGGTTGATTTCCATTTCTGCTTTTAGCGGATTGGTGTTTTGTTCGTCACGCAGAAAATTGTGGAGGGCTTGGCTTTTTTCTGACTGAGGCTGCAAGACCTCCCTTGGCATCCATTGTGCCAAGATTGGCTTCTTGGCCCTGTATTGACACCTTTTTCGAAGGCGGCGCGTTTTTGCCCCCATGAAAGCCACGCTGCATCTCTCGCTCGTCGCCGCTGTCTGCCTCATCAACAGCACCCAAGCCGCTGACACTTCCGCTGCCTCGAAACAGATCGACACCCTGCTCGCACAAAGCTGGCAGAAGCACCGAATCACGCCCAATCCGCTCGTGGATGATGCTACCTTCTTGCGCCGCACGTTTTTGACTGTCGTGGGCCGCATCCCCACTCTGGATGAGGCGCAGGCCTTTCACGCCAGCATCGCCAAGGACAAGCGAGCCAAGCTCATCGATTCACTGCTCGCCTCCGAGGGCTATGTGCAGCACTTTTTCAATTACTGGGCCGATGTGCTCCGTGCGCAGACCCAGGGTGGCGCGGGGAATACCACCTCTGAAAACTACGTCAATTACCTCCGCCAAGCCCTGCGCGAAAACAAGCCCTGGGACCAGCTCGCCCGTGAGCTCGTCTCCAGCGAGGGCACCTGTTTTGACACCGGTGCGATCGGCTACTACATGCGTGACCGCGGCATGCCGCTCGATAATTTATCGAACACCACGCGCATCTTCCTTGGCACCCGCATGGAGTGTGCCCAGTGCCACGACCATCCTTTCGATAAATGGACCCAGAAGCAGTTCTTCGAGATGGCCGCCTTCACGCACAACATGACCGCTGGCAGCTACCGGTCCAAAGGCAACGACAGCGTCAACAAGCTCATCCGTGCGGACAAATCGCTCGATAAAGAAACCCAGGATCTCATGCGGCAGGCGCTCCAAGAGGTCTTCCGCCCGCTGCGTGACACGCTGGTGGTGCAAAACAAGAGCCCCATCCGCCTCCCACATGATTACAAATACCCCGACGCAAAGCCGAAGGAGGTCGTCCCTGCCTCTGTCATGTTTGGCAAGCCCATCTCCCTGACCAAAGAATCCAACACCGTCGGCGAATTCGGCAAATGGCTCACATCGACAGAAAATCCGCGCTTCACCACCATCATCGCCAACCGTCTGTGGAAACGCGTCTTTGGAGCTGGCATCTACGAGCAGGTCGATGAGATGATGGACACCTCTGTCGCTGCGAACCCCGAGCTCATGCGTTTTCTCGAAAAACAAATGGTCGCCCTACATTACGACATGAAGGCCTATTTGCGCATACTGCTCAATACCCAGGCCTTTGCCCGGGCGAGTGAGAAGGAGGTCGCTCCTGGCGTGCCCTATTACTTCCAGGGCCCCGTCTTCCGCCGCATGACCGCCGAGCAGGTCTGGGACTCCATGGTCGCCCTAGTCAGTCCCGATCCTGAGCAGCCCAACTGGTCCGCCCGTGAGCGTGAGCGCCGCGACCTCGCGAACCGCCGCGACCTCACCGCCATGCTCGATAAAACCGAGGACACACTCCTCTTTGATGCTGCCAAGTCGCCGCAGCCATGAAGTCGCAAAACAAGGAATTCGATGCTCTGCGCAAAGAGCTCGATGTCGCCCGTGCCAAAGACGACAAGGAAAAGGCCCGCGAAATCCAGCGCCGCCTGGGGGAAAGCCAGCGCATCCTGCGGGAAACTGTCTCCAAGTGCTTCTACGAGGCTGCGAAGAAATCCAACAACAAAGAAATCCAGGCCCAGCTCGCCGCCAGCGCCGGAGATGGCCCCATGGAGATGGCGATGATGAACATGATGGAAAATGCCCGCGTCGATGCCAAAGCCGCCCCGCTCAATGACAAGCTCATCAGCCGCATCAAAGCCAGCGAAGCCCTCCTCGGCCTCAAAGACCCAAAGAGCATCAAAAGCTACGAAACCTATCAGAAGACGCTGCATCAGACATGGAGCCGTGCAGCGGAATTGCCCTCCCCAGCCCCACGCGGCCATTTCCTGCGCGAATTCGGCCAAAGTGACCGTGATGTGATCGAAAACGCCTCCGACGAGGCCTCCGTGCCACAAGCGCTCACCATCATGAATGGCGCACTTCTCGGCCAGATCACCAGCGGCTGGTCCACCTTTAGCCTGAACCTACGTAAGGCCACCAACAACGAGGAGAAGGTCAATACTCTCTTCCTCAGCCTCTACTCACGTCTCCCCACGGCGAAGGAAAAAGCCCACATGCTGCAAACCATCGAAAGCTACGCCTCCAACAAAAACCTCTGGGAAGACATCACCCTCGCTGCCCTCAGCACACAGCGATTCATCTTTATCGAGTGAGCGTGGTGATGACTAGGGGAGTGGTGTCGCCTGTGGGCGTGGAGTTGAGGCTCCTGGGACCTCAGGGCTACGCATCCGCGCCAATTCCTCTGCCATCGGGAGCTTCCAGGCTAGATAGAGAGTCAGCACCAGCATCGCCAGCATGAGCAGACAGATGAGATAAAAGCCGGGGCGTTGTTGGCTTTTCGAGCAGTCGAGCTCTTCGGCGAGGAAGCGAATGAGCTCCGTGTTCGCCTTTCCATCGACGGGTGGAGCGGCGAGTTTGATGAGGAGCACGGGACGGCCTTTTTCATCCGCAGTCCAGCCTGCGAAGGCGGATGCACGGGCATTGGGCGTGACGCGGACGGTGAGCTGGGCGGAGTCTGACATGAGAGGCTGGGGCGGGGGAGATTTAGGAAAGCATGCGCTGGCGCAGCTCTGGGGTGGGGAGCATGCAGCTCTGGTGCTTGCCGAACCACTGGTAGCGATGGCGAGCGATGAAGTAATACAGCGCATCCCGCAGGCTACGGGGGAGTGCTTTGAAGATCACCGCGAGGCTCCACCAGCCGCCCAGTGCCCGCGCGATCTCGATCCCGGCATCACTCGCACGGAATGCGCCGTGGGGTGTGATGAAGAGCATGGTGTGCGGTGCCTGCGGATCGAGCCCGTGCTCACGATAGAGGCGGGTTCCTAGCTCACTCTGGATCGGCGCAAATCGGATGCGTGCGTGCTTGTCGATCTTGACGAGGGTCTGCACACCGCCGTCGCAGAGATGGCAAATGCCGTCAAAGAGCAGCAGGTGATCGTGCGCGGCGTCGTAGCAGTTCATTTCAGTCCACTTCCTTCGCCGAGGGAGCGGCAAAAATCCACACGAGATACGCCAGCGTGAGCAGCGCGGCGGTGATGAGGGTGAAAAGCCATACCTCCGCATATGCCGTAGGCTGCATGAGCGGTGCGGCGATGCTGCGCATAAGTGCGAGTGGCCGTGTGAGGATGTCCCAGCTATTCCAGCGCAAAAAGCGGCCCAAATAGATGCCAAATCCCGTCAGAGGCATGACCAGCACCACCCCTGCCCAAGCTGTGCGATGGCTGAAATGCCGCGCTACCCAGGTCTGCACTAGGCGCAGGGACTCAAAGCCCAGCCACAGTGCCGTGAAGGAAAAGGAAAGCAGCATCGTGAGGTCAAACCACACTGGCACACCAACACGGGGCCGCAGGTGGATCAAATCCGTGAGCACATAGGGTGCATTCGGAAAGAAAAGCAGCCATAGCGCCAGCAGCGGCAGCGCCCGCGAGTAAACACGGCTGCGTGGCAGCAGTAGTGCGAAACCCAGCGGCAGCGCCGCCAGAAACAGATTCCACAGCATGAAACTGAAGTACGTGCCCCCACTGAGAAGGACGCGGGTAAAGTACAGCGCGGCACAGAACAAGATGGCGGCGATTTTCAGCAGAAAGATGCGCGGGGACATGGGGGCAGCTTCATGCCAGCCAGCGCATGCAGCAAATGCTTCACACCCATTTCACACAGACCTCATTTCCTGCGCTGATACTCGGTGAATCGCATGCTGTGCGCATTTTCCGCATCCGCATCCTGCCGCTGGCTGCTGGTGCAGATCCATTCATCCGGCGAGATGGCGGGGAAAGAGACTCCACTGCCCAGCGTGGTCTGGACCTCCGTGATGAGTAGCCGCTGGGCATACGGCATGGCTGCTGCATAGGCTGCGGAGCCGCCACAGACGAAGATTTCGCCCACTGCGCTGCTTTGGGCCAAAGCGAGAGCCTCCGCGACATCACGGACGGCATGCCCATTCGGCACGATGAGGCCCGAGTCATGCGTGAGCACCAGCGGCGTGTGATCGCGGAACCAGCCCCGCATCTCATCATACGTGCGTCGGCCGAGGAGCAGCCAACGGCCCGCCGTGATGGCACGAAAATGAAGGCGATCACGCGGTAGATCCCATGGCACACCCTTTTCACGCGAGATGAAGCCATCCTCCGACACAGCGGCGATGAGCGTGAGCCGTGGGCTGGTGTGTGGAGTGAGCGTGTTCACGTCGGGCTGCCAGTCGGCGGAGGAAAGATGGCGCTTTCTCCTTCATTCAGCACAGTGACTCGCCCCTCCAGCCCACGCTGCGCCACAGCAGTGATGAGCCGCTCCGCAGGCTCGTGCAGTGGCTCGCCACTGAGAGGGTAAGTATCAAAATGCATCGGCACCATGTGACGTGCACCAGTCATCAGAAAGGCATCCAGAGCCTCCTCTGGACTCATGTGAACCGGTCGTCCACTGGGTGGCTCATAGGCGCCGATAGGCATCAGTGCGACATCAATGCTGGCCCTGCGACCGATCTCCGCAAAACCATCAAACATGGAACTATCTCCACAATGATACACCGTGTGCCCAGGCCCCTGGATGAGATAACCACCGAATCCGCGATGCGTGTCATGGAGCATCCGTGCTCCCCAGTGCCGTGCCGGCGTGAGCGTGATGCGCAGCTCGGCAAAGGTGGCACTCTGCCAGGGGCGCAGCTCGACGATGCGGCCAAATCCACAGTTCTTCAGCAGCCCGCCTACTCCCTCCGGCACAATCACGGGCTGAGCCGCAGCCACTTTGCGCAGTGAGGGGACATGTAAATGGTCATGGTGCGCATGCGTGATCAGCACGAGATCGATTCGCGGCAGATCATGTGCCCAGACACTCGGATGGCGCACACGCTTGATCGGCCCCAGCCACAGAGCCCAGATCGGGTCGATGAGGATATTCATGCCACCGATTTGCACCAGGAAGCCCGCATGCCCCAGCCAAGTCACGGCCATCTCATCCACGGCGACTTCTGGAAGCGTCCCAAAATCATGCCCAGGGCGGCGCGGTGCCAGAAGCACCGGCAAAAGGACCTTATTGAGATAATCCATGTTCCGCTTCTGCCAGCCCTCGACGGGGCGCAGGCCGATTTGGTTTTGCCCATCTCCCTCGACTCTACCGAGCAAGGAGGAGCGGCGTTTCGGCCGCAAGGTGATGACGCTGTCAGGCGTGTGGGCGTGGAGATCAGACATGATCCGGTGGGTATAACGGAGCCGTGCGGTGCGGAGTCTAGTCAGAGCGTCGTTTTTAAACAAGGAGGAAGTTCTTGGCAAAACGCGAACTCTCGCCAGCATGGCCGTCCAACGCTGGGAAACGTCTGTGACACAGGCTTTCTCCGTGCCGTAATTCCAACCCTGGAGCCAAGAGCATGAATGAAGTGTTGAACAAAAGTAGCGTGCTGGTTTTGAACCGGCATTGGCAAGCCATCGACGTGAAAACGCCCATCGAGGCCTTCGGCATGATCGCCGCAGGAAACGCCACCGCCCTCGACATCCATCCCGGAGGAGACATGCGGCCCGTGACCTGGGAGGAGTGGGTGCATCTGCCCGTACGACCAGAGGACAATGCCATCGGTACTGTCAGCGGCGGCGTGCGCATCCCCAGCGTGCTCGTGCTCGCCCGCTATGACAAAGTGCCGCGTCGGCGCCCCAAATTCTGCGCCAAAGCCATCTGGGAGCGAGATGGCGGCATCTGCCAATACACTGGACGAAAACTCCGGCCTCATGAGGGCAATATCGACCACATCGTCCCCATCTCACGCGGAGGCGGCACCAACTGGGAAAACTGCGTCCTCGCCGACCGGAAGATCAACAGCCGAAAAGGCAACAAGCTACCCGACGAAGCCGGTCTGAAGCTCCTGCGCCGACCCACGACACCACCAGAGCTACCCGTGACGCATCTGATCAAAAACACCCACCGCGTTCGCGATTGGGATCTATTCCTGCAGCATGTGAATGCCGCAGCCTCCTGAGCCCGCTCATCACACCACCGTTACCGCTTTGATCACCCCCGCAGCAGGGTCCAGCCAGGACTCCATGTGCTGCGGCAAATCTGCGAAATCGCAGCGGTGACTGATCCATGGACGCGTATCAATCTCGCCGCGCTGGATCATCCCCAAAATCCGTGGAAAATCCGCGCTTTGCGCATTCCTGCTAGCCAGCAGCGTCAGCTCCCGGCGATGAAAAAGCGGATCATCCAGCACCACAGACTCCTTCGTGATACCGACAAACACGATACGCCCAGTGAACTCCGCATAACCCAGCGTCGCACTCATCGACGCCGCATTCCCCGTCGCATCGAAAATCACCCGCGCCCTGTAATTCGCAGCCAGAGCCCCCGTAGCCCGCACACCAGCATAGTGCGTCTCCACAAAGGCACGGCGACGTGCATTGGACTCCAAAACCGTGATACGAGCACCCGCCGCACGCGCAAACTCCACCACCGTAAGCCCAATCGGCCCCGCTCCGATGATCAACACCTCATCATCAACCATCACCGAGGCGCGATTCACAGCATGGCAACCGATTGCCAGCGTCTCCACCAGCGCCAATTGCTCAAAAGCAAGTGCATTGCCTACATGGAGCTTCGCAGCCGGAAGCAGCAACTCCTCACGCATGCCCCCATCCGTATGCACACCTAACACCGCAAGCGTCTCACAGCAGTTCGTATTTCCACGTTTACAAGCCTGGCAACTGCCACAGTTCAGATAAGGCTCAACAGCGCAGCGATCACCAGACTTCACCCCAGTCACCCCTTCACCCGTCGCCAGCACCTCCACGCCCAACTCGTGCCCTAAAATGCGTGGGTATTCGATAAACGGCATCTTTCCGAGAAAGCCGCTGAAATCCGTGCCGCAGATGCCAATGGCACGCACACGCACCAGTACCTCACCAGCACCTGGAGAGCCCGTAGGCGTCGCGGGCACCCACTCGAAGCGGCGCGGCGCCACCAGAGCCAGTGCGCGGTGTGACATGCGTGGATGGAAATCGTGATTCAGCATACTTTTAAGATCATGCATCGCTACATCGAGCAATTGACGATTTTTCGTCATTTCAGGCTCCAGATGCGGACTTGGACGGGTAGCAATAGCACGCTCATACTGCTCCACGAGAGCACTCCCATCATCACGCTGCCCACACTCTTCCAGTAGCCCCTTTACTCGCTCCACCAGAGCCCGAGCGGAGCGGATACTACTCAGGCATTCCGCCTCTGTTCGTGCATGGAGCTCCAACCGGCGGAGTTGCTCACAGCGAAAGGCCCTGCATCGCACGGGCCGCTCCGAATAGATCGAGCACCCACCTTGCCGCAGTGCCGCGCAGGGCTGCTCCATAAAGCTCTCCCCATTTTTCCGCCGAATCCGCGCCCCCAGCTCCATGAGCCGTCCCGGTCTATCCGAAGGCTGCATCCGCACGATTTGGAACAAAGTCCCATCACAGCACATGCCGCAAGCAGCACACAAGCGGCTCGCAGCCTCAGCGGCGGTGGATTCATGCATAGGCATCATGCAACAACTACCCGATAACCACGTCAGTTTGCAAGCAATGACACACGATATGTAACTTTGAGCATGGCACAAAGTTATTGCATTCTCCTTTTTGTGGCCTACAGGCTGCATTGTCCACCCTTCGTTGCACATGAACTCCACCGCTGCGCTTCCGCCTGTTGATCTGCTCAGAAAACTGCCTCTCGAAGAGCAGCTCGTCGGGGTAAATGCCAAAACTGGCCCATATCTCATGCCTGATGCCGGTAAATCCCTGCGCAGGGTGAAGGGGTTTCAGTCACAGACGAATGCCTTTCATGTCATGTCACGCACTTGCGGCGGGGCGGTGTTTTGGGATGATGTGGAGAAGGAGGCGCTACGCAGGGTGCTGTGGCGGCTAGCGGAGTTCTGTGGAGTACGCTTGCTGACCTACTGCGTGATGGGGAACCACTTTCATGCGCTGGTGGAGGTGCCGGACCAGAAGAGGTGGGTAGAGGAGCAGTTTGGTGGACCGCAGGGCGAGCAAAAACTGATGCGGCATCTGCGGGTCCTCTATAGCAAGGTGTTCGTGGAGCAGTTGCAGGAGGATTTTGCCGAGTTGCGGAAGCGGGGCTCTGAGGCGGTGGTGCAGCATCGGCTGGGGCTGCTCAAAAAGCGATTTTGCGATGTGGCGGTATATATGCGTGAGGTGAAGCAGCGTTTTTCGCGGTGGTACAACAAACGCCACAAGCGGAAAGGGACGCTCTGGATGGATCGGTTCCGTAGTGTGCTGGTGGAAGGAAAAGGTGATCCGCTGCTGGCGATGGCGGCGTATATTGATCTCAATCCTGTGCGAGGTGGGCTGGTGAGTGATCCGAAGGATTACCGGTGGTGTGGGTATGCGGAGGCGCTGGGAGGGAACAAAGAGTGCCAGAGAGGGATTTGCCGCGTGACGGGGCGAGATGCCAATGAAACGGACTGGGTGAAGAGCGGAGCGCGGGAGGGGTATCGACGAATCTTGTTTACGACCGGGCGGGAGGTGAAAACGGCGGATGGAGGGGCGATAGCTCGGCGTGGGGTGAGCGTGGAGAAGGCCGAGGAGGTTTTGAAAGCAGGTGGGAAGCTCTCGCTGGGCGAGTTGGTGCGCTCGCAGGTGCGGCATTTCACAGCGGGGGCGGTGATTGGCTCGCGGGATTTTGTGAATGCGTTTTTCGAGGCGAATCGAGGCTTGTTTGGCACTTCGCGGAAAAGCGGAGCGCGGAGTATTCGAGCCGTCGATGGTGAGTTACACGCTCTTCGGGATTTGAAGTAATATCTGGGAGGGCGTTGCCCTTATTTCAGCTCGATGTTATCGATGAGCCGTGCGGAGCCAAATCGGATCGCGAGGGCGATGAGGGCCATTTCGGTGCTCTCGGAAGGCTCTTGCAGCGTGGTGGCGTCCACCACTTCGACATAGTCCACTTGTCCGAGCGGGGCTTTGGAGCTGATTTCGTCTAAAATGAGCTGTTTGAGCTTTTTGGGGTCATTTTCACCGCCTTTGAGGTAGGCATTACGGGCTTGCTGGAGCGCGGCACGCAGAACGGGGGCCTGTTGACGTTCTTCGGCGCTTAAGTAGCGATTTCGGCTGCTCATGGCTAGTCCGTCGGACTCGCGGATGGTCTCCACGCCGTGGATGACGATGTTGAAGTCGAGATCACGCACGAGTCTGCGGATGATGGCGAGCTGCTGGTAGTCTTTTTTGCCGAAAACGGCATCGTCTGGTTGGACGAGGTTGAAGAGCTTTGCCACGACGGTGCAGACGCCGTCGAAATGACCTGGGCGGCTGGCTCCGCAGAGGACTTTTGAGAGACTGGTCTCGGTGAGTTGGATGCTGCGGCCCTCTGGGTAGATGTCTTCCACTTTCGGGGAGAAGATGGCATCTGCTCCATTGTCGCGACAGATGGTGAGGTCTTCGATCAGGGTGCGTGGATAGCTGGTGAAGTCTTCGTTCGGGCCAAACTGGAGCGGATTGACGAAGCTGCTCACGACCACATTGCCACCGGGGCCTGCGATTTCTCGTGCGGTGCGGATGAGGGTGGCGTGGCCTTCATGTAGTGCCCCCATCGTGGGCACAAAGACGCAGCGGGTGCCCCGATTCACAGAGGTCCATGAGCGTAGTTGGCGGATGTTGTTGATGACATTCATGATTTGAGGTCTCTCGATTCAAATACGGCATACCCCAGCGTGAACAAAGTAAGATTTATCGCGGCGAGGATGGCGAAGCCGCGCCAGACGAGCGGCCATTCGATGGTTTCGGCCATGAGCCGGGTCCAGACGGTCATGTGGCGTGTGATGAGGAGGTGCTGGTAGCTTTCCATGAAGCCGCTGTTTCGTAGAATGAAGTCCACCAACATGTAAGAGAGTGCGCCGATGGTGGCTGCTGCAGGCTTCATGCGGAAGCAGGATAAAAAAAAGGCGATGCTGGTGATCACCGTCATGCTCAGGCCCATGCCTAGTGTGCCGAGTGCGTAGTGGCGCAGACCCTCATCCCACTCGAAAAAGATACCAGGGACATGTCCTGTATCCACACACAGAATCCGCCGCCCCATCCTCTTAGCAACAGGCCCAGGACGAAGGCTGTCCAGGCGAGAAACTGGATCAAGAACACTGCGTAGCTGATGGAGGTGAGGTATTTCAGCAACAGCAGCCGGAAGCGGCTCACGGGCCGTGCGAGCAATAGGCGAAGGTGTCCATCCTCCGACTCCTTCGATACGATGTCCCCGGCCACCAGTGTGAGGAAAAGGGCTCCCAGGAGCAGGAAGGACATGATCACGACGAGGAAAGCTACGGTGAGTGCGGAGAAGTAGTGGTCCATATTCTCGCCCGAGCCGACGATGGCCCGCTGCACCGGCCCGAGGCCCTTCACTTTGATGAGCCATAGGCATAGGAGCTCTAGGACGACAAACACTCCGAAGCCGAGAAAGGTCCGCCTGCGTGCAAAGAGCTTCAGGAGCTCGCCGCGCCATTGTTGGAGAAAGAGCATCATGATTTACCAGATAGTCCCATGTAGAGTTCCTCAAGGGTGCGGCGGTGGGGCTGCCAGGAGTGGATGGGCACTCCGCCATTCACTAGAGCTGCGGCGAGCTGGTGCGGCTCCATCTCCAGCGGCACTTCGACGATGCCTTGCTTATCCATTTGGGCACCCACGCGTGCCATCACTTCACGAGCGATGCCGATATCATCTGTGTGGAGTTGGAACATGCGCCGCGTTTTTTCCTGAGATGGAATCACGCCTTCGAAGACCTTTCGCCCGTCTTTGATGATGACGCAGCGGTCACACATTTGCTCTACTTCACCGAGGAGGTGGGAGTTGAGCATGATTGTCATGCCGTGATGCTGGCGGAGGTGTAGGATCAGCTCGCGGAATTCACGGATGCCTTCGGGGTCGAGCCCGTCGGTGGGCTCGTCCAGCAGCAGCATGCGCGGACGCGGTAGTAAGGCCTGTGCCAGAGCGAGCCGCTGGCGCATGCCGTGGCTGTAGGTGGCGGCTTTTTGGCCGATGGCTTTTGTCAGCCGCACCATTTCGACCACGCGGTGGACTTCTTTTTCGTCCCACCAGCCGGAGAGTGAGCATAGAGCCCGCAGATTTTGCCAACCACTGAGGTAATCGTAAAAACAGGCTGCCCCGTAGATCGCGCCGATCTGCTGGAGCGCACCGGCACGATCACGCTGCACGCTGCGGCCACCGATGCGTACCTCACCCGTATCTGGCCGTACCATACCGAGGGTGATGCCCATGATGGTGCTCTTTCCGGCTCCATTGTGCCCCAGTAGGCCTAATATCTCGCCCTCCTTCACCTCGAAGCTGACATCATCCAGCGCCACTCGCCCGGTGGGCCAGCGTTTGGTGAGATGTTTGACTTCTAGGATCGCCATCGTGACCCATTTAGGCTCGCCGGAGCGGCGCATCAAGTGGCGGTTCCCGGTTCCCTATTTTCAAAGGTGCGGAGTTTGATGTCTCCCTGATTTTCTGCCAAGAACAAGGAACCTCAAACTTATGACCACCGGTATCATCACTATCTCTGACCGTGCCTCCGAAGGCGTTTACGACGACCTGGGAGGCCCCGCATTGCGCAAAGCAGCTCTGGAATACGGCTGGACCGTGCTCGCAGAAGCGATCGTGCCAGATGATCTGCTGCGCATCCAGGATGCTATCCGCTCCTTTTCAGCCCAGGGCTGTGGACTCATCCTGACGACGGGTGGCACAGGCATCGCCGAGAGGGATGTCACGCCTGAGGCGGTGCGCGGCATCATGCGGGTGGAGATTCCCGGCTTTGGCGAGCTGATGCGTATGAAATCACTCGAACACACGCCCAATGCCATCCTCAGCCGCTGCCTCGCTGCCATTGTGGACCGTAGTCTCGTCCTAGCGCTGCCGGGCAAGCCGCAGGGCGCGGTGGATTGCCTCGGCTTCGTGCTGGGTGCATTGCCGCATGCGGTGAAGCTGGCGCAAAAAGTGCCTACGAGCTGCTGAGAATGAAAAAAACGAGATAATCGGCCCATCTCGCTCGTGGAGAAAGAATCGCTTCGTCAGCGGCATTCCTCTTTCCATTCCCCGCCTCTCCACATGCTCCCACTCACTGATTTCCCCTCCCTCCGTGGTCTCCATTATCTCAATACCGCTGCGGAGAGCATCCCGCCGCAGTGCGTGAATGACGCAGTGGCCGAGTACATGGCCCACAAGTCCCTTGGCATGCGCGGGCGTGATTTTCACTTTCCACGTGTCGAGGCCTGCCGTGAGATCGCTGCGAAGCACCTCGGTCTCAGCACGGATGAGGTCTCCTTCTGCTCATGCAGCTCGGAGGCGTATAATCTGCTCGCCTCCGCACTCCAGCTCCGGGCGCAGGATGAAGTCGTCATCACCGATCTGGACTTCCCCGCAGGGGCCACCCCGTGGCTCACAGCGGCGGAAAAACCCCTCACACGGCTCTGGCGGCACCGTGAGGGAGCTTTGAGCCTCGATGACCTCGCGCCACTGCTCAATGAACGCACTGCTTTGGTCCAAGTCAGTCTAGTGAGCTTTTACAATGGGCACCGCATCGCATTCGCTCCGCTGCGCGATCTGGTGCGTCGCCTCGCACCGCAGGCCGTGCTCTCGGTCGATGTCACGCAGGCTCTCGGGCGTGTCGTGCTCGATTGCAGTGATGCAGACATCCTCATCTCCAGCACGCACAAGTGGACGCTCGGCATCCACGGCGGCGGCATCGTCGGCATCCCCAAAAAAGCTGCTGCACGACTCACCACCAAAGCGGGTGGATGGTATCACATCGCCAATGCCTTTGATCCAGACCGCTTTGAATCCGCCCGCATCAAATCAGGAGCTCTGAGCTTCTCCGTCGGCATGCCCAGCTTTGCCGCACTCTATGCGCTAAATGCTTCCCTGCGTTACTTGGATCAATTCGGCGTCGCTCGCATCGCAGCACACGCCGATCCGCTCATCGCCCGCGTGCATGCTGGATTACGCCACCTCGGCATCCGCACACTCGCCCCCGAGCAGCCGGAGAACCCGAGTGGCATCGTCGCCTTCACCCACGCCAATACGCAGGAGATCCACGATGCGCTGCTCTCCGCGAACATCCACGTCATGCACCAAGTCGGGCGCATCCGCATCGCCGTACATGGATACAATACCGCCGAGGATGTGGAAAAACTGCTCGATCTGCTCAAGAGCTGATCACCAGAACCGAGTCACTTAAGTAGCACACCTGCATCCCCCGTTTCCCAGCCCAGTCCACCAGCGCGGATCGCGATAGCGTCAGCACCCGCAGGCCACTCGGCACTCAGTTGATCATGGAAAAATGAAGCATGAGTCACCCACTTGCCATGCACTAGCGCCTGCATCACCCACCAGCGTGTGTGAGACTGCCAGCGCTCATCCGCATGCCGCCAAGTGACGCGATTGCCAGCAGCCTTGGCCAAAATAGGAGCAGGTAGCGGCGTCTGACTCAGCCACGGACTCGCCGGCGGCAAGGCGTGCGTCGTGTACGCACGGCTGACCGTGTAAGTCGCCACTTTGCCCACGTCTTTATGCAGAGCCCCGAAGTTCCAGTGAAAGTGCCCAGGTGTCATCTTTAAGCCGCGCTCTCGCAGCACACTCATCTGGCGCAGGATCTCGCCAGCGACTCGATCATTGCCCACGTTGGAGGTATTCATACCAGGCCAGATGTGACGGCCCAGCGTGTTTTGCTGGAGCCACCAGTCGTAATAAGTGGTGAACCCCAGCTTCGGACGGTCGATGGTCCAATAAAGCTGCGGCGTGAAATAATCCACCCAGCCCGATTGCAGCCACTTACGAGAGTCTGCCCCCATTTCCTCAAAGGGATCGAGCCCTCCGCCCGTGCCCTCTGGGTAGCCAGGCCTCCAAAGACCAAAGGGGCTGATACCGAACTTCACCCAGCGCTTCGCTATCTTGATGCCTTCATAAATCATGCGCACCGTCTCATCGACATTTTGTCGCCTCCAGGCAGGGCGATCCAGCGGTCCACCAGCCGCCTTGTATCGGCCATAGCTTGCATCATCCGGGAACTCGATCTTCTGCTTCGCGGCATCCGTAATAGGATAAGGATAAAAATAATCATCGATGTGGATGCCATCCACGTCATATCGCCGCGTCACATCCAGCATCACCGCAATGGCTTGAGCTCGCACCTCAGGCACACCAGGGTCCATCCACCAGTCGATGCCGTATTTCATCGTCCACTCGGGATTCTTACGGCGCATGTGGCCAGAGCTGGGCGCATGCTTTTCACCCGCCAGAGAGCGGAAGGGATTAAACCACGCATGCAGCTCCATGCCCCGCTTATGGGCCTCTTTCACGGCGAACTCCAGAGGATCCCATGCTGGGGAAGGAGCACGGCCCATCGCTCCGGTCAAAAAAGGCGACCACGGCTCTAACGTGGATGCATACATCGCATCACCAGCGGGGCGGACTTGAAAAATGAGCGCATTGAGCCGCAGCCGCGCCGCAGACTCGATCAGCGTGAGGAGCTGCTGCTGCTGCCGCTCCACAGGCAGACCGGGCTCAGAGGGCCAATTGATATTCCGCACCGTAGCGATCCAAGAACCGCGCAACTCCCGCGCAGGTGGCGGCACAGTGGACTGCGCACGCAGCCTCCCGCCCGCTGTGAGAGCGAGTACCATCAAAAACACACGAAGAATCATCCCATACGTCATAGCGCCCCTACAGGGATCTTCAAACACCAGCGCACATGAAATGCTAACAAGCCCATCACCGCAACGGATCACCGCTTTGCACACGCCATGACCTCAACTCGGCTCGCAAGCGAGCCAACGTGTCCGCATGGCTAACAACTGCGCTCAGATCTCTCAGCTCATACGGGTCAGCTTGCAGGTCAAAAAGCTGCTCGCGGCCCACTTTGGGATACAGGATGAATTTCCACCGCTCATCGCAGATCATGCGCTGAGTGTCCGTGAACACACCCGTGGCAAAAACACGCACGCGATCAGTTTCATGCCGCAAAAGCGGCAAGAGGCTCTTCCCCGTCACCGTCGCTGGAACCGCCACCCCCGCCAGATCGCAAAGCGTCGGAAAAAGGTCTCTTAGCTCCACCAGCGCGGCACAACGCTCATTACGGGGCAATCCAGGACCGCAGACGATCAGTGGACTGCGGATGCTGTGCTCGTAGCAGTTTTGTTTTCCCAGCAGGCCGTGACTACCAAGCGCCAGGCCTTGATCACTCGTGAAAATAATCACCGTCTCCTCCTGTGAAGGCAGAGCGGCCAGAATGCGCCCTAGCTGCGAATCGACATCCGTCACCATCGCGTAATACAGCGCTAGCTCCTCACGCACCGCGTATTCCGTTCGAGGCGAAGGCAGCAGCAACTCATCACGGCCCAGTAAATTCCCATGATCAAAAGGATGCAGCGGGGCAAAATTCGGCGGCAGGACCATTTTTTCTGCCAAATAGCGATTTTCCAGTCCCTTAGGCCACTGAAGAGGATCATGCGGGAAGGCGAAATTCACATGCACGAACCATGGTTTGTCCTTTGGAGCCGATTCAATAGCCCGGATCGCTCCGTCAGCGATGATGCGGCTGTTATCCGGCAGTAAACCCACTCCTTTGTCCAACTCCGCTCGATTCTCAGAGTCCTTGAAGGTCCAGCCCCGATACCCCGTCAGTGGCCGGCCACGATCATCCATAGCAGGCTGCTCTACCCCCTTGGCCCCGCCACTGGAGAAAAGTCCACTCGTCAGAGAATAGCCACGCTGCAAAGGATGCCCATCATTGTGCCACTTGCCGCTGTAGCAGGTGAAGTAGCCAGCCCTTTGCAGTGTCCCAGCCAAAGTCGCCAAATTAGGATCAATACCGCCTGTGGGATATTTTGGCAGAGCAGTGAATGCGTGGGTGCCCGTGAGGATCTGTGCCCGGCTGACATGGCAGATGGGATAACCTGCATACGCCCGCGAAAACGCCGTGCCCCGCGCCACCAGTCGGTCCAGCACAGGAGTGGCAACTTGTCCGTGCCCCAATGCATGGATCGAATCAGGACGCTGATCATCCGAAACGACCAGCAGCACATTGGGAGCCGCAGTGGCCCATGAAATCGCGAGTAAAAGAAGAGCAAAAAAGCGCTGCATACTAAGTAAACGTGTCGTGAGAGGCGGTTTGGCCTTCCGATGATATTAAACATCGTGACGGTGCTGATAGATATGTATAAAGTATCTGCAAGATAGTTATTGCAGTGTTGGGTTTTCTTTCCAGGATGGACCATCTATCGATTACCTCTTGCTGCCGCATGAATCCAGTTCGCCCATCCTTTTCTGCAGCAGCGTTCCCACCCGTAGAGGATCGGGAAAAGCAGCTCATCGGCGTGAATGCCAAAACAGGGCCGTATTTGCGCTCGGGGCGTGGCTCCAGGCGGATTCGCGGTTTTCAGGCGCAGACGAATTGCTTCCACGTCATGTCCCGCACCTGTGGCGGGGCGGTGTTTTGGGATGATGTGGAGAAGGAGGCGCTGCGCAGGGTGATTTGGCGACTGGCGGAGTTCTGTGGGCTGCGGGTGCTGACTTATTGCGTGATGGGGAACCATTTTCACCTGTTGCTGGAGGTGCCGGATCAGAAGCGGTGGCTCGAAGAGCAGTTTGGAGGACTCAGCGACGCAGAGGGCGAAGCGAAGCTCTTTCGGCATCTGCGGGTGCTTTATAGCAAGGCGTTCGTGGAGGGGCTTCGGGAAGAGTTTGAGGAACTGAGGAAGCGTGGGGCAGAGGGGTTGGTGCGGTGGCGCTTGGAGTTGCTGAAGAGGCGGTTTTGCAATCTGCCGGTGTTCATGCAGGAGCTGAAGACGCGGTTCACGAAGTGGTACAACAAGCGGCACAAGCGCAAGGGCACGTTGTGGATGGATCGGTTCCGCAGTGTGCTGGTGGAGGGGAAAGGGAACCCGCTATTGGCAATGGCGGCGTATATTGATCTGAATGCGGTGCGAGCAGGGATGGTCGTGGATCCGAAGGATTACCGTTGGTGTGGGTATGCGGAGGCGCTGGGAGGGAACAAGGAATGTCAGCGGGGGATTTGCCGAGTGACGGGGCGAAATATGGGGGAGAAGGATTGGGTGAAGAGCGGAGCGCGGGAAGGGTATCGGCAGATGTTGTTTTCGGTGGGGCTGGAGGTGAAAACGGCGGAGGGGAAGGCTGTGGCTCGGCGCGGAGTGAGTGGAGAGAAGGCGGAGGAGGTTTTGGCGAAGAAAGGGCGGCTATCGCTGGGTGAGTTGGTGCGCACGAGGGTGCGGCACTTCACGGATGGAACGGTTCTCGGGTCGAAAGAGTTCGTTAATGACTACTTTTCGAGAAATCGCCAATGGTTCGGCCCCAATCGTAGGGATGGGGCTCGATGTCTCGGGAGAACTGCCGAAGACTTGTACTCGCTACGAGATTTGAGGCATGGTGATGTCGAGTCACTCATGTAAAGAATCAGAGACTGAGAGAGAGCGGCATTAGCCAGCCAGGATGTGAACTGAAGTTTTCCTGCGGTGGTGTGTCGTTTCTTTGAGCAAGCTGGTGCACGTAGCTAGCGTTGTGTGATGCCATGATTCGCTTCTTGTGTTTTCTCTACGCTTTTGGTTTTTTGTTGTCTGTCGTACATGCGCAGAGGCCCAATGTGGTTTTCCTCCTCGCGGATGACTTGGGGCAGCGGGATCTGGGATGTTATGGCAGCACTTTTTACGAGACGCCGAATCTCGATCGGATCGCCCGCGAAGGTGCTCGCTTTACGCAGGGCTACGCGGCTTGTCCGGTGTGCTCCCCCACGCGTGCGGCGGTGCAGACGGGTCGCTGGCCGCAGCGCACGGGAGTCACGGACTATATCGGTGCGGCGCTCAGGCCGGAGCTTTGGAAGCGAAATACCCTTCTTTTGCCTGCTCCCTATTCGGATCGCCTGGCGCATGAAGAGGTGACGATGGGCGAAATGATGAAGGGCGCTGGTTATGCTACTTTTTTCGCGGGGAAGTGGCATCTCGGCCCAGAGGGCTTTTGGCCAGAGGATCAGGGTTATGACATCAATATGGGAGGCGTCGATCGCGGGGGACCTTATGGCCCTGGAAAGTATTTTACGCCCTACGCCAATCCCCGGCTGCCGGATGGGCCTGCGGGTGAGCATCTGCCGGATCGATTGGCGACGGAGACGTGTAAATTCATCGAGGCGAACAAGTCGCGGCCCTTTTTTGCCTGCTATTCGTTCTACGATGTGCATACGCCGCTGAATGCCCGCAAGGATTTGGAGGCCAAATATGCCGCGAAACGTCAAAAACTCGGTTTGGAGCCAAAGTTCGGACGCGAGGAGCCTCGTGACGTGCGACTCGTCCAGGAGCATGTGACTTATGCTGCGATGCTGGAGGCCATGGATCTCGCGGTGGGCAAAATTTTGGCAAAACTCGACGAGCTGGGACTCACGGAGAACACGCTGGTCATTTTCACTTCCGACAATGGTGGTCTGAGCACTAGCGAGGGCTCTCCCACATCGAATCTACCTCTGCGGGCAGGGAAGGGCTGGCTTTACGAAGGAGGTATTCGTGAGCCGCTGGTCATCCGCTGGCCTGCGGTGCTGCAGGCTGGTAGGACGATCGATACGCCGGTGTGTAGTCCGGACTATTTTGCCACGCTCGCGGATGTCGCGGGTGCGCCTGTCCATGCGAAGATCGATGGCGTCAGCTTGCGCCCGCTTTTGGAGGGGAAGGGTGAGGTGCCGGAGCGCTCGCTCTTTTGGCATTATCCGCATTATGGCAACCAAGGTGGGGCTCCTGGGGCGGCTATTCGCCGTGGGGATTGGAAGCTCATCCACTGGTTTGAAATGGATCGCTACGAGCTCTTTAATCTCCGCACGGATCTGAGTGAAACGAGCAATCTGGCTGAGAAGGAGCCCGCGCGGGTCAAAGCGATGCTCACGGAGCTCCGAGCATGGCAAAAGGATGTGGGAGCGCTCATGCCGACGATCAATCCCGCCTTTGATGCCACGAAGCCGGATGGCCGTGCCGCAGGTAATCCTGGGCAGCGGGCAAAGAAGAAAAAATAGAGCTACTTCTGGCGTCGCTGCCGGACGCACTCGAAAAGACACACGCCTGTCGCGACGGAGACGTTCAGGCACTCGACTCGGCCAGCCATGGGGATTTTCGCGAGGAAGTCGCAGTGCTCGCCAGTGAGGCGGCGCATGCCTGGGCCCTCTGCGCCCATGACGATGCCGATGCCGCCTTTGAGATCCAGGTCATAAAGGCTCTGCGTCGCTTCGTCCGCAGTGCCGACGAGCCAGACGCCTAGCTCTTTGAGCTTTTCCATCGCACGCACCAGGTTTGTGACGCGGACGAGGGGGATGTTTTCTGCGCCACCACAGGCGACGCGGATCACGGTCTCACTGATCGGGGCTGATTTATCTTTTGGCATGACCACCATGCACACGCCGGCGGCATCCGCTGTGCGCAGGCAGGCACCGAGGTTGTGTGGATCCTGCACGCAGTCGAGGATGAGCACGAGCGGGTCTTTTTTGTCCTCCAGGAGAGGAGCGAGGTCGCTTTCATCGTAGGTGACGATCTGGGAGTCGCCCCTGGAGTGGCGGTTCTGACGAGCGGTGGGTTGATCGGGGCGGTTCGGACGCATGCGGGCGAGAAAAAGAGCGGCAACGTGTGACCGCGATGCCGCTCTAACCACAGAAAAGTACTGTTCACTGGAGAAAAGCCTTTACCATGTCTGCAAAATGCGGTTTCTGTTCCACCGAACAGCTTTTTAAACCCCCACAACACACATACTGACACGATTATGGCCCGCGCACCCAAAGAATCCTCCTCCGAACCCGCCTCCAACAAAGTCGCCGAGGCCCGTGCCCGAAATCTCGATCTAGCGATCCAGCAGATCCAGAAAGACTATGGTGAGGGCTCCATCCTCCGCATGGGCGAGGAGAGCAAAGCCGATGTGGCCGTCATCCCGACAGGGAATCTACTCATCGACCAGGCCCTCGGCGTCGGAGGCTTCGCCCGTGGCCGCGTGGTCGAGATCTATGGCCCTGAGTCCTCTGGTAAAACCACGCTTACCCTCACCGTCATCGCCCAAGCGCAAAAAATGGGCGGTTTGGCTGCCTTCATTGATGTGGAGCACGCCCTCGATCCAGGCTACGCCCGGCGCCTCGGTGTGAAAATGGATGAACTGCTCGTCTCCCAGCCCAGCAGCGGTGAGGAGGCCCTGCGCATCTGCGAAACGCTCGTCCGCTCGAATGCGCTCGATGTCGTCGTCATCGACTCTGTCGCTGCGCTCGTCACCCGCCAGGAGCTCGAAGGTGACATCGGTGACAGCACCGTCGGAGCCCAGGCCCGCCTCATGAGTGCGGCTCTGCGAAAGCTCACTGCCATCATCAGCAAAGCCCGCACCACGGTGATCTTTACCAATCAGATCCGTGAAAAGATCGGTGTCATGTTCGGCAATCCAGAGACGACCCCTGGTGGAAAGGCCCTCAAATTCTACGCCAGCGTCCGCGTGGACATCCGCCGTATCGGAGCCATCAAGAGCACCGATGGCACCGTCACTGGCAACCGTACGAAGGTGAAAGTCGTCAAAAACAAGCTGGCACCGCCCTACACGGAGGCCGAGTTCGACATCATGTACAATGAGGGCATCAGCAATGTGGGCTCCCTGCTCGATCTGGCCATGGACTTCGAAATCCTGCAAAAACGCGGCTCATGGATCAGCTACAAAGGCACGCAGCTCGCCCAAGGCCGCGATGCCGCGAAGGAAGTCCTCCGCAACGACGCTACCGTGTATGCGGAGATCGAAGAAGCCGTGAAGCAAAAGATCGCTGACAAAGGCGGGGCCGCCGTCACGGGCAAAAGACCCGCAGGCAATAGCGATGAGTGAGTGATCTGCTGGTTGGTAATTGTTGTTTTGAAAACAGCCGCGTCCTATCTGGAGGCGGCTGTTTTGCGTTTATTTTGCCAAATTGCATGCATTTGTCGCAAAAGTGCGCGGTGTGGCTTGCGTGTGAGGACGGCTTCTCCATAAGGAGAGTGTTTCCTTTTCTCATGAGCGCTGTTTTTGACTCCTTTTCCCGTTTCTACGCCTCCTCCATCGGCAAGAAGATTCTTGTGGCCCTGACGGGCTTGATGCTGATCGGCTTCATCTTTGGCCACATGATCGGCAATCTGCTCATCTTTGTCGGCGCGGATGCCATCAATGAATACGGCCACCTGCTGCAAACTGCGCTGCATGGCGGTGGCGTATGGATCGCCCGGATCGGCCTGCTTGCGGCGGTTTTGGTCCATGTGGTGGCCACGATTTCCCTGACCAAAGCGAACCGTGCTGCCCGCCCCGAAGCATACGGCCAACACAAGGCCCAAGTCAGCTCCAAATCCTCTCACACCATGATCTGGAGCGGTCTGACCATCCTGGCCTTTGTCGTCTATCACCTGCTGCACTTCACCGTCCGCGTCGCCAACGACTTCGGCAGCAAAGCCTACAAAGTGACCATCGACGGCCATGAGGCACAAAACGTCTATAAAATGGTCATCGACGGCTTCTCTTGGGCTCCAGCCTCCATTTTCTACCTCATCGCCATGGCGCTGCTGTGCAGCCACCTGAGCCACGGCTTCTCCAGCCTCTTTCAGACGCTGGGCATCAGCACGGACAAATCCGAGCCGCTCTTCAAGAAGGCTGGTTATGCCTTCGCGGGCCTCGTCTTCGCTGGAAATGCTGCCATCGTCATCGCCATCTGGCTCTGCGGCTATGGGCGGTGAAGCGATCTCAAATTTTCAAATTTCAAATCTCAAATTCACCATGCTCAACTCCAGCATCCCCTCCGGCCCGATGGCCATGAAGTGGTCCAAGCACAAGCAGGACTCGAAACTCATCAACCCGAAGAACAAGCGCAAGTTCACCGTGCTCGTCGTGGGCAGTGGTTTGGCCGGTTCCTCGGCAGCGGCGACACTTTCGGAGCTGGGCTACAAGGTGAAATGCTTCTGCTTCCAGGATAGCGCCCGGCGTGCGCACTCCATCGCTGCCCAAGGCGGCATCAACGCGGCCAAAAACTACCAGAACGACGGCGACAGCGTGCACCGTCTCTTTTATGACACGGTCAAAGGTGGCGACTTCCGCGCTCGCGAGGCCAATGTGCATCGTCTCGCCGAGGTCAGCGTGAACATCATCGACCAGTGCGTGGCGCAGGGCGTGCCCTTTGCCCGCGAATACGGCGGCATGCTGGCGAACCGCTCCTTTGGCGGTGCGCAGGTGAGCCGCACGTTTTATGCGCGTGGTCAGACCGGCCAGCAGCTCCTGCTCGGCGCTTACTCGGCTTTGAACAAGGAAATCGCTGCGGGCGGCGTGCAGATGTATCCACGCACGGAGATGCTCGATGTGGTGACTGTGGATGGCCACGCAAAGGGCATCATTACGCGCAATCTCGTCACTGGCAAAATCGAAGCCCACGCAGGCGACGCCGTGCTGCTCTGCACCGGCGGCTACGGCAACGTTTTCTACCTCTCCACCAATGCGATGGGCTGCAACGTCACCGCGACGTGGCGTGCGCACAAAAAGGGCGCTTACTTTGCCAATCCCTGCTACACGCAGATCCACCCGACCTGCATCCCCGTCAGCGGCGATTACCAGAGCAAGCTCACGCTCATGTCCGAGTCGCTCCGCAATGACGGCCGCGTTTGGGTGCCGAAAAAGGCCGCCGATGTCGGCAAGCCTGCCTCGCAAATCCCCGAGGAAGATCGCGACTACTACCTCGAGCGCAAATACCCGAGCTTTGGCAACCTCGCCCCGCGTGACATTTCCTCCCGTGCGGCCAAGGAAGCCTGCGATGACGGACGCGGCGTCGGCCCCGGTGGTCGCGGTGTGTATCTCGACTTCGCAGAGGCCATCGGCCAGTTCGGTCAAAAGACCATCGCTGAGCGCTACGGCAACCTTTTCGCCATGTATGAAAAGATCACCGGCGAAGACGGCTACAAGCAGCCGATGCGCATCTACCCCGCCGTGCATTACACCATGGGCGGCCTCTGGGTGGACTACAACCTCATGAGCAACCTCCCCGGCCTGCATGTGCTCGGCGAGGCGAACTTCTCCGACCACGGCGCGAACCGCCTCGGTGCCTCCGCGCTCATGCAGGGTCTCGCCGATGGCTATTTCGTCATCCCGACGACCATCGCGAACTACCTCGTGCATCAAAAGCCCGGCAGCGTCACCAAAGAGCATCCCGAATTCAAAAAGGCGCTCGAAGTCTGCACCGCACAAACCAAGCGCTTCCTCGACATCAAAGGCAAACGCAGCGTGGATAGCTTCCACCGCGAGCTGGGCCTCCTCGTCTGGGACAAATGCGGCATGGCCCGCGACCACGCCGGCCTCACCGAGGCCCTCAAACGCATCCCCGAGCTGCGTGAGGAGTTTCACAACAATGTCTTCGTCCCCGGCAGCGGCGACGCCTGCAATCCCGAGCTCGAAAAAGCCGGACGCGTGGCCGATTTCATGGAGTTCGCTGAACTCCTCTGCCTCGACGCACGCACGCGTGAGGAAAGCTGCGGCGGCCACTTCCGCGTGGAGCACCAGGAAGAAGGCGAGTGCAAACGCGACGACGAAAACTTCTGCCACGCCGCCGCCTGGGGCTACACCGGCGACTTCAGCAAACCTGAGCTCAACAAAGAGCCCCTGACCTTCGAAGAAGTCCATCTCGCTGTCCGCAGCTATAAGTAAAACGCCTTTTCAAAGTCCACCATGTCCCAACTCAATCTTCACCTCAAAGTCTGGCGTCAGAACGCAGGTCAGCCTGGTCACTTCCAGGACATCGAAGCCCCGGAAATCCCGGATCATGCCTCGTTCCTCGAAATGATGGACATCGTCAACGAGCGGCTCATTTCCAAAGGCCAGGAGCCAGTCGCCTTTGACCACGACTGCCGCGAAGGCATCTGTGGCATGTGCAGCATGCAGATTAACGGCGTGCCTCACGGTCCAGAAAGGGCCACCACGACCTGCCAGCTCCACATGCGGAAATTCCGCACGGGCGACACCATTTGGGTCGAGCCCTTCCGCGCAAAGGCCTTCCCCGTCATCAAAGACCTCGTCGTCGATCGCGGCGCCTTTGACCGCATCCAGCAGGCCGGTGGTTTCGTCAGCGTGCGCACTGGTGCGCCGCAGGATGCCAATGCACTGCCCATCGGCAAAGAAGTCGCAGACGCCGCGATGGATGCCGCTGCCTGCATCGGCTGCGGAGCCTGTGTGGCCGCGTGCAAAAACGCCAGTGCCATGCTCTTCGTCTCTGCCAAGGCCGGCCAGCTCAATACCTTGCCACAGGGCCAGCCTGAGAAGGACCGCCGCACCCTCGGCATGGTCCGCCAGATGGACAAAGAAGGCTTCGGCAACTGCACCAACCAATACGAGTGTGAAGCCGCCTGCCCGAAAGAGATCAGCGTCCGCTGGATCACCAAGCTCAATCGCGACTACGCCGTCGCCGCCGTCAAAGACGCCCTCGGCAACTCGCCGAAGGTCGCCGGTGGCGGGGATTAAAGCAGCGCAGTAGCTGCGCTACTCGACAAGCTGGACTAGTTGCGAAGCTATTGGGACGACGTTCATGAATCGACGACTTTTCCTTCAAAACGCAGCCTTGTGGCCAGCTGCGGGCCTTTTGGCGGCTGATTCGACCACTTTGAGAAAACCATCCTCAAACGAGGAGAAAGCAATTCGAGGCATTGCAGAGGCCTTTTTGGCCGAAAACGGCCTTTTGGGCTTTTCGATTGCGTTTGGGAGTGCGGGCAAGATCGCCTTCGAAGAAGGTTACGGCTTCGCAGACGCTGAGAAGAAGGAGGCGGTGACTTCGCAGCACCTTTTTCGAATCGCGAGCATTTCAAAGCCGATCACGGCGACAGCAGTGATGATGGCGGTCGAAAAAGGCCTCTTGAAGCTCGATAGCACCGTTTTCGGTCCGAAGGGCATTTTGGGCGAAACGCATGGCAGCGGCCTGCCGGAGAAAATCACCGCCATCACCGTGGATCATCTGCTCACGCACACGAGCGGTGGTTGGGCGAATGACCGCAACGACCCGATGTTTGCCGACAAGGCGATGACGCACGACGAACTCATTCCTTGGGCATTGAAGAACGGTGTCCAGCCAGATGAACCGGGCAAAAAGTACGCTTACTCGAACTTCGGTTACTGTGTGCTAGGCCGTGTGCTGGAAAAAGTGACAAAGCTACCCTACGAGGCGCTTCTCACTCAGCATGTGCTTCCCAAGTGTGGCATCAGCGGCATGCAGATCGGCGGCAACACCCTGGCCGAGCGCCGACCACTGGAGGTGGTCTATCAGATGCCAGAAGCGGATGCGCCCTACCGCATGAACGTGGCGCGGATGGACTCACACGGTGGTTGGATCGCCACGGCGGGTGATCTGGTGCGCTTTGCCTCCAGTTTGCCCAAGCTGCTGAAAGAGGAGTCGATCCAAACCATGACCACCCCGGGCCTCAACGCGGGCTATGCACGCGGCTGGAACGTCAATTCAGCACCGAACTGGTGGCACACAGGCTCACTTCCCGGTACGACGACAATCCTAGTGCATACCGCGAAAGGAGTCTGCTGGGCAGGCCTCATCAATGGTCGCAAAGAGGGCCTCAGCGGCCCACTGGACGAGCTGATGTGGAAGATCGGTCGCGTGGTGAAAAGCTGGCAAATTTAGACCTATTGCTTCGCAATTTCCCTCACAAAATAAGCCAGGCAAAAAGTAATGTGTGTTGTTGCGGCAAAGATCGGATGGTCTGCTTGCGTAGCCACAGGGCACTTCCATGATCATCGACATTCATTCCCATGCTTGGAGTTTTCCGGCGGATTTTTCGGACGATTTTATCCGTCAGGCTGGCCGGGCGAGGCCTGGGCATGTGGTGGATCTGAGTGCGCGGTATGAGGCTTATCGGGCTGCGGCACCGGAGGAGACGCATACGGTCGTTTTCGGCGGGAAAGCTCGTCTGAGTGGAATCTGGGTGGATGATCGCACGGTGGCGGATTTTGTGGCTGAGGATGCGGCGCGGTTGACGGGCTTTTTATCGGTCGATCCGACGCAGGATGGCTGGGAGCGTGAGATGCGCTTCGGGCACGAGGAGCTCGGGCTACGGGGGATCAAGCTTTTGCCGATGTATGCGGGCTTTAGCCCGGATGATGCGGTTTTGGAGCCGTTGTGGCAGTATGCGGCAAAAAATGGCCTGCCTGTGCTGCTGCATATGGGGACGACTTTCATCGCGCAGGCTCCGCTTGCCTTTACTTTGCCGCGTTTGATCGATCCGGTGGCGACTCGGCACCCAGAGGTGAAGATCATCCTCGCCCACCTCGGTCATCCGTATGAGGGAGAGTGTGTCGTGACGGTTCGGAAGCATGAAAACGTCTTCGCGGATGTCAGTGCCCTGCATTACCGGCCGTGGCAGTTGTACCATTCGCTGATGCTGGTGCAGGAGTACGGTGTGTGGCATAAAGTGCTCTTTGGCACGGATTTCCCCTTCACCACGGTGAATGCGTCCGTCGCGGGGCTGCGTGGCCTCAATGACATGCTGGAGGGGGCGAAGCTGCCGCGGCTCGATATGGATGAAGTCGAGGCGATGATCCACCGCGACAGCTTGCGCCTGTTGGGGCTGCGCTGAGGCATGAAAAAGGGCGGTTCGTCGCCGAACCGCCCTGTGGGTAAATGTGCTGTGCTCTTGGCTTATTTCACGATGCCGAGGAGCTCGACTTCAAAGATGAGGGTCTCACCTGGGCCGATGTCGTCACCGGCACCGGTGTCGCCGTAGGCGAGCTCGGATGGGATGAAGAAGCGGAACTTCGAGCCTGTGGGCATGAGCTGCACGCCTTCAGTCCAGCCTTTGATGACGCCTTGAAGGGGGAAGGTGATGGGCTCACCGCGCTCGACGCTGCTGTCGAAGACTTTGCCATTGGTGAGGGTGCCGTGGTAGTGGACTTTCACCTGATCGGTGGCGGCAGGCTTCGGGCCGGAGCCTTCTTTCATGACTTCATATTGCAGGCCACTGGCGGTGGTGGTGACGCCTTTCTTTTTGCCGTTTTCTGCGAGGAATTTGGCTCCTGCGGCTTTGGCACCTGCAGCGCCTGCGGCACGCTCGGCCATCTCACGGGCTTCGTCTGCCTTCACGCGGGCTTCTTGCTTGGCCTGCATGACTTTGTTGAAGGCATCCATGGCGGCTTCGACGTCCGCGTTGGCGAATTTTTCTGGGGTTTTGCCACCGGAGGCGGCGAACTCGATGCCGGCTTTCAGGTTTTCCAGGTCGATGGCGATGCCTTCGGAGCGGAATTGCTGGCCGAGGCCGATGCCCATCGCGTAGCTGGGGGGCTTGGTGCCAGCAAAGGCGTCCTTCACGCCTTCGAGGAAGACGGCGAGGTCCACTTTTTCTTTTTGGCCGGCGAACTGGCCACCGACGTTCTTGCCGATGAAGTAGCTGACTTTGTCCATCGCAGGAGGTGCGGTGGGGGCGGCTTCGGCTTGTTTTGCTTCAGCGGGTTTGGCTTCTTGAGCTTGGAGGCTGCCGAGGGTGGACACGGCGGCGCAGAGGATGGCGGTGTGGAGTTTGTTCATGGAGAGGAGAAGCCTAAGCGCCTGTGATAACCCGGTCAATCAAAGCCTCGCCCGCTTTGGCTCAAAATGAGGCATCTGGGGGGATGGCGACTGTTTTTGGGGCGCAGTCCGGCATTGCATCCAGGCCGCGCCCCTGCATCTCTGCGCTCCGCCACCTCGCATTATCCGAATGAAACGCCTCCTCGCTCCTCTCCTCCTGCTCGCTGCGGCTATCGTCAGCGCTGTCAGCTTTGCCGCCCCCGGCGCTGCGAAGCACAAAATCCTCTTTTTCACCAAATCCAGCGGCTACGAGCACGAGGTGATCTCGTGGAAAAAGGGCCGCCCCAGTCACGCGGAGAAAATTCTGCTCGAGCTCGGTGCGAAAAACGGTTGGGAGTTCGAGTTCAGCAAAGATGGCAGCAAGTTCAGCAAAGAGTACTTGGCGCAGTTCGATACGGTGATGTTTTACACCACGGGGGACTTATGCAGCCCTGGCACGGATGGCCAGCCGCCCATGTCGCCGGAGGGGAAGCAGGCCCTATTCGATCATATCCGCTCGGGGAAGGGCTTTGTCGGCACGCATAGCGCCAGCGATACCTTCCACACGAACAATGAGTCCAAGAAAGGCCCGGACCGCTATCTGAACCATGGTGAGAAGGCGGATGCGTATGTGCGCTTCCTCGGTGGCGAGTTCATCAAACACGGAGCGCAGCAAGAGGCGCGGAATACCGTGGTGAACCCGAAATTCCCCGGATTCGAGAGCGTGGGCAAGGAATACAGCTTCATGGAGGAATGGTACTCGCTAAAGGACTTCACGCCTGACATCCATGTGCTCAGTGTGATCAATGACCCAGCGATGAAGGGCAAGGAATACGAGCGTCCGGCCTATCCGAGCACCTGGGCGCGGAAGGAAGGCTCTGGTCGCGTCTTTTACACCGCCATGGGCCACCGCGATGATGTGTGGACGAATCCCGTCTTCCAAAACATCCTCACCGGAGCGCTGAACTGGACCAATGGTGATGTGCAGGCCGAAACGCCCGCAAACATCCAAGAAGTCGCTCCGCAGGCCTACACGAATCCGCCCTACGTCGAGCCTCCTCCGCCGAAACCAGCGAAGAAGAAGTGATCAATAGATCATCGCGTCATCTGGCGCGGTGGTAGGCTCGATTTTGCTGACCTCAATGACGGGGACGGTCTGATCGTTTTCTTTCTTGTAGCCCACTTTGCCGATGACTTTGACCCAGGAGCTGTCTTTGAACTCGGGGGCTTTTTTACCGAAGTCGATGGGCACGCTGTAAGGCCGCGCATCAGCAGCGCAGCACTGCACGAGCATGCGGAAGATGCGCATACGGTGGCCATTGTCGTTGTTGACCTTTTCTGGGAGGATCTGCGCGGTCGTCTCCACCGTCTGGCCTGTGAGCACGCGCTGCACTTCGATGTCGCCGCCCGTGTAGTAGATTTCAGGCACTTCGAGGAGGAAGTTGCCATCTTTGCTCATGGGGACCTGTTTTTTCAGATCTTCGAGCGTAAAGCTGCCGTAGCTCTTGGCCTCGGCAGCGGGCTTCGGGGCGTTTTGAGCATTCGGTGGCTCGCCGGGTTTTGCAGGCACTGCGGGCAAAGCTGGGGGCAGGGGAGCGGAATTTGTCTGCGTGGTCGCGGTAGCCACGGTAGGTGCGGTAGCCACAGTAGGTACTTTTTCGCTACCTGGGGTGTCTTTGCGCAGAGAGAACTGCTCGGCACGCGTGGTGTCGCTGTAGTTGGGGTTGTAGAGTCCCTTGTTCGCGATGGCGGTAGGGCTGTAGCGATCCGGGGTGGATAGCGCCGCCCATGTGAGAGGTGCGATGAGGATGGCCAGAGCGCCGATGCGGCCCGGCCAGGCGCTTTCTTCCAAAATGCCGTGCGCATGCCCATGGTCATGATCGTGGGTATGTGTATGCGCGTGCTCATGCGTGTGATCACAGCAACCAGCGGCCTTTGGTGCGGCGTGGGCGTGGGTATGACCACAGCAGTCGCCATGCTGGTGGGAGTGGTCGTGGCCACAGCCTTCTTTGTGTGCGTGATCATGCTTTGGACCGTGATCGTGGCCGCAGCAGTCTCCGTGGTGGGCGTGATCGTGGTCATGATCATGGTCGTCATGCGCATGATCGTGGCTACAGCAATCAGCCTCCTCGGAATGCATGGTGAGCAGATTGAACAAGGCGAGGACGACTAGACCGATGCCTGCTGCGAGCACCATCTCACGGAAGATGCCATCCGGTGGCAAATAGGCCACGATTCGGCCACTGGCGTAAAAATAGAGCATCACGCCGCCCCAAATGAGGAGCGTGGCGACACTGAGAAAGTGAACGAGTGTGCGTGTGGCGGACATGGTAGTTTCTGGTGTTAGAGTTCAGATGTCAGATTCATTTCCTGAGACCTTCGATCAGGTTCATCCAGGGCACGGAGAGTGCCCCGATGAGGAAGAATAGGCCGATGAGCAGACCGATGACGACTTTCCGCTTAAAGACGCCGGAGTACATGAAGAGCAGCTTGATGTCCATCATGGGGCCGAAGACGAGGAAGGCCAATTTTGCCGCCATGCTGAAGGAGGCCATCGGAGCGGCGATGAAGGCATCACTCGTGCTGCACAGGGAAAGGACCATCGCGATGCCCATGATGGAGGGCAGTGCCAGCCACTCGTTCCCAGCCACGCTGGCGAGGATGCTCTGGTCGATGCGGGTATTGAAGACCGACGTGATCACCACGCCGATGGCGAAGTACATCGCGGTATCGAGGAAGTCCCGCATCGCTGTGCGCATGGCCTGCACCAGTCGGGTATTGAAGGGAGCAGTGGCTACAGCGTGCCCCGTTGCTGCTTCTGCAGAGCCAGCATCGATCTGAGCGGCCACATGATCACGCAGGATTTGAGAGGGCTTGAAGCGGATGATCACCAGCCCCACGATCACCGCCACCAGCCAGCCCAGGGATAGACGAGCGATGGTCATTGTGGCATTCCCAGCGGTAGCAATGGACAGGCCCTGGAACTCTTTGAAAGCCGTCATGGTGCTGATCGCCACGATCGGATTCACAATGGGGGCGGAAAGCATGTACGTCACCGCGCAGGACACTGGCAGGCCTTTTTGCACCAAGCGCCGGATCACTGGCACGATGGCGCACTCGCAAACTGGAAAAACCAAGCCCAGAAAGCCTGCCATGATCGTGGAGAGAACACGGCTTTTCGGCAGCACACGCTCTAGCAGCCGCGGTGGCAAAAACGCATCAATAAAGCCAGAGAGCAACGTGCCAAAAAGGATGTACGGAGCCCCCTCAAAGACGATGCTCAGGAACGCGACGAGGACGTCGCCCAAGGGACTAGGATCTGGAAGTGCAGCGAGAATCAGGGACATGTATGGTTTCTTTAAACGGAGCGAGGACTCGCCTTCAAGCGTGAAAGCTGTGCTTCCGTTGCTTTGGGGGCAGGCTCGATGAGAAGGGGGCCGCCAGCGCCCGGAGCATGAGCAAGCACAGCGTTTTTCTGGGGCTTTTCGTTTCCCGCTCCGCAGGAGAACAATGAAGGCGCTAGGATACGCATCAAAAGTCTCTGGAAGTTGGCATACTTCCCGCTACTTGTCGGTAATCGACGGTGCAGCCGGGAATCTCCGTTCTGACGGCCCTCATCGTTGCATTCCCTCCAAACCACACCTCTTATTGCCTCCACCATGAAAAAGATCGAAGCCATTATCAAACCCTTCAAATTGGAGGACGTCAAAGAAGCGCTCGCTGAGGTCGGCGTCGAAGGCATGACTGTCGTCGAGGTCAAGGGTTTCGGCCGTCAGAAAGGCCATACCGAAATCTACCGCGGCAGCGAATACACCGTTGATTTCCTCCCGAAGGTGAAAATCGAGGTCGTCGTCGATGACGACAGCTCTGCCCAAGTCGTCGGTGCTATCCAGAAGGCTGCGAACACTGGTAAAATCGGTGACGGAAAGATTTTCGTCAGCGAAGTGCTCGATGCCGTCCGTATCCGCACTGGTGAGCGCGGCTCGGATGCCGTCGCTTCTAGCTCGAAGTAGGCTGAACACGGCTCTTTTTTGGAGAAACCGCCTTTGCCGTGTGCTAGGCGGTTTTTTCGTGCCAGCAGACGGCTTGTCACGCCGGGTGCTGGTCTGTATAGCTTGCCTAGTATGAGTAAACCTCTCCTTAACCAGCCTGCGCCTCTTTTTAACGCCCCTGTCTGTGGCGGCGGATTTGCCGCAGATGCGAGGCTCGATCTGACTTCCCTGCTAGGTCGGCCGGTGGTGCTCTATTTTTACCCAAAGGACGATACTCCTGGCTGCACGCGGCAGGCCTGCGGTTTGCGCGATGCGTGGGACAAACTGCGTCGCAAAGCTCATGTGCTCGGCATCAGCCCTGATCCCGTGCGGCGGCATGCGAAGTTTATCTCGAAGTATGAACTGCCTTTTGCGCTGGTGGCGGATGAGGATCACGCCATCGCTACGGCATACGGTGTGTGGGTCGAGAAGAGTCTCTACGGTCGGAAATACATGGGAGTCGAGCGCAGCACGTTCATCCTCGATGCAGAGGGGCGGCTCCAGGCTATTCTGGAGAAGGTGAAGCCGGATGAGCATCTGGAGCTGGTGCTCCAAGCTCTGCGCAGCATGGAATGACTCAGTGAGAGTGGCTCAACCGCGGCTGGGCATCGTGAACTCGCCAGTGGGGACCTCAAAGGTGCCGGTGGGCACTTCAGAGCGCCGTTTTTGCGCTCTCCATTGATGAAGGCCGGGCGGAAGGGGCGCTTCCCTGGTTTTTAAATGCCTCCACTTCCTCCTCGCTTGCTCCGTGAGCTTTGAGGCGGCTGGCTTCGATGGTGCGGTGTCTTTGAATGTCTAACATGCTCGGGGATGTCGCCATTTTGACGTATGGCGAGGTTTTCTCGTTCAAAACTGGTCTGTATTCAGTAGCACCAGTGTGCAGGCTTCTTCACACGCGATTCCTGCCTTCGTCAAATGTGTCTGTAAGGCGGCATTTTCGGTGCCTGGATTGAAGATCACGCGTTTTGGTTTTAGTGCGGTCAGTTTGTCTTGCAGGGCTGAGGAAATCGCGGGGCCGACATACATCGTCACCGTATCCACAATGACTTCGATGGTGCTGATATCTGCCACGACGGGCACTCCCTCGATCTGAGTGAGCTTTGGATGCACGGGCAGCACCTCATGTCCGTGCTGGCGTAGCAGCAGTAGCGCCCGGTAGCTGTAGCGATCTGGATTGTCACTGGCTCCGAGGATGACGACGCGTTCATGTTTCATAGGATAGACTTTATCTGGCATGAAATAGAACGACACGGAAACGCTTTTGCTATAACCAGCGTAGAACTTTAACCTGAACACTCGAAACTTATGAGTCGCCCATGGATCATCGCCGAAACGAATTGGAAGCACGTCAAAGACAACCCCTATGAAGTGGCGGTGCTGCCATGGGGAGCCACGGAGGCGCATAACTGGCATTTGCCATACGCCACGGATTCACTGCAAAATGATGCCATCGCCGCCGAGGCGGGTCGCATCGCGTGGGAGGCGGGCGCGAGGGTCGCCATCCTTCCGAATATGCCCTTCGGAGTGCAGACCGGGCAGCTCGATATTCCTTTCTGCATCAATATGAATCCGAGCACGCAGCTCAGAGTGCTCGAAGACGTCATCGCGAGCCTAGAGGGCAACGGCGTGATGAAATTCGTCATTCTCAATGGTCACGGTGGCAACGATTTCCGCCAGATGCTGCGGGAGTTGCAGGGGAAGCATCCGAAGATGTTTTTGAGCGTGGTAAACTGGTTCAATGCCGTCAAAGGCGACGATATTTTCCAAATCGTGGGCGATCATGCCGACGAGCGCGAGACGAGCCTCATCATGCACCTGCACCCGCACCTCGTATTGCCGAAGAGCGAGTGGGGCCCTGGCACGGACAATCGCTGGAGGCTCCGTGCCATCAATGAAAAATGGGCCTGGGCACAGCGTGATTGGCTAAAAGCTACCAACGACACTGGCAGCGGCGATCCACAGCACAGTAGCGCGGATAAAGGCCAGCGCTACCTCGCTGCCCTAGGGGCCAAAATCGCCACCTACTTCATCGAGCTCGCGAAGGCAGACATTTCTGACCTGTATGTGAAGGCTTGATCGAGTGGCCCGAAAGCACGCACTCAGCACGACGTTCCTATGGGCCACATGAAGCACTTTTTTATTCTCTTTCTCGCGTGGAGCTCCCTGCTCACTGCTGCGGATAGGCCAAACGTTCTGTTCATCGCCATTGATGATCAGAATGACTGGATCGGGCATCTGGGAGGGCATGTCATGGCCAAGACACCGCACATCGACCGCTTGGCGCAGCGGGGCACCACGTTCCTCAATGCACACTGCCAGGCTCCGCTGTGCAATCCATCCCGCACCAGCCTGCTCCTGGGCCTGCGGCCCACTACGACGGGCATTTACGGCCTTTCTCCCTGGTTCCGCACCTTGCCAGAGTGGCGGGATCGAGTCGCTCTGCCGCAGCATTTTGAAAACCATGGTTACCTGACTGCTGCGACGGGCAAGATCTATCACGGCGGCACGGGCGGCGGCGCAGGCGGTGGTGGCAAAGGAAAGGGCAAAAACAAAGCGAAGGAGCAGGCGAAAAATCCCGCAGCAAAACCCGCCAAGCCCGAATTCCAGCTCACCGCGCCCTTTGGCGGCGTGGGCTCCCGGCCACCGCAAAAACTCGTCAATCCGACACCGATGGGAAACCACGCTCTGGTGGATTGGGGTGTCTGGCCGCTGGATAATGACGACACGGGCAAAGGCGACTACCAAGTGGCCACTTGGACAGCCGAGCAGATCCGCAAAGCACCTGCGGATAAGCCATTCTTCATCGCCGCAGGTTTCTTCCTGCCGCATGTGCCATGCTACGCCACCCAGAAGTGGTTCGACCTCTACCCTGATGATGACAGCGTGCTGCCGAAGGTGCTGGAGGGGGATCGAAACGACACGCCGCGTTTCTCTTGGTATCTGCATTGGAATCTGCCAGAGCCGCGATTGAAGTTCCTCAAAGAAGCCGGCCAGTGGCGCAATCTTGTTCGCAGTTACCTCGCCTGCGTGAGCTTCACCGACTCGCAGGTGGGCAGATTGCTCACCGCATTGGAGGAGTCCGGCCATGCGGATGACACCGTCGTCGTGCTCTGGGGAGATCACGGCTGGCATCTCGGTGAAAAAGACATCACCGGAAAAAACACCCTCTGGGATCGTGGGACGAAAGTGCCGCTGCTCTTTGCCGGCCCTGGGATCAAGGCCGGTCAGCGCTGCTCGCAGCCTGCGGAGCTGCTCGATATTTATCCCACACTCATCGAGTTAGCTGGTCTCACTCCGCGTAGCGACCTAGAGGGCATCAGCCTCGCACCACAGCTACGTGATGCCGCCACCCAGCGTGAGCGTCCCGCCATCACCAGCCACAATCAGGGCAACCACGGCATCCGCAGTGAAAAATGGCGCTACATCCGCTACGCTGATGGCTCAGAGGAACTCTACGACATGGTCAATGATCCGAACGAGTGGCACAATGTCGCCGCGAAGCCCGAAAACGCCGCCATCATCGCCGAGCATGCTCGCTGGCTGCCAAAGATCGACCTGCCACCCGCACCCAATAGCGCCAGCCGCGTCCTCACCTATGACAAAGCCACCGATGAGGCCGTGTGGGAAGGGAAGACGGTGAAGCGTGGGGATGTGATACCGGAGTGAGTTCTCGGTTCGCTGTTCCCAGTTCTCAGTTCCCGGTTCTCAGTTCTCAGTTCTCAGTTCTCAGTTCTCAGTTCTCAGGGCGCAGTTGAAGCACGCCGAGTGCCGAAACTAACAGGGAACAGAGAACAGGGAACAGCGAACCCTACTCATGCCATGTCCGGGCGATGCGCTCGATCTTCACGGCGCGGCCGGTTTGTGGATCGATCGTGACGAGCGCACCATTGAGCCGGACTGCGCCGCGTCCGACTCCGAAGCGGGCAGGCATCTGATCGTGAAATTTTTGCAGCACGGGCTCGATCTGGCTGCCGATCACGCTTTCGAGCGGTCCGCACATGCCAGCATCACTTTGAAAGGCAGTCCCCTTTGGTAGCACACGTTCATCCGCCGTGGGTACATGCGTATGCGTGCCGATCACCGCACTCACTTTGCCATCCAGGTGCCAGCCCATCGCCACTTTTTCACTCGTCGCCTCAGCATGGAAATCGACGAAGATCACCGGCGTCTCCTGCCGCAGCTGCTCCACGCACTCAGTGATCGCTACAAAGGGGTTCTCCACCTGTGGACCCATGAAGGTACGGCCCATCAGGTTCACCACGGCCACCTTGCCTTTTTTAGTCTCCAAAATCACACTGCCTTGCCCAGGCACCCCAGCGGGGTAATTCAGCGGCCTCAGGATGCGCGGCTCCTCTGCGAAGAATGGAATGATCTCCTTTTGATCCCAGATGTGGTCCCCTGTCGTGATCACGGTGGCACCACTGCGCATCAGACTGATGGCGATCTTCGGCGTGATGCCGCGCCCGCCCGCCGAATTTTCGCCATTCACCACGGTGAAGTCGATCTTCAGCTCCTCTTTGAGCAGCGGCAGTAGCACGGACACGGCTTTGCGCCCCGGCTCGCCCACCACGTCACCGAGGAAGAGCAGGCGGAGGAGACCATCTGCGACCGATTCTGCATCCGAAGGCGGAGCATCCATATCTTTGTTCATCACAGCCTCACTTAGTAGATGATGAACGGTGTCTTCAAGCTACGATCCACATCATGTTCGAGAAAATCGTGTCCCTATGCGTCCTGGCCATCGTGTCGTCCGCCCTGCACACCGCCGCGCAGTCCACCAACGTGCCGCCGCCCCCCGCAGCGGCACCTGCGCCCCCCCCTCCTGCGGCACCTGTTACCAGTCAGGCCTCCACCATCATACCGCCCACAGGCTCCACGCTTTCGGCCCCTCCTACTCTGGCCAGCAGCATCGACCGACTCGCGAAACTCAGCCCACTCGGTGACTCACCCCACTGGGAGGCTCTCGCTCCGTTGGCGAAGACCATGAGCCGCGCAGATGTCGAGACCGCGCTACGCAACATCTACACCGACGGCGGGGCCTTCCCGCAGCCCTGGCGTGTGGAGCCGGGTGCTCTCATCATCCAAACAGGCGACCCCGCTCGGCCAGAGCACCGCATCGAGCTCGGAGCCCGCTCAGAGCCCTCCGACTCCGCCACCCGCTTCTGGCACCGCGTCCAGGAGCTCCCGCCGCTCACTGATCCGGCCAAGCCCCTCGCCGATCTGCACATCGCCATCGACCCAGGCCACATCGGCGGAGGCTACTCCACCGTGGAGGAGCGCTTCCTCAGCTTTGCCCCCAATGAGGCCGTGCAGGAGGGCTACCTCACCCTCATCACCGCACAGGCACTCGCAGAAGAGCTCAAAGCACTCGGAGCCTACGTCACCCTCGTGCGTGACCGCCTTGAGCCCGTCACCAAACAGCGCCCGCCGGACCTCTTCGATGCTGCGCGGAAGCTACTCACTGAATCCGGCTTCCCTCAGCCCAAAGAGACTTACGACGGCCTCACCGGCGACGCGAAGCTCCTCACCGTGCAATGGCAGGCCGAAAAGCTCTTCTACCGCGTCAGCGAGATCCGTGCCCGTGCGAAAAAGGTCAACACCGAGATCAAGCCAGACCTCGTCCTCTGCCTCCACTACAATGCGGAGGCCTGGGGCGCTGCCACCTCCCCCCAATTCTCGCCCAACAATCACTTCCACATCCTCGTCAATGGCTGCTACAGCGCCCCCGAGCTGGAGCAGGCCGACATACGCTATGAGATGTTTCATCGCCTCCTCGCACGCGTGCATGAGGAGGAGCTCCCACTCGCCAATGCCGTCGCAGAAGGCATGCGCCGCATCACAGGCCTGCCCGCCTATATTTACACCACACCCAATGCACGCCGCCCCGGCACCAACGACGCTGTGTATGCTCGTAACCTCCTCGCCAATCGCCTCTACGACTGCCCTGTCGTCTATTTGGAGCCCTACGTCATGAACCATGAAGAAACCTACCGCCGGTTGCTCAATGGGCACTTCATCGGACGCACCCTCATCGGCGGCAAACTGCAAACCAGCGTCGTCCGCGACTACGTGCGCGGCGTCATCGAGGGCCTCACCACCTACTATCGCACCCATCGCCGCGTCGATTCCGCGCAACAAGAGCCATGAGCCAGCCGCCGCAGACCATCCTCGTCGCCGGTTGTGGCTTCGTCGGTGCCCGCACCGCCGATCTACTCCATGCCGCAGGGCACCGCGTCATCGGGCTCACGCACACAGAGGCCTCCGCCCAGCTCCTGCGCCAGACCAAGCCCTGGCCCATCATCGAGTCCTGCGACATCAGCAGCTCCAGCGCCGTACTCGCCCTCGCGGAAAAACTCGCCTCCACACCCATCGACGCCTTCATCCACTGCGCCAGCTCCAGTCGTGGCGGAGCAGAGACCTACCAAAGCGTCTATGTCGATGGCATGCGGCATCTCATCACCGCCTTCCCTCGCGCATTCCCGCTCTACACCAGCAGCACCAGCGTTTATCCACAGACCGCAGGCGAGACGGTCGATGAAACCAGCCCCGCAGAGCCCCAGCGTGATACGGGCCGACTTTTGCGCGAGGCGGAAAACATCTCCCTACAGGCCCATGGCTGCGTCGCACGCCTCGCTGGCATTTATGGCCCCCATCGCTCTTTTCTGCTCAAAAACCTCATCGAAGGAAAAGCCGCCATCGAGGGAAATCACGGCGAAGGCCGCTACCTCAACCAAATCCACGCCGATGACGCCGCCAGCGCCCTAGCGCACCTCATCACCCAAAAGCTCTCTGGCGTCTTCAACATCGCCGACGACCAAAAAGTCACTCAAAAGGCCGCTTATTTGGATATTTGCCGCCTCCTTGGCCTCCGCATGCCCCCCGAGCGTGAACCAGACACCACACGCAAACGCGGCTGGAGCCATAAACACATCTCCAACGCCAAACTCCGCTCCACCGGCTGGTCACCGCACTATCCCACCTACCTCGACGCCCTGCAAAACGACCCCGACCTCGTCAGCAGCATCCTCGACACCGTGCATCATGAAAGCGGCGAGCACATCATCCCCCGTCAGCCAAACATCATCCTCATCGGTCTCATGGGCAGCGGCAAAACCACCGTCGCACGCATCGTCGCCCAAATGATCGGCTTTCAATGCATCGACACCGATCACCTCATCATCGAAGCCGCTGGCAAAAACATTCCCGCCATTTTCGCTGCTGAAAGCGAAAGCGGTTTCCGCCAGCGTGAAAGCGCAGCCCTCCGCAGCCTCCTCGGTCGCCGTGGCTGCTGCATCGCCACGGGGGGCGGCATCATCACCCAGCCCCGGAATCTTTCCCTCCTGCGCCACCTCGGCTACATCGTCTGGCTCGATGCAGACCCCGCGCTCCTCGCCCGCCGGACCAGCTTCAATCAAGATCGCCCCCTCCTCGCTGGAGAAGAAGACCCCCAGGCAAAACTCACCCGCCTGCTCACCGAGCGCAAACCCATCTACAAATCCCTCGCTGACCTCCGCATCAAAACCAGCGAGCTCACACCCCAAGAAAGCGCCTACGGCATCATGGAAAGCGCCCGCGTCTTCTTCGCCAAAATGCGCCGCTGAGGTGCGCGTTTCGCATTCTCTGGGTTGGATCGTGTTGATCCGTTCTCGTGCCGCCCAAGTCAAAGTGCTCAGTTCTCAGTGCTTAGTTCTTAGTAGCGCAAATCAACCGCGAACTAAGCACTGAGAACCGGGAACCGGGAACGGAGAACGGAGAACAGGGAATAGCGAACCGGGAACAGCGAACCGGGAACAGCGAACCGGGAACAGCGAACCGGGAACAGCGAACCGGGAACAGCGAACCGACTCTACTATTAACCCACCGAACCCAGCACCTCCGCCACCCTCTCCATCTCCGCACGCGTATTGTAAAAGTGCGGACTGAACCGCAGATGACCGCGTCCATCACGCGTATGTCGCAGAGAGGCTACGATACCCTGGGCCGCTAGCCGCGCATTCAGCACCTCCACCGACTGCTCAGGATGCCACACCGTCGTGATGGAAGAACTCAACGCATGTCCCGGCTCCGGTCCGAGAAAGCGGAACCCCAACGGAGCCAAAAACTCATGTTGCGCCGCCTTCAAGCACCGCAACTGCCCGCTAATCGCCTCCAGCCCGATCTCCGCGATCAAATCCATCCCCGCCTTCATCCCCAGGATACCACTGATATTCAGCGCCCCCGGCTCATAGCGCCTCCCCCCACGCTCAAAGGCGATCTCCGCCTGCGCGATGAAGTCTGGGCTCCGCACATTCCATGAGCCTAGCAGCCCTGGCCGCAGCATCTCCTGCAACTCCTCACGCACATAAAAAATCCCCGCCGCCATAGGCCCCAGCAGCCACTTGTGCGAATCTGCCGACAAAAAATCCACATACTCCACCCGCGTCTCAAACGCCCCTAGCGTCTGGATCGCATCCAGGCAGAAAAACACACCTCGCTCTCGCAGCATCCGGCCTATCCCATCCACATTAATGCGCCAACCACTCAGGTAATGGCAAGACGCCAGCGCCACCATCCGCGTCTTTGCCGTCAGCGCTGCCTCCACCAGCTCCAGCGTGATCTCCCCTGGAGAATCCGGCCGCAGCTCCTTCACGATCACTCCCCGCCGCTCCAGCTCACGCCACGGATACACATTCGCCGGATAATCATCCGGGTAACACACCACCTCATCCCCCGCCTGCCACGGGAAGCCACTAGCCACCAAGCTCAGCCCCACCGAAGTCGGCCCCAGCAGCGCGATCTCCTGGGCCTTTGCCCCGATCAGCCGTGCTGCGACTGCTCGCGTCTCCAGCACCGCCTTCCACGCCTCTGGATACTCCTGCATCCGCGTGCAGCTCGCCTCCAGGTGCTCCTGCATCGTCCTCACCACACGCCGCGGCAAAATCGTCACCCCGCATGAGCCAGGAACACACCCTTCTCCACCACGGGAATTCAGCACGGCGCAGAGCCTCATCAGCGAGCAAATCAGAAAGTTGGAGCATAAGCAGAAAAACAAATGAACTCACCACTCGGGCGCATCCGCCAAATCGCAACCAGATCACACGCCCAATCCGCAGCGCTCTCTCTAAATCACGGCGCAGCCAATTTACTCACCACATGGCTCATGAACGGGAAGAGCTGCTTCTTCCGGCTCACCACACCGGGCATGTCATAGACGTTTTCTTTGGCCAATGGGTAGTCGATGGCACCGATCACACGCTGATCACCCGCCACCAGCAGTACACTGTGATGCCGTGTGATGTCTGTGACCATCAGGCAGGCGAAATGCAGACTATGCTTCTTCAAAAGTGATTGCAGAGCCGCTTGCAGGCCACTCTCACGCTTCCAGAACTCCTCCAGACCCAGCTCCTCGATCTGGCTGATACTGATATGCCAGCCATTCTCCTCAAAGACCTTCCGGTCACTCTCCAGCGCACGATCCGGCGTATTCTCACGCAGCATTGATCCCGCCGCGAAAAAGTCCTTCACAAACTGAGCCCCATCGATCCCGCCGATCCCAGCCAGCCAGCTCAAGATCTCACGATCTGTCTCTGTCGTCGTCGGGCTAGTCAGATGCAGAGTATCGCTGATAATGCCCGCGCACAGACAGATCGCCGTGCCCTTATCCGGCGCGGCACCACGCATGCGGTACATGATCCCCACGATGGTCGAGTACGCCCACAGGCTCATTCAGGAAACGAATCGGCTCCTTCGTGCGCAGATTTCCACTCAGGCGATGGTGATCGATCACCTCGATGATCTCCGCCTCATCCGCACCCGCCACAGCCTGGGCGAACTCATTGTGATCCACCAGCACCAGCCGGGCACGCGGCACATCGATGAGGTCCGACTTGGAGAAAACACCGATCAAATGCCGCGTCTCCTCATCCACCACCGGGAACAGTGGCTGATGCGAGCTCTGCACCGCATGCACGATCTCACGCAGCGGCGTGCGTGACCCAAACGACAAAACCTCATCCTTCAAAGCCCCACTGATGGGCCTGGAGAAACGCAGAAGCTGCGACGTGCTCGCCGTATCATGCGGCGAGCAGATCACCGCCACACCCTTCGCACGAGCCTGGGTCAAAATGCTCTCCCACGGCTGAAAACCGCCCGTAATGACCAGGCACCGCGCCCCCAGCTCGATCGCCAAGGCGTGGATCTCCGGCCTATCACCCGTCACCAGCGCCACATCACGCGGCTGGAACTGCATCGCACGCTGGCGTGACGTCTCCACGCTCGACGCCGCCACCACCAGCACAAAATCCTGCTCCCGCTCCGCCTCGCTCGCCTCACCTGCCAGCCTACCACCCAGCGCCGCCACGATATTCGCCAAGCTCGTGCGCACCGCACGATTCCCCGCCAGCGAGCTACCCTCCACCGGCAGGGAAAAGCTCCGCCATCTCCTGGATCGACGGCACCCCCAGCAATCTCCCCTCCGCATCCACCACCGGGATACTGCGGAAACCATGCTCAAGCATCATGCGATACACCGACAAAAACGTATCCGCAGGCCGTGCCGTCAGCACATCCCGGCGGCAAATCGTCGCAGCCGTAGGCCGCACATCCAGTAGCAGCCTCGGCGCTGTGACATTCGCCGTATGCAGCACCCAATTCGTCCGCACGCTCACCACCACAGCAGGCCGCCACGGCATCCATACCGCGCACATCCCGCAAAACGCCGCATACCCGATCGCGGAGCAAATCGCGTCCGTATCTGGATTGCGATGGCCGATGACATAAATGGGGTCCTGAGTGCTCATGGTGCTACGAATAAAACTGCTTCCCTCCACGCCCCTGATTCCGCTCGCCCTCTCCGGCAGCTGCTTTTTGCAAAAGCCGACAAACCCACCTTTTCCGCTGCTCTCTTCAAACTCACCCCGCCGCCGCCGCGATCATCCGGTCAAACTGCCGCTCCACCTCACGCGTGGTCTCCGCATCCAGCCGGAAGCCCACCGGACCGCGCACCAGCGTGTTTTTGAAAATACCCTGCCGTTTGAGCAGATGCTTCTCCACCGCCAAAAAGCCATCCAAGCTTGTCTGCATCGAAATCAGCGCCGAAAGCGGCCCATGAATGCGATCCGCCTTCGCCGCATCGCCGGCCTCCAGCGCCTTCCAAAGCGGCACGAGCCCGCGAATCAAATCCGCGCCCGGCATCGTGCCCACCACGCCGCGCTTGAACGAATCCACCAGCGCAATGCCCCCTGTGCCCTCAAACACGCGTGCGCGGCCCTGCGTCGCATCGCGCAACTCGCTCAGCTTTGGCCCGATGGGGCTCGCCTCCGGCTTGTACTGCACCCGCTCCGGCCCAAACTCCTCCAACAGCCGCGCCTGCATCGCAATCGGCATCGGTTTCCCCACATACCCGCTCGCATCCTGCACGATCACCGGGATGTGGATCGCCTCAATGATCCGCGTGTAATACGCCAGCAATTCACTCTCCCCGATGCCGATAGAAACCGGCGGAATCGCCATCACCGTATCCGCGCCGATGCTTTCGGCATGTTTTGCATAACGCTCGGCGGTTTTGGATGATTCGGCACCGACACTGATTACCACCACGCCGCGCTCCTTACCAAAACGGCACGCCGCCTCTGCCAGCGCCTCCCGCTCCCTCACTATCCAGCCGCAACGTCTCCGACACCATCGCCATCACGATCCCGTTCGCCCCACAATCATAAAGCCACGCGATCTCACGCTCCAGCGTTTCGAGATCAAGCGTCTCATCCTCAAGCCGGCGTTCGAAAACCGGCAGGACGCCGCGGAGTGGGTGGTGGGTGGAGATGAGCATGAGGTGAAGCGAATAAACAGTGATCGTCGGCTATCTTGCTCATCAAACCAAGAATTCATTCAAGAGCTTCTAAAGGCCTTCGACGCACATCCCCTAGCCCCGTGATTGCTCCGATAAGACAACCCAGCCCCGGATAAAAACACCCGATGCTCGACCAACTCAATGCCGGTTGCTGCGAAGCTACAGTGGCACGCTCTTGGATGTGAACATAATCCACGACATAATCCAGGTTCGTCCACTGCTGAACTTGTTCAAACAGCTCCTGGTAGGTCTTCTGATGCAATTCATAGACTTCCTTGGCTCTTCTAAGCCTGCTGACTGCCTCTTCATGCTTTTCTAACTCGTTCTCGATTCTCTGAATTTCGGTTTCAACAGCAGGCAGCTTTTCTGACTGGGCCAGCTTCAAATCATCCCGCTCATCGCGCAGGCGTTTGAGGCGTTCAGAAAGCCTTTCCACCTCGATCTTGGCTGAAACCGACTCCACCTGCTTCTTGGCATCCTCAACGGCATCAAGTGCCTCCTCCACCTTCTTTTGCTCATTGACTATCGCTTGCAGAAAAGGTGAGACAATCTTGTTGGCCGATGCTTCCCGCCAAGAATTGCGGACGGCTATGAATTCATCCATCAATGCATTGAGGTAATGTTGGATGTATTTGGGTTCCGAACCTGTGACGATCAAATTCACGTTCGCCGAGCCTTTGGTTTGCAACACACGTAGCGTCACCTCACATGGCGGTGTTTCTGGAAACAGCGCACGGACACGATCCGCAGTCTTTCTTGCCATGTCCGGCGACTGGATGGTTTCCATCACCGTGTTCAGCATGGTCTGCATCATTTCCAAAACTGACGATGATGAGTCACAGAACCACTCATTCGAACTCCCGCAACCAGCGTCGCCCTCGTTTTCAAACACGGGTGAGTTGGCATACAGCCACGCGACCCGCAGCATCGTTGCGAAGCCAGCCACGAGAAAGGCGAAGTAGATCGGCAAAAGCCAAGCAGGAAGTCGGTGCATTGTTGTCTTGCTCATGGCGACTTTTTAACACTCATCGGCCAACTAAACGCCACCCAAATGTCGTTTAGTGTAACTAAACGTAAACTGGACTTTCGTTTGGTTGAGCCCTCACCAAAGCAGCTTCCCGCCATCCAGCACCAAAACACTGCCAGTCATGAAGCTGCTGGCCTCGCTGGCAGATACAGCGAGCGGGCCGATCTCCTCCGGTCGGCCCCAGCGGCCCATCGGGATGCTGGCCGCCACTTCGCCTTCAAACTCGGGCTTTTCGCCGATCCAGCGGCGATTCGCATCGGTCAAAAACGGGCCGGGCGCGATGGCGTTCACGGTGATGCCATGCACGGCCCAATCTGCCGCCACGGCCTTCGTGAACATGGCCAGGGCTCCTTTCGAGGCCTCGTAACTGCGACCGCGCATTGCCTTGCCGGGCCAGAGGGCATTGATGGAGGCGATGTTGATGATGCGGCCCCACTTTCGCGGGATCATCGCCCCGCCGAGGCGTTTGGTGAGGATGAAGGCCTGCGTGAGGTTCAAGTCGATGATCCGCTGCCAGTCCTCCAGCGCCAGATCCTCCGTCGGCGTGTTGATGCGGCGACCGCCGACGTTGTTGATGAGGATGTCGATGGGCGGATGATCCCGCAGCACGACATCACAGAATCCGCTCGGCCTCCTCCGGCTTCGAGAGATCGGCCTGGATCGACGTGACATGCAAATCCTCGCTGCAAAGCTCCTCGCAGGCCTTGTGGAGGTTTTCAGCACTCGATCCCGTGATGATCACCTTCGCTCCCGCCTCCCCCAAAGCCCGCGCCATCTCCAAACCCAGCCCACGCGAGCCACCGGTGACGAGGGCACGTTTTCCATCGAGTCGAAATTGTTCGAGAACAGGCATGGCAGTCGTGTTTCAGGCTTTGCCGAGCATCTCTAGATGCTTCGCGTGCAGGAAAGTCTCCAGTGCTGCGAGCACATGGCGTTTCAGGATGCGCCAGCAAAGTAGCCATCTCGCTTCGTCGAGATGGGCAGAAGGCTTTCGCTGACATCCAAAATTCACAAAAATCGTGATCCGCTTAGCCTTCCAAGCATTAGGCTCATCTCGCGGAGCGAGATGGCTACTGTACCTCGGCTCCGCCGCCTCGATGCCCTCATTCACCATCTTCGAGAGCTTTTCCTTGTCCTTCGACAGCCCCGACCGCTCAAAATACAACGACCCGATCTGCCTTTTCAAATCCCGCACCGACCAGTTGCCGCGAATGCACTCAATCTCGTAAAAGGCACGCTTGAGCGGCTGGTCGATGGCCAGGAGTTGTTCGAGATGGGTGAAGGAAAGCCTTGAAACCAGCACTGGGATGGGTGCCCCGAATTTGGGAGACAGTGACTCCCGAATTGCTAACGCAGCGGATTCTGGAGACAGTGTCTCCAGAATCTTTGAAGACTTTTTGCCTGATTTGGCGGTCACTGACCTCCAAATCTCACCGGAGACGTTTGAATGAGATTGTTCGGTCAGTGACCCAACTTTTGGAAGATGCAGAAACCCTTCCCGAAATTCGGCGGTCAGTGACCGCCAAATCTCTGGATAAACCAGGGCAAACTGACGACACAACCTCAGATAACGCGGTGTGAATTCTTCAATGCCTGACTTCGCAAGCCGCTCTGACACGGAGTCAATCATAGCCTCTCCATATTTGGCGCGGTCAGCTCCGTGATGTTCATACTCGCGCAGATACCACCCGATCACCCAGTTCCGTAGCGTAAGGGTCGTGTTGACCGTGCGGTTCACCACGGCAGCGCTTTCGGTGTGGACGTGCTGGATGGCGTCCACGAGCGATTTGAAGCTCATGGAAGCGTCCGGCTTGGTGCGGACGATGCGTTTGGCTTTTTTGGCGGCGGGCTTTTTCATCACTGGGCCTTTCGCAGCACGCGGTAGCCGTGTTCGTTCAGCAGCGCAATCGCGCCGCGATCACTGGAGTCTCTCGCGGCATCGGCGAGGGAATTGAGGGCGTTGTAGATGGACTCGACTGCGGCATCGAGGGACTCGGCGCGGGTTTCGTGGGCTTTGTAGAGGTTTTCGAGGCAACTGGCGAAGTGGAAGGCGAATTCGAGCTTCTTCGCGTAGTAAAGCGTGAGCGTGCGACTGCCTTCGCGGGCGCGGGTGTTGGCGCGGTAGAACTCGCTCATGGCGGTGAGGTAGTGCGTTTTGAGCTGCGTGACCCACTCGGGCAGTGGGTCTTTGGAATTCAGATGCCGCGTGAGCATGTCAGGCGATGGCTGGCCGAGTGTGGGGGCGTGTTTTTCGATCAAGGCGTTCGCTTTGGCGATCTCTTGGAAGCCGAGCCACATGCGCTCGGCGACGCCTTCGCCGCACATCGGTGTGATGAGCTCGCTGAGGGATTTTTCATCGGTGAACTCCATCTGCGGCAAAAAGGTGCCGGGAAGCGGATCGGCCTCGATGACCTCAAAACCCATCTTCGCGGCTTTTTCACGGAAACGGGCCGTGATGGCGGCCACGTCGGCATTTTCGAAGGTTTTGGCACCTCCGAAGGCTTTGCGGCCTGCCGTGTCGCCATCGACGCGGATGGCTGAAAAGGGCTTCACGGCCTTCGGCACGGCCACGGCGGTGTACTTCAGCGTTTTGAGCTGCTGGAGACGTTTTTCGAGCTCTTCATCGCTCCAAGACTCCTGGCCCATCGCGGTGCCGGTGTAGCCATTCCACACTTTGGAGCCGCTGACGGGTCGTGAGGCGAGTTCGAGTGTTTGCGGCTTCGTTTCCGCTTTCGCCAAAACATTTCCAGAGCCTCCCTGGGCGATGCAGAAGAGATTTTCGCGTGTGCGCACATACAAGCGACCATCGGCGATGCTCGGTGTGGCGATGATTTCTTCACCGAGATCGTTTTTGCCGAGCACCTTCAATTCAGGGCCGTCTTCGAGCACGACGACGAAGCCGTTCTTGCCTGCGACATACACTTTACCATCAGCGGCGACAGCGGAGGCAAAGTAGTCGCCGAAGTTGCCGAGGCGGCTGCGGTCCCACAGCGACTTGCCGTCCTTCGCGTCGTAGCAGCTCGACATGCCGCCGCTTTTCACGAGGTAGAGGCGGCCGTTGTAAAACAGCGGGCTGGAGATGTTCGAGGGCGTTTTGGGATCGATCGACCAGAGCAAATGCGTCTTCGTCACATCGCCGCTGCCGCCGCCGCGGATGGCCTGGATGATGTTTCCACCGGCAGCCATGTTGTCGGGACTTTGGAAGGCGGTGTCGATCTCGTCGGCATCAATGAGGCCGTTTTTGTTTTTATCGGAAGCGTCGAAGCGCTCGTGAAATTCCTTCGGTGTCTCGTCGCGGGCGAGGATCTTGTCCTGATTGGTGTCGAGCCATTCGAGCAGCGCATGTTTGAGCGTGCGGGTGCTGTCGCCGTAGCTTTGCACGGCGATGTAGATGATGTCGTCCTGCACGACGGGCGTGACCATGATGGTGCGCAGGAGCGTGTTGCAGGTCCATTTCTCCGCGCCAGTGGCGGGGTCATAGCCTTTCATCTTGCCGCTGCCGGCCACGACGATGTCGCCTTTGCAAATGACGGGCACGGCATAGCCCGCGAGCATGTCTTTGCGCAGCGTCTTCCACCTTTCCTTTCCCGTTTTGGCATCCACGGCGACGAGGAAGGGCGCGAGGTCATCATCCTGGCAAAAGATGACCATGCCGTCATGCACGATGGGCGAGGACGCCGCGCCCCAGTCCATCAGGTAAGCCGGACGCGGCATGGTGTAGCGCCACGCTTCCTTGCCGGTGGCGCAATCAAACGCCAGCAGGCCGATGGTGCTGAAATGGATGTACACTCGCTCGCCATCCGTCGCGGGCGTGGCCGCCGCGTGGCTGTTCGGCGGCGTGATGCGTGGCAGCGTGCCCGTTTCAAATTCCGTGCGCCATTTCACGGCACCCGTGGCAGCATCAAAGGCCTGCATCGCGGCCTTCGAGTCCCCGCCATGCCGCTGGCATAGACGACGCCATCTTTGATGATCGCCGAGCCCACGCCATCACCGACCCGTGCCTTCCACGCGATGTTTTTGTCCGCGCTGAACTCCAGCGGCAGATTTTTGGAGGATGAAATGCCGCTCGCATTGGAGCCGCGAAACTGCGCCCAGTCCTCGGCATGGAGTGCGGTGGCGGCGAGGAGGAGGGCGAGGATAGATTTCATGCGAGCAGCCACTACGGACGAGCGTGGTCAGCACTATCCCGGAAAGGAGCTTGAATAAGCCCCTGGCGGACTCAGTTTAAGGGCATCTGTTTTTCATCCCGATGAGTTTTCGAGTTCTTCTCCCCATTTTCTTGCCATCACCACGCTCACACATGCGGCGGTGGAGGTCGATATTGAGCGCTTTGGTGCCAGCCTGGGTGGCTGGAACTGCAAACGCGGCAAAGCTACCGAGTACCAGATCTCCGGTGCCAGCTACCGCACCTACAAGCCAGAAATCTCGCCCTCGCCGGATGGCGGCATCTTCGTCTCCGTGCGTATCGACCATCTGCGCGGCTTTTTGCCTCGGATGACCATGCCAGCCTGGAGATGAGCTTCAGTTCCAGCGGGGCGCTAGTCTCGCGCAGAGCAATATGGCGCTGCAAGGACGCACGATCAGCAGTGAGCTCATTCGCGGCACGGCCTCGGCTGGTGCCTCTGTGGCGGCTCCTTATGGCGTGGATCATGCCGTGAGGATCGGCACGGATCTGCGGCCGATTTGTCCTCCAAGCGCTGCGGGAAAAATCGTGGAACCAGGCCGCGTGTCCTTCCCGGCGGCCATCCGGCATAATTACAACCAGCTCTTCCAAGCGGTGAAAAAGAGGAAGACCGAGGCGCGACCAGCAGCACCGACCGCAAAGCCCCCTGTTGCCCCCGGCACAGTGCCTCAGCCCAAACCCAAGCCCGCCCCCATTCCGCTACCGGATATTCGGCCGTATCAGCCAGGCTTCATTCCCCCACAGAGCCCACTACCTGTGCCCGCAGCACCTCCCGTGCAGCTCAGGCCGTGCCGCCACAAGCGGTGTCGCCGCAGGTGCCTTCGCAGCCCGAAGGTCCGCCGCGGCCTTGAGCGGCCATTTCAACACCGTGTTTTCAGCACGGCGGAGTCTTGTCACTGCGATTGCGGGCTCCGGCGAATCCGCAATCGTGAGTATTGGTCGCCGTTTAGGGTGCAATGACATGGAGCGCGGCTAATTGTACCGTTTTTGATCCCCATTTCATGCAAAAACCTCGCTCATCGCCCTCGCCGTGCTGCTGGCCCTGCCATGTGCCGCAGCGGAGAAAACGACGATGTCTCGCTCACCAGTGTGGAGGAAAAAGAAGCCTTTCTGAAGCGCGAACTCGCTCCCGGCAAGCTGCGCCTTCCACGCGGCGGCCTCAAAGATCACAACAAGGACGGCTCCATCGACTGGAAGGACCTCACCGTTCACAGCGAGCGCATCTACCAGCTCCGCGACACCGATGGCGATGGCACCGCCGACAAGATGACGACCTTTGCGGAAGGCTTCAACAGCGTCGTCACCGGCATCGCGGCGGGCATATTGTATCACGACGGCTGGGTCTATATCACCGTCGCGCCTGATCTCGTGCGCCTTCGCGATACAAATGATGACGGCGTCGCCGATGAGCGTGAAATCGTCGCGCATGGCTTTGGTATGCACATCGCCTATGCAGGGCATGACATGCACGGCCCGCGCATCGGCCCGGATGGCCGCATCTACTGGAGCATCGGCGACAAAGGCGTGAACGTGACGAGCAAGGAAGGCGTGAAGTGGTTTTACCCGCACGAAGGCTGCGTCATGCGCTGCGAACCGGACGGCAGCGGCTTCGAGGTCTTCGCGCATGGCCTGCGCAACATCCAAGAGGTCGCCTTTGACGACTTCGGCAATCTTTCGGCGTGGACAACGACGCCGACCTCCCCGGCGAAAAGAACGCCTTCGTGACATCACCGAGCGCAGCGACTTCCGGCTGGCGCTGCGGCCATCAGTATCAAACAGAGAAGAGCCGCTGGATGTTCAAAGGCCTGTGGAAGCCCGCGCATGCCACGCAGCCGCTTTTCATCACCCCGCCGCTGCAAAACTACTCGAACGGCCCCGCTGGGTTCGCGCATGAGCCCGGGACCGCGCTCGGTGCCCGCTGCGCGGTCATTTCATCCTCGATCACCCCCAGCGGCAAAATGACCGCCTTCCAGCTCGCTCCGAGCGGCGCTTCGTTCGTCATGACAAACGAACGCGTCATCCACAGCGGCATCATGGGCATCGGCATGGCCTTCGCGAACAACGGCGGCCTCCTCATCGCCGATTGGGTCGGCGGCTATCCGCTCGACGAACTCGGCCACATCTGGCGCGCCGACGATCCTTCTGCTCAAACAGCACCGAGCGCCAAGAAACCGCCAAACTTCGCTGCGGACCTCGATGCCTCCCACCTCTCTCACCGCGATCAACGCGTTCGTTTGCGTGCGCAGTTCCAAATCGTCAAAAAGGCGATTTCGCTGCTTTGGAGGCCATCGCCGCCAACAAGAAAGCCGCTCAACCGCCCGCATCCACGCCATCTGGGGCCTCGGCCAAGGTCTCCGCGCCAAAAGGTCGAAGTCAGCACGCTCACCAAACTCCTCACCGACGCCGATCCTGAAATCCTCACCCAAACCGCCAAACCCTCGGCGACGGCACCACACGCGTTCCCGAACTCATCTCACTTCTCACATCTAACGTCTCACGGGTTCGTTTCCACGCCGCCATCGCCCTCGGCAAGCTCCAAGACCCTGCCGCGACACCGAAACTGCTCCAACTCGCCGCGAAGGAGCAAAACGATCCCTTCATGCGCCACGCCATCGTCACCGGCCTCGCGGGCTGTGCGGATGCCAAGGTGCTCGTGAAGGACAAAAGCCTCTGCAACCTTCTCGCCCTCGCCCGGCAGCGCTCGCCGAAGGTCGCCGAGTTTCTCACCAAATTTCCTGACGAGGCCGAGCGAGCCATTCACGACGACGCCGGCATCCCCGAGGGGCTCTTCCCGCGCTCACCACGCGACTCACGCGTCGCGGGCTGAACGCCTGTTTGCGCCTCGGCATCGCCGAACCGCTCATCCAGGCCGCGTTGAAGCCCCTCCACGCTGCAAAGCGAGGCGCTAGACCTCCTGCTCGTCTTCAACACTCCGCCGCGTCTCGACCGCATCGACGGCCACGCGCATGAAAACGCCCCGCGCGATGCCAAAGCCTTCGCCGCGCTCGTTCAATCGCGTCTCGACTCGCTGCTCGACCTCACCGACGGCGCTTTGAAAGCCAAAGCCGTCGAATTGCTCATGCAGCTCCAGCTTCGCGTCGAGCCCGCCGTGCTCCAAAGCATCGTCGCCGATGCGAAAGCCCGCAGCAGCCCCGCGCCGGTGCCCTTGAAGATGCTCGCCAGCACCGGCGACTTCGGTCCTCGCTCGATCTCGCCTCGATAAAAAATCCCCGCCGAACTCCGCCGCGAAGCCCTCACACAACTCTTCGCCCATCAACCCGACCGCGCCATCGCCGCTGCCGCCACCGCTTTGAAAGAAGCCGATACCACCACGAAGCAACTCTGCCTCTCGCTGCTCTGCGTCATCCAAAGACGACAGCGTCATCACCGAGTGGCTCGACCTCCCGCGCAGAACAAAGTCCCCGCCGCCATTCAGCTCGACATCCTCGAAGCCGCCGCCACCCGCGAAAGCCTCAAACCCAAGCTCGCCGCCCTCCAAACCCAAAACACCGAACTCCTCGAAGGCGGCGATGTCACCCGCGGCCGCGACCTCGTCACCAATCACCTCGGCGCCAACTGCATCGCCTGCCACACCGTCGAAGCCAAAGAAGGCAGCCAGGTCGGCCCCAACGTGAAAACCATCGGCAGTCAAAAAGACCGTGCCTACATCCTCGAAGCCCTCCTCAACCCGCTTGCGCAAGTGGCACCCGGTTATGGTCTCATCACCCTCACCCTCAAAGATGGAAAAAGCCTCTCTGCCGTCCTCGACAAAGAAGATAATAAATCCATCCGCCTGAAACTCCCCGACGGAAAACTCCAAACCGTCCCCGTCGATCAAATCGCCTCTCGAACTCCACCCATCAGCATCATGCCGCCGATGCTCGGCATCCTCACCAAAGCGGAGATCCGCGATGTAGTGGCTTATCTGGCGAGCTTGAAGGCGAAGAAGAAATGAAATCTCACATCCACGTCCCTTCAGTAGCTGAGGCGCTGGCAACTATCGATTGCTGAACCTTTCTTGCGGAGCCGAGGAGCTCCACGACTCGCGACGAGCTAGAAAGAGAGGTTATTTTGTCAGCCAGTTGCAGCCTGATCCCGTTTCCTCGTTTCCATGGTCGCTACCGTGACGTTTACGATGGGAGAACGCCGACGGCAGTCACTTACTGATTGAAGATGAACTGCTGCGTTGATCAGGGCGTAATCAGGTCCTCCAGGGTGCTGGAGGCCCTTTTCCTGGGCCTGAAGGCAAAGGGCCTTTTCCCTGGAGGTGGGCTTGCGGGAAAGCAGGGCCATGTAAGCGGCGTCGATTTTTTCATCGGCAGACTGGGCCTTGCCCACGGTGAGCATGAGCTGGCTGTGGCGGTGAACGATCTGCGGCAGGAGCTCTCCATTCATCAACGCCAGGGCTTGGGGAACAGAGGCTTCACTGTTGCTTTTCTCAATCATTTCCCGGTCGCTCTGGCCAAATTCGCGTAGGTAATGACCGCGCGGGGCTGGGCTTTCGATTTCCGCAGCGCGTAACCACTGCCGGGAGTGCTGGCCACGCGAACGGAAGTAGTCCCCCCACTGCTTGCGGGGAATGGCATAGTACATGGCTTCTTCGCTCCAGGCCTTTATCTTAGCTTCGGCGACGTCCGCCTTGGTCATCTTGATCTTACCATCTCCAGCAGGGGCCATCGTGTGCCCGCCGTTGGCAGCACCGGCCGCCTGCATTTCGGCACTGGGGGCGGCCTGCATCGAAACCTCCTGATTAGGTTCATAAGCAATGGTTTCCCAGGGCTTGCCGGTGACCTTCTCGAACAGCTTTTTTTGGCCTGGAATGATCACTTCAGCCATGACGGTGCGGCGGGCATGGCTGTAAAGGGCCGTGATCTCACGGCTGATGGATTTGATTTTCGCATGGCACTCAGCAGCGCGTGTGATGGCAGCCTTTTTTTCAGGTCCGGTGACTTTGGCCGCGATGGATTGGTATTTTTTGGCGTCATCGCGGGCCTCCGCCAAACGTTTCTGCATAGCCTCCACACCTTCCGGCTGCGCCTGGTACTTCTTGGCGGCCACTTGAATGCTCTTGAACGCCTCAGCCGGACCGGCGACCTTTTCCACAGCCAGCCTGCGCTGCTCCAAGTATTCGTGGGTGGGCATGTTTGACATGTCGGGATTCGGGTTGATCAGCGTCACAAAGCTGTCCCACAGCTGCTCGGCTGACATGCGGCGCAGTTGCGGGCCAGTGAAGTGGCAGGCAGTCCCGGGCGCCACCTCCTCGTGGGAGGCCTGGCGCTGGTAGGTACTCGTGTTGAAAAGGATGCGCAGAAACGTCTTCATATCGTAATTCAGGCTCACCATCAGCTTTTCAAGATGGCTCAACAGTTCAGGATTCACCGCCACGGTCGTGTCCGTGAGATCGTCGAGCGGCTCGATCAGGGCGAGACCGAAGGCCTTTTTCCATAGGCGATTGACCACGACCTTGTTGAAGCGGTCGTTATCGGGATTCGCCAGCCAGCGTGCATAGGCCTGGATCCGTGTTTCCCCTGGCAGAGGAGTACTGGCATGGCCCATGATGGCAGCCGGTTTCACGACGGATTTGGGCTCCGCATCGTCATACTGGTAATCCGGTGGCAGAGTGACCTTGCGCCTCTCGTCAAAGGTCACCTTGGGGTAGCGCCCGGGGCCACGTGCCTCGCTCATGGCCTGATTGTATAAACCTTGACCCTGGAGCAAGTACTCCTCAGCTGCCCGGCGTGCCTGTCCCGCTCTGTCCAGCTCCGCCCAGAAAGCGAGGCGGTCGGCCTCGGTGTTGGGGCTTTTGGGCCATTCAGGCTGTTTGAACGTGGTGCGAATGGCCAGGCCTTGCTCACGCAGAAGATCGCTGATACCGCCCGTGAAGCTGCCGCCGGAGTCTCTGATCTCCACGCCAGAGGTGAAGGCCGCCATCTCGTAGAACTGCTTCTGCGTCCACTTGTCGAAGGGGTGATTGTGGCACTGGGCACATTCGATGCGGGTGCCGAGGAAGACGCGCAACGTGCTCGCCATGTTGTCCAAGGGCATGCCACGATCACGTGTGTAGTAGCCAATCGCCCCATCGGACCAGGCCTTGCCATCTCCGGCGACCATCTCCGCACGAACACGTCATACGGCTTGTTGCTGCGCAGCGCATCCTTGATGAAATGAACATACGCAGGGCCTGTCCGCTGGCCCTTGGATTGAACACGCAGCACGTCCGCCCAGTAGTGGAAGTAGTTCTGCACATAGCCCTCGGAATCGAGGAGCTTGTCGATCAGTGCCGCACGCTTTCCTTCTTCTCTGGAAGCCAGAAACTCCTCAGCCTCACGCGAGGTGGGAATGCGGCCCACCACATCTAGATAGATGCGGCGCACGAAAGCGCTGTCATCCGCTGGGGCATTGGGCGTCAAGTTGTTAGCCGCCCAGTCCCTCGCCAGAAGCGCGTCAATTTCATCGGCGGCGGAAACTACCGGAGCGGCTCGGGCGATCGTCCCAAGCCAAAACGTTAAGATCATTGAACACGCTAGGAGTCCATTCATGTGAGGTGAAACGCAGAATTCATCCCTAGTACTGCAGAGGCGAGGTGCCGTCAACTTTTGGATCGGAATTGCACCCACGAAAGGTGTAAATAAGATTATAGCCGGATGACCTATTCAGGGGGAAACGGTGAAAATGGGGTGGATGTGCAACTGTCTGAGAAATCGTCTCCTTCGCATTGGCGGCACGGCGGCGGATGAGGGCATCCGCGCTCAGGGGGACAGCTTTGCCGGAGAGCTGGAGACGAGGAGTTAGCCGTGCGCCCGGCATTTGTCTTTAGGCTGCGACCAGCCATGCATGGACTGTGGCTCTGTCTGCATGAGTTGTCGCAGACCTTGGGGGGGCGTGGCTTTGTGTTCATGGTTGCACGCAGACTTTCTATGGTTCGTGACTTTGTCTGCATGAATGGTCACAAACCATCCATGGTTCGCCGCTTTGGGAAACCAAAGATCATGTTTGGTCAGTTCTTTGCTACGGTGCCCGAGGTCCGGCATCTCCGACAATGTCCAGATCTCGTCACGAATGTCCTGCTCAGTCCATCAGCGGCCTCAGGATGATGGTCAGCCCATAGACCGATTCTCAAAAAGAATGTCATAAACGCGTCTTTGGGCGGCACTGACCGAAGGATGGAGGGCTGGTCGAACAAAGAGCGCAGGGACTCGATGATACGGTCCTGAAGTTGCTCGGAAGTCTTGGCGATCCAGCCGTTGAACCAGTCGGCCTTCATGCGCAGCCACAAGCGCTCAATGGCGTTGAGGTCTGGCGAGCGTGGCGGCAGATACTCCGGCTCGAAGTGATGCCAGTTGAGGCTCTTGGTCTTGTGCCATGAGGCGTTGTCGAGCACCAGGATAGCGCGGCGTCCTTCTACGCGCGGATTCTCCTCAGCTAGAGTGTCAAGGAACACCTGAAAAGTGACGCTGTCGCACAGGTTGAAGAGCAGTGCGCCGAGACGTCCATCTTTGGGCCGCACGGCACCAAACACATTGTAGCGGATGCTCACCGAGATAGGGTGAGTGGCGCACCTTGCCGATCTTGGTCCAGGTGCGGCGCGGGCGCGGATCGCCTTCAAAGCCGCTTTCGTCGCTGAACCACAAGTCGACGTTCGGATCAGCCACCCAGTTCTGGAGCTTTTCGCAGAAGGCTTGGCGCTTGTCCTCATCCTGATTGAGCGGCCAAGGGCGCGGAACTTTGGAGGCGGTAGTCGTGCTCGTGGAGATAGCGCACGGTGGTGCTGTAGCCGAGCTGGGTTTGCAGGTTCTGCTTGATCCAGCCGTGCAACTTCACCGCAGTCCAGTGGCTCTGTCCGGCCAGTGAGGGATCTTCGATGAGAGGCAGAATTTTTCGTTCACTTGTTCCCTTGGGCAGGATTCGGCGACGGCCGCTGCTACGCCCGGGAATGAGACCATCAAGGCCGGCGAGATTGAAGGCTTGGATGAAACGCAAAACCTGCCGCAGGCTGAAGCCTGAGAGGTCAGCGACTTGCTCGCGGCTCTTGCCTTCATAAAGCCAGCGCAGCGCTTGAAGCCGACGAAAGCCCTTCTTCAGGGCGTGCAATCCATCGCCACGCCGACCTCTTCCAAGGTCGCGTTTTCGAGATTGAGTGTGATGCACGGGCGGGCCACCGCCGCCTATTAATTACCGCAATTCTAAAAAGTACAGCCTCAATATGACATTCTTTTTGAGAACCGGTCTAGACCCAAATGGCTTGCAGGTCGTATTGAGCCGCACGGCTGAATAAGACGGCATTCATGCCTAGGCACGCCAGTTCGCCTTGAATGCTTCCATTTTCTGCCAGGGACTTCCACTCGTCAGAAACGGCCTCGGCCATGTCCTGAAGCCCTTCGTCAATCTTGGCTGTCGCCGCCATCTTCCAGCGTTCTTGCTGGTGCATGAGCTCCAAAGAATCCTCCACGACTTCATCGGCGTTTTGATGAGGCCCGTGGCGATTTTTGCCGCACAAAGGATTCGAAAACAGCGGGTAGTGTCACAGTCATGAAGAAAGTCTGACTTGCTGCCCTGCTAACCGTCAACAAGTCTGTGCTCGGCGGTGGCTTGGTGAACAATCCCAAGGCTTTTGAAAAACGAAATGGCAGAGATGATTTCACGCCAAGGCAAATGGCCACAGGTTCAGAAAGCTTGGGAACCTTTGCCGCTTTGCATCTCGGCCAGAGACTTTAAAACCAGGCCAACCTTCGAGCCGAAAAACCGGCTCGCGATGCTTCGCTTCATCATGATTTGTGAATTCATGAGATGAAGATGGGGAATCTAAACCGCTTATATGACGCTCATTTAACGCTGATGTTTGGTTTGGGATTAGCGTCGGGTCAGCGTCGAATGAGCGGTTAAAAATCACAAAACCTCACGACGCGAAGCATAAGATGTATTCGACCGAATATGGCGGCTTTACATCGAGCGCCAGTAGCAGGCAATTTCAGTGTGCATGGTCAGTCTGCGCCTCGCTTTTCTCATGGGCTGAAACTTGAGCACCATGCCTGTCGTTATCCACAGATCATGCGCTCCTTGCTTCCTCTGCTTTTTGTTTCACTGGCTACCCTTGTTCCTTTCCAGTCTGCTTCTGCTGCAGCGAAGCCGAACATCATTTTCATCCTCTGTGATGACCTGGGGTATGGCGATGTGAAGTGCCTCAATCCTGAAGGAAAATCGCGACTCCACACATGGATCGACTTGCGAAGGAGGGGTGATCTTTACCGATGCACACTCCGGCTCCAGCGTCTGCACTCCCACACGCTACGGCGTGATGACAGGCCGCTACTCTGGCGGTAAAGCTACAAAGCAGCGATGCTCGGTGGGCTCTCCCCGAGGCTCATCGAGCAGGGGCGCTCACCGTGGCCTCCTTTCTGAAGCAAAACGGCTATTACACTGCCTGTGTCGGAAAATGGCACCTCGGCATGGATTGGGTGAAAAAGGGCAGCGTGACGAGTGGGCATCGAATCTGCCGAGCAGGTCCATAACGTTGATTACACTCAGCCCATCGCTAATGGCCCACTCAGTGTCGGTTTTGACTCCTACTTCGGCATCAGTGCCTCTCTGGACATGGTGCCGTATTGCTTCATCGAAAATGATCGTGTCCCGGTCAATCCGACAGCAAACGATGAAGCTCTCATGAATGCCGCCAATCGCAGCGGCAAGGCATTCACCCGCGAGGGGCCAGGTAGCCCGGGATTTCGCGGTGAGGATGTGCTCCCGCCTTTACCAACCGTGCGGTGAAGATCATCGACAAGAAAAGCTGCTGATGCGAAAACGGCAACCCCTTCTTCATCTACATGCCGCTGAACTCTCCGCACACACCGATCCTGCCGGAGTGAGAAGTGGCAGGGGAAAAGCGGCCTCAGCTCCTACGCTGATTTTGTCATGGAGACAGACGACGCCATCGGTCAAATCATGACCGCCACAGAGAAAAGGGGCATCGCTCAGGACACGCTTATCATCGTCACCAGTGACAATGGCTGCTCTCCCAGCGCTGACTTCCCACTGCATCTCAGCAAGGGCCATAATCCCAGCTACAACATGCGTGGACACAAAGCGGATGTCTTTGATGGCGGGCACCGGGTGCCATTCATCGTCCGCTGGCCAGCGCAGGCCAAAGCAGGTCAAAAATCCGCCCAGCTCACCTGCCTCACCGACTTCCTCGCCACCTGTGCCGACATCCTAGGTGAAAAATTACCCGAAACGGCTGCGGAGGACAGTTACAGCTTCCTCCACGTCCTGCGCGGCGAGAGTAGCTCCGACTCACGTCCCAACATCATCCACCACAGCATCAATGGCAGCTTTGTCATCCGTGAAGGTCCGTGGAAGCTAGCCCTCTGTGCCGACTCCGGCGGCTGGAGCGCCCGCGTCCTGGTCAGGCCCCGAAAGACGCCCCAGACTCCCAGCTCTACGATCTGAGCGCCGACATCGGAGAAACGAATAACCTCATCGCCGAAAGCCCGAAATCGCCGCTAAGCTCAACCTCATCCAAAAACAATCACCGATGGCCGCAGCACCCCTGGTGCCGCACAAAGCAACGCCGTCGAGGTCATCCTGCGCAAACCCACGCCGAAAGGCCAGCCTAAAGGGGAAGAAGAAAGAAGCTCCGAAGAAATAGAGGCGGCAGTCTTTTCGCATTTTCCAGCTCCTTTCTTCACATGCCTACCCGCCGTCGATTTTTACGATCGAGTGCTCTATTTGCTGCGGGGCCACTTCTGGCCGCGAAGGACGACCTCAGAGGCGAGATCGGCATTACCACCGGCTCCTTCATGCGGCATCTCAGCGCTGAAAAGGCGGCTGGAAAGCTGCGCCTACTCGATCTGCCGCAAATCATGCGTGAGGAGCTCGATATGCGGGTGATCGATCTCATGACCGCCACCCTCGTTTCGCTCGAGCCAGCCTACTTAGAGCGACTCCGCGCAGCTGCGGAGAAACACGGCTGCCTTTTGACCAATCTGAAAATGAACCAGCCCGGCCTCGACATGGCCAGTGCTGATCCCGTGATCAAACAGGCCGCCATGCGTGTGTATAAGCACAGCATCGATGCAGCGGCACTGCTCGGCTGTCGCTGGGTGCGTCCACTGCCTCTCCCAGACAGGCCTGATCCACAGCGCCTCGCCGCAGCCATGCGGGAACTCATCGACTACGCCGCCAAAGAAATCACCGTGCTCGTCGAAAACTATGGCTGGATGATGACCGATGCCGATGCCATCCCCCGCGTCATCGCCTCTGTCGGCCCCGCATTGAAAGCCCAACCCGACACCGGTAACTGGAAGGACAACACCACCCGCTACACCGGCCTCGAAAAGCCTTTCCGCACGCCGTTTCCTGCGACTTCAAAGCCTTCAAACTCGGCCCCGATGGCGCTCACGCCGATTACGATCTGAAAAAGTGCTTCGACATCGCCTGGGCCACTGGTTTTCGGGGTCCTGGTGCATCGAGCACTTCCACCCCGACTTGCCTGAGCTGTTTCAGGAAATGAAACTCCTGCGCGACCTACTCCGCAGGTGGATGCGGACAGATTGACCCTCTGTCCATCACTAGATTCCTGATCTGGTCTGGAGAAACCAAAGGCAGCAAGGAAGCCTATGCCTGCATCAAGGGTAAGGTGTATCCTTAGTGCATGCTGTTGAATGCGCCTGGGCTCATAAAAAATGCAGCAAAAAGCGGCCTTGTGAGTGATCGTGCGACAAGATCGTCACATCACGATCTTTGGCAGACAGGGGAATGTGACGTTGATGTGGATTCCCGAACATGAACCGAATCCTTTTAGTAGATGATGAGAAAGACATCTTGGAGCTTATCAGCCTCCATCTTTCTAATGAAGGGAGTGAAGTGCTCACTTTGAGCAATGGCCTTGAGGTGCTGGAGACAGCGGCTCGTGAAAAGCCGCAGCTCATCGTGCTGGACATCATGTTGCCTGGTTTGGACGGGTGGCAGGTTTTCCGGCAGTTGCGCACGGATGTGCGAACGCGAGGCATTCCGGTGCTGATGCTGAGTGCGCGTTCCCAGGCGCATGACCGCATCAATGGCCTGGAGCTGGGGGCGGATGACTATTTGACGAAGCCCTTCAGTCCGCGTGAGCTGGTGCTGCGGATCAAGGCCATCCTACGCCGCTCCCAAAAGGTCGCGATGACCGATGAGCTACGGGTAGGGGACTTCGTGGTGGATCGCCAAAACATGGTGCTCACAGTCTCCGGACAGCTCGCGGAGCTGACGTCCACGGAGCTGAAGCTGGTGTCTTTTTTGATGGCGAATCCGGATGTGGTGCATACTCGGAGTGAGTTGCTCAATGCCGTGTGGGGATATGCCGATGACACACACTCCCGCACGCTCGACACGCACATAAAGCGCCTGCGTGACAAGCTAGGCTCCCACGGCACCCACATCGGCACCGTGCGCAAACAGGGCTATCTTTTCATCGCAGATCCAGGAAAGGCTAAGCGGGCATGAGTAGAACTCACGCGTCATTGGCCACGCCTCTAAGAGCGAGCCACGGGGTGGGGAGTGACACCGTACGAGCATTCCTTTCCCAGGCCGGGCTGGAGCTGCGCACGCCGCTTGCTCTGATACAGGGCTACATCGAGACGCTGCGTTCAGGCGTTGTCAAAGGTGGTGAGCAATTGGCACGCTGCCTGGAGGTAATGGACCGCAATAGCCGCCGTCTCATGCATGTGATAGATGACATGAAGATCGTCTCCACCGTGGTGACTCCATCCTCCGCTTGGCTGTGTGATGCAGCGAATCTGCGCCAGTGCATCGGGCTCGCAGTGGAGTGGCTAGCACCAGAGCTGGAGACACGCCAAATCGTGATCGAGCACCATATACCTCAGGGGCGTGCACGACTGCTGGTGGACCGCGAAAAGCTGCACCTCATACTTTTGAAGCTGTTTGAGTCCATCCTACGCGGCAGAGCCTCTGCACTGCGCATCTCGATCCAGGCAGCTTGGGAGGCTACTGAGATGGTGCTCTCTGTGCAGGCAACGAGTAAGGATCAGGTGGCGAGCTGCCTCGATCCTGTGTGCGATGACTTTATGGCTCCCACCTTTGGTGAGCTGGATATGCTGTTGGTCCGCCATACGCTGGAGGTCAGCAGGGGCCGTTTGGAGCTGCGCACTTGCGACGCGGAGGGTAGCGACTGCTACCTACTCACTCCCTTCAGCCTGAGAGCTCGCCACTATCGGCGATCAATGGGCACAAGAGATTTGTATACACGTTTTTGTCACCCTCGGAGGCTGTTACTGAAATGTAACCCCTCAAAGTTAGCCGCCACGGAAAGAGGAGCTTAAAACGGCATCGCCGGTTCACGGCTGCAGGCCTCCAGGCTCACCCCTGGTAGTTACCCAAAAGAAAATCCAAACCGACAACTCCATCACACCATGCTCATTCGCTCCAAAAATCTCCTCACCATGCTCGCCGTGGCTGGGATGACTGCTCTGGCCTCCCAGGCCTCCGCAGCCACCTACGTCGCTGGCGATCTCATCCTCGGATTCCGTGCCACCGGCGGTACGGGTGCTAGTTCAAACCTTCTCGTCAATCTCGGCCAGGCAGACACCGTCTTCCGTGACGCGACCTCCAATCTCCTCAACTTCGTGGACATCGGCACGCTGCTCACCAGCACCTATGGCTCTGACTGGAACACCCGCTCCGACCTCTTCTGGGGCGTCGCAGGTGTGCGTAGTAACAGTAACATAGCTGGTGCCGTTGATGGGGACCCCACTCGGACAAACTATTTGAGTGCAGAACAAACAACGGTTTCCCCCGGCACTCAGCAGTCCACGGCTTGGACTATTGGCACATCAACTGCCAGAGCTGACGTGGCTGCCCGCATCATAAGCATGGCTGGTGTCTTTGATGCCGCAGCTCCAGAAGCTTCCCTGACAAATGTCCTTGATGCCAGCAATGGAAACTCGTGGAGCGCTTATAACGATGGTGCGACTTCCTTTACCCTCTCAGGAATTATTGAAGGTGACTTCGGCTCCGGCACAAGCGGCACGGCACTGGATCTTTACCGCATTCTAGACCGCACCACAGGTGCCAATCCCACCGGCACCGTTGGAGTCGGTTCCTATGAAGGCACCTTCACCATCAGCGATGCTGGTCAGGTCAGCTTCGCCGTCACTGCTGCCGTTCCTGAGCCAAGCCGTGCCCTGCTCGGTGGTCTCGGTCTCGCTGGCGTGCTGTTCCGCCGCCGCCGTGTGAAAGCCACCGCCTAATCTCACTCCCCTCCCGCCAACTTAAAACATAATTAAATCCACCACGAAACAGTATTTTATGAAACACATCTCCATCCTCACGGGCATCCTCGCCCTCGCCATGGCTCCGCAGGCGTTTGCGGACCTCACCGTCCGCCTCACAGGCTCCACCGCCTTCCGTGCAGCTACGCACAAGGCTATCGTCGCCATGATGGGCGGTGAGGCGAACTGCAAGTTCGCTCACGCTGCCATCAGCGGCAACACCACCGCGACACAGTCCAGCTATGAGAGCGCGGACTGCTCCATCATCCGCGGCACTGCTACCAGTATCGCCGGTGTCACCACTGTTCATTGCACATGGACGGGTTCTGCCACAGGTATCGCGGATGTGGCGCAGGGGAACAATCTCAACTTCATCTCCGTTGCCGGCCTGCCCGCCAGTAATGGCTACACCAATGCCGCTGTGGGCAACTTCGTCACTCACTTCCAGCAGCGTATCGAAGTCCGAGTCCACGACCTCCCGCATGGCATTCTCAGACGTGTATCAGTCCTCCACGCCTACGCCTACACCTGCACTCACGAATAATAACCTCGCCATCATCCCCTTCTGCTGGGTGGCGAACAAAGGCACCACGGGTTTCACCAACATGACATCCCAGGCTGCTCGTGCTCTCTATGTAAACGGCTCTCAGCCCAAAAAGCTACTCACTGGCGATGCTGGTGCTGCCGACGCTGAAGATCTTGTCCTGGCCATCGGTCGTGACAACGGCTCTGGCACACGCATCACCATGCTGGCTGAGATCAAATACGGCGTCTTTACGGCAGTCCAACAATGGAAGCTTGTAACTTCCGGCACCCCTGGCACTGGCACCATTACCTCCGCTCAGGTTTGGCCTGTGGGTGATGGAGTCGGTTCCTTTGCTGCTGGTAACGGTGGTTACGCCTCTGGTAGCCTTATCCGCAACGCCATGGGCATGACCTCTGCTGTCACTGATCTACTGGATGAGACTGGTACTTTAGCCGCTGAAGACCTCTCCGTCTCTCTCGTCTCCTGCCTGGGCATCACTGATGCGAACACCGCAGTCACCAATGGTGCTGTCCGCCTCGCCTACGAAGGCGTCACCTACGACGGTACGAACGCTGACCTCATCTATCAGGGGCGCTACACCAACTGGGGCTACCTCCACCTCTACCACCCCAGTGGCCTGAGCAGCGATGAGACCCAGTTCAAAACCAACCTCGCCACTCAGTTCGACAACGCAACCGTTCTTGGCTCCGCTGGCCTGCGCACCTCCCAGATGAATGTCGGCCGCAGCAACGACGGTGCTACTGTTGGCCCGTAATCGTCTTCGATAACACCTCAAACGCACTCAGCTGGTGCTGACGCTCGTCGTCAGCACCAGCTTTACATTCCAAACGACCTCTCCACCATGAAACGCCCCATTTTGCTCTCCGCGCTCGCATTGTCGCTTTTGCTCAATGGCGTGCAATTCTACTCCACTCTCCAAAGCACGCCACAGGCCGACTTGAGCATCAAGTCGCCCCGCAGCCTGTTTTCGTGCCGATTTCCGCTGAGACCACTCCACGGAAAAGCGCCCTTTCACTGGCGTGAGATCGAAAGCTGCGATTTTGCCTCCTACATCCGAATTTACGCCAAATCGGCTGTCCAGAGCCGACGATACGCCAAATCGTCCACTCCGAGCTGCGCAGCTCATTGACCAGCGATAGTCCAGGCAGCGCAGACGCAGCCACCATCGAGCGCCAGACCGCAGAGCGCTTCGCAAAATGCTACCTTCAGGCGAAGCATCGACCCTACTACGCCAGTTACTGCCGCCGCGCAGGCTACGCCGGATGCTACCCTGCACCGCTGGAAGTGCCCGCCTTCCTCGTCGGAGATGCCGCAAACATGCCCTCTATCACGCCGAACAGTCTTTCCACCACGCCCACGGACACCACGCTGGCTCAGAGACACTGCGCAGGCTCCAGGATCTGCGTGAGGATTTCGGGGAAAGCCTCAGTCCCCGGGGCGCAGCCAGATAGCAACAACTATCAGCTCAACTGGCAGCGTGCACGCTTTCAGAGCGATGACTACTTCAGTTCACTCTATGGCGGGGACTACTTCATCCGGGTGCAGCAGGGGGCTGGAAATCAAACGCCCCAACAGCCTGCCAAGTGACAAAAACGTCATATACTAGGCGGTGTCTTCGCAAATCAAGCCAGGAGAGTTCTGTCCAGGAGTGCGGCGAAAGTGATGAAGCCAGCGAAGGAAGAGGCTGTTTTCTCCGAACGCATGGCAAGCCTCTTGTGAGCCTTCATGCGCTGGAAAAAGTTTTCGACGAGATGGCGCGTGGCGTAGTTCTGGCGGTCAAAGGGCTGTGGCTGCTCGTCGAGGGTCTGGTAGCCTTTGCGCGGGATCGTGCTGCCAGCGGCCCGTGCTCTATGAGTGCCTGACGGAACGCTAGGCTGCCGAAGCTTTGTCGCCCACCACATGCGTGCCGCGAAAGGACTCAAGCATCAGACGGACGGCGGTGAGGTCGTGGAAATTGCCCGCGCACAACACGAAGTCGCAGAGCAGGCCGTCTTCATCAACGGCAGCCAGCAGTTGGGTGGTCATCCCTCCACGCGACAGCCCGATGGCCTGCTGCTCACGCCGCAGCTTAGGTCCCTGCAGACCGTGCTGATGGACTTTGATGTAGCTGCCATCGACATGTCGCAGCAAGCCCTTGGCCTTCTTGCCCAACCACGCCACCAGCGTCCCACACCCGCAGAGGCACCAGCGCCTGAACTGCGAATAGACCGTTGTCCAGAGTCCATAGCGCACAGGCAGGTCTCTCCATGGATCACCAGTGCGTAGGATGTGGAAGAAAGCCTCCAGATGCAGAGCCACGATTTTGGGCCTGCGCCCTCTTCGCCCTGCCCAGCGTTGTTGCACTACAGAATGAATGAAGAAGCCCTGTCACGCAGGGCGGTTTGCAGACTCCGGGTCAGTTTGTTGAACATGGCAGCCTTTCAACTTCAGCCCTGCACCAACCTTGCAGAAAATGCGTTCCATTTGCGAAGACACCGCCTAGACTTTAAGCGCCATATTCATCAGCGGTCGTTACGCATTCGTAACCGCAGCTATCTTGAGGGGAGGGAACCATCTGCGAAAGACGGCGCACTCATGTTGGCGCTTTCTTCCCCGTGCCCCATTTCATCATCTGCTCCAGACGGCAGGCTGCCTCGCAGCCATGTTGTGCCCCAGCGTGGTGACTGCACAGGAAGAAACCAGTGCTCCCACCGCCCTATCCCAGCTCGGACGGCTCTACATCCGCGAGTATCGCGCTCGCGAAACACCAAGATCAAACCCATCGATATCGAAAAGGCTGTGTATCCCTACTTGGGACCTGGCCGCTCGGAAAACGACATCGAACAGGCACGTGCCGGTCTAGAGAAAGTGTACCGCGACCTAGGCTACCAAAGCGTCTATGTGGAAACTCCGCGCCAGAGCGGCTCGCGTGGCGTGATCTACTTCAACGTCGTCGAGGCCACCGTGGGCCGCCTCCGCGTGAAAGGGGCGAAGTACTTCCTCCCCAGCGAGATCGAAAAGCATGCGCCATCCATGGCGGAGGGGCAGGTGCCAGACTTCAATGAGATCCAGAAGGACATCGTAGCGCTCAATCGCTGGCGTGATCGCAAAGTCACGCCTGAGCTGCGCCAGGGCATCGTCCCCGGTACGGTGGATATCGATCTCAATGTGGAAGACTCACTTCCGCTGCACGGCAGCTTCGAGCTGAACAATGTCTATAATGCCAACACCGTCCTGCGACTCAGCGGCTCCCTCAGCTATGGGAATCTGTGGCAGCTCGGACACACCCTGGGCACCAGTTTTCAGATCGCTCCAGAGAAGCTCTCTGATGGCACCGTCTTCTCCCGCCTATTACAGCGCTCCGCTGGAAAATGGGTGGACTGCCATGCTCACTGGCACATGGCGGGACAGCAACATCAGCACCCTCGGTGGCGGCACCGTGGTGGGCAAGGGCAGCATCTATGGCCTACGCTTCATGAAGACACTGCCCGCAGAGAAGGGTTGGTTTCACTCGTTGAGCTTCGGTATCGACTTCAAAGACTTCGTGCAGGACATCACTGCGGGTGGAGCGCTCATCGCCTCACCCATCACGTATTCCCCTTCACCATTAGTTACTCGCTCAGTCATCTGGCAGAGCGCAGTTTCTGGAATTCAATGCATCCGCCGTCTTCCACCTGCGTGGCATGGGTGGTTCCCAAGAGGTTTTCCAACCGGCGATTCAAGGCGCAGGATAATTTCTTCTACCTCCGTGCGAGATCTTTCTCCACGCGTGATCTCGATCATGGGCTCCAGTTTACTCACGCGTGCAAGGACAGGCCTCCCCATCACCGCTGATCAATACCGAGCAGATCGCTGCAGGCGGCATCAGCACGGTGCGTGGCTACCTCGTTGCGACCCAGCTCGGTGACGGCGGCATCATCGGATCGATGGAGCTACGCACGCCAGCTTTATCGGAGACGGCAAGGGATAAGAACAATGAATGGCGGGCCTACGCCTTCGCAGATGCCACTACAGCTCTTCGTCAATGCCACCCTGCCGGTGAAGAGCGGACTCAGTCACTCGCCAGCATCGGTATCGGTTCACGCCTGCGCTGGAAGGAGCACTACTTCGGCTCGCTCGATATCGGCATGCCCCTCATCACGCAGCCAAACTCCATCGCGCAGCACCTTAACATGACCTTCCGCCTCGGAGCCGACTTCTGATTCCTCACTTCTCACCTCCCCCATGCTCAAACTCCTCTGCCTCCTCACACTCTCCGTCGCACTGCATGCTGCGGAAGAAAAGCTCTGGCTCGATCCTGGCTACACCATTCGCAAGAAGATCGACATCGACACCAAAGCGGCCGCCATCACCGATCCACTCGGCACCAGCGCCGTGCTCGTGCGGCTCCATGAAGGCGTATTCAGCTTCCTCTCCGCCAGAGAAGACGGCGGCGATCTACGCTTTACCGCCGATGATCACAAAACTGTACTCAAGCATCATGTCGAAAAGTGGGACTCTCTGCTCAATGAAGCCTACGTCTGGGTCCAGGTGCCGGATTTGAAGCCAGCCGCAGCCACAACCATCTGGCTCTACTACGGCAATGCAGCCGCTCCAGCCGCGGAGGCAGCCAAAGAGACCTACACAGCCGATAGCGTGCTAGTGTACCACTTTGCGGATGCAGCGAAAGTCGCCAGCGATTCCTCCCCTACCGGAGCGAATGCCGAAGGAGCACCTCCACCAGCCGCAGGCGCACTCATCGGCAGCGGATTGCGTGTTTTCGGTCAGGTACCAGTCAAAACCCCAGCCCCACCTCTCCCAGATTGGTTCCCCGGCGGTCCGCTGACCATCTCACTCTGGGTAAAGCCCTCTGCGCTTGCTGCGGATGCGGTTTTTGCTCGCCCGCCGAGATGGGGCGAACGCCTTCATCCTCGGTCTGAACAACGGCGTGCCCTTTGTCGAAATCAATAAGCAGCGCAGCAGCCCTGGAGCGCCTATCGCCGCCAGTGCGTGGACACACATCGCGGCTGTGCATGATGCAGGCACCACCACCCTCTTTGTGAATGGCAAATCTTACGGCCAACTCGCCGCAGCGATGCCTGCACTCAAAACACCCCTGGAAATCAGCAAGGACAGCACTGGCACCGGACTCACAGGCTACACTGGCGAGCTCGATGAGCTGCAAATCGCCAAAACTGCACGGCCTGCGGGCTTCATCGCCTTTGCAGCCATCAATCAAGCAGCACGGCAGAGGCACAAAGCTCCTCACCGTCGGCTCGGATGAATCGGCGACCACGAGGAAGAAAGTGAGATGGCAAAGCACCTCACCCTCATCAAAGACATCTCCAAGACCTCACCTTCGACGGCTGGGTGGTTATTTTCCTCTGCACACACTGCTCGCCATCGTCGGTTGGGCCATCGCACTCGGGAAGTTCTTCTACCTGAACACCATCGAAAAGGCCTCCAAGGAGTTCCTGAAGCGCTGGCACAGCATTTCTTCCGATCTGACTGCCATCGACACCGAAGACGAAAGCGGTGTCAAATCCCTCGGCGGCACCGCCAATGCCAAATCCATGCGTTTGATGCGCAAATCGCCCTGTATCAAATTTACCACCTCGGCGGCGAAGAGATCAATCACCGCATCAAAAACAGCTCTGGCACGATTGAGAAAAAAGACGCCACCAAGCCGACCAAAGGACTCAGCTGTCGCAGCATCCAAGCCATCAAAGCCACGCTGCACGGTGGCATGGTGCGTGAGGTGCAGAAGCTCAATGGCAAGCTCGTCTTCCTCACCATCGGCATCGCAGGTGGTCCTTACCTGGGTCTGCTCGGCACCGTGATCGGTGTGATGATCACCTTCGCCGTCATCGCCAAAAGCGGTGAGGTGGAGGTCAATAGCATCGCTCCTGGTATCGCTGGCGCTTTGCTCGCCACGGTCGCTGGCCTCGCCGTCGCTATCCCGGCTCTCTTCATCTACTCCTACCTCAGCTCTCGCATCAAAGACGTGGTCACCAACATGGAGACTTTCATCGACGAGTTCATCGCCAAAATGGCCGAACACCACAAGGAGGCCTAATCTACCATGCAAGCAGACAACAAGAGCTACGATGACATCAACGTCACGCCCATGGTGGATCTCTACCTGGTGCTGCTGCTGATTTTCATCATCATGACCACCGCAGGAGTGCAGGGCGTGAAGGTCAATCTGCCGCGTGGTGGCCCAGCGTCCGCCAAGCCGCTGGAAGGGCCTAAAATGCAGGCCATCACCATCAACACCGAGGAAAAGTCTTCCTCAATACCATCCCCGTCACACTCGATGAGCTCGCCACTAAGCTGGAGGCCATCAAGTCCGCCACACCCGAGTTCCCCGTCGTCATCCGTGGTGACAGTGCCTCTCAATACCAGGGCATCATGGATGTGCTGAACGTTGTAAGCCGCCTCGGCATCACCCAGATCGGACTCGCCACTCCAGGCGAAAAATAATCCACCGCCATGAGCACCAAAAACTTCTCAGACGATGACGAGCCCGGCTTTCTCCGCCGGAATCTCGTCATGATCATTTTGGGTCTCCTCTCTCTGGGTGGGGGTGGGTATTATTTCGCCACGGCCAAGCCTTCAAAAGAAACCAAGCCCAAAAAGAAAATGGACATGGTCATGGTCATGCCGGTGATGCCACCGCCACCACCGCCTCCTCCTCCCCCACCACCCAAAGAAGAGCCCCCACCCGAGGAAGAGAAACAAGAAGAAGAAATGGCCGCCGAGGAAGAACCTCCACCGGATGCCCAGGACAAGCCAGCCGACAAACCCGCAGACGAACCCATCGGCACCGCTATCGCAGGTGGTGATGGCAGCGGACTCGGTCTCGGCGGCGGCACCGGCGGCGGTGGTGGCATGATCGGCGGCACCGGCAAAGGCTACTCCGAGCGCGGACGCTGGCAGGGCAAATTCGGCCGTGCCGTGCAGGACATCCTCTCCCGTGATCCCGCACTAAAATTCGCCAAAGGCAGCACCCCATTCCGCGTCTGGCTGGATGAATCCGGCCGCATCACCCGCGTCAAGCTCAACGGCACCACTGGCAATGCCGCACAGGATGAGACCCTGCGAGAGCGAGCCCTCGTAGGGCAGATTTTGAGCCAGCACCTCCAGGCACCCCATGCCAGTCATCATGCGCTTCACCGGCCGCTAAACCTTCCTTTCCCCACACATGCTTCACCGCACTCTCATCTCCCTGCTCTGCGCCAATGCTGCGCTCGCTCAGACCACTGAGCTGCCACTACCACTGCTCGCCGAAGTCACACCACCACCCGCCGTCAAGGATGCTGTAAAACAAGCCGCCACCGCAGCTTCCACAACAGCAGCATCCGCCGCAACTGCACCTGCTGCCGCCACGGCACCCACCATGCGTGCACCGACAGAGAATCCGTCCACACCTGCCGCTACATCCGCAGCTCCCCCAGCTGCTAAAGCCGTTCCCAGCCCATCCGAGCCATCCGCAGCAGCAGGTGCGGACATCTCACTGGAAATCCCGCCGCCCAATGGCCTGCTGCCACCATCCAGCAACGCTCCACGCCCCCCAGCCGCCTCGATATCCGAGAACGTCACCATCAATCTCATCAACCGCCTCGTACAGCGCGGCGCATTGACCAAAGCGGATGCGGATGACCTCATCAAGCTCGCTGAGCAAGACGCAATCATGGCCCAGCAGCAAAAGCAGGCCCTTGCAGAAACGCAGGCCGTCGTCGCATCACAAAATGCCATCCCACCGCTGGAGCCCGACAAAGAAGAAGTCCGCGTCACCTACATCCCAGAGTCCGTCAAAGAAGAAATTCGCACACAGCTCCGTAGCGAGCTCACTGCCGAAATCCGCCCACAGAGCTGGGCCTCCGATGAGTCCATCCCCGGCTGGACAAAGCGCTTCCGGCCCTATGGCGACATCCGCATGCGCTATGACATGTTCATGTTTCCCACAGGAAATGATAATCTAACCGGTGCTTTCCCGAACTTCAATTCCATCAACACTGGAGCCCCCTTTGATCTCACCAATGCTGCAGGCACTCGCCCGCCCCAGCTCAATGTCGATCAAGATCGTGAACGTGCTCGTCTGCGCATGCGCCTAGGCTTTGACATCGACCTCGAAGACGGCTTCACCGCAGGTATTCGCCTCGCCACGGGTGGAAACAACTCCCCTGTCTCCACCAACCAGACTCTCGGCAGCACCGGTAGTGGCAGCCCAGCGCAGGGAGGGGGCTTTTCGAAATATGAACTCTGGCTTGATCGTGCTTTCATTCAGTACGAATCCGGCTTTCACAAGCATGGCAAGCTGATGGTCTGGCTCGGGCGCTTCGACAATCCCTTCCAGACCAACAGCCAAATCATGTGGGATGAAGACGTGGGCTTAGACGGCATCGCTTTCAAAGTATCTGACAAAATCACCAGCGGATTGGATGGATTCTTCACCGCAGGTCTGTTCCCCGTTTTCACCAGTTATTTCAACTTCGGCTCCAACAACGCTGCCAAATGAAAGCTACAACAAATACCTCATCGCCGCACAGATGGGAGTGCAGTTCAAGATCACCGACGACATCGTGGTGAAATCCAGCCTCGCCTACTATGACTGGAAAAACATCGAAGGCCGCTTTTCCAGCCCCTTCGTCCCAGCCAGCCCCAATGACGCTGGCGATACAGATAACAGCCGTCCGCTGTTTGCCCAAAAAGGCAATACCTACCGCCCGATTCGCAACATTACGCCCACCCCAGGAGCCGCACCTGGAGGCAATCTCAACGGCACCATCAACCAATACCAATACTACGGTCTCGCCACCCAGTTCCGCCAGCTCGCATGGAATGGACGTGTCGATTTCAATCACTACGAGCCCATGCAAATCTCACTCCTCGGTGAATACATCAAGAACCTGGGTCTCGATCGCGGTGCGATGAACGATCTGGCCCGTGCAGACCGCGTCGTGAACAATCGCAGCGGCGGCACTGGTGCTTGGGAAGGTGGCGACACCGCCTGGTTCATGGGTCTCAATGTCGGCAAGCCCATCACCGCCTTCGACAAGCGTGGCGACTGGGCTCTCGGCCTCGGCTATCGCCATGTCGAGTCAGATGCGGTCATCGACGGCTTCACCGATTCCGTCTTCGGCTTCGGCGGCACCAATATGGAGGGCTACACCCTCAATGCTGCCATGGCCGTCTCCAAGCGCACCTGGCTACGCCTCGCCTACATGAGTGCTGATCAGATCGCTGGTCCACAAATGCGCTCAGACGTCCTCCTCTTTGACTTCACCGCCAAGTTTTGATCCATGAAAAAGTCTCTCGCTCTCCTTTTCATCCTTATCGCCGCCTCCGCACCTGCCCAGGAGGCCGAGGACGCAGCCATGACCGCTCTCCGGCGCATGCGTGACCAGCTCCGCACCGTCATGCTCCAGCAACAAAAAACGGAAGCAGACCGCGCCGCCCTAGCCGCAGAAAAACCACTCTCGAAGAGAAAATCACCACGCTGGAGGCCAATCTCAAAAAACTCGCCAAAGACAGCAACGAGCAAAAAAACGCCGACTCGAAGGAGATCGAGTCCCTGAAGGCCAAAACCGCCCAGCAGGAGGCCACCATCGCCAAACTGCTCGAAAACAACGCCCTCTGGAAAAAAAGCCACACTGAGGTCACCACGACCGCGCAGAAAATCGAGACCCAGCGCCAAGAATACGCCGCCCGCGTCATCCTCACTGACCGCAAGCTCGCCGAGTCCGAGCGCAAGAATCGAGAGCTCTACGCCATCGGCTCAGAAGTGCTCTCCAAATACCAGGGCTTCAGCCTCGGAACCGCACTCACCGCACGCGAGCCCTTCACCAAGAACACCCGCGTCAAACTCGAAAACTACATCCAAGACTACGGCGACCGACTCGAAGATAACCGCGTGCAACCTGACGATGCGCCCAAAAAAGCAGCCGCCGTCGAGCCTGTGCCTGCCGCCACGCCAGCTCCAAAATCCGAAGCTGCAAAACCCGTCTCCAAGGAAGAAGCCGCAGCTATCCAGGAGCCTGCCCGCACCCAATGACCCATCCCCGATGCATCCTGATGAACTGGCTCCGACTGCTGACCCTTTCAGCATTCGTCAGCCCTCACTTGTCACATGCAGCCGAGGACGCCGTCATCGCCCGCATCGGAGAAATCATCCTGAAAAGCTCCGAGCTCGAAAACCCTGGCGCACTCTCTGAGCCCGCCCTGCGCAAACTCATCGAGGCCATGCTCGTGCAGCGAGTCGTGCTCAAAGAGGCCCTGGAGAAAAAATGGGATCAGCAGCCCGAAACGCAAAAATTGATCCAAAACACCCGCGAGGCCGCCATCACCGACAGCTACCTCAAAAAGCTCTGTGAGCCCCCAGCGGACTATCCTTCCGAAAAAGAGCTCCAGGATGCCTACGAAGCCGCCAAGCACCGACTGACCGTCCCACGCTCCTACCGGCTTGCGCAGATTTTCGTCAGCGAAGACCGCCTCGAAGCCGTACAGGCACGTTTGAAGGCCGAACCGGCTCAATTTGGCCAGATCGCTCGCGAAATGAGCGAGGAAACCCAAAGCGCCGCCCGCGATGGCGAGATCGGCTGGGTGAGTGAACCGCAGATCCAGCCAGAAATCCTCGCCCGACTCCCAAAGCTCGTATTGAACACCCTTTCTGAGCCCCTGCGCCTCGCCGACGGCTGGCACATTATGAAGGTGCTCGATGTCCGCACCGCTCACACGCCCTTCTTTGCGCAGGTGCGCACCCAGCTCGTCCAGCAGCTCCGTACCGAGAAGACCCGCGCCACCATGCGGGCATATATGTCGAAATTGTTACAGCAACACCCTGTCGCCGTGGACGGGGTAGCGCTGTCTAAGCTGGCCTCACCGTCCAAACCCTGACCACCCTTTTCATGCTCGCCAAACGCATCATCGCCCATTTCATGATCCTCCTGATCGCCCTGCCACCGCAGGCCGTGATGGCTGACATGCTGACGCAAAACACCCTCGGCACCACCGGTCAGGCCGCAGGCACCGCAGCGGACACCAGCACTGCCACAGCCAATGCAGTGAATCCTGCCGTAGCCGCTGCACGAGGCCCGCGCTGCCGCACAGGACATGCTCACGCGCAACACTCTGGCGCTACAATCCGTGCAGGCCATGCAGGAGGCTGCACGCGCTGCTGCTGCCACCATGAATAACGCCGGCATGAACCCCAACCTCCCCGGAACCATGCTGCCGGATGTGCCGAATGGTCTCGGAGTCGGTGGACTCGATCTGAACCACATCGTCAGCGGAGCGAATGCGCCAGTGCAGTCTTTGGAGAATGCACGCAGCATCGTCACCATCCAGCAGACGCAGCAGCAGGCCATGTTGGAGTGGAATACATTCAATGTGGGGCGACAGACCACAGTTAGGTTTGATCAGAGCAACACGGGGGCAGCGCCAGCTAGCAGCGTGGCCTTCAATCGCGTGACAGACCCGAGCGGGAATCCGACGCAGATCCTCGGTAGCATCGAGTCCCAGGGCCAAGTCTATGTGATCAACCAAAACGGCATCATCTTCGGCGGTGCTAGCGTGGTGAATACCGGTGCCCTCACCGTCTCTTCACTCCCCATCAATGACAATCTCGTGAGCCGCGGCCTCTTGAGCAATCCAGACGCGCAGTTCCTCTTCTCCGCCACGGCCCAGGCCGCCGGCAACAAGGGGCCCACACCTGCCTACACACCGCCCGCGCCCCTAGCAGCGGCCGCATCGGTGACGTGATCGTACAGCCTGGTGCACAGATTACTGCCCCTACCTCCTCGGCCAACGTCGGCGGTCGCGTCGCCCTCATCGGTCCGAATGTGAAAAATGAAGGCAGCATCTACAGCCCAGACGGTCAGACCATTCTCGCCGCTGGCATGCAGGTAGGTTTTGATGCCCACAGCAGTGATGACCCCAGTCTGCGCGGCCTGGATGTGTATGTAGGCAGTGTCGGCAGCTACGGTGGCAGCGCCACAAACACGGGTCTCATCTCCGCCCCTCGTGGCAGCATCATCATCGCAGGAAAGAATGTCAGCCAGAACGGCTTTGTGCAGAGTAGCACCAGCGTCGCTCTCAATGGTCGTGTCGATCTCCAGGCGGAATACAATGCCATCGCCAATCCCAACTATGGCACCCCTAATCAGGGCGCGGCATTCGTCTATACCAGTGGCAATTCCACTGGCACCGTGAGTCTCGGCGCTGGATCGGTCCTTCAGATCCTCCCGGAGTATGCTAGCACCACCAAGGTGGTAGGAACCGAGCTCTCGCTCAAATCCCAGATCAATATGCGCGGCCTCGCCATCCACATGGCCTCTGGTAGCGTGGTGCATGCGCCGAATGCGAATGTGACCCTCAGCGCTGGCGTATGGGATTTACTCATCGGCTCTGGAACCACCCAATTGGACTTTGTTCAATCCGGTGGTCAGGTTTATCTCGATCAAGACGCTGTCATTGATGTTTCTGGCTCCACTGGAGTCGCCGCCACCATCTCTCAATACATCCTCACCGTGGATCTGCGCGGCGCAGAGCTGGCGGATGTGCCCTCCAGCGCAATGGCTCCCTGCGTGGTCAATCTGTCACTGTAGATATGCGCGAGAGCGGCACCCGTGCTGATGGGACCACCTGGTATGGCACACCGCTGGCCAATCTCACCGGCTACCTTGGCGTGATCGAGCGTGATGCCGGACAGCTCACCACCGCAGGTGGAACGGTCAATATCAATGCAGGCAGCTCCGTAGTGCTGCAAAACGGCTCCATCATTCGTGCAGCAGGCGGTTACCAGGATTTCGCCGGCGGAGCGGTGACCACCACTCGTCTTATCGACGACGGAAACCTCGTCGATATCGCCGATGCAGATCCCTCGGTCGTTTATGATGGCATTTATGATCCTAGCAGCACCACCATCGACCCGCGCTGGGGCGTCACGACCACCACCGATGGCATTTTCGCTGCAAATACACGCCTTGAGTCCGCACATGTCTTTGGTGGCGCAGGCGGCAGCGTCAGCATCAGTGCACCTGCCATGGCGCTGGATGGCACACTCGCGGGTGGCACCGTCACGGGCCCGCAGCAGCTCTCTGCCGCGCCGGCCTACAGCAGCCTCACGCTAAAATGGCAATCACAGCTCATTTCACGCACCAATCCGCAGTTCCCCCTCATTTCACCCACGCCACCCGCCATCACGTTCCGTGACACGGCCTCTACACTGCCCGCCGCAGCCGCTTTCGCGCTGGATGGCAGCGGTGCCCCTCTCGCGCTACGTAGTGAGCGCCTCGCGGCGGTAGATTTGTCCCCCACGCTGCTTACCACGCAGGGCTTTGGCTCGCTCGCAGTGCATAACGGAGATGGGAACATCAGCATACCTGCCGGAGTCACTCTGAACGTGCGTGCAGCAGGCTCCATCACTCTGCGCGGTGCCAATGTGGATGTGCAGGGCGGCATCATCGCACCATCAGGCCGCATCGATCTCACCGCCTACAATATCTCTCCCTTTACCTCCGCGATCTTGTTGGAGAATGGCTCCACGGTGATGCCTGCGCCCAATGCAGGTCGTGGCATCATCTCTGTGGGCACCGCTGCACGTCTAAGCACCGCTGGCCTGATCATCAATGACCGTGCAGACGCTCCGGCACCTCTCACCGTGCCGCACAGCGTCACAGGCGCAGGTAGCACGCTCGATGGCGGCACTATCTCCCTGGATGGTTATAGTATCGATCTGCTCACGGCCAGCATGCTGGATGTCACTGGCGGTCTGGTCGCTGGAAAAGGTATCACCTACGGGGATGCTGGAACCATCAGCCTGCATGCCGGGCGTGATCCGATCCTGAAATCTCTCCTCGGTGGCCATCTCGATCTTGGTAGCACACTACGCGGCCTCTCTGGCGCAGAAGGTGGCTCTCTCGACCTCCTAGCGCCGGTCATCCAGATCGGTGGCACCACTACGAATCCGAACGCATTGCTGCTGGAGCCAGAGTTTTTCAGCCAAGGGGGCTTCAGTCATTTCAAAATGACCGGTCTCGGCTCTGACACCGTACAGCCCGCCGTCATCATCACGCCAGGAGTGCAGATCATGCCGCAGGTGCGCAGCCTACTCGCCGATGTCAGCCTTAACAACGGCATGAGCAGCCTTTTGCTCTCTGAGTTGCTCCAGCCAGAAGGTTATCGAAATACTGCCCATCTCGACTTTGAGGCACCAGGGGTCAAAGACAGTCTCACTCAGCTCATCCGCACCATCGGTCGTATCCAGATGGGTGCAGGCTCCAGCATCCTCACAGACGCACTTGGCAGCGTCACCATGCATGGGCAGGTCATCGACCTCCTGGGTGAAATCACTACTCCCGGCGGCAGCGTGGATATCCAGGGGGCGGACCACTATCCAGAAGACTCTCCTTCAGCCTTCGCCATCACCACGGTGCATGTCGGCTCCACGGCACGCGTCTCCACTGCTGGAAAAACAGTCTATCTCAATGACATCTACAACAACCGCCGCGGCCATGTGTATGCAGGTGGCAGCATCACCGTCAGTGGCAACATTGTCGCGGATGCGGGCTCTCTTTTCGACGTATCTGGGACCAGCGCCATCATCGATCTCCTTCCGCAAGAAGCAGGCCTCACGCTCGATAGCCTGAACGCCGTCTCACTGCTCATTCTCCCAGCGAATACCATCCCCACACTCGTCACCAGCAATGGTGGCTCTCTCACCTGGAAAGGCGCGGAGTTTTTGATCCCCCGCAGTACCATGGTCGGACTCGCAGGTGGCGCAGGGGCACAGGGGGGCGTCCTCAGCGTCTCATCCGGCCGATTTGTCCCTGTTGGTAATGCACGAGATGACAAGGAGACATCACTCACCGTCGCACAGAGCCTCGCGGGTCTGAGCGCTGCTACGCTGGATCGCGGCTGGTTCGCGGCCGATTCATTCCTCAGTGGCGGCTTCGATTCACTGCGCCTCGCCGGCAATGTGGACTTCCGTAATGCCGTGGACATCACCGCACGCGGCTATCTCAGCATCGCAGATGGCGGCGTCATCCGTGCGGATGCCCTCACACGCCTCACGGCAGCGTATGTCACACTCGGCAGGCCTCTAGCTCGTCCCACGCGGGATGAGGAACTGGTGAATCCTTTCCAGGTCAATGATTCAGCTGGTAGCCGCCCCAGCTACTTCTCCCCCACAGGTGGTGCTGGCAGACTGGAAGTCATTGCCGATCAGATCGACGCAGGCACGCTCTCGCTGCAAAACATCAGCTCCGCAGCGCTCACTGCACGGCAGGAGCTACGTGGCAGCGGCTTCCTCGACATCGCTGGTTCCTGGCCATCACCGCAGGTCAGATCGTTCCACTCACCGCATCGAACTTCACCATCACAGCCTCCCGTACGGGTAGCAGCGTCAGCATCTACTCCAGTGGCACAAATCCAGCCTTCCCCACTCCAGTGCAGGCGGGAGGCTGAACATCTATGCGCAGACCATTTCACAACACGGGGTTCTGCGAGCACCGTTTGGCAGCATCCAGCTCGGCTGGGGATGGCACCGGAACCGCCCCCAAGGGGCCTCATCACCAATACCAGCGTGCCCATCGCCCAGCAGATCACCCTCGGCGCAGGCAGCACCACATCCGTCTCCGCCATCGACCCTCGAACCGGCACCGGCGTGACCATCCCCTACGGCATCGTCAAAGACGGCACCAACTGGATCGACCCCACCGGCCTCGACATCACCGCCACAGGCGTGCCGGAGAAAACGCTGCGCGTTTCCGCACAGAACATCACCACCGAAGCAGGATCCACGCTCGATCTACGCGGCGGCGGCACCTTTACGGCTACCGCTGGATTCAGGGCAATGGTGGTAGCGCAGACATACTCGACACGCAGACCTCCTTTGCCCTACTGCCCGGTTATGTCTCCCAGTTCGCTCCCTACGCTCCCTTTGCCGCCTCCGGCATCTACGCCAGCAATCTCGGCGGGGACCTAGGCTATCAAAACACGGCACTGAATGCCGGAGATCGCGTTTATTTGAAGGATAATGCGCTACTCGCCGCTGGGAACTACACGCTGCTCCCGCTCGTTACGCACTGCTACCCGGAGCACTGCTCGTCACACCACTACAAGACGCACCCGTGGACTCACTTGTGAAACCAGGCGGCGCCGTTCTAGCCAGTGGCTACCGCTTCAACAGCCTCAATCCCACAGCGGGCGGCCAGGTGTACTCGCTCTTTGAAATCGCCCCACAAAACGTCATCCGAGTGCGCTCCGAATACGCGGACTACTCCGCACAGACACACATCCGCTCGGAGCAGCAGCGCCTCAGCCTACCCATCACCCGTGGCCCCCTGGATGCAGGCTATACGCTACTCAGTGCACAGCAGTCCATGCAGCTCGCTGGTGCTGTCAGTGCCGCAGGCGCTGCGGGTGGCCGTGGTGGCCGCGTGGACATCAGCAGCCCGCTGGACATCCTCATCACCACACCCGGAGCACCCGCGCAGAGTGGCAAACTCGTGCTCGATGCAGCCTTACTCAGCGCCTGGAATGCTGAGAGCCTGCTCATCGGTGGAGAACGCGACAGCACCGGCCGCGTCACCGTGCGCACCACCAATCTCACACTCGATAACGCTGGAACACCTCTCACCGGCGCTGACATCGTCCTGGCCGCGACCAGACCCTCACACTGGCTCCCAATTCTGTCCTCACTCAAGTCGGCACACAGAACGCCGCGGATGCCCTAGTCATCAATGGCAACGGCGCACTCGTCCGAGTCAGCGGTGTCGAAAATGCGCTCACTTCGCATCGGAGTCACCCCTCCACCACTGCCGCAGCTCATCATCGGAGCTGGAGCCGTTCTTTCGGGTGAGACCGTCACACTCGACTCCTCAAACATCACCACCACACTCTCCCCGGATGCGCTTCTGAATGCAGGTAGCCTCCAGCCCAGCAGTGGCCGCATCAGCGTCCTGCTGGACAACTCAGGAACTTTGCAGCCGCAGCCCGGTATGATCCTCGGTGGGGCGCTACTGACAGGCTTACGGGCTGCGGATTCGCTCTCGCTGCTCAGTTTACTCATCCATCGACCTTTATGGCACGGGAGCCCTGAACTTCGCGGGCGATTTGGAGCTTCATGCAGGCCAAATCCGGGGTTTAAATCAATCTATCGGTCAAGTGGCCATCACGGCAAAAAACCTCATTTTGGATAATAGCAGTCTCGGAACCACTTCGGGCATCGTTGCGCCATTTAGCGGCCTTTTGAGCCTCAATGCCGAAACCATCACGCTCGGTGAAAATGCTCTCGTGATCGATCAATACGCTGCCGTGGCCTTAAATGCCACTCGCGGCATGACCTTGCGCGATAGCGGCTCTCCGTGCTCAAAACGACCTACAAATCACCACCCCCTTTGTCCATCATGGAGAGCAATGCCATCCAGAGCATCGCTGCCAATGGTGCCTTGAGCCTCCCTACGTGGCAGCGCAGCCGTTACTCCTGCTACGCCCGGCCTGGGATCACAGCTCTCTACAAGGGGCATCTGTCTCTGTCGCCACAGATGTCTTGCTCCCCAGCGGGCTTATCTCCGTGCAGGCACTCACGGGTGACGTCACAGTGAATGGAAGGCTCGATGCCGGTGGCATTGCCCGCACCTTCTTTGATGCCACTCGCTTCACCAATGCCGGCCAGATCACACTCCAGGCAGATGCTGGCAATGTCAGATGTCGGCTCCACTGGCGTGCTGAACCTCGCCGCACCAGCTGCCGGCGGAAACGCCGGCCTGCTTGTCGTCAATGCGGCACAGCAACTTGAAATCGCAGGCAGCTTACTTGGCAGCGGTGTCAAAACCGGTTCCGTGGAAGTCGATGTGGGCACGTTGGCCTCCTTTGAAGATTTGAACAATCGCCTGAATGCCGGCTCCTTCACAGAAAGCCGCGATCTACGTGTGCGCAGCGGCAACGTCAGCATCGACGGTGTCGTCAATGCTAAAAGCTTCATTCTAGCCCTCGATGCTGGCTCTATCACCGTCAATGGCACCATCAACGCCGCTGGATCGACCGGTGGACGCATCAATTTGATCTCTAACGGTAACATCACCCTCAACAATGGTTCCGTCTTGAGCGTTCGTGGCACAGACTTCGACAGCGCAGGCAAAGGTGGCTCAATTTGGCTCAAAACCACCGGCGCAGGTCAGCGAACGTCGCTAGCGGCTCCACGCTCGATCTCAGCGTCGATGCACAAACTGCCTCTAAGTGCCTCACGCGGCCAATTTGGCGGGAAACTCCACCTGCGTGCGCCACAGAACGCCAGCTTCAACGATCTGCTCATCGATCCGCTCGCAGGAAGCGTGCTCGGAGCCTCCAGCATCGAGATCGAAGGCTTCCGCAGCTATTTATTCAATCAAAGCAATGTGCTGCTGCGTGCAGGCACGCTCGCCATCGCAGGTGAGCACCTCACCACCACAACCATCCACAGCAATAACACCAGCTTTATGGCGAACCACGCCGCCATCACCACTCGCCTGCTCGGTGGTAATCCGGCACTGCAATCCATCTCCGTGCTTCAGCCTGGTGTGGAGATCGTCAATCGTGGTGGCAGCATCTCCCTGGGCACCGCGACCTCCGCCGCCGTGAATGACTGGAACCTTGCTAGCTTCCGCTACGGCCCGCAGAACGCCGCAGGGACGCTCACCATGCGTGCGGCTGGAAATCTGGAGTTTTACAATGCGCTCAGTGATGGCTTCACCCCTGTCACCACCGGCACCACGCCGCTCGTCGAGCGCCTCTGGCTAGCTCCCCTGAGTGCTCTCAATACCCAATGCCCGTCACCTCGCAAAACTGGAACCTACGCCTCACTGCCGGCGCAGATGTGAACGCTGCCAATGCCCGTGAAACCGCTTCCACCAGTTCCCTCGCGGCGAACACTGGCTCCCTGCTACTCGGCAAAGACGCTGGGCAAGCCGTGCCTACCAGCAATGCACCCGGCACAGCTGCGCTCACGCGTCTCGCCATCAATCCCACCAACAACACCGCCATCTCGGGCACGCCTACGGCTTCCAATCGCTTCCAAGTCATCCGCACGGGCACAGGCGACATCGAAATCAATGCTGGGCGTGATCCACAGTTCCTCAATCAATTCGCCACCATCTACGGCTGGTGTAACCGTGCCTGTGGCGACAACGATTTTCACCGCAGGCGATTTTGTTCTGCCAAACGTATCCGCCTCAGTCCCACAAAATGAGCTAGGTGCCGTGCAGCAGCTCCACACCCCACAATTCAGCATGGCGGGTGGCAATGTGAGCGTCAAGGCAGGCGCGGACATCCTGCACCTGACAAAGGACAATGGATTGCTGGTAGCAGACTCCTCCCGCCAGCTCCCAAACAATTGGCTCATGCGTCGTGGCTATGTGAATCCTGCTGGCGAATACGGTCTGATCAACGTGCGACAGAGCGGTGTGCAGCAAATCAATGATGTAGCGGCCTCCACAGCTTGGTGGGTCAATTTCACCAACTTCTTTGACGGAGTAGCCGCTCTCCGGTGGTGGCAATGTCGTCCTAAAGCTGGGCGCGATGTGCAAAACGTCAGCGCCCACGCAGCCACCAATGCCCGCGCTGCACGCGGCATGCCCAGTGCAGCAGGTGTCCTGGAACTCGGTGGTGGTGACGTGAGCGTAACGACCGGTCGCAACATCGACGGTGGCATCTATTACGTCGAGCGCGGCAGCGGAACGCTCACAGCAGGTGGAGAGATCACCACCAATGCTACTCGCAGCCTCTCGCTCGGCCGTTTGTCCTCTAGCCTCAGTGTCCAATCCCAGGACACTTGGCTGCCGACCACACTCTTCGCTGGAAAGAGCCAGTTCACCGTCACTGCGCGTGAAGATGTTCTTCTAGGCCCCGTAGCCAATACCTTCCTACTGCCACAGGGCCTGACCAATAGGCATTGGTACAAAACGTATTTCTCCACGTATGCGGAGAACAGCGGTGTGAACGTCACCTCCCTGGGTGGCGATGTCAGCATCCGGCAAGCGGCTACTTTGAGCACGAATTCGGTAGAGTCCTCCCTACTCGCACAATGGAATAGCGAGATGCTGCTGCTGGGCACCGGCTCCAGCTCTGCTGCCGCCTATCAGCCCTGGTTACGACTCGCAGAGACGGATGTATCGGCCTTCCAGACCGTGAGCACGCTGATGCCAGGCACCCTGAAAGCCACCGCCTTCAGTGGCGATATCCAGCTCACGGGCCGCATGAATCTCTCACCCTCCGCCACCGGTACGCTCGAGCTACTGGCAGCCGGCGGAGTGCACGGACTTACTCCTAGGGGTATCCAGCTCCATCATCAATGGAAAACAGACCACCGTGTGGGCCTCAGCTACCGTCAATCTCTCAGATGCAAATCCGGCATCCATTCCCGGAGTTCTGGCACCCTTCGCCTTTTACCAGACATACTTTAACCCTGCTGCGCCTACTGCCGTGAACAATCTCGCAGCTCGTATCTCCACCTCCACATTCCTGGACTCCATCAACGCCGTCTTTGACGAGTCTGGCTCCACCAGCGGTGACTACGCCACCACGCAGACAAAGCAGCAGCTCCACGCACCTGGTGTGCTGCACGCCGCAGACACCTCCCCCGTGCGCATTTATGCCGGCGATGGAGATGTCTCCGGCCTTTCACTTTTCTCTGGAAAAGCAGCGAACATCCTTGCCCAGCAAGACATCACAGACATCTCCTTCTATATCCAAAATGTGCGTGATAGCGACCTCTCGCTCATCTCCAGCGGGCGAGACATCATCGCCTACAATGCCAGCTCTGCACTGCGCACTCAGGCCGTCACGGATGGAAATCTGCCCAGCTTTACCGAAAGGCCAAAATCCGGCGACATCCAGATCAGTGGCCCAGGTACATTGCAAGTGCTCTCCGGTCGCAATCTCGATCTCGGCACTGGCTCCAACAACTCCGACGGCACAGGCGTCGGCATCACCAGCATCGGCAACGGGCGCAATCCGTATCTGCCATTTGCAGGCGCGGACATCATCCTTTCAGCAGGCCTAGGAGCCACCTCGCAGGGGCTCGGAGGCAGCGGGCTGAATTTTGAAGGCCTCGTCACCCAGTTTAGCACACCCAGAAATCTGGCCAGCTTAGCTGAATTGCTCGGCGTGCCGTCTGTGAACATCAATGACCCCGCATTGACCGCCGAACAGCAAAAACAGCTCTCACTAGCACTCTTCTATGTCGCTCTGCGCAATGCTGGCCGTGACCGCAATGACCCAAATAGCCCAGACGCTGGCACCTATGCTGCTGGAGAGCTCGCCATCGACACGCTCATCCCTGGAGCACTCGACGGAAACATCCTCACCCAGGCCCGTGACATTCGCACTCGCAGCGGTGGTGATATCAGCATCCTCGCGCCAGGTGGCAGCCTTCAGTTAGCCTCCACCCTCATCGGTGAGACATTAGCACCTCCAGGCATCATTACCGAGGCTGGAGGAAATATTTCCGTCTTTGCACAGGATGATGTCAGCATCGGTATCGCTCGTATTTTCACCCTGCGCGGTGGTGACATCACGATTTGGTCAAGCGAAGGCGACATCGCCGCTGGCTCCTCTGCCAAAACCGTGCAATCCGCGCCACCGACACGTGTCTTGATCGATCCACAAAGCGCCAGCGTCGCCACGGACCTCGCCGGTCTGGCCACCGGTGGCGGCATCGGGGTTCTGGCGACAGTGGCAGGCGTGCGACCTGGCAATGTCGATCTCATCGCCCCGGTCGGCGCGGTGGATGCCGGTGACGCCGGCATCCGTGCCACCGGCAATCTGAACATCGCCGCCGCTCTCGTTTTAAATGCCGGCAACATCTCTGTCGGTGGCACCTCTGCTGGAGCCCCCTCCGCACCGAGCGTCGCTACGCCTTCGCCTCGGTGGATTGGCCAGCGCCGCCTCAGCCACAGCAGCTACCAACGGCAGCCCAGCCACTCAGCAGGCCGCACAACAACAAGACGATGCAGAAAATAAAGACACCGCTCCTTCCATCATCACCGTCGAAGTCCTCGGCTACGGCGGCGGCGATGGCAATGAGGATGAAGACGAGCGCAAACGTCGCAGCAGCGGGGCGGAGTAACGCTCTCCATCACTCGCACTACCCACACTCCCAAAATGGCTTTTGACTTCCAACCGCTCCATCAAAAACGCGTAGAGATGCAAGACTCAAAGCCTCCTTTGCTCGGCATCTTCAGCCGTTGGCTCTTTGCCATCGTCATCCTCGCTGTCGTGGGAGTCTTTTTCTGGACCCCGGCAAAAGAGGCCATCAAAAGCGCCATGGCACGCAGCTACGCAAAGGAATCCATTGCTGCCATGCATGCAGATGATTTCGGCTATGCCATCACTCAACTGCGTGACGCACGCTCCTATGCACCTGAGGAGCCTGCTGTGCTAGAAGCCATCATCGAGTACCTAAAGCTGGTCAAAGGTGATCCGCGTGAGATCGCCTACAACCTTCGCGTGCTCAGCGGAAAGCGCACCCTCACCAGTGAGGAACAAATACTCTATGCTGATAGCTTAGTGCGGAGTGGGCAGGCAGCCGAAGCACGCAAAACCTTCGATAAATTGCCAGCCGCAGACGCACAGAGTACGGTGGGCTAGCCGTCCTCGCACAGATACAGGGTGCTGAGGGCCAGAGAGGCTCTGCTGCTGCCACGGCACGCCAAGCTAGGCTTTTTGGATAAAACAACACCAGAGGCACGCATCGAAATAGCAGTCGAAAACAGCCGTAGCGCCTTTCCAGAGCTGCGGCAGAAATCTGGCAAGAACTCTGGGAGCTAGCACAGCTCGCTCCGCCCCTGGTATCGCTGCCATGCGGGCACTGATCAAAGACCCACGCCTATCCGCTGAGGATGCTGCACGCCTACTCACCCTCATCGAGCAGCATCCCCACGCGGAGCCCGCAGCCCGTCTAGAAGTCATCTCCACTCTCATGCGGCTGCTACCAGAGCAGCGAGAGGAATTTATTCGCCGTGAAGTCGCACGTTTTGAGTCGCGTGACCATGTGGGAGAGCGCGGCGGTCTGGTAGAATTAGCCGCATGGCTCGCAGAACATCATGCTTACACGGAACTCCACCGTCTCATTCCTCGGCACTTAGCACGCAGTTCCCGTGAGCTCTACACCGCGCTCGTCAAAGCTCTCGCGTCTGAGGGCCGCTGGCAGGACATGAAATCCCTACTTAATGAGGAGCGTCCACCCGTCTCGCCAACGCTCATCAAACTCTGGCTTGCTGATGCTGAGAGCCATTTACAGCCAGATGGCCGCGAAGCACGTCGCCAGATCCTTCTAGCTATCGACTGCGCACGCACCGCTCACGAAGCGGAGGAACTCGAGCTAGCCTCTGGTCTAGCAGAGCGTCTGGGCTGGACAGACATCGCGCTTCAAGCCGTGAAATACTTGCGGCCAGAGGCCCCACATCGCCAGGGTGATCTCCTATCGAGAGCACGCGGACTCGCCGCCCGGTCACAGGACACGCATTCTCTGTTGGAGATCACACGCGACCTGCTCGCACTTCATCCTGAAAGCACGCAGTATGCAGACGACCTCGCCTACCTCCGCCTCCTACTCGGCGAGGAGATGGAAATCGTCTCCCTGGGCGGCAAAAAACTCCCATCCTTCTACGCAGCGCTAAACGCCTATCGTTTAGGAGACGGCGCAGCTCTTCCTCAATTGCTCACCCATACATCCAATACCGAAGGCTTACCCGCTGGCCGCCGCGCTGTCCTGAGTGGTCTGCTGGCCAAAGCCGGTGAAACCGCCCGTGCCTTTCAGATCGCCGAAAAAGTGCCCGATGCGCTGCTGCTCGATGAAGAACGCGTGTTTCTAAAAATGGCACGTTGAGCTCAGAACGATCAGAAAACACTCGCACCGTGACGAAAGCGCCCCACGTCACTGCTCGCACAACAGCGCATAGGCTTCCATGCTCTGCGGATGGTCAAACAAACCTCCCTACCTATTGCCAAAGCAGCGCATGACTTCGTCTTTGGTCGAGTCCACAACTCCAACCTCATCTACAACTGCGCTTGGGAAGATCCGCGCATCGACCGCGAGCTGCTGCGGCTCGATTCGGCCAGCAAAGTCGTCATGATCACCAGTGCTGGCTGCAATGTCCTCGACTACCTCATCGACAATCCAGCAGAGATTCACGCGATCGACGTCAATTACCGCCAAAACGCCCTTTTTTGGAGCTGAAATGGCCCTTATTGCCCGTGACCACTATGACGACCTTTTCGAAATGTTCGGCATTGGCAGCCATCCGCAGTATAAATCAGTCTATGCTAGCGTTCGTCATGTTTTGAGCGAGCCCGCGCAGAAATTCTGGGACCGTCGCATCAGTTTCTTCGACCCAAAAGTCTCAAAAGTCCTTCTACTACCATGGCACCTCCGGCATCGCGGCTTGGGTCATGGGAAACTCTCTTTTTAGACTCAAACCGAACATCAAAAATTTTGCCCTAGCACTCCTCGATGCTCAATCCCTCGAAGACCAAACTGCTGCCTGGGAAAAAATCGAGAGCGAAGTCTGGACTGGCTTCATTGACTGGCTCGTCCGCCAGCCCGCGCTCATGACCCTTCTCGGGGTCCCGCGTCCTCAGATCAAGCTCATCCAAGACAGCCATCCCGGTGGCCTCAGCGGCTTTGTGAAAGATAAACTCCGTCATGTCTTCACGGAGCTGCCCATGGCGGACAACTACTTCTGGCGTGCCTACATCACCGGCAGCTACACCTTTACCTGCTGCCCGAATTATCTCCGTCGCATCTATCAGACTCAGCTTCGTGCTCGCCTGCCTCGGGTAAGCACCTGCACCACCACCATCTCCAATTTTCTCCGCGAGCATCCGGGCCAATACAGCCACTACATCCTGCTCGATCACCAGGACTGGCTCGCCGCGCACGACACCGCTGCCCTCCGTGAAGAATGGGAACTCATTTTTTAACAATAGCCGCCCAGGAACCAAAATCCTCATGCGCAGCGCCGGTTTGGATGTCGATTTCATCCCCGCAGACATCCGCGCACGTCTCTGCTTCCACCCTGAGCTGACTACCAAGCTACACACCCTAGACCGCGTAGGCACCTATGGTAGCACCCACTTTGCTGAAGTCCTCCCATGACCTCGACCGCGCCTCAGCAGGCCCTGCAAAGCTACTACGCACTCCACGCCCGTATCTACGATGCCACGCGTTGGAGTTTCCTCTTTGGCCGTGAGAAAATCATTCGCCGCGCTGTAGGCTATATCAATCCGTATCGCATCCTTGAAGTCGGTTGCGGCACCGGACGTAACCTCCGCAGCCTCCAGAACTTCTTTCCTGAGGCCAAAATCACGGGGCTCGATCTCAGCGCCGACATGCTGCGCATCGCAAAAACCAAAACGGAAGGCATTCACTTCATTCAGCGTGCCTACGATACACCAGTGGGCGGTTTTGACCTCATTCTCTGTTCATACGCCCTTAGCATGTTCAATCCTGGTTGGGAACGTGCCATCCAGACTGCCGCAGCAGACTTGAAACCTAGTGGCACCATCGCTGTCGTTGATTTCCACCACACCACTGTCGGCTGGTTCGAGCGCTGGATGCTGCGCAACCACGTTCGTATGCAGGGCCACCTCTGGCCCCTCCTCAGGCAGTCCTTCACCCCGCTGTGTGATTCACTCCACCCCGCCTATGGCGGCCTTTGGCACTATGGCATGTTCATCGGGCGCAAATTGCCAGCATGAGCGCATGCCAATTCTTCAGCCTAATTGTTACATTTTCGCCACATGTGTCTTTTCCGTTGCACAGTGCGGCTCACTCCGGTCATCTCTCCCCTCCAGAACATGCAAGCCCTCATCACTTTCTCCAACGCACTCTCCGATCTCAATCGCCTTCGCATCCTCAGCCTCCTGCGGGATCACAAAGCGGATTTCGTCAGCCTGAGAGAAACGATCTCCATCTCCGAAGCGGACCTCGCCCAGCATGTCAAAATCCTTAGCGATGCAGGCCTACTCAAAGCGGATAAATCTGGCAAGCAGGCCAAAATCAAGCACAAGCACGCCGCTCTTCTCGAAAAGCTATTCACCCACTTCAAAATGAGCGCGAAGAAGAACGCCCAACTTCGTGCGGACCAAAAAAGCTGCGGCACCTCCACGATAAGAAAAACCAAGGCAGGTGTGGAAAGCTGGCAAAAAGCGGTGAAGAAAGCCCCTCAGACAAGAAAGCCGCCAAGAAAAGTAACTTCTTAAAGGACTCAATTGATCAATCAGCCCAAGCCCCAATGGGATCGAGCAGCCTGGGGTGGAATCGCCGCATAGTCGTGACGGAAACGTTTCCCGGCAAATCTTGGGCTCCTCCAAAGTGATGGCACTTTATGTGGTGGTTCGCCACTTCCACATGAAGACCAAGCTTCGCATCAAGACACTCATCATGTCCGACATCCATCTCGGCATGGCGGATTCAAAAGCTCTACAGGCAGCCCACATGCTACGGCACTGTATCTGTGACCAAATCATCCTCAATGGCGACATCATCGATGCATGGGCCTTAAAAACCTCCGGCAAATGGCGTTCGGATCACACGCACTTCATCCGCACGCTACTCAAGAAAATGGAGAAAGAAGGAACTGATGTCATTTATGTGCGTGGAAATCATGATGACATCCTGATAGCTTTACCCTTTAAAATGGCGGGACTAAGCATCGTTGATGAGCATATTCACGACTCACCAATGTGACGCTACCTCGTGGTACATGGAGACGGCTTTGACCATGTGACCACCAATCATGCCTGGCTCGCAAAGATCCGCCCCATCGGCTACGACGTACTACTCCGCCTCAATCGGCATTATAGCCGCTGGCGGCGCTGGCGCGGAAAAGAAGCATTTTCACTTAGCCGCTGGGTCAAGTCGCGGGTGAAGCAAGCCGTCGGCTTTGTCGGTCGCTATGAAGAGCAGCTACAAAACTTGGCCCGTTGGAAAAGATGCAATGGCATCATCTGTGGCCACATCCACACACCTGCGAATAAGCAGATCGGAGACATCCATTACCTGAATTCGGGCGACTGGGTCGAAAGTATGACCGCCATCATCGAGCACGACGACCATCGCTTTGAAGTGCTCGGCTATCATGACTTTTGCCTTCTGACTGGCCGACAAGCCAAAGGTTGCGAGCCCAGCTACTCCCTGCCAAAGCCCCTCCTCGCCCAGCGCTCCTCCTCCCAGCCCCAGAGCTACTCGCAGCCTGATTGGCTCCACAATAACCCAAGCACTATATACACCCGGAGAGGTCAATGAGGAGAATTGTTTCCCTGCTTTGATCCTGTGCAATCAGATGGCTCTTCTAATCGGGTAATCGAGTGATACCGATGGGTAAATAGAATCTAGCGTATGTTGTCGTAGCCAAACATTCAGCGAACTCAATTTCACGCCAAGATGGACGGCAATATCCTTGCGGTTAGCACCTTCGCGCATCATGCGACGAGCCTTTTCCACAAAGGCCGTTTTTCTAAAGTGGTATAAATGGCAGGGCGTGGCATAACAGGTAAAGATTGAGTTGAGCTAAGTACCTCAGCGACGGCGACGAAGAAACAATCCGCACAATCCGGCAAAAGCGAACAATGCTCGAGAAGGCTCTGGCGCGGCATATACGCCGATACCGGAACCGAGGCTGCCAGTGCCCTCGTAACCAGTGATCAGCAGCGCGGAGCCGGTGGGGCTTTGAGCGGCGGAGATGTACACCATGCTTTCTGGTGAGATGAGGCCATCCGCCTGACTGTTGATGTAGCTGACAAACGTCGGGTTGTTCGGATCTGTGATGTCATAGACCATGAGGCCGTTCTGACGCTCCATGCCGACGAAAGCGAGCATGTTGGAGCCAAACTGGCCGATGGTAAGTGCCTCGGGCTCGGGGCCTTTGTCATCAGAGCGAGTGTCCCACAGAGCTGGATTGCCGTTGTTCATGTTGAAGCGAGTTGGGTCAAGGTTGGCGAGGATGGTTTCGAAGTTCGTGCTGCCAGATTGGCCACTGTCCCAGACCCGGGCGCCTGTGTCGGCATTCCAGATGGTCATGGAGCGGGTGCCGATCATGACGGCTTCGTCGATTTTTCCATCGTTGTTGGTGTCGCCATTCAAGCGGGAGACATTGAGGCGACCCATGACGCTATTCGCACGCGAAGGATCGGCGGCCAGTGAAGTCGAGAGGCGGGTATTCAGGCTGTCGTTGCCTGAGGTGTCGCCAAAGCGGCTGATGTCGCGGTCATCGACGCGAGCATCACCTTCATTCACCGTGACGAGGTAGTTTGTGCCGCCGGAGGTGAAGGCCTTCACCGTATCCGGCATGGGCAGACCTTTCACTGTGTCATTGATGGCAATACTGGGTCCGTCTTGGTCGGATGCATCGATCGTTTGTGTGATGGTTCCCAGGTTGTTTACAGCCGTCCATTTGTTTGTGGTTAGGTCAAAGGTAGCGATGGCATTGTTTTCCTGAAGCGTGACATGCACTTTGTTGCCGAGCACGGCGGCGTATTCCGGCTCCATGCCTTTGTAGAAGTCGGGGTCCGAACCGGCGAGTGTGGTGAAATTTGGCACGGAACTGATGAAAGCACCGCTGGTGCCAAGCGCGGACACACTGGCATTGCGGATGCCTGCGAGTGAGACGCCAGTGTCTAGATTGGTGGCAGAGAAGTCAAAAGTACCGACGTTGCCATTGGAGAGTGCGGAGATGCCCGCAGCACTGGTGATGCTGCTGAGGTCGATGACGCTGATAGAGCCCGCTGCATTGCCGGTGGAGGATGGATTGGCCGCAAGCGGATTGAATTCGCCTTCATTGACGATGATGAGCTTCGATCCATCTGCGGAGAAAGGTGACGCTGTCGGGGTGAAAGCCTACATCCAGCGTGACGAGCGTGCGACTGCCGCCTGAAAAACCGCTGGTGAGATCAAAGAAGGCGATTTTCCCCTGCGTGGTCGTATTCGCCGTGGGGATGAGTGTGGCGACACCGAAGCCGCGATTCGCTGGGTCTGCAGCGACGCTGCTGATGCTGCTGATGTTCGCCGTAGCACCAAAAGTCCCGGAGTAGTCGATATAGGCACGCTCGCTGAGTGTGGCGTTGCTGGAGAGTGTCATGATCTGTATTCGAAGGCACTGGCACCACTATTTGCTACGGTGGCGAGCAGCGTGTTGTCCTGCGAGGTGTAGGAGACGACCTCAGAGCCTCCAGCGCGAGTGACATTGCCCTCGACGTAGGAGTTGAGCAGCGTGATGGCGTGCGATGATGAAGCTGCGGCGAGCAGGAGTGTGAGTGCGATGTGTTTCATGTGAGTTGCTGGATTGCCTATATGAAGCAGGACTCTTTTCTAGGCACTCGCGGCGAGGCGTCGAAACATCTGGGGCAACGATTTCGCCATGTGGCAATGATGTGACAGATGGCGTGTTGAGCGGCGTGACGGCCCGGCAAGAATCACGCGGCATGTCTAGCTACTCATCCTCTCGCCGTAGGTCTCGCCGTTCATTTTGGAAGAAGGCTTTAGCATGGTTGCTGATCGTCGTGCTGATTGGGACTGCATGGTCGGTTTGGAAGGTGATGGACCGAAGTGTGGCGTCTCGGAAAGAGCCAGAGATCGCATCACCTACGTCTAGGCCTAGCCCTACACCTCATCCAACGCCGACGAAGCCCGCGACGCAGAAGAATGCGCCCCCATTTGATCCTGAGAGTGTGATGATGCCGGAAGCAATGCGGAAGGAGTTTGATCAAGCCTCTGCCGTGCTGCGCAAGGCGCTAGGTGGCAACTCCATGGCGGCGATGGAGTCCTGCGTGCGCCATCCTGAGCTGACGATGCCGCGTGTGCGTGCCTCGCCTGCAACACGCGGCGTTTTGCCAGCGCAGCCAATAGAGATCGGGCCGAAATTTGGCGTGAGCGGAGATCTGCTGCTGACCACACTACGATTGAGAGATGGCACGCATAGGCCTGTGGCGATGGAAAAGAAAAAGGAGGGCTATTTGCTGGATTGGGAGAGCCTCACCGGCTGGGGGAGTCCACTTTCACTGAGCTGCTGACGCGACCGAATAGGCAAGTGGTGCTCATGCGGGTGATGTGCTCTCCCACGAGTGCGAAGGCTCCATTTGAAGATGCAGAGGTGTCTCACTCGTGCTGTCGCACCCTGCGGAGCAGACGACGCTGAGTGCCTATGTGCCTGCGGAGCTCTTGAAGGCCCATGCAGCAGGCAAGTCTCTAACTACCTCACGCAACACGCCCTTTACACTCCGCTTACTAACGGAGAAAGCCAGCGCCGAGCAAGGATGGGTGCGTGTGATGCAGATCATCTGCATCGGCTGGGTGACGGATGAGTGAGCTTATGTCACACGCAGTTGACAGAGGAACGAGCGCCGCGTGTGACACGAATGCCATGTGGCGATGAAGTAACCGCGAGGTTATTGAGCCCATCAATCGTGATGGCTACGACAGAAGGCATGAACCGCTCCACACTGCCTCAGACATGGATTCAGATGCATTGTTCTTCCCATCGTGCAGACGCACTCGTAGCAAACGACGCCAAGCTCCATGGGGCGCGGTAGCCGGCATTTTATCCTTCATCGTTTCTGTTTGGATGATTGTTCAAGTCCATGCGGTTTATAAGCAACGACAGTTACGCCGACTAAATGAGATATATGCCCCTCAGCACAGGAAATTGGCGGAGCCCCCGCCGGCACCTCCCGCAATGCGTGAGTCAGCACCCGCACTCACCCAGTTTCGCCTTGGCCAGAGCTATGCTGGCACACGCAGACCTTGAGGAAAACAATGCACGTCTCTATTACAGCAGCAGCCCCTCGCATACCCGTTTCAGCGAGTCGGGGCGTCCTCTGGGCTTTCCGAGATCAACATCCGGCCAGCTTTCCATTCTGGTCCCAGTGAGGGTGTTACGATATCTGTCACTACAGATCATCGCTAAAATACTCTCACCTCTCCAGTCTTGATTTTTCAATGGCTGGATGGTCGGGCTGGCGGGATTCGAACCCACGACCTCTTCGTCCCGAACGAAGCGCTCTACCAGGCTGAGCCACAGCCCGAATCGTTGATTTACAAGGCTTTGGGGTCGATTCGGAGACTCCAAAACCCTGCTGCTGCGTACTCTCTGCACGCAGCGAACGGAGGGTATTATGTGGGGATGAATCCTGATGGCAAGTCGATTCCTCGGGCTGGACACAGGCCGGAAAGACCCATGAGCAAAGTGGCATCATCCATTCAGTTTCCCGCCCGAGGAGCGTATGTTCTGGCAACTTCCCTCACCAACGCGCCCCATGTTCACCTTCACCGACAAAGCTGCCGTCACCACCTGCGATGGCGTCACACGCCGCGATTTCATCACCGCTGGTGCTTTGAGCGCCATCGGGCTCACGATGCCGGGTTTCGCCAAACTGAGGGCGGAAGGCAAAGTGGATGCCAAAAAGAGCAACAAGGCCTGCATCATGATTTTCAATCTCGGTGCGCCGAGCCAGCAGGACCTCTGGGACATGAAGCCGGATGCGCCGAGCGAGATTCGCGGGCCGTTCAAACCGATCCGCACGAAGAGCAATGCCTTCGAGATCTCCGAGATCCTGCCGCTGCACGCGAAGATCGCGGACAAATTCAGCCTCGTGCGCTCCTGCTACCACACAGCCGCGGCGGTGCATGATACCGGGCATCAGATGATGCAGACGGGCCGTCTTTTCACCGGTGGTGTGAATACCCCGCACGTCGGCAGCGCTTTGGAGTTCCTCCAAGGCCGCCGCAGCGATCTGCCGGCTCATATCATCCTGCCAGAGTCGATGGGCCCCACCGGTGGCAACATGCCGCATGGCCAGGACGCGGGCTTCCTCGGCAAGGCGTATGATCCTTTCGTCCTAAACGCAAATCCGTCCGAAAAGGACTTCAAGGTGCCCGATTTGCTCCCGCCGAAGGAAATCAGCGAGGTGCGGATGGAGCGCCGCCGCGAAATGCGCGAGCTGGTGGACAGCAGCGTGCGGAATTTCGAATACAGCGAGCAGGCGAAGCTCATGGACAGCAATTTCGAGTCCGCCTACCGCATCATGACCAGCACGCAGGCCCGCGAGGCCTTCGATCTCACGAAGGAGCCGCTCAAAGTGCGCGAGCGCTACGGTTTGAACCGCTTCGGCCAGAGCTGCCTGCTCGCGCGTCGCCTCGTCGAGCGCGGCGTGCGCTTCGTCACCGTGAACACCTTCATCACCGTGTTTGGCGAGATCACCTGGGACATCCACGGCTCCAAGCCCTTCACCAGCATCGAAGGCATGCGCGACATCGTCGCGCCGATGTATGACCAGGGTTACAGCGCCCTCATCGAGGACCTTTTCCAGCGCGGCATGCTCGACGACACCATGGTCACCTGCCTCGCCGAATTCGGCCGCACGCCGAAGATTAACCCTGCCGGTGGTCGCGATCACTGGCCAAATTGCTGGACCGTGAACTTCGCCGGCGGCGGCGTCAAAGGCGGCGAAGTCATCGGCAAGTCCGACGACATCGGCGGCTACCCCACCGAACGCCCCGTCGCCCCGAAGGAAATCGTCGCCACCATCTACCAAGCCCTCGGCGTCGATCTCCACACCGAGCTACCGGGCCCGCAGGGCAGACCGTACCCCGTAGTCGATTTCGGCACTCAAGCGATCAAGGAGCTGTTTGCGTAAACCTGGAGCGCGGACGCCCTCGTCCGCAAAAGTCAGCGTATTTGATTCATCATGCCTCGTCATCTCATCTTGCTTGCCCTCGCTTCGCTCTTCTTCCAATCGAAGACACTAGCTGATGGCTTGCCGTATCACACGAGTGATTCAGGCAAACGAGCCATGATAGGTGACTTCGTTGCTCTCACGATCTCACAGTCTCAGATCGTAGAAATCAGCAAAACGGGCGTGATCTCGTTCGACGAACAACAGTTGAAGAAGCTCCATGTATTCTACCCTACATTTCCAGCAAAAGCTGGGGTCGCTTCATCAACATTTAATGACAATCTCGAACGTTTTGAAGCAAACGTGGATGTCATTTGGTGGTATGCGGATGAGGTTCGAATTCCTCTTGTGGCTTCACGAACCAAGATGCCGATTGGAATGCCCAATCAGAAAGCTTGGACTCCGGAAAGTCAGGTTCTGACTCGACTAGCTCCGGATGGCACGCCGTATCAAAACGGTAAAGAGACCAGCTATCTCGATGTTTTGGCTGCGATTGATGCATTGGCGGCCAAGGCCAGCACGAACCCGAATGAGCGACACTCAATGTGTGTCATCGTGCCGCCTCCTCATCGCGGTTGGGCGGAGGCGAATGCGAAGATTGTGAAGCAACTCGGGCTGGAAAGCACAGACCTCGATCCCAACAAAGTCATCCCACGCATTTACGAGTTTCTCAAAACCTACGCTCACGCCAAAGGCATTGGACTTTCCAAGTGCTGGTAACCTCATATGAACCGTCTCTGCTTTATTTTTGCTCTCTTTGCTGCCGTTTCGTCGTTCGCCGCCGAAGCGCCATCCTTCCGCAATACCATCCAGCCCATCCTCACGCGCTACGGCTGTGCAATGGGTGCGTGTCATGGGGCGGCGGCGGGGCAGGGGGGCTTCCGGCTTTCTCTGCGTGGGTTCGATGACGAGGGCGACTGGCTTTCGATCACGCGGAGTGCGAATGGACGCCGTCTCACGCTGGAAGATCCGGCGCGGAGTTTGTTTTTGCTCAAAGCGGTCAAAGCGGTGCCGCACAAGGGTGACAAGCGCTTTGAGGTGAACTCGGTGGAATACAAAGCCATTGCCGATTGGATCGCGGCGGGGGCACCGGGGCCGCAGGCGGATGATCCACGCATTGTGTCGCTCAGCGTGGCGGAGCCGCATCTCGTCACGCAGGCGGGGAAGAGCGTGCAGCTCAAAGTGACCGCGAAATTCAGCGACGGACAAAGCGAGGACGTGACGCGCTGGTGCAAATACAACGCTACCAATGCTAGCGTGGCCACGGTGGATGATGCGGGCCTCATCAAAATCACCGGCAGCGGCGAGGCTACCGTCAGCGCTTGGTATTTGAGCCTTTTGAGTGTCACCACCGTCACGGTGCCGAATCCGGGCAAAGTGGATACAGAGGCGTTTGCGGCCCTGAAGCCTCGCAATTTCATTGATGAGCATGTTTTGACGAAACTACGCGAGCTGAACATCCCGCCGTCGGGTCGTGCGAGCGATGCGGAGTTCATCCGACGTGCGTTTCTCGACACGATCGGCGTTTTGCCCTCGCCAGACGAGGCGAAGGTGTTCCTCACGGACAAAGCGGCGAACAAACGCGACCACCTTATTGACGCGTTGCTCAAAAGGCCGGAATTCGTCGATTACTGGTCGCACCGATGGAGTGACCTGTTTCTCGTCAATGGTGACAAACTCATGCCGGAGGCCATGTGGGCTTATTATAATTGGATCCGCCGCCACGTCGCCGCGAATACGCCGTGGGACGCCATGGTGCGTGATCTGCTCACCGCCACTGGCAGCACGCTGGAGCACGGCGGAGGCAATTTCTTCGTCCTCAACGACGAGCCGACCAAATGTGCCGAAACCGTCAGTGTAGCCTTCATGGGCACCTCCATTGCTTGTGCGAAGTGTCACAACCACCCGATGGAAAAGTGGACCTACGATCAATACTACGCCTTCGCGAATCTCTTCGCCCGTGTGAGGAGCAAAAACGGCACGCAGGCAAATGAACGCGTGCTTTTCAGCGACACGCAGGGTGATCTCGTCGCGCCACTGACTGGCAAACCGCAGCCGCCCCGTCCGCTTGATGCCGTGCAGTCCGTCTCGATGACCTCCACCGAGGATCGCCGCATCACGCTCGCGAAATGGCTGACCGGCGCGGATAATAAGCTCTTTCAACGCGCCATCGTGAACCGCGTGTGGGCGAACTTTTTCGGCAGCGGACTCGTCGAGGCCGTCGATGACCTCCGAGTTACCAATCCCGCTAGCAACGAGCCGCTCTTCGCCGCCGCATGCGAGCACCTGGTGAAGCAAAAGTTCGATCTGAAGGCCCTCATGCGCACCATCCTGCAAAGCGAGACCTACCAGCGCAGCAGCATCACGCAGCCGGAGAACATCACCGACCTCCGCTACGGCTCGCACTACGTTCCGCGCCGTCTGAAGGCCGAGGTGCTGCTCGACACCGTGTCGCAGGTCACCGCCGCGCCCACCACCTTCAAAATCGACCGCCGCAACGCCAACCGCGGCACCGCCGACGCCTACCCCATGGGCTTCCGCGCCCTGCAACTGCCCGACAGCAACATCGCCAGCTACTTCCTCAAAAGTTTCGGCCGCGCCGACCGCGTCGCCACCTGCGAATGCGAGCGCACGAACGAACCCAGCATGGCTCAGGCTCTCCACATCGCGAATGGCGAGACGTTAAACACCAAGCTCGCCCAAAAGGACAACCGCCTCGATGCGCTGCTCACTAGCAAGCAGCCCGATGCGAAGATCATCGAAGAAGCCTACCTCCTCACCCTCACCCGCGCCCCCACCGACCGCGAGCTCGAAAAAGCCACCGCCCTGCTCACCAGCGCCAAACCCGAAGACCGCCGCACCACGCTGGAGGATCTGTTTTGGGGCCTGATGAGCTCGAAGGAGTTTTTGTTTAATCACTGAGCCATGAGCCTTCTTGACCTTGAGCAAGCCGTTCAGCAGGTGGACTCCAAAGAGTCCTTCTTGGATTTCGTCAGCATGCTTGTTGCTGATTGGGAGAAGTCGCAGTCAATCGAAGAGACGACACCATCCTCTCCATACGGCTCAAATGCTCTTGGTTGGGAAAATCCAAAGCTTGGGCGGGGGGGGCGCGCGAATTTCACCGCCCTGGCGCTCGTTCGCCGGGGGGCGCGCAGCCAAAATTTACGAATGAACCCATGAAACGCCCAACAGCCTGATAGGTCCATCGAAACGGGGGGGGGGGGCGGGGGGGCGGACAGGGGGGGGGGGGGGGGGGGGGGTCTCCTGGCTTTGTTTAATCACTGAGGCTGCTTGGGGCCTGCGGTTTTGGTGGAGGGTGGAGCTCGCTTGGGGGTGCTCCAGGCTCCGCGGTGGGCGTGGCGGGCTTCGTCTTCGAGTTTTTTGAGGTGGAGCTCGTATTGATTGGGGGTGCTGCCATCTGGGGCGTAGCTGCCTTTGCCGTGGATGCGGGCGAGTCCTGCGCGGACGAGTTTTTCACCGAGGTGCTCACCGTCGTGGCAGATGACGTAGGCGTAGTAGCGCTCGGACTCAAAGACATGCTCCCAGCGTGTCTGGAGCTGGAAGTCGCCGCTGGTGAGCCATTTTTCTGTGAATTCGCGGGCCTGCTGACCGAGGGCGAGCGTCTGCGGGATGCTGAGGCCGCCGAAGTAGGAGGCTTGATCTTTGAGCCGTCCGGCGACGAGTCGGTACTCGCGCTTTTCGGCACAATCGACAAAGTAGAGGCGGAAGGTGTGCTCGCCGCCTTCATGGGCGATGCGGAAGCTGTCGCCGTCATTCGCCCCATCGGTGGTGACGAGGCGCGGAGAGCGGAGTGTCTGGATCTTGACCGTGTACTCAGGTGGAGGGGCAGGCTCCGATGGCGGTGGATCGAGCCATTCCCAGGTCTGCACCAGCAGGATAATGAGGAGGATGAGCCCCCAGACGATGCGGCTGATCCATTTTTCCCATTTCATGTGCCACGGCGGTTGCCGAAGAGTTCGATGTGCATGCGTGGGCAGTAGCGCCAGCCGTTTTGCATGCAGACCTGGACGATCCACTGCTGGCGTGAGCGCAGCGACTCGGTGCTGATGCCTTCGGGCATGAGTAGAATGCGGTCGGGCGGGAGCGGCAGGTCGATCTCGGTCAGGAGTGACTGGATCTCGGCAATGTCGGGATCGCTGCTGGCGACGAATTTGAGCTGAAAATCGTATTGAGAGCACCAATCCCGCAAAACGGCGGGTTGAAGGCGCAGGCGCTCATGTTTCTCCACCCAGGCGGCGCCGGCGCGGTCGGTGCTGGGGGTGGAGTGGGCCAGTTTTGGGCTCAGGGAGGCCAAATCGCATGCCACACCGCCCGGAGCGATGGTGCCGGCAGTCTCGATGGTGATGTGCAGGCCCGCGTTTTTTAAGGCGGTGAGCAAATCTGGCATCTGGCGTGCGATCATGGGCTCTCCACCGGTGACGACGACATGCCGCGTGCTGCTGTGCTGGCGGACGACGGCCAAAATCTGCTCCAGACTCATCTCCGTGCCCTCTGGCTGCCAGGAGGCATAGGGCGTGTCACACCAGCTACAGCGTAAATTGCAGCCAGAGGTGCGGATGAAGACAGAGGGCACTCCGGCGAGGATGCCCTCGCCCTGGATGGAGTGGAAGATTTCTGAGATGAGCATGGGGGCGCTTAGGCCAGCGAGGCGCTGTCATAGACCACCACGCGTTCCCACAGGGTTTTGCAGGTATCGACGAAGCGCTTGTGGTCTGGGCAGTCCTTTTGATAAAAGTCGTGATCGGCCATGGTTTTGAAGCCCAGGGAGATGGAGTAGCTGTAGGAGTGGTCCGTGACGGGGCGCTTCTCTGTGGCGGCAGGTTTCCCTGCGAAGCCGCTGGCGAGGTAGCTGATCTGCGGCAGCCGGGCGAGTTCGGCTTCGAAGGTGGCGATTTGATCGGCGCTGAGGCCGGGTTTGAGCCAAAAATAGACGTTGTGGAGCATAGCGGCCGATTGGTAGGCGGCAGAAAAGTTTCGTGCAATTGCTAATGATGGCGGTTTGCATACGTTTAAATCACCACGGAGCCGCTCCAACGGCACCCTACGCAACGGATGATGGCCCCACTGGGAACGACTCAAACTCCGCGTTGCACTCACCGTGAACAATGCAAAACTAGTACCATCATGAATACCCCTATCCACCCCTTCCTCGCCTTTCCCATCGGCACCCCTGAAATGGTCGTCATCGCCGTTTTGGTGTTGGTGCTCTTCGGTGCAAAAAAACTGCCCACCTTTGCCCGCAGCCTGGGCAAGAGCATGGGTGAGTTCAAAAGCGCCCGCATGGAGTTCGAGCGTGAGCTGCAAAATGCCCAAATCGAGGCCGAAACGCCGAAAGTCACCGCTCCTCAAGAAAAGCGCCAGCCAGTGGCCAATGTGGACGTTTGATCTGCGCCTTACGACCACTCATGAAACGCATTTCAATCACGCGGCGGGCTCTGTGGCCCGCCGTTTTTCTTTTCACCGCTGCTCTGACGCATGCGCAGGAGTCGAAGCCCGACGGATTCGTCTTCTGCTCCTACAACGTGAAGAATTGGCTCACCATGGATCGCTTTGATCCTGAGAAAAAGCAGACCATGCCCGGCGAGCCCAAGCCCGAGGATGAAAAAGTCCGCGTGGTGAAGATCCTCGCCGCGATCAAGCCAGACGTGCTCGGTATCTGCGAGATCGGCACGGCAGACGATCTGGCGGATCTGCAAAAGCGGCTCAAGGCGGCAGGCATCGACCTACCCTATACCGAGATGGCCCACGGCGGGGATGAGACGCGGCGGCTGGCCTTGCTCTCCCGCTACGAGATCGTCAGTCGTGCCTCGCAGAAAGACCTCACCTACAAGCTAGGGGAGCTGACGCTGCCCTTCCAGCGTGGCATCCTGGACGCCACGGTGCGATTCAGGCCGGATTTTGACCTGCGCTTTCTCGGAGTGCATCTGAAGTCAAAACGCGAGATCCCGGAGGCCGATCAGGCCGCGATGCGCCGTGCAGAGGCACGTCTGTTGCGCAAGCACATGGACAGCATCTTTGCCGCAGAGCCAAAAGCGCGACTCCTAGCCTACGGTGACTTCAACGAGCACCGCAACGAGCCCGCGATCGATACCATCATGGGTGACCGCCAGAGTGATAGCGCCATGCTGGATGTACAGCTCCGCGATGTCGATGGTGAGGTCTGGACGCACTTTTGGGACTCCGCAGATGCCTATGCGCGGCTGGATTACTTTTTCTCCAGTCGGCTGCTGCGTCCGCACCTCGACTACCGGAAGAGTTTTATCTATTCCGCCCGTGATTTCGATAAAGCCAGTGATCATCGCCCTATCGTGCTAACCGTGAAATACGCTCCATGGGAGGAGCGGAAGGGGAAATGAAGGTGCCGTAGGTCTGCTGGGAGATTTCTACCGCTTTTGGCCGATCTTGCAGCCCTGCGCCGGATTCTGAGGCTGGGGTGCAGGTTTGGCCGCGAGAAGGGCATCGATGGCATCGCGTAGATCACGCGTGGTGGCGGCTCGTTGGCGCTTGGTGGGGCCCAGGTAGAGATCGTTGATCCGGCCCTGGTAGAACGTCTTGCCCCCGCTGCCTGTGAGGACTGCCTCTGGTGTGATGGTGGCCTGGAGCTGGTGGGTGAGTTTTTGCTCGGCATCGAGCAGCACGGGCGATTTGAATTCACTGATCGTCGCATGCTCGATCGCCACGTCTCGTGTGACCTCTGGGTCGCACTCGATGATGTAGAGGCTGAGCTTCCCCTCGTAGTCGGCAGCGACTTGATTGATCTCCTTCACAAAAGCCTTCGTGGTGGAGCAAAAGGGCGAGACAAAGAGGAAAAGCTCCGGTTTGGCGGCTTTTTCACTCAGCAGGACATGCGTAGAGCCATCGATAGCCGTGAGTGTGATCTCCGCACGGGCGAGGAGGGAGGAGCAGGCAAGGAGGAGGAAAAGCAAGCGCATGTTCAAGGAGTCGGGGGCTTCACATACATGCTAGCGCTGCTGGGGACACTAGCACGGGCAGCCTTTCCCGTGAGGAGGGTCTTATTCGTGAGGCGGCAGGACATGTAACCGACGAAAATCTCCGCCCGCATCTCCACTGGCAGGCGCTCCGCATCATCGCTAACCCAGATGGTGGCGGTCTTCATTTTCTTGTAGCTGGAGAGGGAGAGATTATCGCGGTCGATTTTACGGATCTGCACGCCCAGCTTGATGCAGGGTTGAGCTTTGCCGCCGATTTTGATGCTTTCGCGTCCTTGGACCTCAAAGGTGGTGAGGTAGGGCTTGTCCCAGGGCTGTACGACGCGGGTGATCTTGTCGCCGTTCGCCAGTGGGAGGCTGCGGACGTAGAGGATGGTGCAAAGCAGGTCCTCGACCGGCGAAAAGGCGAGCGTGGTGGTGCCCGTGCTGGCTGTGCCGCTGCGGGGCAGGGTAGTGGACTCGGTGATCACGCGTCGCGGCTGGAAGGAGACGCGGTAGCGACAGGTCTCGCTGCGGTCCGTCTCGCTATGCTGCATGAAGACAGGCTTCAGCGAATTCTTGCTGATGATGGACGACATGGTGCAGTCATAAGCCCACAGGGTGCGGGCAAAGCCGGTGCTACTAGCCTGGGCACTAGCACGCCAGTAGGAGGAGCCGGCCTCCTGGATCGTGATGCGGGCAGTGCCGGCCTTCAGCGTATTTTTCCAGCCCAACTCATATTCCAAAACACAAGCAGGAACCTGAAGCGGCCCTGCTGATGTCCGGGTGAGAGAGGAGGTCCAGGACTGGGCACTCGCTGCGGTAGCGAGTAGGCAGAACGCCAACTGACAAAGGCCGATGGGCGAAGGACGGAAAAGCGATGCGATCATGGAGGTGGGGGCGTCTTGGATCACAAACGGCAGGTTTTCATTCATTTCCGCTTTTGTTTTTCGGCACGGAGCTGGCCACAACCCGCCGCTACATCGATCCCGCGCCGCTGGCGGATGGTACAGGGATAGCCAGCCTCCTGGAGAATGCGGTGAAAGGCATCTGCGGCGCTATCAGGGCTCTCGGTGCCAGAGTAGCCCGCCGTTTCGTTGAGCGGAATCAGATTCACATGTGCATCCAGGCCACGTAGCAGCTCTGCGACGCGGTGAGCATGGTCCGGCGTGTCATTGACACCCTGGATCAATGTCCATGCGAAAAAGATACGGCGTCCAGTTTTCGCATTGTAGAAGCGGCAGACATCCATCAGCACCGGGAGAGGCCATTTGGTATTCGCAGGCACGATGGCGCTGCGTTCCTCATCCGTCGCAGCATGGAGAGACACCGCGAGGTTGTAGGGCCTGTTCTCCTCCGCTAGGCGCAGGATGCCCGGCACCACACCGACAGTGCTGATGCTGACCTTGGATGGCCCGAGATTGATCCCGCTGGTGTGCGTGATGATGTCTAGCGCGGTCATGACCGCGTCGTAGTTGTGCAAAGGCTCCCCCATGCCCATAAAGACGAGATTGCGCAGTTTTTGCCCCGTCCCGGCCAAAACCCGCCGCGCATGGTGCACCTGCGCCACGATCTCCCCAGGCCGCAGATGCCGCACAAACCCCATCTGCCCAGTGGCACAAAAAACACAGCCCATCGCGCATCCGGCCTGCGTGCTGATGCAGGCCGTGTGGCGGCCCTGATAGCCCATGATCACGGTTTCGATCTCCTGGCCATCCGTGAGCCGCAGCAGGGCCTTTCGCGTGAGTCCATCGCTACTCGGGATGTCACTAGCGATAGGCAGCACATCGAGCGACCACTCATTTTCACCCAAAACACGCTCTAGCCACCGCCGCAGCGGCGGGGATAGGTCTGCACGCTGGAGCGGCTCCGCCATGGAGCGGAAGTGCAGCGTATTCCACAGCGCCTTCCCATGCACCGCAGCCAACCCCGCCTCCGCGATGACGGCGGCGAGCTGTGCGTGAGTGAGATCGTGCAGCGAGGGCATTGGGGTGGGGAATGAAAAGCGAATGATCGAGTAGCACTCTCCGTGCAGGTGGCGCAAGCCTGGTGAGCACCATCAAAGCAATGCAGCCCCCGCGAAAAAGAGAGCCACTTTCTGCGCTGTCGGCCTGCCTATCCAAAGTCCGTAGCCGATCGGCAGCCCCAAGAATCCCAAATTGAGATTTAAACCGCCTTTGCACCACGCCGACAGCATCTCCATCACCGAGCCAACTGCTGCTGCAATCAATAGAGCACCTGCGATGCAAATGTGGCGTGGTGGGAATCTATTCATGGGTGAAGTGCCTTACTTCACCAAATCAAAGCCGATTTTCTCATCGAGCCAATCGCGGAGTTTTTCGAGGCCAAGGCCAGTCTGGGCGGAGATGGGGTGCAGTTTGATGCGTTTGAAGCGCTCTTTGAGCCTCGCGAGGTTTTCGGCGGACTCGGGGAGGTCGCATTTGTTGGCGAGGATGCACCAGGGGCGTTTGGCGAGCTCTTTGGAGTAGAGGGTGACCTCTGCGCGGACGGTTTCGAGGTCGGTGATGGGATCGCGGCCTTCACTGCCTGCGGTATCGACGACAAAGAGCAGAACGCGGCAGCGCATGATGTGACGTAGGAAGTCGTGCCCGAGGCCGATGTTTTGGTGAGCTCCCTCGATGAGTCCAGGGATGTCGGCCATCGTGCCACGCCGATAGGGGCCGAACTCGATGACGCCGACCATGGGCTGGAGCGTGGTGAAGGGGTAGTTCGCGATCTTGGGCTTTGCGGCGCTGAGCTTGGAGAGGAGCGTGGATTTGCCAGCGTTCGGGGCACCGACGAGACCTGCATCTGCGATGCTGCGTAGCTCAAAGTGGTAGCGCCCTTCCTCGCCAGGGGTGCCTGGGGTGAACTCACGCGGGGCCTGATGGGTGCTGGTTTTGAAATGGATGTTGCCTTTGCCGCCCTTGCCGCCTTTGCAGAGGACAAAATGCTCGCCAGTGGCGGTGAGGTCGGCCACGGGCTCGTAGCGCAGGGTCTGCTCGCCCGTTTCGGCGTCTTCTTCCTCTATGATGCGGCTGATGACGGTGCCGGGTGGGACTTTAAAGATGATGTCCTTGGCGCTGCGACCGGTACATTGATTGCCGCCACCTGTTTGGCCGTCTTGGGCGATGAGTTTGGGATTGAAGACGTAATTGCGCAGGGAGTCGGTGCTGGGATCGACTTCGAGGATGACGCTGCCCCCTCGTCCACCATCGCCGCCGTCTGGGCCTCCTTTGGGGCGAAATTTACCACGGTGGAAGTGGACGGAGCCGTCGCCGCCTTTACCGGCGCGGGCGTAGATTTTGATCTGGTCGATGAACATGGGGCGAAAAAGTGGCCACAGGCGGGGCTGCGGCAGGGTATTTGGTCCAACTTGGCAATTTCCGTTTGCGCGTTGGGAGGTCGCATCTACTATCGCGGCCCACCAAAGGCAAGGAGCGGTAGTTCAGTTGGTTAGAACGCCAGCCTGTCACGTTGGAGGTCGCGGGTTCGAGCCCCGTCCGCTCCGCCATTTGGATGGTCCACTGCCCACAGAGGCATCTGGGCCTGGGAAAGACCCCTCATCGCAGCACGACGCGGCAGGGGGCACCATCTGCCCCAGCGATTTTCAGAGGGAGGCAGATCATGTCATAGCTACCCGGCCGGATCTGGGACAGATCGAGCCCCTCGATGACCCAAATGCCCGCGCCGAGCATGATGCGGTGTGTTTCCACCACATCCTTGCCATAGCCTCCGATGCTGAGGTAATCCACGCCCACCGTCATCACGCCCATGTCGGCGAGGTGCTGTGCCGCGTCTGCACGGATGGAGATGAAGTCCTTATCAAACTCCTTCATCGCCCAGCTCCGCGTGGAGTTGCGGGTTTTGAAAAGCACCCGTTGTCCACGCTGAAAGGGCAGCTTTTCCACGTCCTTGAGCGTGATCTGGTCCTCGCAGGCGAACTCGATCACGCGGCAGCGCCCGATCACCGCCTCCAGGGGCATCTGCTCCATCGTCGAACCATCTGCGATGAAATGCCGTGGCGCATCCATGTGCGTGGCAGTGTGGGCACTGAGGCTGAGGTGCGTGAGATTACACACCGCGCCTTTTTCCATTTCATGCACACGGGTGATGCGGCACTCGGGATCACCGGGCCAGTGGACCATTTGGTCATGCAGTGTGACGGTGACATCTTTCCAGGGGCGCTTCATGGGGGGGGAGGTGAAATAGGGGTTATTCGGCCATACGGCTCAACTAGGCCACTTATCACCCCAAAAACTGCTTTGCGCCCATGGCGCATTCGCCATTCTGCGCACCTCCTTTTCCGCTCATGCCCAAATACATCCTCACCATCGGTCTCGAAGTCCACGCGCAGCTCACCACTCGCAGCAAGATGTTCTGCGCATGCCCAGTCGAGTACGGTGCCGAGCCGAACACCCACACCTGCCCCACTTGCCTGGGCCTGCCGGGGGCGCTGCCGGTCCTGAATAAGGCAGCTATTGAAAAAACCCTCCTCACCGGGCTCATGCTCGGCTGCACCACGCCCGAGACGGTGAAGTGGGATCGCAAAAACTACTTCTACCCCGACATGCCGAAAAACTACCAGATCAGCCAGTTTGATCTGCCGCTCTGCATCGGTGGTGGCGTGCCTCTTTATGACCTGAGCTACCCCAAAGATGCCCAAAAGACCATCGCCAACCCTGGCAAGGTCGTAAAGCTCACCCGCATCCATTTAGAAGAAGACGTGGCCAAATCCACTCACCACGAAAAATTCACCACCATCGACTTCAACCGTGCTGGCACGCCGCTCATGGAAATCGTCAGCGATCCAGACATCGACAGCGCAGAGGAGGCTGTGGCCTACCTCAGCAGCCTGCGCCAGATCCTGCTCTATGGTGGCGTCAGTGATGCGGACATGGAAAAGGGCCAGATGCGCTGTGACGTGAACATTTCTGTCCGTCCAGAGGGCCAAACAGAACTCGGCTCCAAGATCGAGCTCAAAAACATCAATTCCATGTCCGCCGTCCGCCGTGCCATCAAATACGAGACGGAGCGCCAGATCGACTGCCTCGAGCGTGGTGAAAAGCTCATCCAGAGCACCCGACGCTGGGATGATGACTGTGGTGAGACCACGCTCATGCGCACCAAAGAGGACGCCCATGACTACCGCTACTTCCCAGATCCTGATCTGCTGCCTGTGCGCACCGCAGACCTCCTCGCGAGCGTGCGCCCCCAGGTGCCCGAGCTCCCGCATGAGAAGCGCAGCCGCTTCGAGCGTGAGTACGGCTGCTCCGCCTATGACGCCAGCGTCTTGAGCAGTGAGCAAGCACTCGCCGCCTGGTATGAAAGCGCCGTCGCCGCAGACACAGCCGTCCCGGCCAAAAAAATCGCCAACTGGGTCATCAACGACCTCCTCGGTGCCCTCAATGATCGCAGCCTCAGCATCACCGAGTGCCCCATCCAGCCCACAGCACTCAGCGCCCTCGTTTCCACCGTCGAATCCGGCAAAATCAGCAACAATCAGGCGAAGGAAGTCTTTGCCGAGATGCTCGATACCGGCAAACCCGCCGCCGAGATCATCAAAGCCAAAGGCTTCGAGCAAGTCAGCGACACGGGAGCCCTGGAAGCCATCGTCGAGCAAATCCTCGCCGCCAATCCGGACAAAGTCGCCGAGGTCAAAGGCGGCAATGAGAAAGCCATGAACTGGTTCACCGGTCAGGCCATGAAGGCCAGCCAAGGCAAAGCAAACCCCAAGATGGTCACCGAAATCGTGCGAAAAAAAGTCCTCGGGTGATTTCCTCCTGGGGGAGCATTTGCTCCTTAAAAGATGCGATCACAGGAGCTGCCAGTTTCTGCTCGCAGGGCTCGTATGGGCATCATGCGCCCACTCTTACTCGCCCTGCTATCCATGCCTGCTTTTGCCGCCGATCCGCTCGTTTTCGTCACATCCTTTGCTCCAGCCGGAAAGGGCGGCATTCACGCCTTCGGCTTCGATTCGGAAAAAGGCACTCTGAAGCCGCTGCACCGCACCACCGATGTGCAGAACCCATTTTTCATGGTCCTCTCCCCAGACAAAAAATCCCTCTACGCGATCGATGCGGAGAAATTCGGCGGAGAGGAGGATGAAAACGTCGCCGCGTATGCCATCACGGACCGCACGGGTGCCCTGCACCGGCTAAACCATCAATCTGCACGCGGCACGGCCTCATGCTACCTCGATGTCGATGCCAGCGGCAAATCCGTCCTCGTCGCCAACTACAACAGCGGCAGCGTGGCCGCCTTACCGGTGCAAAAAGACGGCTCGATTGGCGAAGCCACCTCCTTTCATCAGCACAGCGGCTCCAGCATTGATCCAGCACGACAAAAAGGCCCCAATGCGCACTGCATCGTCATCAGCCCGGATACCAGGTTCGCCCTCGCAGCGGATCTAGGCATCGACAAGATCATGATCTACTCGCTCGATGCCTCCACGGCAAAATTGGCCCCAAACTCAGTCCAATCCTTTGCCACACTCACTCCAGGGAGTGGCCCTCGGCACCTTACCTTTCACCCGAATGGAAAGCTCGTGTATGTCATCAACGAGCTCGCCAACACGATCACGGTTTTTGATTGGAATGCGGGGCAGGGGACCTTGCAGGAAAAGCAGACCATCTCAACCCTCCCCACTGACTTCAGTGGCAAAGCTACACTGCCGATCTGAAGATCACACCTGACGGAAAGCACCTCTACGGCACCAATCGCGGCCATGACAGCCTCGCCAGCTACCGCATCGCCGAGGACGGCACGCTCACGCTGCTACGTATCCAGCCCAGTGGCGGCAAAGGCCCGCAAAACCTCCTCATCACACCCGATGGCCGCTGGCTCCTCTGCGCCAACATGCCGGGGAATAACGTCGTCGTCTTCCAACTCGATACCTCCAGCGGCGCGATCACCCAGCAAGGCGATCCCGTCGAGGTCCCCATGGCCTCTTGCGTGCGCTGGATGGACTGAGGCCTGCCTCGAAGCTGACTGCAAGCATTTCAGTGAACCTTCGCGGGAAAACTGGGGGATTTTGTTCGTACCTGTCCCACCATGCTCACACCCACACGCCGACGCTTTTTTGAAGACTCGCTCATGGCCGCTGCGGCGGTCGCTTTGCCGAAAACTCTGCTGGGGGCCGATACGGCATCGGTTTCAGCTAACGAGAAGATCACTGCGGCGATCATCGGCTGTGGCATTCGTGGCAAAGCACATGCGAGGGAGCTGGCACGGCTCGCTGAGTGCGATGTGGCGTATGTTTGCGATCCCGATCTCGACCGGGCGGATGAGGTCGGCGCATTGCTGGTCGAATTGAAGCGGTCGATGCCGAAGAAGGTGCAGGATTTGCGCAAAGTGCTCGAAGACAAGGCGGTGGATGTCGTCTTCATCGCCACGCCGAACCACTGGCATGCGCTCGCCGCGATCTGGGCGATGCTGGCGGGCAAGGATGTCTATGTCGAGAAGCCCGTGAGCCAGAATGTCGAGGAAGGCCGCCGCATCGTGCAGGTGGCGCGGAAGCTGGGCCGCATCGCGCAAACAGGAACGCAGAACCGCTCGCGCGGTGCTTTGGCGGAGGCGGTGAAATTTATGCGCGAGGGTAAATTGGGCGAGGTGAAGCTGGCAAAGAGCATCATCTATAGTGGACGCGGCAGCATCGGCGGCCCGGCAGAGTGCGTGATGCCGCCGCGCTGCGATTACGACCTGTGGGCCGGCCCCGCGCCGATGACGAAGCTCACGCGGCCGAAGTTCCACTACGACTGGCATTGGTTTTGGGACACCGGCAACGGGGAGATCGGCAACAACAACGTCCACTCGCTGGACATCTGCCGCTGGGGCCTCGGTGTGACTGGCCTAGGCCGCAGCGTGCTGAGCTACGGTGGCCGCCTCGGCTACACGGATGTCGCCGAGACGCCCAATACGCAGGTCGGCATCTTCGACTTTGGCGACAAGACAATCGTCTCTGAAACTCGTGGCCACAAAACCGCGCCGTTTCATCCCACGATCAAATCCATGTGGTTCTTCTACGGCAGCGAGGGGATCATCGCCGACACCAGCCTCTTTGATCCGAAAGGCAACCTCGTCCGCGCCTTTGAAGGCAAATCGGAGAACCACTTCGCCAACTTCCTCCGCGCCGTCCGCAGCCGCAAGCACACCGACCTCGCCGCCGACATCGAGGAAGGCCATCAAAGCACCGCGCTCTGCCACATCGCAAACATCTCGTACCGGCTCGGATCGGAAACCTCCGTCAATGCTATCTCGAAGCGTCTCGGTGACATGAAGGCTCACGAAAATGTGCAGGACACGCTGGAGAGAACAAAACACTACCTCGCCGAAGCCGGAGTCGATCTGGACAAAACGCAGCTCAAACTCGGCCAGCATCTCCGCATCGACGGTGACAAGGAGGCATTTCTCGACGACGCTGCTGCCAATGCCCTCCTCACCCGCGAGTATCGCGCTCCCTTTGTGGTGCCGAAGCTGAGCGAAATCTGATTTCTCATGCAGCCTTCCGTAGTCCTCCAAAAAATCCGCTCTGAGCAGACCGTCATCACGGCGAAGTCGTGCTATACGGACCCTGAGCTGGTCGAAATGATCGCCTCCGCTGGCTTTGATGCCGTGTGGATCTGTCTGGAGCATAAGCGCGTGGATGCGGCGATGGTCTATGCATTGATCCAGGCCTGCCGCCTCGGTGGTGCCGATGCGCTGATCCGCATTCGGCCTTCAAACTACACCGAGGTGCTCCAACTCATCGAAGCCGGTGCCCGAGGCATCATGTTACCACGCGTGCGGCACCCCGATGAAGTGCGCGAGATCGTCCGTGCGATGAAATTCCCGCCGCTCGGTGCTCGTGGCTTTGATGGCATCCATGCGGAGGCTGATTTTGGCCGCATCCCGCCTGCGGAGTATCTGGCGAAGGCGAATAACGAGAACTTCCTCGCGGTGCAAATCGAGGAGCCGGAGGTGGTGCCGCACATCGACGAGATCGCGGCCACGCCGGGTGTGGATGTGCTCTTTGTCGGTCCTGCGGACCTGACGCTCGGGCTCGGAAAGTTCGGCAAGACCGACGATCCTGAGGTGCGGGCCATTTTGGAGCAAGTCGTCGCCGCCTGCGAACGCCACGGCAAGATCGCAGCCATTCCCTGTGCCCCGGAGCAAGTGAAAAGCTACCACGCGATGGGCTTTCGCTTCTTCAATGTGATCAGCGACTTCCGCTGCGTCTCCACCGGCATGAAAGCGGCTCGTGTGGCGGTGGAACTCTGACGCATCATGCCCGTGACCACTCACAACCTCGAAACCGACCTGCTCGTCGCTGGTGGTGGCATCGCGGGTGTGTGTTGTGCGCTCGCTGCGGCGAGGCTCGGTGCTCGTGTGGTGCTCTGCCAAGACCGCAGCGTGCTCGGGGGCAATGCGAGCAGCGAGGTGCGCATGCACATCGTCGGAGCCACGGGCCTGAGCGGTGGTGAGGAACTGCAAAATGAGCTGCGCGAGGGTGGTATCATTGAGGAGCTGCGGCTCGATCTCGCTGTGCAGAATCCCCAGCGCTCACCGGCGCTGATGGATTTGCTGCTTTACGATAAATGTCGCCGTGAGCCGAATATCGTCCTGCACCTCAACACAACGGTCGTTAGCGCCTTGGTCGAAGATGGCCTGATCCGCGAGGTGCGTGCTGAGAGGCCGTCCACGGAGGAGGCATTCATCCTTCGTGCGAAGACGTTTGTTGATTGCACTGGGGATGGTCGGCTGGGTATCGAGTCTGGTGCGCCTTTCATGCGCGGACGCGAGAGTAAGGCGCAGTTCAATGAGTCGCTCGCTCAGGATGAGGCGGATACGAAGACACTCGGCTCCTCGATCATGTTTCAGGCCCGCAAGCATGATCGCCCGATGCCTTTCGCCGCGCCGCCGTGGGCGAGACGCTTCTGCGCAGAGGATTTCAAGCTGCGACCCTATGGCCAGAGCGGCTTCGATCTCGGTCTCGAATACGGTTACTGGTGGATCGAGTGGGGTGGCTGTCTCGATACGCTGAAGGACAATGAGCGCATCCGCGATGAACTGCTCGCCATCACGCTCGGCGTGTGGGACTTCGTCAAGAATCACTCCGACATCGACGCATCGCATTGGGCACTGGAGTGGATCGGCTTCGTGCCGGGTAAGCGCGAGAGCCGCCGTTTCATCGGTCAGCACATCCTGTCCGAGAGCGATCTGCGCACATCGCGCACCTTTCCTGATGCCATCGCGTATGGCGGCTGGCCCATCGACACGCATCCGCCGGAGGGTGTCGATGCCCCGAACGAGCCGCCCTGCACACAGCATCATCTGCCCTATCTTTATGACATCCCGCTTCGATGCTGCGTCTCCACCGGACCGCGCAATCTGATGTTCGCAGGCCGCAACATATCCGCCACGCACATCGCCTTTGCTTCCACCCGTGTCATGGCCACCTGCGCCGTCATTGGCCAAGGTGTCGGCACTGCTGCGGCACTCTCACTGCGGCAAAAGGTGCTGCCTGCGGATATAGCCGCTGACGCAAAGCTGATTCATGCCATCCAGCAGCAACTCCTGCGTGATGATGGCTATTTGATCGGAGTCGCGAATGATGATCCACGGGACCTTGTGCGCCAAGCCGGGCTGATCACGGCTTCTTCCACACAATCCGGCAGCAGCCCCGAAAATGTCCGCAGTGGCCTCACGCGGACGGTCATGAAGCTGCCGAGTGATCGACTCTCTCCAGGCCTACATCGCTGGATGAGCTGCGAACTGCCCGCCACGCTCGAAATCCGCTGGGACACCCCCGTGCAGCTACGCGAGGTCATTTTGGTCTTCGACACGGGTTTGCACCGACTTCTCACTTTGTCGCAAGCGGATGGCTACACGCAAAAAATGCTCTGGGGACGTCCACAGCCTGAAACGGTGAGTGATTACGAATTGAGCATCGAGACGCCGGCTGGCTGGCAGGTCATCGAAAGCATCCGAGGCAATTATCAACGCCGTCGTCGTCATGTGCTCAGCCACGCAGAGCTTGTGACCGCGCTGCGGATCGTGGTTACGGCCACGAACGGCCTCCCCACGCACGCATCGTCGAAGTGCGTGCATATGAGCCAGTCGGCATGTCATGAAGAGGCCTTACCTTGGCCTCTCATTCACTTTTGCTTCTTCGCCTTCTTTTTTCCCTGGGCCGCACTGGGTTTCGCCTCACTCGCCCGGCGGATGACCTCTGCAGACTCTGGCACACGGCCTTGATCCTGTGTTTGCTCGATCCAGCCGTCTAGCACATCTCGCAGCCGCTCCAGTGTGGCGCGATGTTCTGGGGTGTTGGAGTTGACGAGGTTGTGTATCTGATGCGGGTCCGTCTCCAGATCGTAGAGTTCTTCCTCTGGCATGGTTGGGGCGGCTAGCGCGGCTTGCTCAGGCGTGAGCTTGTTTTGCGCGGCGAGTTCTTTGATGAGATTCCACACGGGATACTGCTTTTCCTTGTACTCATTGTGCTGCAAAAAGGGTCGGTCTGGCGTGAAGTTATGGATGTAGCGATAGCGTGCATCACGCACGCTGCGTAGGCGGAAAACAGTCATATCACAGCGATCCCTGGCACCAAAAACATACTCATGCGGAGCCTCTGCCTGTGCGCCCATAAAAACCTGCCCTTGCATGCCGACAGGCTTGGGCACGCCAGCCCAGGAAAGCGTCGTTGCGGTCAGGTCGATGCTCATGAGTAGCCGATCACTCACTTTGCCCGTCTCATAGCCCGATGGAGCAGGCAGGCCAGTCGGCCAGCTCAGGATAAAGGGCACCCACAGACCCTCTTCATAGACGAACTGCTTCGCACGCACATGGGCCGCGCCATTGTCGCCGACAAAGCAGACGACCGTATTCTCCAGTAGGCCATCACGCTTCAGCAGGGCCATGATTTTGCCGATTTTTGCATCCAGGGCACTGGCGGCGTCCAGATACTGCGCCCAGTCCTTACGAGTGATCTCGTGCTCGGGGTAATATGGCGGTACCTCCACCTTCGCGGGATCAGCGAGCGGCTCACCATGAAAGGTGCGGTGAGTCTCTTGGAAATTAATCTGTGCATAGAAAGGCTGGTGCGCCTTCAGATCATCCCACACTTCGGAATCAAACGCCTGCTTTGGCGCGGAAAAATTCCAGTCTGTCTTTCCGGTGCCTTTAAAACCAGCCTCCGCAGGGAGCTCACGCACGTTCGCTGTGAAGTAGCCCGCCTCGCGCATCCGATCACTGATCAGCCGCACACCTTGAGGCAGGGTATAGCCATCATCGCGATGACTGCGGTGATTATGCGCACCGATCGTGGTCTGAAACATGCCCGTATTGAAGGCACTACGGCTCGCCGAGCACACGGGTGCCGTGGTGTAGTAGCGCGTGAAGCGCATCCCTTTCCCCGCTAGAGCGTCTAGCACCGGCGTATGCACCTCACGCGTGCCATAACACCCCAAATGCGGCCCAAAATCCTCCGCGATGAGCCAGAGGATATTTGGACGCTTTTCCTGGGCAGACAAAGCGTGGATGGAAAAGAGCAACAGGAAGGCCAATAGACGGTTCATTGTCACCAGCATGACTGATTACTACCCCATGAGGCAAGCGAGGATTTGTCCTTCACTCACGATGGCTCCTGATGCTCCCCACTTCACCGCAGTTACGAGCAAACACACTCTCTCGGGCTAGAAGGACATCGGAGCGCGGTGTGTGCGGTTTGTGCCTCGAATCTAGGTTTTTCTGGCCTCAGGGCTTGTTTTTCAGCGGGGCTCCTCCATTCATGGCCCGCGCATGAGTGCCGACACTAGACCGAATGTTTCTAAAAACGCCGTTTCCTCCGGGAAGGCGTTGTTGGACCGGCTGATGGCGGCGGTGGAGAAACTGGGCGCAAAAAAAAGCCTCGGAAGCCCCGCGACGGCAAATACGATGCTGCCGGTGCTCATTGAGGTTTTTGCAGCTTTCAGCAAACTGGAGGGACAGATCGAGGAAGAGGATGTGGAGTCGAGCCTGGGCTATCTGCGCTACGATTATCCAGAGGCGATCTACGCGGACATGCGGCGTCTTTATTTTGAGGCGCTGCAGCAGCCCCAGGATCTCACGCAGCGGGCGAAGGAACTCTCACGCACTCTCACGCAAGAGCAGAAAATCCTGCTCGGCGTGCAGCTCTACCTGCTCATCTCACGCGGTCAGCAGAACCAGCGGCAGATGGTGGAGTTTTATCTCTTCATGACGAATCTGGGCATCGCTGCTCAGTCGATCGACATCGTTTATCAGCTCAATGCTGGCGATAAACCGCCGGAGGAAGGCTTTGATAGCAAAGGCGGGCAGCCACTGGAGACGCTACGCATCGCCTCTCAGCCGCCGAGTGATGTGCTGCTGCGTTCCTTGCCGAAGGAGCGCAGTGTGGTGGCCTTTCGCTTCCAAAACCTGGTGCTTTTGAAAAACACGGGCACGGCGGACATTTTGGTGCGCAGCCGTCGGCAGTCCCCAGGGGAGTTTTGCCGCCTCTATCCCGGTGAGCGTGTAGTGCTGGGGGATGTGACTCTGGATTACAATGATCTCGTCTCCTATTTCAATGCGAAGAAAACCCTCACGGGCTCGCAGATCTACCTGACGATCACGGAGGATGGCGATGCAGAGATCGCGCCGCAGCGCGGGCGTGGCACACACCTGAGGCTGAGTTTTGGACTTGGGGTGACGGTGGAGGCACTGCGCACGACACCCGCGACGCTCAATGGCACACTTTTGAGCAGTGGGACGAAGATCGAGGCCAGTATCGAGGATAAACTCATCGCGCATGGTGAGGTAGAGATCGCGCTGCGGGATCTGCGCACGCGTGCACAGGAGTATGGGGGCCAGTTCCGCCTAGAGGGCAGCCGCAATACGTATCTGGTATCGAATAAGCCAGAGCTGCTCGATGAAGGTGGAATCCTGCTGAGTGATGACACGGATGGCGAGATACTGCTGCGCATTGAGTGCAACTACTCGCAAAAAACGGGTGTGCTGGAGGTGCTGCGCTCCTCCCGCCCGATCTATGTCGGCCAGGTGCCTGTGCGTGACCGCTTCACACTGCATGATGGTGATACGATCACGCTGGGGGAGGGGCAGTATTTGCGCTGCCACTTCAGTGACCGTATTATTGAGGAGGAAAGAAACATCGTGCGCCAACTGGAGGTGCGTGAGCTGCAGCACCGGTTTGATTCACGAGACACGGCGCTGGACGGGATCAGCTTCCTAGCGCGGCGTGGGGAGATGATCTGCGTGATGGGGCCTAGTGGGTGCGGAAAGAGCACGCTGCTGCGTGTTTTGGGTGGTCAGCTCAAGCCACGCGGTGGTGAGGTGCTGATGAATGGCATGCCACTTTACAGCCATCTGGAGGACCTCACTCCGTACATCGCCTACATCCCACAGGAGGATGCTTTTGATCCCCTGCTGAAGGTGCAGGAGAATCTGGATTTCAGCGTGGCGGTGCGTTGCCCACATCTGAAAACAGAGGAGCGGCGCAAGCGTGTCGAGGCGAAACTGGCGGAACTAGGCCTGGCCGATATGCGCAAGCGCCTCGCAGGCACTCCGCAGCAAAAATTCCTCAGCGGAGGAGAAAGGAAGCGCCTCAATGCAGGCCTCGACATGATCGGCATCTCGGATGTGTATCTTTTCGACGAGCCTACCTCCGGCTTGTCCTCCAAAGACAGCGAGCATGTGCTGGAGATCATTCGGAACCTCGCCCGCAACAAAATCGTCATCATCTCCATCCATCAGCCCAGCATGCGATTGCTGAAGATGTTCGACAAAGCGGTGATGCTCGACCGAGGGGGCAAGATGGCCTATCACGGCACTCCACAGGGGATGCTGGAGTATTTCTGGCGTGTTTACCAGACGGAGACAGGGCACGGACTGGATGCAGCCGGGGCACCACCAGATAATTTAACCGCAGACTTTGTTTTCGATGTGCTGGAGACGCCGCTGCGAGACATCAGTGGCGACATCATTCATGAAAGAAGCCCAGATGGCCATCTAGTGGCATCTAGGCGCTTTCCGCCGAATTTTTGGCGCGACTCGTATCAGCGCCATCTCATCATGGAGAGCATGGCGAAGCAGCAAGCTGCGCCTGGAAGCACCAATCTCATCGCCCGGCCGCGTGATAAGACAGGCACGGCCACTGGCACACGGGGCCGCACCGCGCCGAAGCCGCCGAAACATACCTTCCGAGAGGAGGGCATCCTCTTCATCACGCTGCTCCAGCGTGCCTTCCTGGCAAAGCTGCGCAATCGCACGAATCTGCTCACCACCCTGCTGGAGGCTCCCCTCCTGGCATGGCTGATCTCCTCCGTGCTCAAGTACAGCGAGGAGGCTCACTATACCTTTGCCACGGCATTCCACATTCCGACGTATTTGTTCATGAGCCTCGTCGTGGCGATGTTTTTGGGACTCACCAATAGCGCCGATGAGATCATCCGTGATCGCCACACGCTCAATCGCGAGCGTAATCATAACCTGCGCACCTTTTACTACCTCAGTGGCAAGATCATCACACTGGCAGCCTTCGCCTTTATCCAATGCGTGATTTACCTCATGATTGGGAATTGGGTGCTGGAGATTCGTGACATGTTCCTCATCCATCTGTGGTGGATGTTTCTCACCGCGCTGACTGGGGGATGCCTGGGGCTTTTCATCAGCAGCATCGTCACGGACAGCCGCACCGCGGTGAATGCCATCCCGCTCATCTTGATCCCGCAGATCATCCTGGGAGGGGCGCTGATCAAATATGAGGAGATGAATAAAAATCTCGACCTCGTGTACTCGATGAGTCGCTGGATGAAAACGCCCGTCACCGAGGATGAAAATCCCAGTAAGCTCAAGGTGCCATTCATCTGCCAATTCATGCCGCTGCGCTGGAGCTATGAAGGCATGATCATCTCCCAATCCAAGCTCAATCCACTCACAAGAAACCAGGACTTCCTCGATGAGCGTATCCAGGCACTCCTGCCGCCGCGGGGCGTCGAAATGTCTGAGCAACAGCGCCATGAGCTTGATTTGACGAAGCAGAGCCTCGCGGTCGTCAGTGGCCTATATGCGGATAATCCGCGTGAGATCCGCAAGCGCCTAGGCTCGCTACATGATGCGGTCATCAGCGGCAGGTTGGAGACGGGCTTCCTAGAGTCCTTGCAGCAAAGCGGGGAAAAAGTCAGCGCGGAAGAAATTTACGTGAACCGTAAAGTGCTCGATCTCGTCACAAAGGCCGAGATGGAGCGCGAGGACTACCGGCGAAAATCCAGCCCAAACGTGTTCTTCGGCACTCAGAAGGTGTACTTTGACACGAAATTCAATACCTTGTGGATCAACAGCTTGGTCATTCTCTTCAATATCGGGCTGATCATCCTCGCGGTGCAGATCTCACTGCGCCGACAGCTCACTCGCGTCTGAGCAGGGCACCTCACCATGTCTGCTGGAGCCACCAAACTCGTCCTGAATCACGAAACCTACTCGGAGGTGCTGCAGGGCATCATCCCAGGAGCGAGGCGGATGCTATGGATCGTCACCGCCGACATCAAAGACCTGCATACCAGTGATGGCGGTAGCTTCGTGCCGCTCCTGAAGGTGCTCGCGGATAAGCTCGATGAGGGAGTCGAAATCCGCCTCATTCACGCCAAGGAGCCGGGGCCGCGCTTTCGCGAGGATTTCGACAAATACCCGCAGTTCCTCCAAAGTGACCGCTTTGAGCGACTTCTCTGCCCACGGATGCACATGAAGTGCATCATCGCGGATGGACGTGAGGCCTACATCGGCTCCGCAAACCTCACTGGTGCAGGATTGGGGGCCAAAAGTCAGCATAGACGGAATTTTGAAGCCGGAATCGTCACGGAGGATCGCCAGATGATCGCTGGCTTGATGGAGTTCCTCGATGCCTTTTACCTCGGTGATCACTGTCTCAAATGCCAGCGGCGTGATGTATGCCCTGATCCTATCGCATGACTCCCAAAGCACTCATCACAGGCGGTGCGGGGGATCTCGCGCAGCAAATCCGCATCGAGCTCCTTTCCGCCGGTTGGGAGGTGCTATCCCCAGGACGCGAGGAGCTGGATGTGAGTGATGCCTCCTCAGTGAAGGCCTATTTTGGTCAGATCGACCGACTGGACCTTCTCATCAACAATGCGGGACTCTTTATCGATAAACCCTTCGTTTCCATGAAGGAGGAAGATTTCACCCAAGTGCTCGATGTCTGCCTACGAGGGGCTTTTTTATGCTCGCAGGCAGCTATAAAGCTCATGTCTCAGCAGCGTGAGGGCCACATCATCCACATCGGCTCATTTTCCGCTCTCACTGGCCCGGTGGGGCAATCCAATTATGCAGCGGCCAAAGCCGGGATCATCGCCCTGAGTCAGAGCATCGCTCTAGAATATGGATCATGGAATGTGCGGTCGAATTGCGTCCTGCCCGGCTTCCTCGACACCAAAATGACGCGGCACCTGCTGTCTGATTCGGTATTTCGTGATCAACTGCTCGCCCGACATGCATTGGGCCGCATCAGCACAGTGGCAGATGCGGCCCGAATGATTGTTTTCCTACACAGCATGTCTCACGTGAGCGGCCAAGTCTTCCAGCTCGATAGCCGGATCAGCCCCTGGGAATGAGATCAGCGCAAGTGACGGCGGCGGCGAACGATGAGGACCAGGCCAACCGAGGCTAGCAGAACCGCGCCGGAAGGCTCAGGAACAGCACACACGCAGCCACCGATTTTGATGCCCGTATCGAAATCGAGACCTCTTGTGAACTCTGTTTTTGTTGTACCTCCGTCATTCGAATAGAAGAAACTCAAATTTTCGGTGGTGGTGATAGTTTCGTCTAGGGTGTAGGTTTTACTAGCCGAGTAAGCAACTTCATAATACTCTCCTTTGGTGCCAAAGCCGTAATACAGCCTTTCTCCTTTGCCACTGGCGACACTGATTTCGCTTTCCAAGGTCGAAGATAGATTCACACAGATCAAAGTCTTCAAACCGCAGAAATAGTAACCGGAGGGAGCGGTAGCTCCTGTGATGCTGGCTGTTCCTGCTGCCAAGAAGTCGCCAGGTTCAGTATCAAAGACGATGGCATCGAGACCGCTGTCCACTGACCACGGGATACCATTAGAATTAGCGTCTTGCCAGGCTATTTGGACCGAGAAATTGCCGCTCATAGAGCCCAGATTGGTTCCTTCCCAAGTCACATTTGAGAAATTGCCAGACATGGTTCCAAAGCCACTCCCTAAAAGAGGATTGCCCGGTGAGGAGGTTACGGAAAATTGATCAATCCAAAAATGTTATCAGCCGCTCGGGAAAGGCTCGATAAACTGAGGAATAATCCTAATGCTAATTTTGTGATGAGTTTCATTTTGCTGCTGTGCCGTTGCGGTGATTACTCTCAAGAACAATCATCCTTAGGCACACTCAATTTATCACAGTTTACATAATTATAAAATGATTTTTATGGAAATTTTATTCTCAATTATGATAATTAGCGGTGCGCACAGGGCAAAACACCTCACGAATCACCTTAGACAGGAAATGCCTGGAATTCCTCTTTCGTTTTATTTACCCCCTCTAAACTCCACTTCCCACACAAAAACCACCACCATGACGCCCGAAGAAGCCAAAGCCAAGCTCGACAACCAGGTTCGCGAAATCATCAACTGGCACTTCTCGCCGGAAACCGGCTGCCCGTTCTGGCTGGAGTGGGCGAAGAAGAATTTCGACCCGCGTGGTGTGGTGAACAGCTACGAGGACATCATCGCGAAGTTTGACCACTTCCAGGACGAGTATCTCCGCGACCTCCAGCCCGAGGTTTGGGTGCCAAAAGCCTTCGAAGGCAAGCCCTTCAACATTTTCGAAACCGGCGGCACCACCGGCATGCCCAAGCAGCGCATCGGCTGGAACGACTTCCGCGTCGATTACGAGGAATTCAGTCACAAGCTGGCCGACGAGCATTTCCCGAAGGGCAAAAGCTGGATCATGGTCGGCCCTACCGGTCCGCGTCGCCTGCGCCTCGCCGTGGAGCATTTGGCGAACTATCGTGGCAGCTCCTGCTACTTCGTCGATCTCGATCCTCGCTTCGTGAAGAAGGTCATTTCGAACAAGCAGTTCGATGTCGCCCGTCAATACATGGATCACGCCGTCGATCAGGCCGTGCTGCTGCTGAAGAATCGCCGCATCAGTGCCATCTTCACCACTCCGAAACTGCTCGAAGCTCTCGCTGAAAAAGTCGATCTCTATGGCGTCGGCATTCGCGGCTGCTTCGTCGGTGGCACCACCATGACGCCGCAGTATGTGCGTTTCATCGTGGAAGAAGTCCTCGAAGGCAAAATCGGCTTCTACCCGACCTACGGCAATACCTTGATGGGCCTGGCCGCCAGCGTGCCGCTCACGCCGGAGGACAATTTCTCCATTACCTACTACGCCCCGCAGCCACGTGCCGTGCTGCGCATCGTGAACCCGAACGCCACCAACGAAACCGTCGATTACGACGCTTGGGGCCGTGTCGAGCTCACCACGCTCACCAAAGAGTTCTTCATGCCGCGCTTTCTCGAACGCGACGAAGCCATGCGCCGCAAACCCCGCGCCCCCTACGCCTGGGACGGCGTCGCCGACGTCCGCCCCTTCGGCGCGATGGAGAAGACCATTGTTGAGGGCGTGTATTAACGCTAAACTCCTGCCATGCAGACTGAAACGCTGGCGCAAAAACTCGGCTTCGCGACACCTGTGTCGCGTCTCAGGGAAGTGGCGAAGCGTTTCGGTCTGGTGACGGAAAAAGACCTCATCGACGAGGCTGTGGCACGCGGCTGTTTTCATTACATGCAGCAGATTGGCCACCCGCCGATTCAGCGGGTTAGTGAGACGGAGTTTTCTAATGAAGAGCTGGCAATTGCTTTGCTCTCCGTTTCCAACAACTACGAGCCTTGGCTGATCCGCGTCGGAGCTATGCTGCTCAGTCATCCAGGCAATCAGACGGACAAGTTAAGTCAGTTAGCAAAACAGGAGCAAAGCGAGTCGGTTCTGCGTGAAATCGCATTGGCAGGTGATCGCTACGAACCGGAGACGGCTTTTTGGAAGGAGTTGCTTTCTCTGCTGCCTGAAACGCCGCCGCTCAAAAGTGGAGTGTTGCCCCATCACACGCGTTTTGTTTCCATGCCAGGTCTCATCGGCCCCAAAACTTACGGACTGACAAAATGGCTGCGTCCACAAAAACCTGCGGGTCTTGGTTATGCAGCCTGATCTCGACAATCCCACACGCATTTTGCTAGAACTGGATTCCCATCTGGATCATGCCGTGGAATTGACCTTGATCGGCAAGTCGGCCATCTGGCTCGGTTATGATGATCCACCGAGCGGCTACGGCGTGACGGCGGATGTTGACCTCGTCATTCCGGTAGAGCACTCCGAGGGCATGGACCACGATATAGCCTTCTGGCAGTCACTCCAAGGAGGCTAACGCTGCGCTTGAGCCCTTTGGACTGTATCTCTCGCATATTTTCGAGCAACACTCGGTTTTTCTCCGGGCGGACTGGTCATCTCATCGGGTGCGTCTCACCCGGCCCATCACCCAGCATCTCGCTTTGTTCCGGCCGGCCACATTGGACCTGATTTTGACCAAAATGATGCGCGGAGACGATCCGCAGCACATGGAGGAGATTCAGTGGATGATCCACAAAGATCACATTCCCAGATATGACATGACAGGTTGCCTGGATGCGGCGGTGATTCCAAACGATGACCCCATCTGGCAGGAACTCTTTCAGCAGGCAAAAACCACTGTTCTCGCCATGTCGTATGAATCCTGATTGCGCAGACGTTTAGCCCACTCCAAATCATAAAACCCAACTCAAATCAAAAATAGATGTCCATCCCCCATCTCCCCGCTCTCCGCAAAGGCCGCCCGTATGAGTCACTCGATAAAGTGCAGGTCAAAGACCACAAAACCGGCGAAGTCTGCGCCGAGGTCAGCCAGGTGAATGCCGGCATCGTGCGCAAGGACCTTGCGAAGATCGGCGAGGCTCGCAAGGCGCTGAAAAAGTTCACTGTGCAGCAGCTCATCGACATCACCGCGAAGGCGGGCGATCTTTTCCTCAATGGCACGCTGCCCCTCGGTGACAAAGGCCACACGCAGTCGCCGCAGGAATACATCGCCACGCTTTCCCGCACCAGCGGCCTGCCGCACATCATGGTGAAGCGGAACATGACGAAGATTCACTACGCCATGACGAACATGACCACGATCCTGAATGGATTGTCGCGTGGCCTCGATCTGAGCGTCATTGATCGCGGCTTTGGCACCCAGGCCGGCTGCCCGGTGGCCTATTTCCCCACCACGAACTCGCTCGGCCTCGTCATGCCGTCGAATTCACCCGCGGTGAACTCGCTCTGGCTGCCCTCCATCGCGTTAAAAATCCCCGTGGTGATCAAACCGGGCCGTGAGGAGCCTTGGACGCCGTTTCGCCTCATCCAGGCCTTCATCGCCGCTGGCGCACCTGCGGAGGCGTTTGGCTTTTACCCCACCGATCACGAGGGCAGTGGCGAGGTCGTCAAGCTCAGCGGACGCAATCTCGTTTTCGGCGACGTGAACATCGCCAAGATGTATGAAAACAACCCCGCGGTGCAGGTGCACGGCCCCGGCTGGAGCAAGATCATCATCGGCGAGGACAAGATCGAAAACTGGCGCGAATACCTCGATGTCATCGTCGGCTCCATCAGCGACAACGGCGGACGTTCCTGTATCAATGCCAGCGTCGTCATCGTGCCGAAATACGGCAAGGAAATCGCCACTGCCATCGCCGAGCGCCTTGGCCCCGTGAAGCCGCTGCCCTCCGATGATGAAAACGCCAAGCTTTCCGGCTTCGCGAACGTCAAAATGGCCGACTACATCGACAGCGCCATCGACGCCGACCTGCAAACACCCGGCGCCGAGGATGTCACCGCCCAGTTCCGCGATGGACCGCGCAAAACCGAGTTCCAAGGCGGCACCTTCCTGCGACCCACGATCATCTGGTGCTCCGACAACAAGCACCCGCTCGCCAACCGCGAATTCCTCTGCCCCTACGCCAGCGTGCTCGAAGTGCCGCAGGGCGAGGTGCTCGGCCGCATCGGCTACAGCCTCATCGTCACCGCCATCACGCAGGACGAGGCCTTCATCAATGACCTCCTCGAGTGCCCCACCATCGACCGCCTCAACATCGGACCGATCAGCACCATGAAGATCAGTTGGGACCAGCCGCACGAGGGCAACATGTTCGAGTTCCTCTACAAGCGCCGCTCGATTGATTGCGCGTGAGCCAATGTAGCACGGGCTTTCCTGCCCGTGTTCGCCTCCAATAGCTCCGTCATGTCCACCCTCATCCCCTTCGATCACCAGCCGCGCACGCGCCTTGTTTTTGGCAATGGCACGCTTTCACGCGTCGGTGAGCTGGTACGGGAATATGGCGGCTCACGGGTGCTGGTGGTGAGTGATCCCGGCATCGTGACGGCGGGTTACACGGAGCGTGCTTCGGGCTTTTTGAGGGAAGCGGGTCTGGCGGTCGAGATTTTTGGCCAGGTGCGGGAAAATCCGAGCACGGAGGATGTCGATGCTTGTGTGGCAGTGGCGCGGGAATTTGGCGCGGACTTCATCATCGGCCTCGGTGGTGGCAGCAGCATGGACACGGCGAAAGGCTGTAACTTCATCCTCACCAACGGCGGTCGCATCCACGACTACTGGGGCACCGGCAAGGCCACCAAGCCCATGCTGCCGATCATCGCCATCCCCACGACCGCAGGCACTGGCAGCGAGTGCCAGAGCTATGCGCTCATTTCCGATGCCGACACGCATGTCAAAATGGCCTGCGGCGATCCCAAAGCCGCCGCGAAGGCCGCCATCCTCGATCCTGAGCTCACCGTCTCCCAGCCACGTCGCGTGACCGTTTGCACCGGCATCGACGCCATCTCGCATGCGCTCGAAACGGCCGTCACGAAGAAACGCAATGCCCTCAGCATGCTTTACTCGCGCGAGGGCTTCCGACTTTGCCATGCGGGCTTCCCGCGTGTGCTACGGAACCCAAAAGACACCGAGGCACGCGGCATGATGCTCCTCGGCGCGGCTTACGCGGGCATCGCCATCGAAAACAGCATGCTCGGTGCCGCGCACTCGTGCGCGAATCCGCTCACCGCCCTCTTCCACGTCACGCACGGCGATGCCGTGGGCGTGATGCTGCCGCACGTCATCCGTTTCAATGCCGCGCAGCCCGAGATCGCCGCCATCTACGAATCCTACTTCGATGGCGACCTCGCCGACCGCGTGAGCGAACTGCTCTGGGAAGCCCAAATGCCTCGCACCATCACCGAGCACGGCGTGAAGCTCGAAAACCTTCGCGACCTCGCCGAAATGGCCGCAAAACAATGGACCGCCCAGTTCAATCCGCGCCTGCCGAGTGTAGAGGACTTTGTGGAGCTGTATCGCGCGGCGTTGGGATGATTTCTCACACCGCCCCGACTTGGCGCAGCCATTCCTCGAGGTTGTAGTAGTTCGTGATGCGGGCCACCAGGGTCCCATTCAGCTCAAAGAATGCCCCGACACGCAGGCGATAGCGCTGGCCCGTAGCGGGCGGCAGTCCGTCATCGGTGGAGAGGTATTGGCCTTCGATGAAAAACTCCGCTGCGCCGCGTGTGCCGCTTTCATCAGCAAAGACGACGAGATCGACGACCTGCTCGCGGTAGCAGCGGTCCATGCGCTGGAGGAAGGCCTCAAAGACCGCTTTCCCCACCTCACAGCCGCCTTGATTGATGTCGTGCGCCACATCATCTGCCAGGAGGCGGAGGAAGGCTTCACGGTCGCCAGAGTTGAAGGTGGCGTAGTAAGTGTGGATGAGCTGGAGGGCGTTTTCGCGTGGGCTGGTCATGGTCACACGAGCATGTGGAGATGCCGCAAAGCGTCAATGTAGAGCTAACGGACGCAGGCACTTGCATGAGATGTGCTGAGCACTGCCAAAGGGTGGCTATACAGGCCCCGGATAGGCGTCCATACGCTCCAAATCCATGCCCGCATTTTCTCACCCTACCTCGAACCGCAACACCACCTTGCCAAAGTCCAGCACCCGCGTGCCATCGGGCAGCGTGCTGCGGAATTCGGCAGGGATTTGGTAATACTTCGAGCGCTGATCCGCCTCCTCACCGGGATTCACACGGATCACCAGCCCGGCTTTCTTCAGTTGCTGGAGATGCCGTCCCATCATGTCTGGATGGCAGTCCAACCTCTTCGCAAGCACGATCACCGATGGGAAACTCCCATCCGCCAGCTCCCGCAGCACCGCATGGCGCATCGGGTCCGTGATCGCGCGGAGGACGACCAAAGCAGCGCCGACAATCCCAGATTGCACCTTCACCGAGTCTCCAAGGCCCAGAAACCAGAGCCCACCGTCTGCCATTCGCCCCCAAAAAGCTCCCATACCAGAGCCCAAAAGCAGGGTAATCGAGCCCCCCAGGCTCCGATGCCCGAGCTTCCACTCTGGTAATACCACCCCCAAACCCTCAATACCAGAGCCTCCAGCAGGGTAATTGCAGTTCCAAAGCACCGATGCCGGAGCCCAGAGCCGGGTAATCGGTGCTTTAGGGTGCCAAAGCCAGAGCCCAAGCTCTGGCATCGGAGCAAAAGTCTCGAAATGAAGACTTTTTGGCATAAATGGCTGCCCGGGCAAGACCGGGAAGCTGACTATTCATGCGCTGCCGAGCAGACTGCGAGCCCTCAGTCATACAGCCTCAAAAACGCCTCCAAATCCTCATCCGGCTGGCAGAGGATCACATCGAAGGGCAGCAGGTCTCCGTCCTTCAGGTAGCAGTTTCGCGGCAGGGCGTCGATGGCGAGCGTCTGGAAGGCGTAATTGAAGAACAGGCTGTGTTGGCCCGTGGGATCGACGATCCGCGTCCAACCGGACGCGATGAATTGCTGCTCGATCTCGCGATCCGTAGCCGGTTCACCATGATACTGCGGCTGGCTGATGGCGAAGGACACCTGCCCATCCGCCCACCGCACCACGGAGGTGAGCTTCACATCATCGCCAAACACGTCATTCGCCGCGATCCAGCGCTCCAGATACTCCATCGGCGTGGCATGGATGAACTCGATGGCCTTTCGCGTGCCCGGCTCGCCACGCAGGTTTGGCACTGCATGTGTCAGCACCTTCGGAATGAGGCCGAATTTGGGCGGGATGGTGATTTTGACCATACGGTCGATCTCCTCATCAAACTCGACGAGATGCTCGGTGCCGAGATGGGACTCCGAAGCGGCCTTGAAATGCTCCCAAGAGACGTCGGGAGTGCTTAAGAGCCCAAGTTCGCGACCGAGAGCACAAGCTTGTTCGGCTTGGTCTTTCGCGAGGCGGGCCCGGTCGTTCCCAGCACCTTCGAGGTGGTGGCCACAAAGGTCGCGTAGTCGGTCACGGAAGGCTTCAAGCGAATGGCCTTCGTGATGGGCTGCGGGCTGTTTTTTTTCGGATTCACGATGGGTGGAGTATGCAGGATGACAAAGTTGGCGTCAATACAGCGTTCCTGTGGGAATATGGGCAGCCAGCGAGTTCAGTTTTTTCCGTGGTTCCTCTCGTGCAAATGAATTCAGAAAGCTCCAGGCAATAGATTCAAGGGACTGGAACTCCCGATCAAATATAGATGAAGTTTTGACCTCCCCGTTACCTGCCAACTCCTTCACTTGTGAAGTAAGCGCCGTCCTCAGTGCTTCAAGATCAATAATCTCGCTAATATCACGAATCGACTTTTTGTCCTTCCAAGTCCAACAACAGGAAGCATCATCAGGAGTGCCTGAAAAGCCGCAGCCTGCTGCAAGGAAGTGAAGGGCCAAATCCGGTCTTTTGGTAACAATTTCCGTCACTCGCGCTCGCGTCTCACCTTCTTTTCGATTTCGCCAAATTAGGCAAACCATTTCCATGGTGGAGTTGGAGCTATCGGGTGGATATTCGATGAACTCCTTCAGAACCCTTTCTGCGAGCGCCTGCTCAACAAGTGCAGGTTCCCACTTGATTCCGCCGCTTGTCTTGGATCCTTTGCTTCTGCAATATTCGGGCAAATTGTCGAGGAATGCACATGACCAACCAAAATCCGTTGAGGCTCGGATCGCAATCAATGCTGCCGAGCTGACAGATTCCTCCGAGCCTAAGGTCAGGGTTGTTTCGGCAGCAATCTCCGCGCTTTGATTGCGGTAGGTCCCTGAAAATACGCCAGTTCGAGTGTTAGGAGTGTCTTTTGCTGCTTGAGCAAGGACTTGAATCAGTGGCAATTTTGATGTGAGTTGCAGGTCATTTACCATCAATCGCAATTTGCCAAGAAAAGCTGCGACATAGGGAGCGCCGAGGTGTGCACAAAGTGAGTTATGTGCTGGAGGAAGATTATCAGGTTGGAGAGAGCTTACCCAATCGCCAACGATGTTGTCACCGACATCATCTTCTTGAATTGCGCCTGAAAAATATCGCCAAAAGTAATCCTTCGAGCAAAGCCTACGATCTCTACTCCATTCATCGTGGTTCTCACCTTCGGCGTTTGGGATCAACTGCGGAAACCAGAGCTCAAGTCCGCTTTTCACTTCTTCATGCTCTCGGTCGGTTACTTCGCCGATAGAAGTAATAATCTCAGACCAAGCCTGGTTCTTATATTTTGATCTGCGCTCCTCGTTTGCGAAGAGAGCCTCGACAGCTGATTCCAAAGATTCACCACGCATCATCCTCGGCATGAGTTTTCTAATGGTTTCGTGAAGGGCGGGTCTGAGCAGCCTGATTGATTCTAGAAGCATTAAATCGACAGGATTGAGTTCGCCGACAGGCAACATTCCTAATGCAAATCGATAAGCATTCGCGAGCGATTTTGCTTTTCGTGGAGTCGTCACCATTGGCATGCACAGGTGATCAAATATTTTAGTGCATCTGGTTGCTTCGCCGCCTGTCAACCTATGACCTGATTGGGGTATCACTTCACAAAGCAGTTTGAAAGTGTAATCGCGAAGTTTGTAATCGGGAATAGATGGAAGCGAGAGCCTGACATTGATGATCTTTTCGAGGTAAGATCGACCGGTTTTCGAATCTCCATCAATTCGCTGCCCAATGATTTGGCTCACATGATCCTCATCCATGGCCAGCAGATAGGTCGTGTTTGGAAGATCGGCAGTGAGCTTGATCAAACGAAACAGTGTCAGAATCTCGCTGGCTTCCAACCGATCAATGTCATCAAGTAACACAATGATCCTCCACTTGGATTTCTCGAGATGCGCTCGCGCTTGAGCCCGAACTTCCTCGATTTGAGTGCGTAACTGGCCACTCAAAAACCCAAGCGCGCCAGTTGCCAAGGCACCACTCCCTGCGCTCTGAAGGTCAGCAAAGGCTCCAGCCATGCTTTTCAGTGCATCCATGTGTTTGGCCAAACCATTTTTGATCCCCTGCCATGCGGTTAGGACTTCAAGCTCCGGATCGATGGCCTTTACCAATGCGGAGAACAATTCAAATATCAGAACATCCTCACCGCTGAATCTCCAAGGATTAAACTCGGCAATCTTGCACTTCCCCAGAACAGCCAGTCTGTCTTTCACATAGCGCATGGCAGTGCTCTTCCCGCTACCCCACTCACCTATGATCGAAACGACCAATGGATCGCCAAGAGGCCTAGAAATCATCGTCTCAGCAACCCGGTCAGCAAACGGGCGGCGGCCAAAGAGATCGATCTCTGCTGGAAGGTCGGGATCGTAGTGAGACATGAGCGATTCGAGTTATTTTTGTTTCAGGAACCATGAATGGTTCGTCGCTGAAGTCTGCATCCGTTTCTGTGGAAAGTAAAAAGGCGGCTGGGAAAGCCAGCCGCCTTTAGGGAACGTTTTGCTCATCTCGCGGAGCGAGATGGCTACTTTAGCCAATGACCTCAGGCCATTCCGTATGGAACATCTGGCCTTCGGGCTTGTCGGTGCGTTCGTAGGTGTGGGCACCGAAGAAGTCGCGCTGGGCTTGGAGGAGGTTGGCGGGGAGGCGGGCGGCGCGGTAGCTGTCGTAGTAGCCGAGGGAGGCGCTGAAGGCGGGAACCTGGATGCCGTTGAGGGTGGGTTTATGATCCCGAGTTTTCGAGCCAGTGCTCAACGATCCGCAGCCAGTCCACAAAAGAGACTTCGCTCTCATGGAGCCTGAAACGGACCAGCGTCGGCGGCACGGCGGCCAAAAAATCCTGATACTGGCGAATCAGGGCTTTGCTTCCTGGTAGTGGCGAGGCTGTGGCTGAGGAGGCGTTCAGCCAATCACGCACGGCACCAATGAGCCGCAGTGGATCATTGCCATGAGCCTTGATGTCTTGCCCGGCAATGTCCGAGACGAACTTTTGATAACGAAATCGCTCCACATCGAGAATGAGCGTTCGCTTCCGCCGCTGTGCAATGTTTCCAAAACGGGCAGCTCCAAGGAATAAACCGAGTTCCAGTGGCATGTTAAAACGGGGAAGCCCGTTGATTGCGTCCAGAGAGGTGCGTGAAATGTCGTGCAGGCCATATCGGCAGGATTCGATCAAGCGGAGGATTTTACTCAGCCTCACTTCTCCTGCGTCCACGACCTCCAGCGCACAGCGGGCCTTATAGCCACAGGCATGGATGGCGAAAACCATGGCGCGGAGCAAGGGAAGGTGCTCGTCATCGAAGGGGCAGTTGATGAACACCTGCCGATCATAGTCCGCTATAGGAGTTTTCATTGCCCTTCTGGGTGAATGGTTCAGGCTCTGGTCGCCTTGGCTTCACGCACGATGCGTTTGATCAAACCCAGGGGGAGATTGCCTTTGGCTGTCACTGGCATGAGCTGAACTTTCACGCCGCCAATCACCGTGAAGCGCTGTTTGGGTGTAAGGCGCTGTTTGCGGATGTTTTTAAGACTTTGGGTGGCTTTCACGCTTTATAAATACCTTGATGGAGAGCAGGCGGCAAGACCGGTTTGAGCCCTGAAGTCAAAAGTTCATAAAAAAGCGGCTGAGTTGCCTCAGCCGCTTTCAAAGTTGTCCAGTTGCTGTGCAACTGGGGTTGGAGTTCGAGTTGCGCAGCAACTCGGCTACTTTAACCAATCACCTCAGGCCATTCCGTATGGAACATCTGGCCTTCGGGCTTGTCGGTGCGCTCGTAGGTGTGGGCACCGAAGAAGTCGCGCTGGGCCTGGAGGAGGTTGGCGGGGAGGCGGGCGGCGCGGTAGCTGTCGTAGTAGCCGAGGGAGGCGCTGAAGGCTGGAACCGGGATGCCGTTGAGGGTGGCGATGCTCACGACTTCACGCCAGTTTTGCTGGGTCTTGCTGAGCACGTCTTTGAAGAACGGATCGAGCATGAGGTTGGCCAGATTGGCGTTGGTGCGATACGCGTCGGTGATGCGGTTGAGGAAGCGGGCGCGGATGATGCAACCGCCGCGCCAGATGGCGGCGATGCGGCCGAGGTCGAGCTTCCAGTCTTTCTTCGTGCCCATGGTTTGGATGAGGTCGAGACCCTGGGCGTAGCTGATGATCTTGGAGGCGTAGAGGGCGTCGTGGACCTTTTTGACGAGCTCCTTCTTGTCGGTGGTGATGTTGACGGTCGGGCCGGTGAGCTGGGTGCTGGCGGCGACGCGTTGCTTCTTCTGACTGGAGAGGATGCGGGCCTCGACGGCGGCGTTGATGGTGCTGACCACCACCGCGTTTTCGGCGGCGTTGAGCAGCGTCCATTGGCCGGTGCCTTTCTGGCCGGCTTTATCGACGATGAGTTCGACGACGGGCTTGCCGGTCTCGGGGTCTTTTTGCTCCAGGGCCTTGCCAGAGATCTGGATGAGGTAGCTGAGGAGGTCGCCCTCGTTCCACTCGTTGAAGATGGCGGCCATCTCGTCGGTGGTGAAGCCGGCGTGCTTGAAGATGTTGTAGGCTTCGCAGATGAGCTGCATGTCGCCGTATTCGATGCCGTTGTGGATCATCTTCACATAGTGACCGGCACCGCCGGGGCCGATGTGGATGACGCAGGGCTCGCCATCGACCTTCGCGGCGATGGATTCAAAGATGGGCTTCATGACTTCCCAAGTGGAAGCAGGGCCGCCGGGCATGATGGAGGGGCCTTTGCGGGCACCTTCTTCACCGCCGGAGACGCCTGCGCCGATGAAGCGGAGGCCTTTTTCGGCGAGGTAGGCGTCGCGACGCTCGGTGGTCTGGTAGAAGCTGTTGCCACCGTCGATGACGATGTCGTCCTTGTCCAAAAGCGGGATGAGTTGCTCGATCACAGCGTCCACGGCGTCGCGGTCGGTGTCCTTCACGGCGGTGGATTTCACCATGATGTGGATTTTGCGCGGGGTGGCCAGGCTCTGGACGAATTCTTCCAGGGTGTGGGCACCGACGAGGGCCTTGCCGGGGTGTTTGGCGATGAATTCATCCGTCACGCTGGTGGTGCGGTTGAAGACGCTGACCTGAAAGCCGCGGCTTTCGACGTTGAGAACGAGGTTTTGGCCCATCACAGCGAGGCCGATCAATCCGAAGTCACTTTTTTTGCTCATAATTTGGGGGCCGAGCCATACCCCCCCTACCCGCTTTGGCAAAGGAGATTTTCCTCATGGAGGGCATGAAGGAGACAGATGGATCAGCGCAAGCCGGCCTCGGCGAGGCGCTCCTGCATGTCGGCGGCGAGGAGCTGGGTCTGGATGCCTTCGATCTTGCCCTGGATGAATTGATCGAGGTTGTAGAGGGTGACCTCGATGCGGTGATCGGTGACGCGGTTCTGGGGGAAGTTGTAGGTGCGGATTTTTTCCTCGCGTCCGCCGCCGCCGATGAGCTGGCGGCGATTGGCGGAGTATTTGGCGGCTTCTTCTTGCTGCTTCTTTTCCAGGAGGCGGCTGCGCAGGATGCCGAGGGCCTTTTCTTTGTTTTTGATCTGACTGCGGCCGTCCTGGCAGCGGACGATGGTGCCGGTGGGGATGTGGAGGACCTGTACGGCGGAGTCGGTGGTGTTCACGCCCTGTCCGCCTGCGCCGGAGCTGCGGCAGACTTCGATGCGGACGTCTTCGGTGCGGAGCTCGATATCGACTTCCTCTGCCTCTGGGAGGACGGCGACGGTGGCGGCGCTGGTGTGGATACGGCCCTGCGCCTCGGTGGTGGGCACGCGCTGGACGCGGTGGACGCCGCTTTCGTATTTGAGGATGCGATAGACGTCTTCGCCGCTGATTTTGATGGTGGCCTCTTTGACGCCGCCGACGTCGGAGGAGCTGGCTTCGAGGGTTTCGACCTTCCAGCCGCGATTTTCTGCAAAGCGGGTGTACATGCGCATGAGGTCGCCTGCAAAGAGGCTGGCCTCATCACCACCGGTGCCTGCGCGGAACTCCATGAGCACGTCGCGGCCTTCGAGCGGGTCTGGGGGCAGGATGTACTCCTGGATCTGCTTTTCGAGCTCGATGAGCTGTGCTTCGAGCAGGGGGATCTCTGCCTGGGCCATCTCGGCGAGGTCTTTGTCATCGAGAGACTTCGCCATGTCGCGGTTCTCGCTGAGTTCGGTCTGGGCCTTCTGGTAGGCATCCCAGGCGGACATGAGCTTCTGGAGCCCGCGGTGCTCGCGGAGCAGGTCGCCTGCCTTTTTGGCGTCGTCGAAGAAATTCGGCCTGCCGATGACGTCCTCGAGATCGGCAAAACGGGTGCGCTTGGCGTCGATGATGGGGGCGTAGTTCATTTAGGTTCTCGATTCTCTGATTGGAAAAACAAAACGGTGCCGCACGCGAGGCGAGGCACCGTTTTGGCTAAAAGGAGGGGCTGTGAGGCTAGGAAGCGGACACATCCGAGGGCTTCGGAGCGGTGCGGCGTGCGCGGGTGCTGCCGTAGCGCTGGGCGAACTTGTCCACGCGGCCTGCGGTGTCGATGAAGCGCTGCTCGCCGGTGAAGAAGGGATGGCAGGCGGCACAGATACCGATACGGAGATTCTGCACGGTGGAGATGGTGTCATAGACGGCCCCGCAGGTGCAGGTGATCGTCGTTTCAAAGGTCTTCGGGTGGGTGCTTTCTTTCATGGTGTGGTAGTAGCCACGGTGATCGGCGAGGGGTGGGTTCTTTCGCCGGGGCGTGGGGGCATGGATGTTAGAGGAGTTTGCCCCGCCGTCAACCGCCAAGGCGGCACGGCCTGGAAAGGCCTCTGGATAGCCCCCTGGAATGCAGGGACGGCCCCGGTAGGTGAAAGCTGCCCCGCCTTGACCTAGAGAGCTGCCCCGGCATCATCGCTTACTCCATGCGCCTGCCCTTTCTCCAGCCCCGACTTTTCTCCATGATGGCGTGGGGTCTGCTGGCAGCGCCTACCTGCACTCTCATGGCGGAAGATCACCTGCGCATCGGCATCATCGGGCTGGATACCTCCCACGCGGAGCAGTTCACCCTCCGGCTCAATGACTCGGCCAATCCGAATCACATCGCTGGTGGCCGCGTGGTGGCCGCCTTTCCCACGCCTAGCGCCGACCTGCCAGAGAGCCGCGACCGCGTGGAGGGCTTTACCAAAATCGTGCGGGATAAATACGGTGTGCGCATCGCCAGTAGCATCGCCGAGGTCTGCGGCAGTGTGGATGCCATCATGCTCCTCGTGCTCGATGGCCGTCCCCGGCTGGAGCAGATGCGGCAAATCCTCGCCTTTAAAAAACCTGTCTTCATGGACAAACCCGTCGCTGCATCGCTGAAGGACGCTGTAGCGATCTACAAGCTGGCCGAGGAGGCAGGCACCCCCGTCTTCAGTGCCTCCGCACTGCGCTGGTATCCCGGCGTGGTGGAGGTCGCCACGGCGGAAAAGGAGCCGCCCGCCGCCGCTATCTCCTACGGTCCTGCCCACATCATGGAGCATCACCCCGATCTGTTTTTTTATGGCATCCACCCCGCAGAGGCACTCTTCACCGTGATGGGCAGCGGATGCCGCTCCGTCAGCCGCGTCACCACGCCAACACTATCTGTCATCAATGGCGTGTGGGATGGTGGGCGCATCGGCACCCTGCATGCCATCCATGAAGGGGCCAAGGACTACCGCCTCATCCGCTTCGGGCGTGAGGTGATCACCGAGCAAAAAACAGGCGGGGACTACACCCCACTGCTGCGCGAGATCATGAAGTTCTTTAAAACACGACAGGCTCCCGTCACCGCACGCGAGACACTCGAGATCTACGCCTTCATGGAGGCCGCAGAGGAGAGCAAACGCCGCAATGGAGCCACCATCCAGCTCCGTGAAGTATTGCTCAAAGCGAGTGCCCCCGAAGCCTGGCTACCCGCCGCGCCCACGCCCACCACCGCGCCCCAGCCTACCACCAAGAAAAATCTCCCCAAAGCCGGAGATAGCTGAGGGAGGAGGCGGGAGATCACTCCTCACGCACACGCAGATCCAGACTCGGGGTAGGGGGGGCAGCTTTCGGCTTCAGCGCGAGCTGGCGCAGTGTCCAGGAGCCCACATTGCCAGCATCCGTCAGTGACTCATGCACCGCCACCGTATCCACCGTGGTGAAAAGGGTGAGCATCGGATACTGCGGCAGCAGGCGGTCCTCTAGCTGGCGCACACGCGCTGCCGCCGCTGCAGGCTCGAACTCCGTCGCAAGTGCCTCCAGCAGCAGATCCGTCTGAGCGTCCTCGATGCCGCAAAAATTCGTCCCACCTGCACGCGCCTGGGACGAGTGCCACCACGGAAACTGGTCCCACGAAACCTCGAACCGCTGCTCCACCAGCACCGCATCGAACTCATGCTCCCTCAGACGCCGCTCTAGCTCGTCCGCCTTCGCCGCACGCTCGACGTGCAGCTTCACCCCCAGCACCCTCCACTGAGCCGCCAGCTGCTGCGCCGTCTTTTCCGCCACCGCATCCCCTTGGATGATCAGAAGGGAAAACTCCATCATCCCATCTGGTCCGCGTAAAACACCATCCACACCTGGCAACCATCCTGCCGTCTGTAGGCGCTTTTTTGCATGCTGCGGCGCATACGCCAGACGTGGGGCCCGCGTATGCAGCCACATACCAGGCGGAAACAGGCTCGCATCTGCCACCGTCTGCACCCCACCGATCTGGCTGATAATCGACGGCACATGGGTGAACTCCGCCAGCGACTCACGCACCAGTGCATCACGCAGCGGGCCTTTCCGAGTATTCCATAGCACCACGAGCCGCCGGTGCGGAGGCGTGAGGCAAGTACGGAGTCTCTTTTCTCCCGCCACACTCTGCCCCGGCCAAATCAGATGCGCAGTCCGCGTCGCTAGGCCGATCTGCGTCATCAGCGGCGACGCCGAAAAGTGAAACACCAGACTACTCGCATCCAGCGCCTGATTCGCCGGCAAAAGAGCGAGCGTGCGTGAATCAAGCTGACTGAGATGGAAGGCCCCCGCCCCAGGTGGAGGATGCTGAGTGAAGGCCGCATCATCACCACCGCCATGAGCCTGCCACCACGCCGCAGGCAGCACCGGCAAATCAGTCCATCCACACAGCGCCGGCCCGTAGCGACTACGGAAGACCACATGCAGTTGCATCCCCCCATTTTGCACCACCAAAGCCTGAATATGGCGTAGAGCCTCGCGATTGGGCAGCAACCAGGGGCGACTCCGCACCTCCTCGATCGTCGTACGAGCATCCTCCGCCGTGACAGGCGTCCCATCATGCCAAGTCAAACCGTGGCGGATATCCAGATCCAGCACCGGCTCACTCAAAGCCACCGTCTCACCGATCAATCGAGCCCGCACCTCACTCTCCGAGCCATCATGCAGCACACGGCGCAAAGCATCGACAAGGAGCCGCGTAGGGCTACGGACCACGATCTCCACAGCGCGGTCGTTTTCATACCACACACGGCAGATCTGGCTCGCAGCTCCCTCCTGGGTCAAAAACTGCCGCATCGACTCCCGAATCGGCTTATCAGCCTCAAAGCGCCAAAACTCCAGCACACTGGGTTGAAGTGAAGAAATGACCTCCAGCGCCTGCGCCGTCCCAGCATGCGTAGGGTCAGAAAAATTCATCACCAGACTGCCACCCAAAACACGCACCGTGCTCAGGTGCCACAGCGCCCAGACATTTTTCTCCGTCAATTGAGCCTGCAGCATCTCCTGCGCCCTCCTCGCTGTCGCCTCATCTCCGAACCAACACGTCACATCCTGCGACCAGCGCCAAAGCTCTGCCAAAGCCGGCTGCAAGGCCCCATCCGCCCCGATGCGCATCAGCGGCTCGTGCACCAGATCGATCATCTGTCGTTCTGCCTCGCTCTGCGGGGAATAGGGGTGCATCGCAGGCAGCGCCTGTGTCATCATCGCCGCCAGATGCCCTCCCGCGCTACCGCGAGCCCGCTTCGCCTGACCCGCCGCCCACCAAGTCACCGCCAGCACAGCCAGCGGGAAACCAAACAGAAAAGCGCGAAGAAAAAGCATCCAGGCATCTATCTCCATCGATCGGGTAGAGCAAGCATGGACAGCCAGAAGAAGGCCACCGCCCCAGACTCATGCTGACTGAACAGTTTGCAGGAGACTGCTCAATCGCCGCTGCGCATTCCGCGCAAACCATGGCGTGAGAAATGCAAACTCAGCCCTTCAGCGTCATCAGATACGCGAGCAGATCGGCCACCTGCTGATCCTGCAAGCCATCGAGCAGCCCCTCTGGCATCAGGGAGCGGCGGATGTATTTCGTGCTGCGGATGTCGGCCTTATTGATGCGGCGGTCGGGCAGGCCTGGCTGGCGGATGATGGTGGCGTCCTTGTCCTCGCTGACGAAGAAGGCGTCGATGAGATCGCCGTTCTTCATTTCCACGCGGAAGATGCGGTATCCGGGCTCCATGGCCGCGTTTGGCGTCAAAATGTTGCGCAAAACAGCCTCCAACCCCATCGCACCCGCGCCAGAGAGGTTCGGGCCGATTTGGCCGCCTGCGCTGCCGATTTGGTGGCAGGCCATGCACAGTGCCGAAAGCGCCTTTCCAGCCTCCGCGTGGCCTTTGGCAGCCAAAGCAGTGTATTTAGCAAACTTGGCATCCAGAGCCTTCGCCGCCTCTTCCGTGAGCAGCGGCGGTGTGTCGATGGTTTTGGCAATGCGGGCACCTTTGCCGAGTTTTTCACCGGCTTTGAGATAAGTCGTAAAGGTCTTATCCGGCCTATAGGACCTATCAAAGCCGTTCCGAATCTCCGCCGCGCTCCGCGCCACTTTCCACACCCGGAACTCCATCATCGCACCCTCGGTGCCTTTGTTGGGGCCGCTCCAGCCGATCTGGCAGTTTTCCCACTTCTGCGGGGCGGGCTTGGTGCCTTCGGCATCGAGCTCGCCGTTTTGGTAGATGCGGAAGTGGCCTTTTTCATCGCGGGTGACCGCCACATGCGTCCATAGATCGGGCGTCATCGGTTTATTCGCCACACACACATCGCGCAGCTCGGAGCCGGCATAGACGCGGAACTTGCCGCCGAAGAAATTCATGTCCACACCGCCCTTCACACCGAGCAGACCGTCCTCATTGCCGATGCCCGGCGCGAGCCGCACCCAGGCCTCGACAGTGAAGGCACCATCGAGCGTGATCTTGGAATCGACCAAAGCGCTGTCCTGCCCATCGAGCAGCAAGACCTCGCGGAAGATGCCACCGAGCTGCTGCTGGAGTTTTGTGATGGCCGGATCATCGCCAAGCACGGTGGCGAGTCGCTCAACGGTGGGGCCGTCGAGGTCGGCCTGCGGCAGCGTTTTATCGAGCAAAGCGGCCACGATGGTCTTCGCACCGGCTTTGCTGCTGGCAAGCACACTCAGTGTCGGGCGGCGAACCGATGGCTCGATGGAGGCGTAGAGCTTCAGATATTCTCCGGGTGCGTTTGGATTTCTCGACGAAGCGAGAGCTGCAATCGCGTTGATGCGAATCTGGTTATAAGGCGACTTAGCGAGCGCGACGAAAAGGTCGCTCGCCTCACTTTTCATTTCCGCCAATGTCGCGAGAGCAAGACCTATGCTGTCCGGCTCCGAGCCAAGGGGAGCTTTGGGATCATCCATAGGAAGCCTCAGGTCCTTAATGCCGTTTTTGGCAACAGTCTCTTTTAATGCGGCCGTGAGTTCGGCTTCGACATCTGTGAGGTTAAAACGACTGACAAGTTGTAGCGCTGCTTTAAATGCATCCTGATCACGCACTTTGATTGTGTACACGGCGCGCCCGCTTTGAAGTACTTCCATCTCTTTCGTTGCCTTCAGCAGCGATCTTGCTGCATCATTGATAAATGGCGCGATCTTCATGGGATCGAGCTTCGTGCTGTGGACGAGCAGCTTCTCGACAACGGAGGCCCGTGTCTTCGGACTCGCCAGCAACGCCTTCAAAGAATCCCCACACCCGTTTTCCCCTGGGAACTGGGCGAGGCGGAGGAGTTCTTCGTCATTCGGGGCGCGGTCGAGCTGCGGGAGCAGTTTGGCGACACGGGAAGCGCTGGCCTTCGGCTCCAAGGCGAGCGAGGCAAGCACGCGGGCCTCGACGGGCAGTTTCGCGGCGGCTTCGGAGTCGAGGAACCTCGCGACGACATCGGGATGACGCTCCAGGAACATGCGGACGAGGAAGCGCTCGAACTCGCGGTCGTAGGCCTCGCGCACGGGCAGCTGCTTGTTGCCGCGCGTGGAAGCGATGGTGGGGCCGTTGGTGAGGCTGGGTTTGGCGAAGGAGAGGAGTGCGGAGATGTTTTGATCGGACAGATTCCGACCGATCTGACTGATCTGGCTGAATTGACTGCTGGCGAGATACTCTTGAGCGGCGAAATGGGTCGCGGGGAGCTGTTTGCGGTCGAGAAGCTCCTGCCATGCCAGATGCGCCTTTGCGACAGGCTCAGTGCCAAGGGTCGCAACAAGCTCCTCGGTGCTCAGCTTCGTGAAGTCCGGGATCGTACGGTAGCCATCTCGCTCCGCGAGATGAGCAGAGGGCTTGCTTTCGGAGCTGGCGGGTGATTTGGCGGCAACGGGTGTTGGCGGTGCGCTTGGCTCATCTCGCGGAGCGAGATGGCTACTTTGCTTCGCCTTCACCCGCCAAATGCGTCCCCGCGTCTTGTCGCGGTCAGGATGCGCGCGTGGCACCTCATTGTGGGAGATGATCTTGTTGTACCAATCGACGATGTAGATGCAGCCGTCGGGGCCGTTGGTGAGGGCGACGGGGCGGAAGAAGGGATCGTCGCAGGTAATGAGGTCGGGGAGTTGGGCGAGCTTCCAATACGCGCCGTCGCGATGCATGGCGATGGTTTGAATCTTCGAGGTGATGGGATTGGCGACGGCCATCGAATAGGTGGGCGGCGCAGAGTTGCCTTGTTGCTGTGCAACAAGAGCTCCCTGTTCCGCAGGAACAGGGCTACTTTTCAGCGGGCCGCTCTCGATGAGCGCCAGGCCGCTCAAGCCCGTGCCGCCCATGCGGAACTCGGCCTGAGGCGGGAAATCGGGTTGATAGCTCTTTTTGAGGGCCTCCATGCCGCCGGGGTAGTAGGCGTATTCGTGGAAGGGCATGACCGGGTAGCCGTAGTCGTTGGCTTCCTGGATGAAGGTCTCGCCTTCGCCGGTGATGACGAGGCCCCAGATGTTGTTCGGGCCGGTGCTGATGACCTCGAACTCGCTGCCATCGGGCCTCATGCGGGCCATGCTGCACTTGGGCCAATCGACGACGACATCGCTGCCGGGTTTGTGGACTTTGCTGTTGTTGAAAAGGCCCTGCGCCATCCAGATCCAGCCGCCGGGTGCGCGGGTGAACTGATGCGGAAACAAATGCGAGTCCTGCACGCCGAAGCCGGTGAGGATGACGTCAAAGGTGTCCGCTTTGCCGTCGCCATTCGTGTCTTTGTAGAGCTTCAAATCGTGACCGTGCTGCACGTAGCAGGTATCGCCCGCGCCCCAGGGCAGGATGCCGAGCGGGATGGCGAGGCCGTCGGCGAAGACGGTGGGGTTCGTGAGTCCACCCGCGGGAATCTTCGCGTTCAAAGACTCCCGCGGATAGACGAGCACTTTGTCCTTGCCCTTGCCCGCATACACCGCCTCAGCAGCAGCGGGGTTTTCATTTGAATCGACAGGATACTCCAGCGCCGTCTGCGTCCACAGGCGGCCGCGTTGATCGAAATAGACGCTGACGAATTTGCCCAGGCCTTCGCTTTCCTGCACGATGAGTTCGATTTCGTAGCCTTCGGGGAGGTGGAAGAGCTTTTGCTGCTCTTCGGCGGTTTTGGAGGTGCCTTGGACGTTGTTGTAGGAGATGTCGCGTTTCGGCTTCGCGGCATCGGCCTGAGGTTTTGGCGGCAGTTTGGCCTTCATGCCTTCGATGCCGCCGATGCTCTGCCATGTGGGCGCACCGGGCGTGGCGGGGAGTTCTTCGATGGTGACGTCTTTGACCTGCACGAGGCAAACACCGCCACTGTGCACCTGCGGGGCGATGTGGCCGTCGAGCGCGATGTTCGGGTCAGTCTCGGTGTAGTCCATGCAGTGGACGCCATTGATCCAGGTCTGGATGCGCGGCCCTTCGGCGCGGATGCGGTATTCGTTCCAGCCGAAGACGTCGATGGCTTTGTCCAGCGCCGCTTGCTGCTCGGGCGTGGGTGCCCAGATGACCTTGTTGCGGCGGTGCTCGTCGTAGATTTTGCCGAACCAGCCCGCGCCGCAGTCCACCTGGTAGCCGCTCATCGCGCCATGCTCGGCACGCACGCTGCGGATCTGGATGCCGCTATTCAGCATGCCGGTCTTCGGATCGCCGCTGACCTTGATTTTGAGCTTCATTTCGAAGTTTTGGTAACTCTTCTTCGTGCTGATGAAGTCGTTCTTCTTGATCTTTTCTGTCGTGGAGCCGCCAGTGATCACACCGTCCTCGACACGCCACATCGCGGGATCAAAGTCCCAGCCATCGAGCGTCTTGCCGTCAAAAAGGGACACGGGCTCGGCGTGAAGGACAAAAGGGACGAGAAGGACAGAAAGGAGAGCGAGGCGCATGGTGGGAATACGAGATGAAGCACGCAGGCTAGCAGGAGTGCATGCACGGTGTCATGCCCGAAATGCACCTGCACGTGCATCTCGCTCACCGCAGCGGTGCAGGCAGGAAATCCCAGTCGAGGACCATTTTTTCGGTGAGGGCTTTCTTCAGGTCGAATTCGATGTCTTTGAGCTGCGGGTCGCCGGAGAGGTTATTGAGCTCGCCGGGGTCGTTTTGGAGGTCGTAGAGCTCAAAAGTAGGGCGTGGGGTGGTGAAGTAGGCTCTCTCATGCTCGGGGCTGAGTTTGCCCGCGGTGTGGGCGGCGACGATTTCTCTCCAGCTCGGATCTTCTTTGCTATCGACGGGGGCGACAGCGCCGTGCGGGGTGCAGTTGTAGATGAGCTTGTAGCGATCACTGCGCACGCAGCGGGCGAGGTCGAAGACGTTCGCAGTGATGTCGGGCTTCATGCCGCCATCGCCGCCGTGCGGGCCGCGCTCGGCGAAGATGTGCTGGCGTGGCTGAAAGGGCTCGCCACGCAGTTGTTTGAGGAAGCTGATGCCGCTCATGCTTTTCGGCGCGGTGACGCCTGCGACATCGAGCATGGTGGGGGTGAAATCTTCGCCAGAGAGCAGGTTGTGGGCTTTTTGGCCGGGTTTGACGATGCCGGGCCAGCGGACGATGCAGGGTGTATTGATGCCGGGATCGGTGAGGTAGCCTTTGCCGTGTGGCATGGCCATGCCGTTGTCGCCGATGAAGATGACGAGCGTGTTTTGGGCGAAGCCGCGTGCTTCGAGCGTGTCGAGCACGGTTTTCACGTCTTCGTCGAGGTGCTCGACTTCTTGGAGGTAGTTCGCGAGGTCGGCCCGCACGCCGGGGAGATCAGGGAGGTGCGGCGGGAGGGTGATTTTTGCGGGGTCGAGTTTTCCTTTGGATGAAACGGTGTTCCAGACGTGGTGCGGATCGCTGAAGCCGAGCCAGAAGAACCAGGGCTTCTCTTTCGGAGCGAGGTCGAGGAATTTGGCGAGCTTGCCGCCGAAGTCGGTCATGCCGCCTTTGGCATCCACATAGTCGGCGCGTTGTTTGAAGGTGCGCAGGTTCTCGCGGTCCATGACGGCACCGAGGATGGGCGCGGTGCCTTTGCCAGCGCCATTGGTGGCGGGGCCGTCGAGGTGGTAGCCGCGTCCGGCAATGCCGGTGAAGTAGCCGCCTTTGTCCCGCAGCAAGTCCGGCAGCGCAGGGATGTCTGCGGGCAGCGGCGAGGTGAAGCGCACCATCCGCACAGCCACGGGGCTGCGCCCTGTCATGAGCGTGGCACGCGACGGCACGCACTGCGGGCAGCCGGTGAAAAAGCGGTCGTAGAGGATGCCGTCAGCGGCGAGCCTGTCGAGCGTGGGCGTACGCACATCTGGATTGCCGTAGCAGCCGAGGTAGGGCGTGCTGTGGTCGTCGGAGAGCAGGAAGAGGATGTTCGGCTTTTCAGCGCTGAGAGCGGAGAGCAGAGGGCAAAGAGTCAGAAGAAGCAGGAGGCGGCGCATGATGCTTTTCAGAACGATGGAGGTGGGGAAAACTTCGTGGAAAAGAGGCGCTGGAGCGGCAGGATGAGAGGCATGGCATCCACGCAGCCTGATCTGATCGAAACGACCATCGACGGGCCGAAACCCGCCGCTGGGCGGTGGAGGCTTGTGATTGCGCGGAGATGAGCACGCACCGCATCGCGCGGCTCGGGATGGATGAGGCGCTGCCGCCTTATCGGCGTGGCACCGGGCGAGTACCGGAGGCTAGGCGGTTAAGGCTAGCAGGATGGTGTCATGCCTGAAATACACCTGAGATTCATTCCTTGCCGATGTTTCGCTGCTAGGCTCTACTCGCCGCGACTGATGTCTCCCGACGAACAGCCTACGATTTTCATTCCGCCGCCGAATGGCTCGCGGCCTGCGTCCATGGGGTGGCAGGCTCCTTCTGTCGAAGAGATGCAGACGATGCTGCCGCAATACGAGATCATGGAGATCCTAGGGCGCGGTGGGATGGGGGCGGTTTACAAGGGACGGCAGAAATCGCTCAAGCGGCTGGTAGCGATCAAGATTCTCCCACTCGATGCGGCGGATGATGAGATGAAGTTTGTGGAGCGGTTTCAAAACGAAGCGCAGACCATGGCCGCGATGAATCACCCGGCCATCGTCAGCGTGTATGACTTTGGCGAGACGCCGGACGGGCTGCTCTACTTCATCATGGAGTTCGTCGATGGCACGGACGTACATAAGATGATCCAGGCCAGCGGGAAGCTCTCGGGCGAGTATGCGCTGGCAATCACGGCGCATGTGTGTGATGCGCTCGATTACGCGCACAAGCGCGGGGTGATCCATCGCGACATCAAGCCGGCGAATATCCTCATTGATCAGGAAGGCCACATCAAAGTGGCGGACTTCGGCCTGGCGAAGATGCATGATCCCTCGCAGACCAGCGGCCTGACGAAGACGAACATGGCGATGGGCACGCCTGACTATGTCGCGCCGGAGGTGCTGACGACGGGCATGGTGGCGGATCATCGCGCGGACCTTTATGCGGTGGGCGTGATGCTTTACCAGATGCTCACCGGCGAGGTGCCGCGCGGGATGTTCAAACTGCCGTCGCAGAAAGGCATCGGCAGTGATCCCCGCTTTGATGAGATCATCTGCAAGGCGATGGAGCAGGACCGTGAGGAGCGTTACCAGAGTGCGATGGAGGTGCGCCACGCGCTCGATGTCATTCTCACCACGCCGCAGCCGAAGGATGACGGGACGGGCATCGTTTCCGCGAGTCACATCCCGCAAAAGCCTGTGGCAAAGCAGCCGCGCCCGCCCGGCGAGCGCAGCCAGCCTCCGGCCCAAAAGCCCGCACCGCAAAAAGCGCCCGCTCAGAAAGCCGCCGCTGCGCCGAAGGCCAAAGCACCGCCGAAAAAGCAATCTGCCGCCACCCTGTGGCTCTCCATCGGAGGCATCGTCACGGTCCTTGGCCTGGCATCGTTCTTTGCGCTGGGTGGCAAGTCCAAGCCAGCCTCCAGAGTCCAGCCTCTATCCGCCAGCGCCGTGGACGCAGCGTTCCTGGCACAAGTCGCGGCAGCACCCGCCTTGCGGCAGGTGGAACTGGTCACTCAGAAGATCGAAGCTCTGAACGGAGCGAAGCTGAACGTAGAACCCACCATCAAGGGGGAGAAGGTGACCGGCCTCCGGCTTGGCAGAGCAGTCGGCACAGAGGCTATGGCACCTGACGTCTCACCGCTTGCCGCGCTCAAGGATCTCGATTCGCTCCGGCTTGAATACTTGAAGGTGGGGGACATCTCCTGCCTGCGGGGATTGAAGTTGGTGAATCTGACGATTTGGGACGGCGAATTCAATGACCTGTCTGTCCTGCAATCACATCCCTTGCAGACACTCTGCTTGAGGGGGATTTCGGTTTCCGATTTTTCGGTGCTCAAAGGCAAGGCGCTTCAAGACTTGGATCTCGAACTGTGCGACCGTCTGAGCGACCTCTCTTTCATCAAGGGCATGCCGCTCAAAATCCTGAGGGTGCCCAGGACAAAGGTGCGCGACCTTTCGCCCATCGCCGGGCTGCCCTTGACTGAGTTGGTTTGCGATCCCGAAGCGAAGCTGGATGCGGCTCTCATCGCTTCGGTCCCGACGCTGAAGAACATCAACTTAAAGCCTGTGAGCGAGTGGCTGAGCGGCTCGGGCAACGCTCCGCTGTCAGCTTCCCAAGGCAAAGCCAACGACCTTCTCCCTCTCGTGGATTTCAACCGCGCCGTCGCAGCCGCTCCCCCGGAGGAGCAGGTGTCCCTCGTCACCGCGAAGCTCAATGAGATCAATGGCGCACAGGCGGACCTGGTGCCGACGATCGCTGGTGGCAAAGTGAAATTTCTAAGAGTGGCGCGGAAAGGAGATGCACTTCTGCCCGACATCTCGCCTTTGGCCGCCTTGAAGGATCTGACGGACCTCCGGCTTATGTATGTGGGTCCGGCGGACATCTCCTGCCTCGGCGGGCTTCAGCTGGAGAGGCTGGAGGTCTACGGCGGCACCTTTGAGGACATCTCCGTGCTCAAGTCCATGCCACTCAGGTTTCTGGGCTTAAGCAGTCTGAGCCCGAATAGTCAGGAAGCCGTGGACTTCACGATCCTGCGCGGGATGAAGCTCGAGATGCTGCAGCTGGGCAGCAAACATTTGGTGGATATTTCCTTCATCAAAGGCATGCCGCTCAAAGATCTGAGCCTGACGGGGTCGGGCGTGAGGGATTTCTCGCCCATCGCCGGGATGCCTCTGAGCAATTTGGAGTTCGACCCGGAAGCGAAGCCCGACATGGCTTTGCTCCGTAGCATCCCAACGCTGAAGACCATCAACAAAAGGCCGGTGAGCGAATGACTGAGCGGCTCGACCGGCGCTCCTTCGTCGGCCACGCAGGCCAAAACCATCGATCTCCTCGCCCTTGTCGATTTGAAACGTGACGTCAGCGCGGGTGAGTGGGTGCGCACGGCGGATGGCGTCGCGAAGCAAGGGTCGGGATCGACAGACAAGGGGGCGGTCCGCCTGCAACTGCCCTATCAGCCTCCAGAGGAGTATGACTTCGAGGTGGAGTTCACGGCGGTAGCCGAACAGCAGTCTGTCGGCCAGATCCTCTCCGCGCAGTCGCGAGCATTCAGTTGGATCATGGCTGGAAATAAACCGGAGGCACCAATGGCTGGATTCGAGTTATTCGACAATGGGCCAACGAGTCGTCCTTCCGAAGCAGCTGCGCCAATGGAACGGAATCTGGAGAAAGGCCGACGCCATGTCAGCCGCGTCGAGGTGCGCAAGGCGGGCCTGCGCGGTTTTCTCAATGGGGTGGAACTCGTCAACTGGAGCGGTGACTTCAAGCGGCTGGCACCCGCCCCTGACAGCAAGTTGCGCGATGATAATCATCTCGGCCTACGTGCCGCACGCAATGCCATCTTCCACAAGATCACCGTGCGCGAGATCACTGGGACCGGGAAAGTGGATGCGGGAGTCAGCGCCACGACATCAGTCGGCTCGTCTGGCGCGACGGTCGCATGGACCGACTGGCTGGGGCCGAGGCTCGCCAAGGGGCAATTCGCAAATAGGCCAGATCTTGTCGTCGAGAAGGACGGCATCACCACCAATCAACTCGTGACGGGCATACCCTTCGACAAGGGAACCGTCGTGAGAGGCCCTGTCAGAATGACCTACCTGCTGCGCGAATCCGAGGGGACACAATTTGTCTTCAGCATCGATCCACTCACGTATGAAAGCTATCGAGCGGAAGACAAGGGCAGCGAGCTCCGCCTTTTCCGCTGTGGTAAAGACGGAGCGAATCAAACGATGCTGGCGAGTGAGAAAATCCCCGCTGCCATCAGCCGCACCGCCGAGCGCACCCTGGAGTTTCGAGTCGATGGAAACGTGCTGAGAGCCACCGTGAACGGCACTTTCAGTCTCTCCGCCCAAGACACCACCTTGGCGACCGTGTCCGGCTCTTTCTACTCGATCTATATCAATAAAGGTCTGCTGCTGAAAAAAGTGGAGATCGCTGATTAATTTTGGAGCAGAAGGGTGGAGGATAGATCTCTGACCTGTCAATGGATGACGGGCTTTCAGTCCGTTGAATGATGACTGCGGACTGAAAGTCCGCTATCCATCGACAGACCGGGAGGTCTATCCTCCAGAGGTCTATCCTCCGGTTGACAGATCTGGAGACCTGTCTTCCAATCCACGCATGCCGTTCGTGAAAGGGCCTCCGCATTTTGCGCCGCTGAATTGGAACAAGCCGATCAAGAAGTATCGACGCAAGTTGCCGCATTGGGTGCAGGAGGGGGCGACTTACTTCATCACGTTTCGTTTCGCGGACTCGCTGCCGCAGGAAAAACTCGATGAACTGGAGCGTCTGCGTGCTCAATGGGAGGCCGCGCATTCTGAACAGCGCGACGAGGAGGATGTGCAGCGGCATTTCCGCGAGACGATGCAGCGTGTCGATGACTGGCTCGATGCGGGCGCGGGCGAGTGCTGGCTGCGCGATGAAACCTGCGCGGCGATCGTCACACGGGCGATGCTTCACTTTGACGGCGAACGCTACTTTCTCTCCAGCTACTGCGTGATGCCGAATCATGTGCATGTGACGCTGCAGCCGTTCATCGGCCACGAGCCAGCCGATGTCTTGAAATCGTGGAAAGGATTCACCGCGCGTGAGATGAACAAGCACCTCGGACGCGAGGGCAGCGTGTGGGAGCCCGAGAGCTACGACACTCTCGTGCGGGACGTGGAGCATCTGTGGAAGGTGCTGCGCTACATTGGCAAGAATCCGGCACGGGCAAAGCTGCCCCAGGAGAAATGGGTGCGCTGGGTGAGTCCGCTCTGGGAGAAGGCGGGGTTTGGCTTCGGAGGATAGGTCTCTGACCTGTCAGCGGATGACGGACTTTTAGTCCGGCGGATGCTGACTGCGGGCTAAAAGCCCGCAATCCATCGACAGACCTGGAGGTCTATCCTCCGGTGCCGATCACGTTCATCAGGTGCTCCAGCTCGGCTTTCACCTCCTCGGGGTAGCTGACGGTCTGCAGGATCTCTTCTTCGATGCATTTCGCGTAGCGTTTCCTCATCCGGTGGATTTGCAGGCGCAGTGCGCCTTCGCTGATGCCGATTTTTTCAGCGACGTCCGCATACGGAGTCGCATTGTCGCCCAGAGGTAGATACTCGCGGAGCTGGTGGTAGTCTTCGAGGTTGTTGGCCTTCGCGAAGTCAGCTTGCAGTTTTTTCTCCGCCGCATCGAGGATGCCAGCCGCCCAGGCGCGATCAAAGAGCGTCTCGGGATCGCGGAGGTCGGCGGGCTCGTGCTTGTAGCGCTCCTCCGCATCTAAGTCATCAAAGGAGAGAGTGGCGAAACGCGAGCCGCCGCGTTTTTGAGTGGAGGCGTGACGGACGTGATTGGCGATGATGCGCTTCAGCATGGCGAGCATGAAGGAGCGGAGCTGGCCCTTTTCTTCCTGCGCATCGTGGATGGCCTCACTGGTGACGATGCGCTGGAAGAAGGTCTGAGTGATGTCCTGCGCATCGTGCGTGGGAAAGCCATGGCGCCGCGTGAAGGCGTAGATGGGATACCAGTATTGGCGGCAGATTTCATTCATCGCCCGCTCTGCCTCAGCATCACCGCCATTTTTCACCCGGCGCACCAGCGTCCAGCGCGTGGATGGGAAGGGGACGAAGCGGGAGTTGTCAGGCTGGCTCATGAATCGGGAAAAAATCGCGCCGCGATGAAACAAGTCTGCCCGCTCGGTGAGAGGAAGGCAAACGCAAACACTGCCGCCATGAAATCTCCTTTTTTCGCCACTGCATTCACACTCTTTGGTCAAACCGTATCTACCCAGCCGCGGCGGTTCACGCTGCTCTCTTCCGCCCTTTCTTTCTGCATGGCCATGCTGCCCTCTCTCGCGGTGGGGCAGACGGTCTCCACCTGGGCAGGCGGCACCGGGGATTGGCTGAATGCGGGAGCTTGGACTCCGGGTGGCGTGCCGGGTGATGCCCTGGCGGATGTGGTGATCGACAACGCGCCAGCCACGGCTTCCACCGTCACTTTCGGGCGGAATGACAGTGTGGTCACGGACCTGACGATTGGCCGGCTCCGCATTGATAGCGGGGATACCCTCCAGTTTGGCGCGGCCCCCAACACGCTTGAGTTCGGCCCTGCGATCGCGTTTTCTGGAGCGGGTTCCCTGATTCTGAACGGAACGATGTCACTGCCCTGGTCGTCCAATGCCCTGCGCGGTGCCAAATCCATTGCCGGCTCCGGCCAGTTGCTGCTCGGCAGCCAGGGCCAGCGCCCGGAAATTTATGATGCCCTGACGAATTCGGCCACGATCAAAGGATCTGCGCTTTTTGGCCGGGCGAATGCCGCGAAAGTGCAGGTGACCAATTCGGGGCTGATTGAAGCGAATCTGTCAGGGCAGGATATTGATTTCCATGGGTTGGACGGTGCGAATCGCAGCGTGAACACGGGCACACTGAAAGCCAGTGGCGGGGGCCAAATGCAGATCGGTATGGGTGAGTGGCTGAACACGGGCGGCACGGTGCTGGCGGATGGGCTGGCGTATGGCACAAGCTCGCAGGTGGCGTTTTATCGAGGCGGATTGATGGAGGGCGGCACGATCTCGGCCGCCAACGGCGGCGGCTTGCAGGTGGGGGGCAGTTTTAATGGTAGCAACGGGGGCTACCAGTTCCGCAATGTGACGCAGAACGGGCCGATGAACCTGCTGGACCAGATGCTGCTCCAGGGCACTTACACGAACAACGGCACGATCACGATCCCGGAAGGCTTTGGCCGCATTGATGGCATCGTCACAGGCTCCTACGACCCGGCGCAGACGATCACCCTGGCAGGCACGGGCCAGGTTGTTTTGGATCGCGGGCTGGGAAGCTCAGGTTTCGGCTACCGCCGCTCGATCTGGCACATTCAGGACCAATTGATCCGTGGACGCGGACGGGTCGGTGATGATGACTTTGAACCGCCTTACATCACGAATCGTGGCACGTTTCAGGCGGATCAAAACGAGCAAGAGCTGTTGCTGCGGCTCGCCGGGATCGACAACCAAAACGGCGGCGTGCTGCGTGCTCAAACGGGCGGCACTTTGCGCATCCACATCAACTCCAACGGGGTTGTAAAAAACACAGGCGGAACCATCGAGGCGACAACTGGCGGCCGGGTGCGGGCAAATTTTGGCCGGATCGAGGGCGGTCTGGTGCGCAATAACGGTGGCTTTATCGATCTGCATGGCATGACCCTGGTGAATCCCGGCACCGGGATGACTTTGGAAGGCGAACTCACCCTCGGCAGCCCCAACGTCTATAACGAAGCTAGGCTCGTGGGTGCCATCGAAAACAAAGGCATGCTCCAGATTGAAGGCGGCACGCAGGCGGCGAGGTTGTGGATTTCTGAAGACGCGAACCGCTCCGTCACCCTCACCGGTGGAGGCACGATCCAGTTGGGCAATCCCAACCAGACCAATCGTCCGGGAGAAATTTGGGATGGCCTTGATGGCTCTAATTCCGCCCGGACCCTGATTAATACGGACAACACGCTGGCCGGCTATGGCCGGATCGGTAATACCCAGACTGACCCACGTTTGATTCTCCAAAATTCAGCTTTGGTGAGAGCAAACGCGTCGGGCAAGACCTTGTCGCTCGGGTTATTGTCCGCCACGAATTCCGGCGGAACATTCTGCGCCTCGGTCGGCGGACTGATGAGCATCTCCGCCAGCAATGGATTTAACAACACGGGTGGCGTTATTGAGGCCATCTCCGGTGGTGGGGTGTCCTTTGCCGCCTCAACGTCCGTGACCAATGGCACGCTGAAGAACAACGCGGGAACGTTCAATCTATCCAATGCCACGCTCATCAACGGTGGCGCGGGGCTCACGCTGCAAGGCACGCACCCCTTCACGGTCGATCACAGCCAACAGGCTGAATTCCGGGGCGCGATCCAGAACGAAAGTTCCGTCCGGCTGCTCAACACCGGAGGCACCCGCACCCTGCTGATGATCGGGGCCAGCGCCGTCTCCCTCACGGGTGGAGGAGAACTCTACCTGGAAAATGATTCCATGGTGAATGCCAGCAGCAGCGCGACGCTCTCCTTGGATGAACAGGATCTGCACGGGGCGGGCTGGGTGGGTGCCGAGAACGGCTACACACGCCATCTGACTGTCATCAACAACACGTCCGTCGAGGCAGACCAAGCTGGCAAGCAACTCCGCTTCACCACCGCCAGCCTCACCAACTCCCCTGGTAAAACGATGAAAGCGATCAATGGCGGAACCCTCGCCCTCTGGAGCAGCAATCTGATCAATACCAACGCGTCCATTTTAGCGACGAACGGATCGACCGTCGAATTCGGCTCTGATGGACCTATTTCCGGAGGTTTGGTCAATTCAGAGGTCGGGGGCACCATCAAGGTCGCGAGGGAAATGACCGCGAAAGGCGGAGTGATTTTCACCAACGCTGGCACCCTGGAGTTTGGAACACTGGGCGGAACTGGGTTCAACGGATTGGCGGACGGCGGATCGTCCATCATCAGTTCCGGCACTATCAACAAAGTTGGAGGCTCGGATTATTCGATCTTCAGCCCCTTGAACAACACGGGTGCCATCCAAGTGCAGAACGGAACCCTCCGCTGGATGGCGGGTGGCGATTTGTCGAACTCCACCTTCTCCGCCAGCGCAAATGCCAACCTCACTTTTCAAGACACGCCCTTCACCTTTTCGGGCGTGAATACTTTCACAGGTTCAGGCAATCACTGGTTCGGGAATAGCACTGTCACGCTCGCTGATGCAGCCACCGCTCTGAACGTGAGTGGCAACTTCAACATCGGCAACTACGGCACCTCGACGCTGACCGGGCCTGGAACCATGAACGTGAACGCGGGCGGCACGCTCACCATTCATCCGGGCACAAGCCATTTCTCCGGCCCCAAACTGGTCACGCTGGCGGGTTCAAATACAACGATCAATAAAAGTGGGCACCCGCTCGAATTCACCAATGGTGCCACCTGGGAAAACTCCGGGATGGTATCCATGGGCGGCTACATCAATGTCCTGAATGGCGCTGTCGGAACCCTCTTCAAGAACCTGTCGGGCGGTGTTTTCCAGACCACTGCGGCTCAAGAAAACCGCCTGGCCGTGCCTTACGAGAATTCTGGCACGATCGAGGCTTTCACCGGCTCACTTTCGATCACCTCCACCGGCACGTTCAACAATGGCTCTACCAAAGCGGCGGCAGGATTCGGCATTTATGCAAGCGGTGGCACGGTCAACTTTGTGGGCGGGGCGAACGCCTCCACTGGCGAGGGCTTCTTCGGCCCATGGAATGGGAGCTTCAATTTCGCCTCGGGGGCGAAACTCACCGGCGAAAACATCGGCTTCTATGGCACGAGCAGCGTGAGCGGTGCCGGCACGCTGGAAGTCACCAAGAACCTGCAAATTGGTAGCACCCACGATCTCACCATTAACAACTCGCTCCTGCGCATCGCACCCACCGCCACCGCCACTTATAACCTGCCCCTTTCCAACGGCTTTTGCCGCCTGATGAATGGGGCAGTGTTTGAGAATGCCGGGCAGTTTGATCATTATCTTGTCAAATCATTCACTGGTGACGACACCGGGCTTTTTCGCACGCTCGAGGGTTCAATAACCAATTTCAACGCCGTGGTTCCCAACTTCGGCTACTTTGCAGACGTGAGCGTCGATGTGCCTGTCGAGTTCGCAGGCATTGTTGCAGCCAATCAAGGCAAGCTGATCACCTTCACCCAGGGCGGGCTGCTCAAAGCCACCGCCAAGCTCTGGTCGAATCATTCCAACTCAGTGATCACCTTCACCGGGGCCGCGCCTCTGCGGGTGCAGGGGCGGACGAACGAGTTCTCAGGCTCGGGCATCGTGCGCTTTTCAAATACCCGCCTGAGCTTTGAAGACCCCAGCGCCGATCCGGCGGATGATCCGCTCATCGCCGCTGGAGCCACCGTGACCTTTGTGGATGCGACAAATATCGTCGAGGGCAATGGACTGCTCACTGGCACTCAGTTTACCTTTGCCGGAGCCAGCACCACCATCAATCAGGCCACGCTGCAAAACAGCCAGGGCTGGAACACGGGTTGGATCGCCTCCGGTGGCTCTCTCAACCTGCAAAATGGCGCACGCTTTTTGAATGAAGGCACCTTCAACATCACCACCCACATTGGCGCATGGACCGGTACGGCGGGCACCTTATTTCACAATAAGAGCACCGGTCGCCTCGTGCATGACACCAGCACGAACACCGTCATCGCCCTGCCTTTCCAAAACGATGGCATCCTTGAGGTTCGGGCGGGCACGCTGAACTTCTCCGGCAGCTACACCGGCACTGGTGGCGTCGCGGCCTCGAATGGAGCCAAGCTCACTCTGCCGCTCGGCTCCACCGCCCTCGGCCTGCTGCCCGGCAGCCTTCAGGTCCTCGGAGCAGGTAGCGAAATCAACGTGACCTTCCCAAGCGGCGACAAACTCACCGCGCTGGAGGCCAACGGCGGCAGGCTCGTCGCCGCAGGTGGCGGAAACATGGTCGCGGCAGGCGGCGGCAATATTTTAAGCCACAACGGCGGCGTCTTGGTCGCCGCGGGCGGCATGAACTTGCTCGCCACAGGTGGTGGCAACATTACCAGCGAAGGCGCGAACTCCCGCATCGAGGGCAGCGGCTCCTTGGTCGCCGCAGCCGGAGGAAATGTTTTGAGTCACAACGGTGGCACCATCGTCGCTGCGGGAGGATTGAATGCCGATGGTCCCGGCAATGTGATCGCCACTGGCGCAGGATCTCTCATGCAGGCCAGCAGCATCGTGGCCGCTGGCGGGATGAATATCGTGGCTGCAGGTGGTGGAAACATCGTCGCCGCAGGTGGCCTCAACGGGTCAGGGGGCGAGGCCCTGCAAGCACGCATGGCCTCTTTTGGCGAAGAGCCCTCCAGCGGCCCCGGCACCATCACCGTGGATACTGGCAGCCGCCTCGCAGGTGATGGAACCTTCGAAGGGCAGGGCCAAGTCATGAACGGCAGCTCTGTGAATCCCGGTTTTGAGGCCCTAGGCGGCTCGAATCAGGTCGGAGCCATGCAGTGGAATGGCTCACTCGAAATTGCAGCCGGAGCCAGCCTCAATCTCCAGCTCGGCGGCACCACGCCCGGCACGCAGCATGACCGGCTCAATGTCTCGCAGGCTTTCATCATGAACGGCACGCTCGTCGTCACCTTCGTCAACGGATTCGGTGCAAGCATCAATTCCACGCACACTTTTGATGTGGCCGTCGCCACCAGCGGCATCACCTCCAACCTCACCGGCACCCGCATTCCCGTCGCCAGCGCCTACGGCACCTTTCTCGTCACCCTCGTCAATGGCGGTACCACGCTCCGTCTCTCTGACTATCAGCTCGCGGCCCCCACCTTCAGCCACTGGGCCACCATCCACGGCCTCAGCGGCCCCGATGCCGATCTACTCGCCGATCCTTTTCATACCGGCACCAGCAACCTCCTCAAATACGCCCTCGGCCTCAGCCCGCAGTTCAACGGCTCGCCGATCATCTCCGGCACATGGCAGGATCTCTCCGGTCAGCAATTCCTCACGCTCAGCTACACACGTCCCCAGGCCGGCGCACTCCCCTCAGACATCCTTTACGAACCTCAACTCTCCTCCAGCCTAGCCCCCGGCGATTGGCAAAGTGGACCGGCTCACATTCAGCCGGTGGGCAGCCCCGTCCCCGGTCCAGGCGATCTCGAAACCATCACCGTCCGCTCCATGCACCCGATTGGTCCCGCGTCACCGAGTGAGTTCCTGCGTCTGCGCGTGGAGCAGGTGCCACTCGCTCCGTGAACTCAAGCCATTGGCATCAGGCGGCAACTCTCCTCACATGACAGAGCCTCACAAAGGTGGTTTAGAAGTGGCATGTCATCCGTGCAGCCTGATTTGACTGAAACCACCATCGACGGGCCGAAAACCCGCCGCTGGGTGATCGAGGCGTGTGATTGTGCGGAGATGAGCACGCACCGCATCGCGCGACTTGGCATGGATGAGGCGTTGCCGCCTTATCGGCGGGTGCGGATGACGCCGGAGGGGAGTTTTGTGCTGGCGTGTGTGAGCGGCGAGGGCTCGATCTTGCTCGATGGGCGCTGGCAGCGGGTGAAGCCGGGTATGGTGTGTCTCGCACCGCCGAGGGTGCTGAATGCATTTGAGGCAAAGGGCCGTGAGAGGTGGTGCTTTGCCTGGGTGCGCTATGATGAGCCGAGCTTTGTCACACCCGTGGTCGGAGCAGCGTCGCCGGTGATGCCTGTGGCGCAGGCGGAGGAGATCGGGCGGCTGGTGAGCGGCCTGCGGGCCGAGTGGGAGGGCGAAAAGGAGCCTCGCATGATTCACCACTGGCTGGAGCTGCTGCACGGCACGATCCGCCGCATCGCGCAGCCGTGGCGCAGCCGTGAGCCGCGTGTGGCGAAGCTGTGGGCAGATGTGGAGCAGGATTTGCAGCGTGACTGGACGCTGTCGGAGCTGGCGCATCGCAGTCATTGCAGCCCGGAGCATCTGCGTCGCCTCTGCATGAAGGAACTGGGCCGCAGTCCGATGCAGCACCTCACTTGCCTGCGCATGGAGCAGGCCCGAAGGCTCCTGGAACGCGAAAACGACAAGCTGGAGGTCGTGGCGGCGAGCGTGGGCTACGCGAACGCGGCGATCTTTTCCCGCGTCTTCCGCCGCTGGGTGGGCGTGGCTCCGGGAGAGTATCGGGGGCGTGGGGCTTGAGTGACTTTGGCGTGAAAAAATGCTGCGTCATCGCGTTGAAGGCATCTCTTTGATCCACCATGAACGTCTCTCGTCTGCTCATCACCGTCCTGTTGCTCACGCTGATGCCTGCGTGCAGCCAGTCCTTCAAAAAAGCGTGGAAGAATCCGCCGTCATCCTCTGCGGTGAATGGAAAGTGGGAGGGCACATGGGTGAGTGCGGCCAATGGGCATCACGGGCGCCTGCGGGCGGTGGTGGCGGAGTCGGCCACGGGGCATGATTTTCACTACCACGCGACTTGGGGTGGATTCCTCAGCGGCAGCTTCAAGTCACCGCACAAGGTCGTGAGGCAAAAAAATGGCCGTTACAGATTTGAAGGGGATCATGCCATGCCGGAGTGGGCGGGTGGGAAGTATCACTACGCAGGCACGATCCGGGGTGATGACTTCAATGCGTGCTACGAGTGCGCAAAGGACAGAGGCACCTTCACGATGAAGCGGGTGAAGTGAAAATGCGGCTCGCTTCATGTTCCTAGGCGGTTTAGTGGGGCGGATGCCTTTTTCCGCACTCGGACTCCATCCCGCCATACTCACCGCCATCCAGGAGGCAGGTTATACTGAGCCTACACCGATCCAGTCCGCAGCGATTCCGGTCGTCATCGGCGGTGGTGACGTGATCGGCATCGCCCAGACGGGCACGGGAAAGACAGCGGCATTCACTTTGCCGATCCTGACCCGCCTGAGCGAGAAGCCACCCGCAGCAGATGGGCGTAGGCATACGCGGGTGCTGGTGCTGGCCCCCACGCGTGAGCTGGTGGCCCAGATCGAAGAAAATGTGCTGGCTTATGCCAAACACTTGCCGCTGCGCATCGCGAAGGTCTTTGGCGGTGTGGGTGAGAAGCCACAGAAAGACGCTCTGCGTGCTGGCAGTGACATCGTGATCGCGTGTCCGGGGCGATTGCTGGACCTGATGGGGCAGCGTTGCGCGGATTTTTCACGTTTGGAGCATCTGGTGCTCGATGAGGCGGATCGCATGCTGGACATGGGCTTCCTGCCAGACATCCGGCGCATCCTGCAGCAGCTCCCGCGCAAGCGCCAGACGCTGCTCTTCTCCGCCACGCTATCGAAGGAGATCGAGCAGGCTCACGCATGAGTTCCAGCAGCATCCGAAGACGGTAGCAGATCGGGAAACGCTCGAATCCAGCGGAGACGGTGACGCAGCATGTCTATGAGGTGGCGAAGCACTTGAAGACGAATTTGCTCCAGCACCTCCTGCAGGATGAAAAAATGCAGATGGTGCTGGTTTTCAGCCGCACGAAGCATGGCGCGGATAAAATCGCCAAAAAGCTCATGCAATGCGGGATCTCGACGGCGACGCTGCACGCGAATCGCTCGCAAAATCAGCGTTTGAAGGCGCTAGAGGACTTCAAGGCCTGCAAGGTGCGTGTTTTAGTGGCCACGGACATCGCGGCGCGGGGGATCGATGTGGATGGCATCTCGCATGTGGTGAATTTTGACTTCCCGCATGTGGTGGAGGATTACGTGCATCGCATCGGCCGTACGGGGCGTGCGCAGGCCATCGGAGATGCACTGAGTTTTGTCAGTAGCGATGAAATGGATGATTTGCGGCGGCTAGAGCGCTTCATTGGCCGTGGCATCACGCGGAAGCGTGCGGAGGGCTTCGATTATAAAGCGCCACCCACAGCACTCTCCGAGCCGCTGGAGCGGCGGGAGCAGCGCAGACAGAATCCGCGCCAGCCGCAGCGGCAACAACAGCGGAGTGGCCCACCACCGCATCGCGGTGAGCAGCGCTAAGTCCGCCACAGGGGCAGCAGCAACAGGGCCGCCGTGAGGACTCCTCTCGGCCACACGGTCAATCAGCGGCTCCCAGCCGACCCGCAGCGCCCCCAGCACCGCCATCTGCTGCAAAGCCGAAGACGCATAGCCTCTGGCGTAAATTGACTGGGCGCTGAGGCGTGACTTTGCCGCTGGATGTATGCGTTGTGCGGCAGCGTTCTGGACTGCTCCACCCCTGTGGAGCTTTTCGCAGGCTAGGCAACGCTCGAAAGCGCCAGAGGACTGGCGCACTCCAAAACGCTGACGCAAGCCTTCACACCTGAGGGTGCTTTAAGTCTATCCTCATGGAGTGCCTTTGACTGAATAGTTACGGCTGCGGCCTGCAAAGTGGCTCACACCGGATCTTTGCGCTTCAAGATGATGCGGTGGATGCCTTTGCGTAGCTGGGAGACATTAAAATTCACCAAAACGCCGCTGCGCAGATGGCTGAGGCGCAGATGGGACTCGAAGCGCAGTTTATCGAGTGCGGTGATTTCTTCCTGGGCGAGCACTTGGAGGAGTAAGCGGTCATGAATGACGAAATCCAGCCGCGCAGCAGCCTGAATGCGCCTACCACGATAATCAAAGCTGAGGGGTAGCCCGCGCTGCACATCCATCTCCAGATCCCGCAGCTCCACAGCCAGACATTCCTCATAAGCCTCCCGCGTGAGACCGGGGCCGAGGGTGCTGTGAACGGTCATACAGGCTCCGATGACGAGGTGAGGCAGGTCGGCGTCGTTCATTTTTGAGGGCAGATGGTGGTAAAACTCAACCACGGATCGACTAGAAGTCACGGAGCGTATTGCATCCGGCGCGGAAAAGAGGGGGAAGAGGCGGATGCAGCAGAACAGAGTTTTTCGTGTGTGGAGGAAAAACACGTTGCGTCGCACACCCTGCGTGCTCCTATCCGCGCTCCGAAAACTCGGAAATGGCTCGGTAGCTCAGTCGGTAGAGCAGGGGATTGAAAATCCCCGTGTCGGCGGTTCGATTCCGTCCCGAGCCACCTCTTTGCTCCAAAGTGAGCATCGAGTGTGGCATGCCGAAGATGCTTTTTTGACGATGGGGCGATTTACGGCCAAGTGGGGGGATGATCGGGCTCCAAGTCATCGCGCGGTTGCGCACCTGCTATACGGATAAATTCGGCGTGCCGAGGCAGTCGGGGCTAGCGCCGTCTGCCTGGGGTGTGGTGGAGTTTGAACCTGCTTTTCGCCGACCGGAGGCGGTGCGTGGACTGGAGGAGTTTAGCCATGTGTGGCTGATTACGCAGTTTCATCTGGTGGAGGAGGCGCATGCTTCGCTGACGGTGCGGCCGCCACGCCTGGGTGGGAATGAGAGGAGGGGTGTATTTGCGACACGTTCCCCTTTTCGGCCGAATCGACTGACGCTGAGTGTGGTGCGGCTGGAGCGTGTGGAGCTGGATGGACTGGAGGCTCCGCGTCTGCATGTGTCTGGAGTGGATTTGGTGGATGGGACGCCGGTTTTCGACATCAAGCCGTATGTGCGCTATGCCGATAGTGTGCCGGAGGCGCGGTGTGGCTTTGCGGATGCGGCCCCGGCTTTAGCGAAGGTGGTGTGGGCGTGTGAGAGTGCTGCGCCGGAGCTGGTGCGGCGGATCATTGATGAATCGCTGGCCTGTCAGCCGCAGCCTGCTTACCACGAGGATACGGGGCGTGAGTATGTGACGGAGATCGCGGGCTGGCGTGTGCGCTGGACGATGAGCGCGGCGGGATCATGCGTGCGGGCTTGTGAGCCGCAGTAGGCTGTTTTTTCACAGAAGCTCTTCAACGAAGCGCTTCGGGTCAAAGGGCTGGAAGTCTTCTACTTTCTCGCCCAGGCCGATGAAGCGGGTGGGGACGCCGAGTTCCTGCTGGATATTGACGAGGACGCCGCCTTTGCCGCTGCCATCGAGCTTGGTGACGATGACGCCGGTGAGGGGGACGGCTTTGTGGAATTCGCGGGCTTGCTGGAGGGCGTTGGAGCCGGTGGTGGCATCGCAGACGAGTAAAACCTCATGCGGGGAGGTCTGATCACGACGTCCGAGGATGCGGTGAATTTTTTTCAGCTCCTCCATGAGGTTGTGCTTGGTGTGGAGGCGGCCTGCGGTGTCGCAGAGGAGGTAGTCGGCCTTTTCCCGCACGGCTTTTTCATAGGCATCGAAGCAGACGGAGGCAGGATCGCTGTTGGGAGGGCCTTTGACGAGGGGGATGCTGAGGCGCTCACTCCAGACGGTGAGCTGCTCGACGGCGGCGGCACGGAAGGTGTCTGCGGCGGCTAGGACGACTTTTTTCCGCCGTGGTGGAGGTGGTGGGCCAGCTTCGCAGTGGAGGTGGTCTTGCCGGTGCCATTCACGCCGACGATGAGGAGCACTTTGGGCCGATCTGGGAACGGGGAGAGGGCAGGGACGCTCTCGGGCAAGATTTTCCGCACATGCTCACGGGCGACTTGGACGATGTCCGCGCCGTGGAGCTGGCGCTGGCGTGCTTTCAGGTCATTGACGATCTGAATGGCGAGGCGTGGCCCTAGATCGCCTGCGACGAGGCTTGCCTCCAGGTCATCCCAATCGATGTCAGGCTTGGTAAAGCGCTGGAGGAGAGATTTGAAGAAACCGGCCATGTGGATGGCGGTATGATATTACTTCGTGAGAGCGCCGACTTTGAGGGCGAGGCGGCTCTTGAGACGGGAAGCAGTGTTTTTGTGCAAAACGTTGGTTTTGGCAGCTTTGTCCACGGAGGCGGCGAAGGCACTGAGGTTAGCGCTGGCTGCTGCGGCATCCTTTTTGTCCACAGCGGCGAGGACGTTCTTGCGCAGAGTGCGCACACGGCTTTTCACTGCCTGATTGTGGGCGGTGCGCACGGTGGTCTTGCGGATGTTCTTTTCAGCGGAGCGGATGTTGGCCATAGGAGGGGGCGGGGAAAGGGGGGCGCGAGAATGGGCGCCGCTTCCAGGGTGTCTATCTGGAATCCAGGTCTGGGAAGGAAGCCGGTATATTAAAAGGGGAGGGAAAGGGTGGGGAGCATTTTTTATGTCTGGATTGGCTAGGTTCGGGCTGGCGTGTCTGAAAACGTTCGCCAACATGGGTGGCGTATCGCTGTCAAAAAATCGCAATGTCCACACCACTGAATGATCCTTACGCCTTCCAACTTGCTGGTTTCAGCGAGCATGATGTGCATGAGATTCTCTCGGATCTGGATTACCTGCATCGAAACAGCCGGTGGACGCATCGGCGGGACCAGATCGAGCAGATGATCGTGGAGTCGCCGGTGTTGTTGGTGGATTTCCTGCGCAGCGTGAGCCCCGATACCGTCCGAAATGCCATGATCCCCCGCCGGGTGAAGGAAATCGTGCTGCGTTAAGCGGAAAAAGGCCGCGAATTTCGCCAAATCGGCGGTTGCAAAGGCATTGAGTGACTCCATAATCGCCGCCCTTCCGCAAGGAAGGAGATGGGTAGGTGCCCGAGCGGTTAAAGGGGGCAGACTGTAAATCTGCTGGCTTACGCCTACGCTGGTTCGAACCCAGCCCTACCCACCACCTTGATTTATAAGGCTTCCAGCGAATCAAGGTGGTGTCGGACGGTGTGGGGGAAAATCGAGTGTGCTCAAAATGTGCTCACTTTTTCTGCCCGGCTCCGGTAATTTGAGGGCTTTGCCCATCCGAACACCGAAACCGGAAAACAACCGTCACATCGTCATCCGGCGCGGTGATCCGCGAAAAATCGGCGCTCCCCTGATGGATTGCCCGAAGTTCTGTCATTCCGTCATTTTGCGCCATCCGATTGAGCGATCCACCCCGCTCCCCAGCTTGGAACGATGATCCTCCCCAAAAAGAGGAAAGATGTTGTCACCCTGTCACTGATTTGAACTCATCAGCGCACAAGAAAGAACAGGTTCGGTATTCGGATAGGGGCAAAAGCAGGGGACAAAATGATTTTTTGCACCTCACCCACGAACAGGGAACGGGACGATATACCTGTTCTGAGCGGGACTGGGGGCAAAAGATTCCTTTGCCGGGTGGGGAGAGGGACAAACTTCGTTGCGCGTTGTCGCAAAGCGCAAATTGCGACACCAAAGCGCAACTGACGACAGCCCTTTGCGTGTTTGCGCGTCGCTTTGGAGATGTCGCGACACGACGCAGAAAAGCCGGGAGACGCAAAACCCGACTGAAGAGGGGCGGCACAAAAAGATTTCTTATACCCCCTCCCCCCCTCATGTCCGCAGGCGACGGCATGACAGCCGTGACGGCCTTCTGGCAATGAATAGTGAGGGGCGCGGGGAGTGCGGCATTTCACAGCGGCATCACACACATTGCCAGCTCATCAGCCGACAGCGGCGGCAGCGCGTCAGTGCTCCAGTCGATTTGTCCCGAAGGATACCAGCCGACAGCCAAGAGGATGTTCGCTTTGCCGTCGCGCTTCATCTCCAAAATCCTTGCAATGTCTGGAGCGACCACGGCCAAGGCCCGCGTGAGAAAGCATCTCTCGTCATTGCTGCCACCATGCCCGAAGTCTCCGAATATGAACCTTGCCGCATTGTAAACGATGTCAGCGCCACATTCGCGAGGCTTGCCACGGCCCATGCCCCACCTCACCAGTTGAACCGTCGCCCGCAGACGACGGAAGTTCTGCGGACAGATGAAGGTGAAGAAGTTCAGCAGCGCGGCCCGATCCTCAGCATTCGGCACACGTTGCACAGCGGCGATCTCAGACGCGCCAGCACCCGCGCACAGCAATCGTTCCATATCCGCCGCGCACAGCGTCACAGATGCCACTGGAGCGCATTCAATGCGGAGCCAGGTCTGTGTCATGATGCTTGGCCCTCCACAGGCGGCAGGATGCGCCAGAATCGTTTATTGCCATGACGGTCTGGCTTCTCCACCCGGCCGGGATAACGCGTCATGATGCGACTGAGAACACCGCCAAGCCGCTCGTTCGGGAACAGGCGGTCAACCTCCGCCCCTCACAGCGCCTTCTCCGCTGGCCTTGTCCACCATCATCAGGCGGATATTGCTCGCACTATCCTCGATAGCCTCACAATCGGGACTCCAGAACAGCAGTTTATCAATCACCGCCATGGCCGTGCTCTCGGACTCGTTCGCGTTCATGTCGGCCATCAGGCCGGGATGCAGGAATGACCGTAGCCCAAAGCGCACGCCGTCCAGCTCCCGCAGTTCGTCCGGCACCTGCATGGCAATGGCATCATGCAGAAAGGCCGGGATTTCTTCAATCAACTGCTTGATCCATCGTTCCTGTTCCAAGTCATCACTTGGCCGTGTGACCGGATGGCACCTCAGCAGAATCACCTTGTCGGCAATGTCGGCATCGTCCAGCGGCGGCAGCATCGCTAGCCTGTCCGGTTCATCGTTCAGCGAGATGGAGAGACGCCATCTCGGATCAAGAGTCATTTGGTCAACGCCCTTGGGATGCACCGATTGCCCCCGGTTCGCCACGAAGCTCTTGATCTTCTCCGCGAGGTTCATACGGGCGCGGTAGTCTTTGCTCACCAGCTCGTCAGCCAGATACAGATGCTCACTGCTAGCCAGGTCTGCCGTAAAGTCTTTGTCCTTCACCAGAACCAGCGCGGCCTTGGCCTTCCGACCGCCTAGAATCGCCGTGATGATGCGCTCTTGGAACATCGTCTTGGAGGCAGAGCGCGGCCCCGCCAGAATCAGACAGTGACCGGAAAGCGTGCGATCCTCAGCAATGCTTCGCCAAGCCCGCGCCAGCCATAGCGTCAATGTCTTGAGCTGAATTTCTCCATGATCGTCTTTTCCCACCCCTGCCAGCTCTGATAGCAGACGCCCAAGCGCAGGATAATCACCTGCTTTGGGTTGCGGCAGTTTCGGCGGCACCGTGACGAGCAAACGAACGCCGTTCATCTCACGCAATCCGGCACCGTAGCCCGCCAGCGGCATTGCCACATCGACTCCGTGACTCGATTGCACCCGTTGAATCAGATGATCATGCGCGGATGTCAGCTCTCCATCCGCATTCTTGCCGCTGATTCCATTTAGTCGCAGGAGGCGGCGGAAATCTTCGACGCCGTGCTCTTGAAATCGACCGGCACCGTCCAGCCAGAAGTACTTGTCCCCCTTCGACCGATGGTAAACCTCGAAAGGGATCTTCACGGCGTCGTAATCCGTGTCCGATGTGCTGGCTTGTGTCTCGGCAGTCTTACCCGCTTTCGGCTTGGGTGCAGTCGCAGCGGCCTTGCCGCGCTTCTTCTTCATCGCCTTGGCCTCAGCCGTTTTTGACGGGTCAAAAACGGGCGCGGCCTTGCGCTTGGATGCTGGAGTCGGAGTTGATTTCATAGCGTCGGCATCACCTCCACGTCTCTTTGCTCCAGCGGCAGTTTCAGGAAGTCGTTTGCGTCCTTCACTCCGAACGGCTCGAAGTCGAAAGCATCGACCATGCAGCCCGCCTCAGTGAGTTGTGCGGCCCATTCAGCGGCAGCACGTCGGCCCGCTTCATCCGCATGGGCAAAGACTCGCACCCGCCGTTGTCGGAGCTGTTCGACCACGGGTGCGGGGATGCGCATTGTTGCACCCAAAAAGCCCAGCAAGCCGCTGTCCATGCGCTCCTGCTCACAGATGAGCTGGAACAGCGAATCGAAGTCAGGCCCGCCCTCCGCGATGCCCACCACAGACACCGATGGCGTGAGCGTCTCCATGCCCAGCGGCACCACAGCACAGGAGCCAGGTAGCGACCACGATTTGAACTCATGCTTGTCCCTGTGCCACATATCGCCGTCCAAACGGCGAGCTTGTGCCACACGTCCGCACAGCGACCGCAGCACCCATGCTCGTTGTCCCGCCAGTTCGCAGAACCGCAAAAGGCCCATGCGCTGCATGTCCCGCAGACAAGCCTCGCTGAAACCTCGTTGGGCGGCGAGGGTGGCAATGGTTGAATCAGCACCGAGATGGAACTGCGGCCATGCCTTCCGCTTCTCTTTCTTCACGCTAAAATCCCCCCATTCATCAGCCAGGGGAGCGGACTCGATTCGTTGCACTCGCGCACCCATCGCCGGCGAAAAATGGCTCTCACCCCCAGCCAGTGCGATGAACTTTTTCACCGCCTCATCAGCACCGATGCCCAGCCACTCAGCGATGAAATCCGGCCCGTCTCCTGCGCTCCCGCACCCAAAGCAGCGAAAGCGACTCAGCCGTGAGTGAAAGTTGAACGAGGGTCTGGAATCGCCGTGCTTATGACGATCCGCGAAGGGACAGCAGAACGTGCTGCCATCACGCTCTGGCACGATGCCAGGGACGTTCAGCATTCTGAACAACTGCGGCAGCGACAACCGCGCCTTGGCTTCCTCAATGGAGAGTTTCATGCTGCCCCCTCCAGTTTGAGCACATCCGAGAGGCGGTATCTCACCATCCGCTCGCAGAGCTGGACTCTCTTGAGCAAGCCGCGCTTCTCCATGCGCTTGATTGTTTCGATGGAGCAGCAAAAACGTGCTGCCAGTTTTTCGCGGTCGATGAGACCTTGAACCGATGCTGTGTCTTGTGTGGTCTTAGCCATGCAAGAGGATGCATTGTCAAAGACCGTGGATATACCCGAACACCGTTCAACGATGTTCGGGTATATCTAAAACGGGATGTATTCTTCGCCGCGTTCTTCAGCTTCAGCACGCCAGCGCATCTCTTGTGACGCTTCAAACTTTAACCGCGCACCTTCAGTTTTTGTTGCTCGGAGTATCTTGAAATTGCCTTTTGGATTCTCGATTACAAACCTCTCAAGAGGCTCCGGCTTCCTTGGTCTTCCGGCTCCTTTTTGGCTCTTGAGGAAGTCGAGTTTGCATCGCTTGAAATATGCAGGCCAATCTTTCGAGCGAATCTTCAGTCCTAAACTTTTCACCGCCCGAATAACAGCCTCCCTGGATGGATTTCCCTGCCAGTCATGCCAAAGTTCGACCGCCATTTCGATGATCGTCTCTTCATTCGTTTGTGCCTTTTTTTCGTCGTACTCCACGGCGCTCCCCAAATTTGATGGCCGCCACTTTTTCAAGAGCATCGAAGAATCCATGATCTTTGTTGAGGTATGCCAATACCATCGCACGTCCGCACTCCTCAATAATCTGGTGCATCCCCAATTGCCCTTCCATTGAAAACGGTTTTTCTATCTCAAATTTCGACCACTCATTTCGCGTCACCTCCTCCAAACGAATAAACCTTCCGCGACGTGGGTTTTTCTCGTCAGATAGATAATGCAGACCAGCAAAGACTTTTCCGATGTCGAGTTTTTCATAGACCTTGAGCACTCCCAAATGGCTGACTTTCGGTCGTCGCTTCTGCTTCAATTGTTCAGCGCGATTCATCGCCATCTCCCATGCCGTGCCGGGACGGGGAGAGCCTTCATCGTTCCACTGCACTTCGGATTCGTCACCATTATATGGCTCGTGGACTTGCCACTCGATTTCCTCGACCGTCTTGCGCTTGGCTCCGCTTGTTTGTGATCTAGGTTTCTTCGATTGCTTTTTTGTCATGCCTCCAAGATGCCAACACGTCCTGACTCGTCATGCGCTTTTCTGCTCTCCTATTCGTGACAGTGTGACAGCAGATTTTCAAAAACCACCGCCACCGCTCTCGTCTCAGTGAACCTTGCGTTGCGCCTTCTTTTTCACATCGGCCACCGCATCAGCACCCGCCACCGCTCCGGCCCCGAAGTCAGCAGCGACTACGTTGTCAGCGACCGGCGCAAAGAACGCCGCCAGTCCCGCTGTGACGGGGATTTTCTTGTCGGCATACAGCTTGCTGGTGATGCGGATGTCGGAGTGCCGCAGGTAGCGGGACGCCTTCCAGATGCCGTCTCGGCTCGCTATCACGGCACCGATTTCTTTCCTCAGCGTATGGATGGGGCGGATGCCGTTGACGCCTTGCAGCCGCAGCCATGCCAGCAGTCTCTGGTGTGTCGGCTCACAGCGGTAGCCACGGGTTTCCCGTTCCTGCATGGTGGTGATGCGGATGCGTTTCGACGGCTCCAGTACGAACGAGCTTTGAGCCTTTGCCATGTAGCCCTGAAACAGGGCGCAAAGCTCCGGCTCTAGGTCAATGTCGCCAGCACTGTCTTTGCTTTTCAGCCGCTTGTGCTCCGTATCCTCGATTACCAGCACCCGTTTCCCAAAGTCGAACTGACTCCACATCAGGGTGTCAGCCTCGCTTCGCCGCAAGCCGCAGACAAGCGTGAGTAGTAGGAGCTTAAAGGCTTCCGTGTCTTGCGCAGCCAGTTCGCTCTGTGCGGCTTGTAGAATTGCCTCAGCGTCGATTTTGGAGCGGTAGCGCAGGCTTGGCTCTGGCTCCGCAGAAACACCCTCAAAGAACAAAGGGGAGGGGAGTTGCATTTCCTGCTCGATGAACGGGCGCACCTTTTTCGCAAGCAGGGCTTTCGCATTCCGCACCAGCGAGTTCACCGTCACCGCAGCGCGGCCCCGTGCTTCCGGCGTGCGTGCCGCTTTCATGAACTTGTTTCGCCACGCCAGCACAGCAGCGGGAGTCAGGTCTGCCAGCGGCTTTGCGTCGATTTTCTCCAGCCATGCAGCCCGTCCGCCCTTAAAAGCGTCGAACTTCTTCCCGCCTGTGATCTCCAGCACCCCCACGGCGATCCTACGCAGTGCCTTGGCGTAAGCCCCCATGCTCTCAGTGCGGGCACTGGAAAGGCGCATGCTCGCCGCAATCAAGCTCCCCACCGTCGCAGGCGGCAGCGTCTCGACCTTGGGCAAAGCCTTGGGCTTGTGCAGTCTTAGCGCATCCTCCCAGCCCTTTCCGACCACATCCCGGTAAATGGCTGCCGCTTTGCTCGCCGCTTCTGCCTTGTTCGCCGTGTGGAGCCTGAAACCGCTCCCGCCGTCCAGCGTAGGAGAGCTGGCAGGAATAGTCAGCATCCGCCATCATCACCCCCCTTGGCATTCCTGCGGGTCAACTTGAACAGCCGCTTGCCCGAAAGCCAGTAATTAGCGCTCGTTTTGCTCTTGGCGGCGAACTGGCCCGAATCCTCAGAAGTGAGCACACTCGTGAGTGTGCTCAAAATGTGCTCACTTTTTCTGCCCTGTTTTGTGCTTTCCTGTTTCATGGTGATTCTCTCAAATGGCGCTGTAACCCTTGTATAATGGGCTTTCCGTCGGCACAAGAGGGATCATGGCGAATCAGGATGAAACACGCAAATGAAAGACTGTAAATCTGCTGGATTACGCCTACGCTGGTTCGAACCCAGCCCTACCCACCATCTCCTAAAATCAAGGGTTCCAGCGCTTCGCTGGGGCGCTGGAGATGGAAGCAAAAAAATCCGCTGTTCACTGGCTGTGCACTTTTACGGTTCAGTTTGCCTCTACGAGGGGCGTCTCATCTCGACATCTGGCTTCACGCTGCTGCTGCCAGGGCACAGGGCTTGATGCGGTCCAGCACGGGCCGCATGGCGTCCTCGGCGAGCTGGCGGTCGTAACTGGACTGGAGATTGAGCCAGACCTCGGCAGGCCAGGCAAAGTAGCGGGAGAGCCGCAGCGCGGTATCGGCAGTGATGGAGCGTTTGCCCTTCACGATTTCGTTGATGCGCCGTGGCGGCACGCCGATGTCTTGCGCCAGCCGGTATTCGGACAAGCCTAGGGGCGCAAGGAAGTCCTCCTGGAGCACTTCGCCGGGGTGGATGGGAGCGTGTTTTTTCATGGCAGGTATTTCGACTTCATGCGGCCCGTCTGACTCCCAGAGGAAGCAGATGCGCCATTGATCGTTGATGCGGATGGAGTGCTGGCCTTTGCGGTCGCCCTTGAGGGCTTCCAGCCGATTTCCCGGCGGCACGCGGAGCTGGAGCAGCTCCGTGACGGCGTGGAGCTGGGCGAGCTTCCGCAGGGCAGTGCGCTGGATGTCCGGCGGAAAGGCGCGGACTTTCTCCCGCCGGAACAGCCGGGCAGTGTCGTCGCAGGCAAAGGAACGGATCATGCATTGAGGTGTAGGTATAATAACGGGCGGCGTTATGGGTGACAAGTGGGAAGTCAGGGGTGAGCAGGACTTGCGTCGGATGGCTCCCCCACTTCCTATGTTGTGGGGATGCGGATTCGTTTCTTCTGCTTGCGCTTCTGGGCGTGCTCCCGTTCTTCGGGGCACTTCTCGTCATGAAAATCACTTTCTGCGGTGCTGCGGGCACCACCACTGGATCAAAGCATCTCATCGAGGTCAATGGACAGCGCATTTTGCTGGATTGCGGGCTATACCAGGGCCGCAGGTCGGAGGCGATGGAGAAAAATAAGAGCTTCCCCTTTGATCCAAAGTCGGTGGACTGCGTGGTGCTCTCTCATGCCCATATCGATCACTGCGGGGCTCTGCCACATCTGTGTAAGCTGGGATTCGATGGGAATATCCACTGTACACCGGCCACGCGGGATCTATGCAGCATCATGCTGCCAGATGCGGCGAAGATCCATGAGAGTGACATCGCCTGGCTGAATAAAAAGCGTGCGGATGGCTCCCCAGAGCTGGAGCCGAGCTACACGGTGGTGGATGCGGAAAAGTGCATGCGGCAGTTTGTGACGGCATCCTATCACCGGCCGCAGCATGTGGCGGAGGGTGTGAAGGTGACCTTCATCGACGCGGGGCATGTGCTGGGTAGTGCACAGGTCATCCTAGACATCACGGACCGGAATGCGGGCGGGAAGCAGACGCGTTTACTCTTTTCTGGCGACATCGGCAGGCCTGGGAATGACCTTTTAAATAATCCAGAGGCCAGTGAGGGGATCGACATGGTGATCATGGAGAGCACCTATGGTGGGCGGAAGCATGAGCTCAGCACAGAGGCAGACGAGCACCTATCGCAGATCATCCGCCGCACCCAGCAGCAGCGTGGCAGGCTCATCATCCCGGCATTCGCAGTGGAGAGGACTCAGCAGATGCTGTGCTGCCTAGATCGCCTGATCCATGAGGGGCGCATCAGCTCGGTGCCGACTTATGTGGACAGTCCGCTGGCGGTGAAGGCGACGGAGATTTTCCGCCTGCATATCGACGATTTGCGCCCTGAGCTGCGTGACGCTGTCTTTATGCGGGATGATCCTTTTGGCTTCGAGGGGCTGCGCCTCGTGCGGTCTGTGGATGAGTCCAAGAAGCTCAACAAGACCAAAGGCGCGGCGATCATCATCAGCGCCAGTGGTATGGCGGAGAGTGGACGCATCCTGCATCACCTACGCAATAACGTCACGAACCCGAAGAACATCATCCTCTTTGTCGGCTACTGCGCGGAGAATACTCTGGGCTGGAAGCTGCGCCAAGGGCACCCACGGGTGAATATCTTCGGCGAGGAGTTCCCCGTGCATGCACAGGTCGAGACGCTGGATGCTTTCTCCGGCCACGCGGATCATGATGAGTTGCTAGAGTGGTTTGCGAGGGTGCAGGGGCCGAAAAAGCGTGTCTTCCTGGTCCACGGCGAGCCTGAGCGCTCCGAGGCGCTGAAGGCTGGTCTGGAGATGTCCTTCCCTGGGCATAAGGTCGATGTGGCGCAGCACATGCAGACCGTGGATCTCTAAAATCATCTCCCTGGTGGGAGATGGTGCGCGGTACAGGGTTCGAACCTGTGACCCCTACCATGTCAAGGTAATGCTCTACCACTGAGCTAACCGCGCGAGGTGACTTTTTTTGTCGTGGGCGGAGTCTAAAGCGCAGGTGCGGCCTGCGGGCAAACAGAAAATGAATAAGCGACCGACAAGTCGCATGAAGAGCCGCCCAATCCGGCCCTGTGTGTCTCCTTTCTCGCAGGCTTGACACCGCCCCTGGCCTCCCCGACTTACTGCGCCCCTCAAAATCCCCCTATGCCCCGCCGAATCACCTACCGCGACGCTATCCGTGAAGCCCTCGATGAAGAAATCGCCCGCGATCCCATGGTCGTCGTGATGGGGGAAGAAGTCGCCCAATACAACGGTGCCTACAAAGTCACCCAAGGCCTCTGGGATAAGTGGGGAGACAAGCGCCTCGTCGATACACCCATCAGCGAGGCCGGCTTCATCGGCATGGGCATCGGTGCCTCCATGCTCGGCGTGCGGCCCGTGATGGAGCTGATGTTTTGGAGCTTTTACACCGTCGCCTGGGACCAAATCGTCAATAATGGAGCCATGGTTCGCTACATGTCTGGCGGTAAGATCAACTGCCCCATCGTCATCCGTGGCCCGGCCAATGGCGGCACCAGCGTGGGAGCTACGCACTCCCACACGCCAGAGAACATCATGGCGAACTTTCCCGGCATGAAGTGCGTCTGCCCCAGCAATGCCTATGATGCCAAGGGCCTCATGAAAGCCGCCATCCGCGACAATGACCCAGTCATGTTCATGGAGAGCACTAAGCTCTACGGCGAAGAATGGGATGTGCCCTCCAACGACGAGCTCCCCGGTGGTGAGCTTTTCATCCCGCTCGGTCTGGCCGATGTGAAGCGTCAGGGCACCGACATCAGCCTCATCGCCCACGGCAAAGCTGTCATCACCTGTCTCCAGGCCGCACAGATCCTCGAGGAAGAGCATGGCATCCACGCCGAGGTCGTAGATCTGCGCACCATTCGCCCGCTGGATGAGGACACCATCCTCGAATCCGTCGCCAAGACCCACCGCGCCGTCTATGTGGAGGAAAACAAGCCCTACTGCGGCATCGGAGCCCAGATCGCCTACATGATCCAGGAGCGCATCTTTGATGAGCTCGATGCTCCCGTGCAGCGCGTGTGCAGCCTCGACTCCCCCGCGATCTACAGCCCGCCGCTGGAGGCCATTCAGCTTCCGACCGCAGATGTCGTGGTGGCGAAGGCGCTGGGGATTTGCTGATCGCGGGTTCGTTTCAAGTTTCAGGTCCCAAGTTTCAAGTTGGTGCCCATTCGCGGCGTTTGCAGGTCTGCCTGTTACTTGAAACATGAAACTTGGAACCCTCGCCTTCCTCGCCGCAGCATCTTTTGCTGCCGCACGTCCGAATATCATCGTCATCCTTTGTGACAACCTCGGCAATGGCGACATCGCTTGCTTCAATCCGCAGACGAAGCACCGCACGCCGAATCTCGACAAAATGGCTGCTGAGGGGCGGAAATTCACCAGCTTCTACTCCGCCAGCGGCGTGTGCACACCGAGTCGTGCGGCCTTGATGACAGGCTGTTACCCGCGCCGCGTCGGCCTGCACATCAGTGCCATCGGCGCAGCCGTTTTGCAGCCCGTCGCCACGCGGGGCATTCATCCCGGCGAGGAGACGATGGCAGAGCTTTTGAAGCAAAACGGCTACGCCACTGCCTGCTTCGGCAAATGGCACCTCGGCGATCAGCCGGACTTTTTGCCCACGCGCAACGGCTTCGATTCCTACTTCGGTATCCCTTACAGCGAGGACATGGTGCATGACAAATTCCCGGAAAAAGGCTGGCCCCCGCTGCCGCTGATGCAGGACGAAAAAGTCATCGAAGCACCCGTCGCGGCAGAAACACTCACGCAGCGCTTTACCGAAGCCGCTGTGAATTGGATCCGCCAGCACCGTGAGCAGCCTTTCTTCCTCTATTTCCCCGAAGCAGGCCCCGGCAGCCGCAAGGAGTGCTATCCAGGCCCCGCCTTTCGAGGGAAATCCGCCAACGGGCTCTACGGCGACTCCATCGAGGAGCTCGACTGGTCCACTGGAGAAATCCTCCAGGCACTCAAAGACAACCATCTCGACGAAAATACCCTCGTCATCTGGACCAATGACAACGGTGCCGTTAACCGCACTCCCGCCCAGGGCAGCAACGCCCCCTATAAAGGCATGGGCTACAGCACCAGTGAAGGCGGCCAGCGCATGCCCTGCATTGCTCGCTGGCCCGGCAAAGTGCCCGCTGGCACCACCTGCACCCAGCTTTGCACCATGATGGATATGCTCCCGACCCTGGCCGCAGTCACCGGTGCCAAACCTCCGCAAAAGCCCATCGACGGCCACGACATCCGTCCATTGCTCTTTGGCGAAAAGGACGCCCACTCACCCTACGACGGCACCGGATTCTTCTATTTTAATGTCAAACAGCTCCAAGCCGTCCGCGAAGGCGATTGGAAGCTTTATTTGCCCCTCAGTGACAAAGGCGGCATCGGCACCGCCAAAGGCAAAAAGCCCATCGAGCAAAAAATAGCCCTCTATGACGTCCAAACCGATGTCGCCGAAGAAAACGACCTCTCCGCCCAGCAGCCAGGAATCGTCCAGCGCCTGCTCCAGCGAGCTGAGGCCGCCCGTCGCACCCTCGGAGACGGCGATGCCCGTGGCAGCCAGCAGCGTGAGGCCGGCCATGTGGAAAAGCCCACTCCACGCGTGAAAGCCGCCCACTGAGCCCATTCCCCACGCCGCTCTCCGCGAGAACGTCTGTTGACGCTCCCCCAGCCGCCCGCTAACCATTCGTGACCTCATCCCCATGCAGGAAAACTATCTCCCCATCCTTCTCCAAGTCCTCATCGCCGGCGGATTCGCTGGTGCCACCCTACTCGTCTCTGCCCTACTCGGTAAATCTGCTCGTAGGAGCCAGATCAAAGACAGCGCCTACGAGTGCGGCATGCTGCCCATCGGCGAGAGCCAACCACGCTTCAGCGTGAAGTTCTACATCGTCGCGATGCTCTTTGTCCTCTTCGACATCGAGGTCGTCTTCCTCTACCCTTGGTCCGTCGTCTATAAAGACTACATCACCGTCTTTGATAGTGCCTCCATCCTCCTCGTCGCCTTCAGTTTTGCCCTCATCCTCCTCGCTGCCTTCGGCTACGCCTGGAAAAAAGGCGTCCTCGACTGGAAATCCTAGCTCCCTACCGGTCCATCGCCGGATTCGCCGCACATGATCTCCTACCTCAGCCTCTTTCAGCTCAAGCCCGAGGTCACCCCCGAGCGGCTGGAGACCATGATGGCACAGACACGGGTGCTCCTTCTTCGCGTGCCCGAAGTCCTCGCCGTCAAGACCGGCAAACGCGTCAATCCCTCCGACGAATGGCCCTGGTTCGTCCAAATCGAAGTCGAAAGCATGGACAAGCTCGCCATCTGCCAGGACGACCCCTACTACTTCAAATTCCGCGAAGAAGTCCTCAAGCCCCACATCGCCGAGCAGGAAACGACCGCCTTCGAAATGGAGCCGCAAAAAAACGTCAAATACTCGTAGAAACTACCCGCTAACCGAGAACCGGGCACCCCGAACTTCCCATGAACGCCACCGCTCTCGAACACTCCCAGCACATCCTCGATGCCATGCTCGGCTACCTCGGCTTTACTGCCCAGATCGAGCCCGATGACGGTGCCGACGGTCCCACCCTCCAGATCCTCACCGAGGATAGTGAGCGCCTCATCGGCCGTCGTGGTGAAGTGCTCGAAGACATCCAATACCTCGTCAATCGCGTCCTCCAGCGTCATATTAGTGATGCACCGCGCATCCGCGTCGATGTCGAGTTCTACCGCTCCATGCGTGAGGATAAAATGATCGCCCGTGCCAAAGAGCTCGCCTCCCGCGTCCGCTCCACGGGTCAGCCAGCCGACCTCCCGCCGATGAACAGCTACTACCGCCGTCTCATCCATCAGGTCTTCGTCGATGACAGTGAGATTGTGAGTGTCAGCGCTACCGGAGATGCTCGCTTCAAGCGCATCATCCTCAAGCGCCGGGAAAAATAATCCCCTTCTCATGTAATCGCCCCTTTACGAGGCCCGCCCTTTTTGATTAATCTCGCATTCCTCGCTTTTTCCCCACCCACCCTAGACCCATCATGAAATTGAGCCGCTTCCTGCCCGCCCTGGTGATCACTGCGATCTCCAGCGGTGTACTCCATGCCGACATCGTCACTTTGAAAGACGGCAAAAAGCTCGAAGGCACCATCCTCGAGCAAAATGACGCCGGCGTGAAGATTAAGTACAAGGTCACGCCTAAAATCTGGGACGAAAAAATCGTCCCCATGGCCGACATCGCTCCAGGCGGCATCATGAAGGAAAAGCCTGAGGAAGTCGAAATCAAAGAGCTCCTCACCCTCACACCCACGGCCGACCTGATGACCGCAGAGGCCTACGAGCAAGTCATCCAGGACCGCCTCCGCCCTTTTGTGAACCGCTATCCAGGCTCCCCCCAGGCCGCGCAGGTCCAGAAAATGATCGATGAACTCCAGGCGGAAAAAGAAAAAGTCATCGCCGGAGAAATCAAGATGGACGGCAAATGGCTCGCCAGTGCCGATGCCCGTGCCGAGAAATACAACATCGACGCCTACCGCATTCGCCAAGCCATGAATGATGCCGCCAAGGCCGGAGACTTCAGTGCCGCGATGAAGCAATTTGAGAGTTTCACCGCCGCAGGCTCCTCCCACTTCCTCTCCATCCATTACCCCAAGGCCGTCGAAGAAGTTATCGCCCACCTCACCGACTATGAGTCCAAACTCAATCAGATGGCACGCGACCAGCCCACCCTTCAAAAAAACCGCGATGACAACCTCAAGCGGCTCACTGAGCCCGATCTCAGCCGCACGAAATCAGCTATCGAAAAAGAAAAAAACGCAGCCGAGGACAAATACGACTCTGATAAGCGGGACGCCAAATGGGCGACTCCCTACAAATACAACATCAAGCAGATCAAAGAGCAGCAAAAACTAGCCTCCACGGAAAGTGCCAAGCGCAAAAAAACCGATGTCGCGGCCATCACTGCCATCAATGACCAAATCCACATCGCCATTGGTCATTACTACAACAACAAACTTCAAGAAGGCTACGCTGCGCTCAATGCCGCCCAGCGCCTCATCACGCCGACTATCCCCATGCAGTATGCGCAGGAAATCCAGAAATATGGCCAAGCCTTCATCGCCAAAAACTACGAAAACCAGGCCAAAGCCGCCGCCCAGGCAGGAAGTGCTGCTGCTAGTGCCGCAGGCACCCCTGGAGTAGCCCCCGCAGGTGGCACCGATGACGCCGTAGCCCGTGCCCTTCAGATGGCCAGCGGAGGAGCGGCTCCTGTCGCCGCTCCTGGAGCTGTAAACCCTGCCGCTCCCGGGGCCTACCCGCAGCCCACACCTGGCGTCCCTCCCCAGGTAGCCCCCGGCACTGTCCCCGGAGCCTATCCCCAGGCTGTCCCTGGCGCAGTGCCAGGAGCCGCTGTTCCCGGTGCTTATCCCCAAGCAGTCCCTGGTGCAGTGCCAGGAGCCGCTGTTCCAGGAGCCTATCCACAAGCCGTTCCTGGTGCAGTGCCAGGAGCCACTGTTCCCGGTGCCTATCCACAGGCCATTCCTGGAGCTCTCCCTGGTGCCACAGCGCCCGGTGCCATGCCTGCAACGGATTACAGTGCCATCATCAACCCACCCGTTGAGGAAGGCGGCATGGACCTCAATACCATCCTCATGATCGCAGGTGGTGTCGTTGTCGTCGTCCTTGTGCTCGCTGTCGCCCTCGGCGGCAAAAAGAAGAAATAAGCACATTCAGACACCCTTTCGCTAAAACCCGCTCTGTGCCCCAGAGCGGGTTTTTTGTCGTATAGGGTCGTTTCTGGTGTAAGTGGGCCTCGTGTCACCTGCTGCTCTTTTTTTCATCACCGTAGCTATAGGTGCCATTTCGGCCACTTCGGTGCCTGCGCAGGTCACTATCAATGAGCTGGCGGCCAATCCTAGTGAGCGCATCATTCGCTGGAGCACCACGGGTGTCCCCTCCATCGGCAGTGGCCCACCTTGGAGTGCCGCTGAGTTTGATCACAGTGCCTGGAGCACTGGCACGCAGCCCATTGGCCATGGCGTCACTGGTTTGGGCACCGATCTGACCACCGAGATGAGTGGCAAAGCCTACTCGCTCTACCTGCGCAAAGAATTCACCGCCACGGAGGCCCAAGCCACCGCCACCACACTCCTGCGCCTGCAAATCGACTACAACGATGGCTTTGTTGCCAGCATCAACGGCATCGAAATCTCTCGCAAAAATCTCGGCCCCGCAAAACACCACGTCTATGCCACGCAGCGTGCCTACAACGCCGCCACCACCACTGGCTTCAGTGATTTACTGACTGTGCCGGCGAATCAAGTCCTCGTGACCGGCACCAATGTCCTCGCCATCCAGGTGCATAACTACGACCTCGCCACGAGCCTGAAACTCGATGCCGCACTCAGCCTCAGTGGCGGAGCCACCTTCATCAGCAGTGGCGCGGCGGGCGGCGTGTGGCGCTACTTCGTCGGCCATCATGAGCCCAGTGGCATCGTCGTGGACACCATACTCGTCACGCAGCCCTTTCCCACACCACCCGGGAAGCATGAGGACTACGAAGACCCACAAGAAGCCCGTGACTGGATCGAGCTGCGAAACGCCAGCTCTAGCCCCATCGACCTCACCAGCTGGACCCTCACCGACAGTGCTGCCCAACCCGCCAAATGGTCCTTTCCAAATGGCGCCACACTCCCCGCAAGTGGCTACCTCATCGTCATGTGTGACAACCGCTTTGAGGCCAATGGCAGCAGCACCGCCACCTACCTCCACAGCAATTTCACCCTCGAAAAAGACGGCGGCAGCCTCCTCCTTTACCAAAGCGGCAGCCTTATCGACTCTCTGACCTATCCCGCCGGACAGCATGCCCACACTACTTTCGGGCGCAGTGTCAGCGACGGTATCACGCCCGTCTTTTTCGAAAAAGCCACACCCGCCGCAGCTAACAGCGGCACCGAGCACACCGCACGCACCGCCGCCATCACCGCCAGCCTCCCAGGTGACTTCTACGACACCGCACAGACCGTCACTCTCACCTGCACCACCCCTGGCTCCACCATCCGCTACACACTTGATGGCAGCGACCCCACCGAGACCAGCACGGCCTACTCAGCGCCCATCAGCATCCCATTCATCAATGACAAAACCGGCACCGTCCTGCGTGCCCGCGCCTTTGCGCCCAGCCTCCTGCCTGGAGAAATCGCCACCCACACCTACCTCATCGCCCAAAACACCGCCATCAGGACTCTGCCGGCCACACTCATGACCGCCAGCGGCACCCGTGTCTTTTATAAGCCCCATGGAGTCCTCAGCATCGAAGGCGGCACCCGCGATGCAGATGCCCAGTGGCTCCCCGCAGGCCCAGAGACCTACAACATCGCCATGCTCGAAGGCGACCCCGCCGAGCGCGAAATCGCCCTCGAATACCACTACCCAGATGCCACCCCCAGCGTCTCCATCCAGGCTGGCATGCGCCTTTCCGCCAGTAATTACACACGTCCCCGGCTACGCCTCCTCTACACCAGCAATTCACCCTGGATATTCAATCAGTGGGAAGAAAAGCCCAGCTTCAATCTCTACTTCCGCAGCGCCTACGGCCCTGGAAAGCTCAATCACAGCATCTTCCCCGGCTACGACATCACCCGCTTCGACAAACTGCGCCTCCGCTCCGGCAAAAACGACAACTTCAATCCCCACATCACCGACGAGCTCTGCCGCCGCATCCTCATGGCCATGGGGCATGAAGGCGTCATCGGCCGCTGGACCTCACTCTACCTCAATGGGCAATACAAAGGCTACTACAACATCGTCGAGCGCATCCGCGAAGACATGCTCCGCGAGCACTACGGCGGCAGCGCCGTGTGGGACGTGATCGACAACAACGAAGTCGAAGACGGCGATCGGACCGACTTCGATGACCTCTTCAGCACCACCCTCGCCGCAGACCTCACCATCCCTGCAAACTGGGCCGCTGCAAAGAGCCGCCTCGATCTCGATAACATCTGTGACTACTTCCTCATGAAAATCTACGCGGCCATGTGGGACTGGCCCGCCAACAACTGGGTCATGGTCCGTGAGCAAAGCTCTGGCCCGAACTCCCTCTGGCGCTTCATCGACTGGGACAGCGAGGGCGGCTTCAACGCCATCGGCTACACCGGTCAGGGGGTGTCCTACGACGTCATCGCCAATCAATTCGCTACCAGTGACCGCACCCTCCGCATCCTCTTCAATAAACTGCGCACCAGCGCCGAGTTCAGGCTCAAATTCGCCGACCGCGTTTACAAGCACATGTTCAACGGCGGAGTGCTCGATGACCGTGGCAGCACCTTTTGGCTGAAGACCCAAAAAGACGCCCTCAAAGCCCAGGTCCAGCCCATCCTCACCTACACCACGGGTCAGGCCTTCAATGAGACGTGGTTCGGCACCTGGACCGCACCCACCACCGGCCGCCGCACCTATCTCCTCGGCCCCAACGGCACCCAACTCGCCACCTACGGACTCTGGCCCGCCACCACAGCCCCCGCCCTCAGTCTTCCCAGTGGCAATGTCGCCCAAGGCACCACGCTCACACTCAGCGGTAGCGGCGGAACCATCTACTACACCACCGATGGCACAGATCCGCGCCTCGAAGGCGGAGCCATTGGACCCACCGCCACCACTTACAGCAGCGCCATCACCTTAAACACCACCATCACACTCCGCACACGCACACGCAGTTCCCTCGGAGAGTGGTCCCCCCTCAGCGAAGCCACCTACACCATCGACCCCGTCCCACCCAGCGCCACGAATCTCGTCATCGCTGAAATCATGTACAACCCACCCAGCGCCACACTCACCGAGACCCAGGCACCCGACCCCATCACCAACGGCGACGACTTCGAATTCATCCGCATCCAAAACATCAGCACCGCACCCGTCCTACTCGCCCAGCTCACCCTCGCCAACGGCATCAGCTACACCTTCAGCAGCAGCGGCTTCACCAGTCTCGCACCCGGCCAAAACATCCTCGTCGTCAAAAGCCTCATCGCCTTCCGCAAACGCTACGGCACTGCCTACAACGGCATCATCGCCGCCGGAGCATACAGCGGCGGCATCAGCAACAGCGGCGAAACCATCGAGCTCCGCAACAACGGCACCCTCCTCCACAGCGTCACCTACACCGACACCGCACCCTGGCCCCGCAGTGCAGATGGCTTTGGCCCCAGCCTCCTTTTGGTCAATCCAAGCACAGCACCCGATCACGCCAACGTCGCCAACTGGACCGCCAGTGCCAGCGCTGGTGGCCAGCCCGGCGGCACACCGCATACACTCACCTGGGCCGCGTGGCGGGACCTCAGCTTTCACCGCACCAACGACCCCACTGAAATCAAAGACCCCGACGACGACCCCGATGCCGACGGCATCAACAACGCTCTCGAATACGCCCTCGGAACCCCTCCCAAAATCAACGACGCACCCACCACCGCGCTTCCACAGCCCACCCTCATCGAAATCAGCGGCCAGCAGTACCTCGCCCTCATCTGCCGCATCAATCCCGCCGCCAGCTCTGCCACCCTCACCGTCGAAACCAGCCCCACACTCCAAATCGGCACCTGGAGCACCGGCCCCGGCCACACCGAGCTGTACAGTGCCCCCACCGCCACAACGGGAGGCTTCCACCTTTTTACCACCAGAGCCGCCGCACCTCTCAGCAGCGAAAACACCCGCTTCATGCGCCTGAAGGTCACGCTGCCATAAATCGTCATCCGACACCTGTCGGACATTTTTCTCGACAAATCCGACATCTGTCGTCAAACTCGCGAAATATGGCCAAAAAAGCACTCCCAGCCCTTTCCGCTGCCGAACAGGCACTCATGGACATCCTTTGGAAAAAGCATCCCGCCTCCGTTTTGGAGCTGCTGGATGCCGTGAACGAAAACCGCGCCGAACCCGTCACGCGCAACACCCTGCAAACGCAGCTCACACGCCTGGAGGCCAAAGGATGGATCGTGCGTGACGACAGCAACCGCAGCCACGCCTACGAACCCGCCGTCAAAGAGCAGCCGGGCCGCACCAGTGTCCTCACCGAGCTCAAAAAGCGCCTCTTCGGCGGCAGCAGCCTCGCCCTCGTCCGTTGCCTCGTCGAAAACGGCGACATCACCGCCGAAGAGCTCGCCGAACTAAAAAAACTCATCAGCAACAAAAAAGGAGGCACTTCATCATGAGCACGGAGGCCATCACCTTCCTCAATTTCATCGTCCACAGCCTCGTCATTGGAGCCGTGGCATGGCTACTGGTGCGTTTTGTCATTCGCGATGCATTACGTCGCTGCATCCTCGCAAATCTCGCTGTGCTGATGTGCCTTTACAGCCCATTTGACATCACCTTTCGTGATCTTTTTCCGACGAAGCAGCATGTCCCCGTCCTGACACCGATACGCGAGACTTTCGAGCACGATTGGCGGGTGAAGGTGGAGCCACAAACCGCCAGCGTGCAGCCCGCACCGAGGCCCGCCGCCATTTCCGCATGGAACGTGAACGATCTCGTGAAATGGGTTCACCGATTGTCCTGGCTAGTCACGGCACTCTTGTTGCTGTGGCTTCTGGTTCAGAGCATAAGCATCCAGCGCTGGGCATGGAGGCTTCGGGGGCTGACCCAGTCGGAAATCGATTCTCTACCCCGTGATGTACCCTTTGAACGACTCTCGGTATCGGAGGCCCCGTGCACCCCCTGCGCCGCTGGATGGTTCTTTCCCGTCATCGCCGTTCCAGCGCAGGCTTTCCAAGAGCTCTCTCCGCAACAATGGCGCTGGCTCATTCGGCATGAAGCCGAGCATCTGCGCTTGAACGACACCGTGGCCGTGCTGCTGCAAAACATCGCCCTGACGTTCCTCTGGTGGAATCCCTTCGTGCATGCCCTCATCGAGGAGTTTGCCCGCGCCCGCGAAGAGGCCTGCGATACCGCCGCCGTCGGCGAGGAGCCGGATCATGCGCCTTATGCCGATTTCCTCCTCACCTGGGCCGGGCAGCCCTCGCCCTCCCGCTTTGCCATGCCGCTCCTTCGCTCGCGCCCCGCACGCAGGCTCAAAGATCGCCTCGTCGCCCTGATGGAAGCCCGTGGTGTTCGGAAAAAAATCGGTGCGCTGTTTGTGCTCGGTTGTTTGGCCTTCGCTTTGGTCACGCCATACCTCGCGGCCTCTTTTGGTATCGCCACCGCTCAGGCCGCAGCTCCGCAGCCGGGAAAAATGTTCACGCGGCATTATAGGGTGCCGCCAGGCTTCGCCGAAGGCAGCACCGCGCGGGATTTCCTCGAAAAACGCGGCATTCCATTCCCTGAAGGCTCCTCCGCCCTTTATCAAATAGCTACCAGCACCCTCCTCGTTCGCAATTGGTCCACCAACCTCGATTTGATCGAAGAAATCGTCGCCCGTGCTAGCGAGCGCAGCCCGCAGGTGTTTTTCCTCACTAGGCTCATCCAAGGCGGCCCACTTCTCAGCCAACACGCAGCCATCATTCAAAAAGGCGAGTTCCAAAAGCTCATCCGCGAATCCACACAGCAAAAAGACATCCACATTCTCAGCGCCCCCAGCGTCATCACCAAACTCGGCCAGCGGGCCACCGTCGAAGTCGTGCGCGAAATCCTCAAAATGCCGCCGGATGAGCAAAAAGGTGCCGAAATGAAGAAACTGGGCCCCTCCATCGAACTCCTCGCCGCCGCCACCGACACCGCGAAGAGCCGCGTGGAGGCCAATGTCTCCCTCGGGCTCGATGCCAACGAAGGCATGAGTGATGCACATGCTGTCTGGGAGCACGTCACCATGCACCAAACCAGCGCCATAGCCGATCTCGCCTCTGGTGAGACACTCGTGCTGCATCTCACCACGCCGAAGAAACCCGTCACCGTTTTCATCACCGCGATGGCGATCAATCCCGGAGGCGAAGAAACCAGCTTCGACGACAAAGGCCCGCGTCCACCTCCAGGAAGGAACATGCCGGACAAACCTTCCTTGGAAATCGCACAACGCACTTATCGGCTCCCTGCGATTCTTCAAAACACCACGAACCTTGTCACCATGCTCCGTGAACAAAAAATCGTCATCGCACCGGGCGACGCGAGCATCCAGGAAGGCAAACTCACCGTGAAGGCCTCCAAAGCCACGCTCGAACTCATCGAGGAGTGGCTCGGAATCCTAAACGCCGATCATGATCGCGCCAACAAGCGGATTGTCCTAGTTGTGAAAGCGGTGAGCGTAAACATGCCTTGGGAGGCGTTCCTAGACATCCTCCAATCGGGCGCGGTCAAAAAAACATCTGATTCCAAACCCGCCGAGCCAGCTCCTCCTCTGGGTATTTTTCTCAGTGGTGTGCTCACCGACCCCCAATTCCAAGTCGTCATGCGTTCATTATCAGTAAAGAAAGAAACATCCATCAATGTCCTGCCTAGAGCCAGCGCCAAACCTGGCGTGGAAAGCACTTTTCGCACGCCAGCGGAGTTCGGAGTTCAAAAGCTCGCCATCACGCCCACTCTGGGCGCAGACGGAAACACCATCGAGCTCAACATCAACATCAAACCAGGCAACACCACCTCCGTCACGATTTGGGATGGCCAGACCGTAGTCCTGTCCGAATCCACAGGCCAAACCACACGCTGCTTGTTCATCTCCGCGCAGTTGATCAGTCCCTTGCCGAAAAAGTAGCAGTGGTCGTCATTGGACAAGCGGCCCATGAGGAGCGGAAGGTCATAATTCGCACGCGGCGGAAAAAAGTCCGTTGCTCTCTGCCCTTCGCTCTCTGCTATCGGCGGCTCCCGCATGTTTCATGTCGTCGAAGATCACGAGGAAGGAGGGCGAGTGTTTGCCCAGCCGCAGCGTCCGCCGCTGGGGCCGCGCATGCACATCGCGTTTTCAGAGGATGGGCGGCTTTCGGAGTCACCACAGTTCGAGTACCGGCCGCAGCAGCAGCGCATGGCGCAGCTCGTGGGAGAGGCGCTGGACGGCAGCCATGCGCTGGTGTGTGAGGCGGCGACGGGTGTCGGTAAATCACTCGCGTATCTGATCCCGGCGGTGACTTTTGCGCTGGAGCAGAAGCGGAAGGCCATCATCTGCACGCATACGATCAATTTGCAGGAGCAGCTCATCTCCAAAGACATCCCGCTGGTGCAGAAGATCGTCGGCAGCTTCCACGCGGAGATTTTGAAGGGACGCGGGAACTACCTGTGCCCCACGCGGCTGCACCGTGCCATGAGCGAGAGCGGTGACCTGTTTTCATCCTCCGAAGCGTCGGAACTAGGCCAGATCGCCGACTGGGCTGCGCAGACAGAGGACGGCACACTCAGCGACATGGACTTTACGCCAGGTGCACGCGTGTGGTCGCTGGTGTGCAGCGAGCCACATGCCTGCATCGCCGCGCCGTTGCCCTCCGGGCAGCCGCTGCTGGTATCAGGACACGCGCCGCCGCATGGAGAAGGCGGATGTGGTGGTGCTGAATCACACGCTGTTTTTCACGCTGCTGGCCTCGGCGGACGAAACGACCACCGAGGACTGCAATTTCCTCTTCCCACGTGATTTCGTGATCATCGACGAGGCCCACACGATCGAAAATGTGGCCGCGAAGGCCTTTGGGCTGCACATCAGTGAATCGAACATCAAATTCGACCTCGGGCGGCTGCACAATCCGAAGTCGCGAAAGGGCTTTTTCCAGCTCGTGGGCGATAAAGACGGCATCCGTGAGGTTTTGAGCACGATCGACCTCGTGAACGACTTTTTCCGCCGTGTGGAGGCTGCGTGCAAATTCAATGCCATGGGCCGTGAGTTCCGCGTGCGTGACCCTGAGCTGGTAGAGAACACTCTGGCCCTCCCACTCGAAAAACTGGCCAAAAGAGCCGACAAAGCCGGCGACGCTGCTCACAAGGAACACACCAAGCTGGAGCTGCATGATCTGGCCAAACGTCTGCGTGCTGTCGCAGGTGGGCTGAAGATGTATCTGGACCAAGATCAGGAAGACCATGTCCACTGGGTGGAGCGCACGGGTCTGGAAAAGAACATCATTTCGCTCCACACCGCGCCTGTCGATGTCTCGCCGAAACTGCGGCAGATTTTTTTCGCGAGCCAAAAGGCATGCGTGTTCACCAGTGCCACTCTGGGGGTCGGTGATGACCAAAAGCTGCGTTACTTCCGCAATCGAGTCGGTGCAGAAAAAGCCCACGCGGCCTGCATCGAGAGTCCGTTCGATTTCCAGCGGCAGATGAAGCTCTATTTGTTGCAGAAGATGCCGCAGCCGAATGAGGCGGGCTATCTCGACCAACTTGGCCAGTGGATTTGCCATTTTCTCGATCTGAGCAAAGGCCGCGCCTTTGTGCTCTTCACCAGCTACAGCCAAATGACTTCGGTGGCCGACACGCTCGATGCCCATTGCGAGGAGCGCGGCTGGCGCCTGCTGGTGCAGGGCCGTGGCATGCCGCGGCACCAAATGCTGGCGGAGTTCAAAAACGACACCCACAGCGTGCTCTGCGGCACCGATAGCTTCTGGACGGGCGTGGATGTGCCTGGTGAATCCTTGAGCAATGTCATCATCACTCGTCTGCCCTTTGCCGTGCCAGATCATCCGCTCACTGCGAGCCGCATCGAGCACCTAGAGGCCGAAGGCATGAACCCCTTCACCGAATACAGCGTGCCCGAGGCCATCCTGAAACTCCGCCAAGGCGTCGGCCGCCTGATCCGCACCGCCAAGGACCAAGGCATCTGCGCTATCCTCGACAACCGTATCCTCACGAAGCCGTATGGCCGCGCCTTTTTGGCGTCTTTGCCTGAGTGCCCGACGGAGGTGTTGGGGTGAAACGGATCACGGAAACAGCCCGCGCATGGCTTTGGCCTCATGCACTCGCTGGATGCCGAGGCTGAGTGCCGCGAGGCGCATGCCGCACTGGCGTTTGCGACTGAAGTTGAGCGTTTGGACAAAGGACTGCTCGAGGATGCGGTAGAGCTTGCTCATCACCTCGCCTTCGTCCCAGAAGAAGCTCTGGAGATCCTGCACCCACTCGAAGTAGCTGACGATGACACCGCCAGCGTTGCAGAGAATGTCGGGGATGACGAAGATGTCGCCACGTTGTTCGAGGATGGCATCGGCCTCGGGTGTGGTGGGGCCGTTGGCTCCTTCGGCGAGGATTTTGCAGCGGATTTGGGCGGCGTTGGTGGCATTGATCTGCCGTTCGAGGGCACAGGGGGCGAGGACGTCACAGGGGGTGAGTAAAAGCTGTTCGTTGGTGATGGCGTCTGCTCCTTCGAATCCGACGACGCTGCGGGTTTTTGCGACATGGGAGTCGAGTTTCGCGAGGTCGATTCCTTTTTCGTTGTAGAGACCACCAAAGGCGTCACTGACGGCGATAATCTTGATGCCCTGACGTGCTAGGGTGGATGCAGCGATGCTGCCGACATTGCCATAACCTTGTACGACGGCAGTGGCCGTGCTGGCGGTGATGCCGAGGGTGTCCATGGCACGAGAGACGAGGTAGGCGACACCGCGCCCAGTGGCCTCGCGGCGACCGAGTGAGCCGCCGAGGTTGACGGGCTTCCCGGTGACGACGGCGGGGACGCAGTGGCCGCTTTGTAGCGAGTAGGTATCCATGATCCAGGCCATGGTTTGCTCATTGGTGCCCATGTCTGGCGCGGGGATGTCCACCTGCGGGCCGATGAAGGGGATCAGCTCTTGCGTGTAGCGGCGGGTGATGCGTTCGAGCTCGTTGGTGCTGCAATCTCGCGGATTGACGCAGACGCCGCCTTTGGCTCCGCCATAAGGCAGGCCAGTGAGGGCACATTTCCAGCTCATCCACATAGCGAGCGCGGCGACCTCGCCCAGAGTGACATCGGGATGAAAGCGGATGCCGCCTTTGGTGGGCCCGAGCGTGAGGTGGTGCTGCACGCGGTAGCCCATGAAGACCTCCACGCGGCCATCGTCGCGCTTCACGGGCATCGCGACGCTGAGGGCTCGTTTGGGGAGCTTCAGCCGATCACGTGCATTGTCGGGGATTTCGAGGAAATCGGCCACCAGATCGAATTGCTGGCATGCCATGCGGAAAACAGGCGAATCATAGACGTGGGGGATCGCGGTGCTCATGGTGATGGGAACTTGTGGTTGCGTGGACGATATATCAAGTGTGACGAACAGAGATCTCTGCTCCATTCGCACTTCCTCATGTCGTCTGCCTCACCTAGAATACCCGAGGTCGCTATCCTCGTTGATACTTCGCGCTCTTACGGTCGCGACATCGTGCGCGGCATTCGCCGCTACGTCGCGGAGCATGGGCCGTGGTCACTCTATCTGGAGCCACGTGATCTGCGTAGCAGCTTTCCAGATTGGCTTAAAAATTGGCATGGTGATGGCATCCTCTCCCGCACTGCCGATCAGGCCCTGCTGCGCCAGCTCAAGGCGACGAAGCTGCCCGTCGTCGAGCTACGCACGACCGTTTTGAAGCATCCTTTTCCCTTTGTGGGCATGGATAACAGTGTCGTCGGCACGCGTGTGGCTGAGCACTTTCGCCATCGCGGCTTTCAGCACTTTGGCTGCGTGCTGGATGCCTCAGAGGCCTTCTTCATCGAGCGCAGTGAGCGCTTCGCTATGGCGGTGAGTCGTTTCGGTTTTGACTGCCCTATTTTTCAGTCGAAGTGCAAAAACTGGGAGCAGCATCGAGGCGCTCTCGTTACTTGGTTGCAGAGTTTGCCCAGACCCGTGGGCGTTTTCGCCGTGAATGACCAGCTCGGTTTTTGGGTGCTCGACGCCGCTCGCCGTGCCGGACTCGCCGTGCCGGAGGAGCTCGCCGTCGTCGGCGCGGAGAATGACAACATGCTTTGCGAGACCGCCTCGCCGCCGCTTTCCAGTGTGCGCTTGCGCGGTCAGACCGTCGGTTTCGATGCCGCACGGGTGCTGGATGAATGGATGGCGGGGAGGCGCATCCCCCAGCCTGATGAGAGGCATCTCCACGCCCCAGGGGACATCGTCATACGGCAGTCGAGTGACATCGTCGCTGTGGAGGATGCTCGCATCTCTGCTGCGTTGCGGTTCATCCGCCAAAACGCCGCACAAAGCCTCGATGTCACTGCTGTGGCTCGTGCCTGTGCTCTCTCGCGGAGTGTGCTGGAGCGCCGCATGAAGTCCCTCATCGGCCGCAGCCCCGGCGAGGAGATCGCTCGGCAAAAATTCGCCCTCGTCGAGCAACTGCTCACCCACACCGGCCTCACTCTCGATGCAATCGCCGCGAAGTGCGGCTTCACTCACCCGCAATACATGGCGGAGGCCTTCCGCAAACGCACCGGCATGACGCCTGGGCAATTTCGGAAGAGGCACGTGGTTTGATAGTGCACCAGCGCCGCGTGGCTCCACGCATGGGCATCCAGCGCACGCACAGCTTTTAAACAAGCCTCTCACCGAGACTGCCGCATCATAAGCCCGCAGGTAAATGCATCTTCGCCGCCGCCGCAAAACCTGAAACACCGTGCCCAAAGTCTGAATGAAGCGGTGGATCTTCCGGCGTTTAATCCACCACATGAACCGCCGTCATTTTCTCCAATCCATCGCCGCTGCCGCCACCGCACCTGCTTTCGCCGCTGAGACGCCGTGGAAGCTGAATTACATGCTCGCCTCCTCCATGTATGGCAGCCTCTCGCTCGCGGAAATCCTGCCAGAGGTGAAAAAAGGCGGTGCCACAGCCATCGAGCTCTGGCCGAAAAAGCACGGCACGCAGCGTGAGGAGCTCGATACCATCGGCCACGACAAATTTGCCGCCATGCTCCACGAACACGGCGTCGGTTTCGGTGGCAGCACCCGCTACGACCTCGGCCCCTTCAAGCTCAGTGAAGAAATCGCGCTCGTGAAGAAGCTCGGAGGCTCCTTCATCGTCACTGGTGGCGCTGGAGACTGGAAGGGACTCTCTCCAGAGCGGCTCAAAGCCAATGTGAAGGACTTTGCGGAAAAAATGAAGCCCCACGCGGCACTCGCTGCCCAGAACGGCGTCAGCATCGGCATCGAGAACCACATCAACAATCTCATCGACACGCCAGATAGCCTGCGATGGCTCGCGGACTTCATCCGTGACACACCGGGCATCGGTATCGCCCTCGCTCCCTACCATCTGCCGCAGGACACCGCGCTGCTCAGTGATCTCATCAAGCACATCGACCAGAAAATGACCTCTTCTACGCCTGGGAGCACGGCAAAGGATGCATGAAGCCCATGCCCAAAGCGGAAGAACTCCAGCAACTCCCCGGCAAAGGCCCGCTCGACTGGAAACCGCTCCTCCAGGCTCTCAAAGCCATCCAATTCACCGGCCCCACGGAAATCTTCATGCATCCCACCCCGCGTGGCATCCCCATCATGCCCACCGCCGCAGAATCGACCGCAGAGATTGCCAAAGCGAAAAGCCATCTCGACACCATCGTCGCCACTCTTTAATCCACACACTCATACTCTTCCCCCCATCACAACAAATGCCTGAAGCCAAAGTCCTCCTCATCGTCGGTGACGCCACCGAGACCGTCGATACGCTCTACCCATTCTACCGCCTCATTGAGGCGGCTACAAGCCTGTCGTCGCTGCGCCGGAAAAGCGGAAATACCAGATGGTGCTGCATGAGATCAAACCCGGCTGGACCATCACCAAAGAGTGGGAAGGCTATAGCATCGACGCCGACATCGCCTTCAAAGACATCAAGCCTGAGGAATACGTCGGCATCTTTTTCAGTGGTGGTCGTGCACCCGAGTACATCCGCGAGGACGCCGATCTACTGCGCATCACCAAGTGGTTCTGGGAAAACAAAAAGCCCTGCGCCAGCGTCTGCCACGGCGTGGAGATCCCCGCCCGTGCCGACATCGTCAAAGGCCTGCGCATGGCCACTGTCGCGAAATGCAAATTCGACCTCGAAATCTGCGGTGGCATCTATGTGAATGAACCCTGCGTCATCGACCAGCACATGTACAGCGGACGCACGTATCATGATTCTGGCCACTTCATCGGGCCGTGGATCAAGGCGCTGGATGCAGAGCGTGCTAAAATGGGACTCTGAAATCATGAGAGTAGCCTCCATCTCTAAAACGATCGTGCTGATGGGCCTTATCGGCTTCATGCATCGCGGTAGTGATGCCCATCCACTCCAGGCAGAGCCTATCAATCACGCCTACGTCTTCACCTTCGACCAATTCCATCTGGCCGTAGATCCAGATGAGCATCTCGTGAATGGTGGCCTGCTTTTGATGGCTGAGCTGAACTGCACCGCCTGTCATGCCGTGCCAAAAGCCTGGCAAGAGAGACTAAAGCCGAAGCCAGCGCCCGATCTGAGCGCCGTCGGATCGCGACTGGATGAGGACACCCTCTGGCTCATGATCCGTAGCCCGCAGCATCGGAAAAAAGGCACGCAGATGCCAGGTCTCTTCGCTGGAGAGGAAGGCGATGAAGAGAAAGCGGAAGCACTGGTCGAGTACCTCAGCTCCTTGAAGCCCGAAACGCAAAAAAAAATGCCCGCTGGCGATGCCGAGCGCGGTAAAGGCCTCTACCACAAAGTTGGCTGTGTGGCCTGCCATGAGCCCGCGCTCGATGTGCGGCCTCCGAAAGTGCCTGCTGATGCCGAAATCGAAAAACCCGGCAATGGCTCCGTGCCCATCGCACTCGCGGATGCGTATGAATTCAATGCATTGGCCGCTTTCCTCAAAAACCCGCTCCACACCCGCCCCGCAGGCCGCATGCCTGACATGCGCCTCAGTGAGCAGGAGGCTGCTGACATCGCCGCCTACCTCCACACGGGTCGTGTGGCCGAAAAAGCCACGGCGCGTGCTGCGCTGAAGATTCCGCCCCAGGGCATCGAAAAAGGCAAAGCACTCTTTGAAAGCATGAACTGCGTCGCGTGCCATCAAATGGGCACTGCCAGCCCTCTGCGACCGATTCAAAACCCCAGCATCGGCTGCCTCGATGAAAAGCAGCCCACTGGCACTCCGCGCTTTGATTTGAATGAGCTGCAAAAAAAGGCTCTGCGCCTCGCTCTTGCCGAAATCCAAAAACCAGCCCCTCAACTCACCGCACAGCAGCAGATTGATTGGCAGATGAGCCGCCTGAACTGTTACGCATGCCATGACCGCGATGGCAAAGGCGGGCCCGAAGATCCGCGAGCACAGTTTTTCGGTGTGAACGATGCCACTGCCGAATCGCTCGGCGAATTGGCTCATTTGCCGCCGAATCTCGACAAAGTCGGTCGCAAGCTCACGCGGGGTTGGTTTGAAAAAATCCTCTGGGGCCAAAATGGCAGCGTGCGGCCCTACATGGACACACGCATGCCGAATTTCGGCCAAGCGCAGACCGAAATGCTCATCAGCACTTTCCAGGAAGCGGACAAACTCGATAAACCTGTGCAGATCGACATCAGTGGCCTCGAAAAGCACCATCGTGCTGAGCTCGGTCGCAAGCTGCTGGGCTCCACGGGGCTCGCCTGCGTCGCCTGCCACGGCCTGAAGGAGCGCAAATCGCTGGGGCCACCTGTCATCCGTCTCACGCACACGGTGGAGCGGCTCCAGCCAGAGTATTTTAAAGAGCTGCTGCTCAACCCCCAAGTCACGCAACCCGGCACCGTCATGCCGCCGATGTTTGTAGGCCGCAAAACGGCTGACAAAGACATCGAGAGCCTCTGGACCTACCTGCGAGAGGTGGAAGGCCAGCCTCTGCCGGAGGGACTCATGTCCGCAGAGGACTTTGAACTCAAACCCACGGTCAAACCCATCGTCTTTCGCAGCTTTATCGAAGGCGTCGGCACGCATGCCATCGGTGTCGGCTTCCCAGGGGGCCTGAATGCCGCCTTTGACGCTAAAACCGCCCGGTGGGCCATCGTGTGGAAAGGCCGCTTCCTCGATGCCATGAGCAACTGGCAAGACCGCGCCATGCCGCCCATCAAACCGCTGGGCACCGACATCAAAACACTGCCGGATGCAGCGCCGCGAGTCTTCCAGGGTTACAAGCTCGGTAAAGATGGCGTTCCCACCTTCCTCTACCGCGAAAACGGCCAACAAGTCGAGGACACCCTTCGTCCGAGAAAGAACGGCTTCGAGCACATCATCCAAACCAACGGCCAAGAAACCAAGGAGGTCGTGTCATGGTAAAATCCATTTTCAGTTCTCAGTTTTCCGTTCTCAGTTTTCAGTTCCTCGCAGCGGCCTCTTTGCTCGCTCAATCCCCGTCCGACTACTACCGCATCGAGACCTACGACCTGCCTCAAGGCGTGAATTTCGAAGCCAGCGGCCTGGCGGTGCTTCCAAGTGGCAAGCTGGCCGTCGCCTTGCGCAAAGGTGAAGTTTGGGTTGAAGGCGAAAAGGGCTTCCAGCGCTTTGCGAGTGGCATGCATGAGATTCTGGGCCTCGCGTATCATGATGGAGCGCTCTATGCCACGCAGCGTGCGGAAGTGACCAAAATCCGTGACACAGATGGTGATGGCGTAGCGGATGAATACCTCGCCGCAGCGGCGGGCTGGGGCGTGTCCGGTGCTTACCATGAGTATGCTTATGGGCCGGTGTTTGATGCCGCAGGGAATCTCTATACCTCGCTGAATTGCAGCATGGGCAAAGCCATGGTCAAAGAGGACACGCTCTGGCGTGGCTGGGTGGTGCGCACATCTCCAGAGGGCAAACTAGAGCCGTGGTGCGCGGGATTCCGTAGCCCCTGCGGCATCGGTCAGGATGCAGATGGCGAAATCTTCGTCACTGACCAGCAAGGCAACTGGATGCCCACCACGCCGCTGTTTCACATCCACAAAGGTGCTTACTTTTCGCACGCCGACTCCATCCCCGATGCGATGCGACCCGATTCACCGGTGAAAATCGCCGCGAAGCAACCTGAAGGCATCACCGTGGCCGAAGCGATGAAAAAAGTGCGCGGATACACGCCGCCTGCGGTTTGGCTGCCGTATGTGAAAATGGGCCAAAGCGGCACCGGCATCACCTGTGACCGCAGTGGCGGAAAATTCGGTCCTTTTGAGAAACAGCTCTTCCTCGGCGAATTCGTGCTCAGTGGTGTGAATCGCGTTTTCCTCGAAAAAGTAGGCGGAGAGTTCCAGGGAGCCTGTTTTCCCTTCATCGACGGTCTGCAATGCGCCGCACTGGCCCTGACGACGCTGCCGGACGGCTCGCTCATCGTCGGTGAGTCGAATCGTGGCTGGAACAGCAAAGGCAATCGTCCCTTTGGCCTGCAAAAGATCGTGTGGTCGAAAAAGACACCACTGGATGTTCAGAAGCTCGAACTCACCGAAACCGGCTTCCGCTTCACCTTCACCCTGCCGGTGCAGTCCGTCGGCACACTCACCGGCCAGAGCTATACCTATCCCTTTCAAAGCAAATACGGCGGCGAAGAACTCGACGCCAAGCCACTGCAAATCACCACAACGAAGTTGAGTGAAGACGGACGGACTCTCGAAGTCACCATCGCCAAGCTCCGTGAGGGCTACGTGCATGAGTTTGAGCTGCCAGAGCTCAAAGCGAAGGACGGCACGCCGCTGTGGCACCGCATGGCGTATTACACGCTGAATCGCCGGAAATAGCGCAGATCAGCTAGTGACAATTTTAATGCGGCAGTCATGACAGCGAGGAGGGTTCAGTGGTAGAAGTTCTCGCTGGCAAATTGGACAACAGTTGTTCTCTAGAGGTGTGACTGACTGAGCGGCTGTTCGGTAGTCGGCATAGCGATTGGACTTGCGCAGGTAGGCTAGCACCAAAGCCATCGCTAAACCGACAGTAATCATAGCTATCGAAATCGGCTGCATGGTCACGAGCAGAATCACAATGCCCATAAGGGTTAATACGCAGCCAGCCACAATCCCTGCGATCAAGTAACCAGGGTGGCTCGGGCGACGAGCGTTCACTTCATTTTTGCACAGAGTACAGATCCAACGTATCTGTAGATGTAGAAATAGGGGTATGATGAAATAGAGATGGTGAATGACGAGTCTGCGAAATCCCACTGCTAGGACTGAATTTGAGCAGCAGGTGCAGTAAGCATTTTTGCAAGCGACTCGGCGTTCAAAGAAATTGTAAGCCGTGGATGATGAGCATGGCTGCGAGTCGTATGCACTTTGGTTCTTTATGTCAAAGCAGGCGCCACTCGCGGCCGTCTTGGCGGAGGAGGTCATCGGCTTCTTTGGGGCCCCAGCTACCGGCGGGGTATTCGCACATGGTTGGTGGCGTGGCGGATTGGTGCCAGGCGTGCTCGATTTCGTCGATGAATTTCCAGGCGTTCTCGACTTCGTCACGGCGGGCAAAGAGGGTGGCGTCGCCGGCCATGGCATCGAGCAGGAGGCGCTCGTAGGCCTCAGGGCTGGCTTTGCCGAAGCTGGAGGAGTAGCGGAAGTCCATCTTCACCTGCTGCATGTTGAGGGCCTGGCCGGGTTGCTTGCAGAGGATGCGCAGGGCGATGCCTTCATCCGGCTGGATGCGGATGACGAGGGTGTTTTCGCTGTTTTTTAGCAGGCTAGCGGTGGGGAAGGGGACTTGCGGCGGCTTTTTGAAGTGGATGCTGATCTCGGTGGCTTTTTTCGGGAGCTGCTTGCCGACACGGATGTAGAAGGGCACGCCCTGCCAGCGCCAGGTGTCCACATAGAGGCGTAGGGCGACGTAGGCTTCCGTGTTGGACTGCGGATTCACGCGGTCTTCCTCACGGTAGCCTACACGGGCGCTACCATCGACGCTGCCAGCGGTGTACTGAGCACGGATGACATTCGCACCGACTGCCTGGGGGCCGACGAGTGGCCGCAGGGCACGGATGACCTTCACTTTTTCATCGCGGACGCTGTCAGCGCTGAGATCGGTGGGCGGCTCCATGGCCACGAGGGTGAGGAGCTGGAAGAGGTGGTTTTGCACCATGTCACGCAGGGCACCCGCGGTGTCGTAGTAACCGCCGCGGCCGCCTTCCATGCCGAGATTCTCTGCGCAGGTGATCTGGACGTGGTCGATGTAGCGGCTGTTCCAGTTCGGCTCGAAGAGGGAATTCGCAAAGCGCAGGACCATGATGTTCTGCGCCGTTTCTTTGCCGAGGTAGTGGTCGATGCGGTAGGTGTCCTTTTCTTCAAAGGTGTGGGACACGGCCTCATTGAGAGCACGGGCGCTGGCGAGGTCTTTGCCAAAGGGCTTTTCGCAGACGACGCGGGCCCATTTGCCGCCGACACCTTCATTGAGACCTGCGGCGCGGAGCATTTCTAGGATGGGTTTGAAGGCCTCTGGCGCGGAGGCGAGGTAAAAGAGGCGGTTCGCGGGCTCGCCGCGCTCGGCATCGAATTGATCGAGGAGGAGCTTCAGTTGCACGTAGCCAGCAGGGTCTTCGAACTCACTGCGGTGGTAGTGGATGCACTGCTCGAAGCTTGCCCATAGCTCGTCGTTGTGGCCCTGGCGGCTATTCTTGCGGTTCCCAGCCTTCAATTCCTCACGGAAGACTGGATCGGTCTTCTCACGACGTGCAAAGCCGATGACTTTGAATTGCGGTGGTAGGTCGCCGCAGGCGGCGATGTTGTAGAAAGCGGGGATGAGCTTGCGGTTGGTGAGGTCACCAGTGGCACCAAAGATGACGACGGTGCAGGGCTCTGCACGGTGGCGTGAGAGCAGCGTTTCTTGAAAGGGATTCTCCAGATCGGGCATTTGCGGGGTGTGAAGGGCAACACCAGTAGCCCCAGGCACCCTCCGCGCAACAAACGATGCGCCTACTAGGGCACCTAGGGCATGAAAGGTGGTCATTGGTCTCATGAATCACCTACACACCCCGCCACGCGAGCGCGGTTTCTATCGCTGAATTCCCCTGCGTGGCTCAATGGTTTGACAGATCGCGTGAATCGCCGAAAAATCGCACTTCAATGATCAAACCGGAGTCAGAAGAGCTCCCCGTGGACGACATCGTCCCCGAGGAAGTCAAAAAAGAAAAAGGCTTGTGGGAAAAAACCCGCAAAAGCCTGATCGAGCGTTTGAATAACTGGGAGGACCAGCGGACTTGGAATGAGTTTTACCAAACCTATTGGAGGCTGATCTATTCCGTCGCATCCAAAGCCGGTCTGACACGCGAGGAGAGCTTTGATGTCATCCAAGAGACGATCATCGCCATCGCCCGGCAGGTGCAAAAAGGCCAGTATGACCCGCGAGCAGGCTCCTTTAAGGCTTGGCTGCTGCAAATGACGCGTTGGCGCATTCTGGATGTGTTCCGTGCCCGCAAGCGTCAGCCCTCTCTGGCTGATCAAGGCCGCGCTGATAGTGAAGACACCTCTGGCCTGATCATCGAGCGGCTGACCAATGAGAAGGACAACATGCTGGAGAGCATCTGGGACCGCGAATGGCGTGATAACATCACTGCGGCCGCTCTGGAGCGTGTGAAGGCAAAAGTTTCGCCGCGTCAGTTCCAGATCTTCGATTGCTACGTCATGAAGGGCTGGGGCGTGAAAAAGACGGCGGAGGCTCTGGGCATCAATGCGGCTCAGGTTTATCTAGCGAAGCATCGTGTGGGTGCCCTGGTGAAGAAGGAAGTGCAGGCGCTAGAGCATACGATGCTGTGAGTTCCCCGCTTCGATCCATGCTGCTTCCTGACTTGCCGCAGGATTACCCGCGAGTCCGGCTGGTGCAGAGTTTTGAGGAGCTGATGAGCACACCGTTTGGTGATGGGGTGAATGCCATGTGCTGGCCGAGGGTGCTGGAGGGGGATTTTAGCGAAGTGATTGCCCATCTGGAGGTGGGGCCCGGCATTACGCATCTTGTGGCGGAGGAGCTGCTCGCATTGCGATTGAGCGCAGATGGGCACAAGGCGGTGCTCACCATGCTGGATGATGTGGCGCTGCTGGAGGCACATGGGCTCGATCCAGTGCTCGACTGCATCCATGGCTACACCCATGGCGAGCAGGATGGGCCTGTGCGGACGGATGTGTGCTCCTTTCATGCAGATAGCGCCACGGCAGAGGCGGATACATTTTTATGCACCTACCACGGAGCTTCATCAGAGGGACTGCGCAATGAAGACGCGGTATGCCGCGTCGATGTGCCAGAGACGCGTGCAGCGCTGCTCAGGCTGCATGGCGGGGCGGATGATGAGGGCTTCGCAGACTTTCTGACAGAGCACTTCTATGATCTGCATTATGCGCCGGTATCTGGAGCGGTGCCTTTCGTCTTCGGCGTCGGGCATCTATGGCGCATCGCCACGCAGTATCCAGGCTGTCCAGTGCCGCCGTGCATTCACCGTGCGCCTGATCCTGTTCCTGGGCAAAAACGCCTGCTACTCATCAGCTAGGCAGTGTGTGCAGATCATCGGCGCATGAGCATCATCTTCATTTGCAGTGCCTCTGGGTGATCTCGCTGGATGCTCAGGGTGCGCTCTACGGCCTGCATGGCCTCTGGGATGCGGTTCAGGCGGGCGAGGATCGTCGCACGGGCATAGGGGAGTGCTGGGTCAGTCGGAGTGACGGCCTCGCCACGCAGTAGCGCGGCAATCGCTCCCTGCGTGTCCCCGAGGCTGTTTTTTGCGAGGCCGAGATTGTACCAGGCGCGGCCGAATTGTGGATCGAGCCGCACGGCCTCCTCCATCGCGGCGGCTACGCCTGGGAGATCGCCCGTTTCACCGAGAGCGAGGCCTAGATCGTAGTGGTACGCCGCATGCTTGGGAGCGACGCGGATGGCATCGCGGATTTTTTCCAGGGCGAGCTTGCTCTGGCCCGTGACGCTGTAAACCATGGCCAGATCATGGTGGAAGGGTGGGCTATTGGGGTCCCACAAAATGGCTCTCTGCATGTGGTCGATGGCTTTGGCATGCTCACCTCGAGCGAACCAGAATTGACCCGTTTGCATCTGGCCGCTGGGTTGGTCCAAATTCAGACTCAGCGAATGAAGGAGGTCTTTCCCAGCGGTGGATTCGAGGTCCAAAGTGTCACGCAGGGCCCACGCGGCGGCGTTTCGCACACTGCGCAGTGGGTCATCCAAAAGTGGCTCGATTTGCTTCCGCACCGCATGGTCTGCTGAGATGGGGGCGAGTGCCTGGATCGCATTTTGACGCACGAGCGGGCTGGGGTGGCCGAGTTGGGCTGTGACGGCACTTTGGACGGCGCTTTCATGGATCCAGCGCTCCAGAAGCAATGTGGAGCTGGCTTTCCAATACGGTGTCTCATCGCTGCTGAGGAGTGAAACGAGGCCATCGCGGGCGGAATCATCTCCTTTGCGTGCTTTGGCGATGAGATCCGCCCGGAGCCGAGTTTTGCGCTTTTCCATTTTCGGGCCCCACCATTGATTGGAGGCTTGGAGAGCCCAATCGGTCGTTTTGTCCGTGTGGCATTTGTTGCAGGCATTTGGGATGCCATGCTCCTTTGTCAGCCATGGATCTGGGATGGTGAATCCGTGATCGTGACGCGGATGACGCTGCATATAGACGGTCTGTGGCATGTGACAGTTCACGCACTGATTCCCGCTGCTGGCAGTGCCATGGAAGCTGTGTGCTTCGGGCGTGATGACGGGGGCATTCGCGTAGCCTCCCTGCGTGTGGCAGCGCATGCAGAGCTGGTTTCCGGGGAGGATGGTCTTCATGCTGTGCATGTCGTGGCAGTCCATGCAGCGCACACCGGCGTGGTGCATGCGGCTGCTGTGAAAGCTGCCGTATTCGTAGTTCTCATCACGTATCTGGCCATCGGCGTGATAGGTGTCTGTGTGATCGACGATGGTGAGCTGGTAATGATCGAAAAAGGGCTCTCCAAACACAAAGTCGCCGGTGATCTCTCCGCGCCGTGCGTGGCAGCCAGCGCAGTTTTCCGTGTGCTGATCCCGTGTCCATTTGGTGAGCGTGGGATCGCCTTTTTGGCCGCGATGGGTGTGCTGCCACTCGTTGTGAAGCTTCATGGGACCGTGGCAGGATTCGCAACTGACGCTCATCTCCGCCATGGTGGTGTGGTAGCTGTCTTTGGCTGTGTCGTAGTTTTTGCGCAGGCGTGTGTTGTGGCAGGTGGCGCACATTTGATTCCACACCATGCCGCGTCCGGTCCAGTGGCCCCATTCGCCTGGTTTCCGGTCCTCTGAGCCGTAGACGTTGAACCAGTCGCTCTTTTTCGGATCAAAGCAGGCCTCCATCGCCTGCAAGCGTCCGCTGCCACCATCGACGAGGAATTGACGCAGTGGATCATGGCCGATGACGCGCTCGACTTTGTATGGCGCCGTTTGATTGCCGAAGCCGAGTGCGGTGAGGAAGTAGTCGCTGCCTTTTTTCGATGCTTCCGTGGTCTGTGTGCCGTGGGTAAAGCTCTTGGTGGGGACAAAGGCTGCTTCATCGAGCTGCGCATCTGGTTGGCGCTCGGCTAGGCCGTGGTGGGAGCTTTGCCACTTCGTGAACTGATCTGCGTGGCACTCCTGGCAGCTCTGTGAGCCTGCATACTGCGCAAAGGCGACTTTTTCGTCTGGCATCGCATACGCTGTGGGCTTCTGCACGGCTGCCACGGGCAGCGGCGTGTAGTTTTTCGCCGGTTGGAGCATCCAGACGATCAATCCGATGAGCCCCAGGCAAATCCCGCCGATCCATAACCAGGCCTGGAGTGGCGAGGTGGGCGGTTGGGGAGCTGGTGGGGCTTTTTTCATGGAAGAGTGAGCCTAGGCAGCGGCGATGCCCGGCGCAACCCGTGAGCAGCTAGGTGGCTGATGCTTCACTTCTTCTTTCCGAGGTTCTTCAGCTCTTCCTCTGTCCACATCATCGTGCGGCCCTGGTTCTCGGTGCGGATTTTGGTGATGTTCTTCGTTTCCACTGCGGAGGCGGTGTGCTCCCACTCGCGGCGGATGTAGGTGAGCACGCCGGAGATGTCCTCATCGGTGAGCTGGGGCAGTGGAGGCATGGCGAGGTTGTAGGTGCGGCCACTGACCTTCACGGGGCCTGCGAGGCCGTGCATGACGATGCGGGCCAGAACCTCTGGCTTTCCGAGCACCCATTCACTATCGACGAGTGGTGGCGCGAGTCCATCAAGGCCAAAGCCATGCGGCTGGTGGCAGGCAGCGCAAAGTGTGGCGTAGATGGTTTTGCCTTTTTCAAAGAGTGCGATCTGCTCTGTGGTGAGTGGTTTGATGACGGGCGGAGTAGGTGCGCCGGGTTTGCCGGGCCAAACGAGGCGGTTTTCCAGGCTGGAGCTGATTTTGAGCTTTTTGAGGTGCTCGGGCTCTTTGTCCAACCACACGAGCTTTACGGTCTTTGATTTGCTATCGGTCTTTGCGAGGCCTTTGAGGATGGAATCGCGGTTTTCGGGTGATGCGGCGGCTAGATCGAGCATTTCAGCGATTGGACCTGCTTTTCCCGCGAGCGCGATCAGCTCGGCCAAGGCACCGATGACGGCTTTGGAGCCCTCTGAGGGCGTTTGGGCGAGTATTTTGGCGAAAGCGGCTTCTTTGCCACGCAGTCCGGTGAGCGCGGCTTCACGGATGAGCGTGTTTTTGCCGTAGGTGGCCATGAGCGGGGCTAAAGCGGCATCGTTGAGCGTTTTGATGGCGAGGTGTGCGAGCACGAGCGGATGTTTTTCAGCGCTGAGATCAAAGACGAAGTCGCGTGGAGCCACACGCACGGCGGCGGCACGGACGTGCTCACTTTGATCAACGAGAGCGGCTTTGATGATGTCGGGCGTGATGGCGGCGAGGCCATCGAGCGTCCACAGTGCATGCTCGCGAGTGAGTGCGTTTTCATTTTGCAGCAGCTCCTTCAGTGCGGGGATGGCTGAGGCATCACCAGACTCGACGATGAGTCGCTGCGCGGTGTCACGCACCCAGCCACTGGCATGGGTGAGGAGTTTGGGGTCTTTGCTGACCTTCACGGGCTGTGGTTGAGCGCCTTCTGGCACGATGCGCCAGATGCGGCCTTGATTGAAGGGTGTCTCAAGTTTTCGAGCCTGGATGTTCGCGATGAGGTAGTGCGTGAGGAAGCTCTGGTGCTGCACGATGCCGCGATACATGTCCACGATGTAGAGTGCACCATCTGGGCCATTGTAGGCATTCACGGGGCGGAAGCGCTCATCGGTGGAGGTGAGAAATTCGCTGTTTTTGGCCGTGTTGGTGGCCTTTAGGCTGCCATCTGTCTCGCTCATGGTGAAGCGCTTCACGAGATTGGCGCAGGGCTCTGGCACGAAGGCGTTGCCGCGATAGGCCGGCGGAAATGCATGGCCGCGGTAAACGAGTGCGCCGCAGGTGCCAGTGGGTTTTTGCAGGGTGCCATCTGGGCGCAGTGTTTTCGCGTCGTAGCCGCGATTCACGCCAGGCGTGGGATGCGCGGGATAGAGTGTCTGATCGCTGGCGAGCTTGGAATTGATGCTGGTGGCGTTTCGCAGCAGCGGATTCCGCGCAAAGGCATCCGCTGGCAGTAGATCGGCGCGGAGCATGTCCGAGTTGTAGTTGAAGTAGAGCCTGCCGTGATCGTCTTGGCAGAGGCCCCACTGGCCACGACCGAGCCCGACATCTTTTTGCCACACTCCGCTGCGTAGCTTGAAGCGTGAGCTATAGCCTGCGCACCAGATCGAGTTATCCATAGCCCATAGGGGCGAGTTCGCCATGTGCTCTGGCTGTCCACCGAGGCTGCCGAAGTCGCTGGTGATGACCTCCTTCACGTCTGCGACGCCGTCGCCGCTGGTGTCTTTGCAGAAGAAGAGATTCGGCGGGACTGCGATCAGTGCGCCGCCATTCACGGCCATCACCGCACGCGGCATGACGATGTGATCGAGAAAGGCGGTGGCTTTGTCCATGCGCCCATCACCATCGGTGTCTTCGAGCAAGGAGACGCGACCCGTGGGCTCCTTTTCGCCAGCGCCGTTCAGGTCATGCATGTAGCCACGCATTTCACAGACGTAGAGGCGGCCCTGATCATCCCAGCTCATCGCGATGGGGGTCTCGATCAGGGGCTCGCTGGCGACGTTCTCGATGCGGAAGCCTTTTTCGAGTTTGAAGGTCTTTGCCTCCTGCTCTGGGCTGAGGGGCAGGGGAGGCGGTAGCTTGTGCTTGAGCTCGACCTTTTCAGGGCCAGCATTTTTCGAGTGAACAGCGCTCACCTGTGGCGCGAGGGTGAGACAGAGCAGGGCGGCGAATGGACGGATCATTTTTAGGGCGGCGAACAACGATGCCGCGCGGCCCTTCCTCTCATGGCATTTCACTTCATGGGCGAATCACGAGCGGCCTATTTGCTGAAGAGACGCTTCCAGAAGGATTTCTTTTTCGGAGCCTCTGCGGGTGCGGCGGTGGGCTCTGTGCCGGGAGCGTAAATGGGAGCACCACGCTGCTGGACGTTGTTTTGAGGCTGGCCAGGAGCGGATGCGGCATTGGTAGCATTCATTTCGACGCCTGCTGGCTGGAAGCGGTTCTGGAGATGCTCTGGCGGCGGCATGGACTTGGTAAAGTCCACGGTCTGAGGCTTGATCATCGGCGCTTTGGTGTCGTGGTTGATCACCTTGGGCTTCTGGGCCTTGCCAGAGGCATCATAGCTGTAAATGATCTGCTGAAAGACCTCTCCTTGGAGATTGGCGGTCTGCATTTCCTGGAGGCGTCCGAATTGATCGAACTTCATGAGCGAGCGAGCGACGAGGTTATCACGGCCATCATAGACATTGCCGCGGATCGGCTGGCCCTGCTCGTCGACGAGGTAGTGCTTGCGCATTTGCAGGGAGCCGTTGGAGTCATAGGTCTTTTCCTCCAGCTCACGCAGGGTCATGTCGAGTCGGCTCTCTGTGTGGGAGTTGTCCTCATGGTAGTGGGACTTCGCATAGATGGAGGAGCGCCGTTGTGGGGCATCCGCAGCGCAGAGGCATGCGGCAGAGGACCCGAGGATGGCGAAAAGGGCGAGGCTGGCTTTCATGGATGGCTGAGGTGGACTTTCCCATCCAGGATATGCGCCTGGGAGGGGACTCACAAATGGAGTTTTTGCTCAAATGCGAGCTTTCGGTGCCTGTGAGAGACCCGCTTTGCCCCGCGCTGCATGCGGTGCACAGTGCGTGTATTTCTGGGCTGACAGAGGCTGCATCTTGAGTCATGAAGCGGGATGAATCCTATCCTAAAGATGCTGCCAGAGTCCGACCCGGCGATGATTTTGAGATTTCGTGATCGCCAGTTCGCTGCGGAGCTGCTGGCGGCGGCTTTGCTGCACCTGGATTTATTTACCTGGCTAGCTCAGCATGCAGGCGCGGATGATGCGCAGATCTGCCGAGAACTAGAGCTGCATGCGCGGCCGCTGGATGTGCTCCTGACGCTGTGCCGTGCTAGCGGCTTAGTGCAGACGGATGCTGCGGGGAAAAATACCCTCACCGTGCAGGGGCGTGAGCATTTAGTCGTAGGCTCACCCTGGTATCTGGGGCCGTATTATGCGCCGATCCGTGATACACCCGCCGTGCAGGGATTCCTGCGTGTGCTGCGCACGGGGAAGCCGGCGAATTGGCAGGCGAAGTCGGATGGGAAAGACTGGCATACCTCGATGCAGGATGCGGAATTCGCGCGGAGCTTTACGGAGCTGATGAACTGCCGTGGGCTGGTCTTTGGGCAGCATTTAGCGCGGGCTCTGACGCCGCATTTAGAGGGGAGGTCGCGTGTTCTGGACGTGGGGGGAGGCTCAGGCATCTATTCCTCGACGCTGGTGGCAGCGCATGCGCATATCCAGGCGACCGTGCTGGAGCAGCCACCCGTGGATGGCATCGTGCGTGCAGAGATCACGAAGCATGGGCTAGAGGGCCGCGTGGATGTGTGCAGCGGTGATATGTTCACCATGCAGTGGCCACAGGCAGATGTGGTGTTGCTTTCGAATGTGCTGCATGACTGGGACTGGCCAGAGGCGCAGGTTTTGGTCAACCGCGCTGCCGCAGCTCTGCCCGCTGGTGGGCTGCTGGTGGTGCATGATGCCTTCATCGCAGATGACAAATGCGGCCCGCTACCAGCCGCAGAATACTCCGCCCTGCTGATGCACATCACTCAGGGGAAATGCTACTCCGCAGCGGAGTATGCAGAGATGATGCGTGCGGCAGGACTGGCTCCTGGACACTATCAGCCCACGGTGGCGGATCGCGGATTCATGACCGCCGTAAAGCGCTGAGCCATCATGCTGGCAGTTCGAAGAAAGTGAGTCCCAGGATGGCATAGACCGCGAGCAGCAGCACGCCTTCCATCCAGTTGGACTCACCATCTTGCGAAATGAGCGCCGTGACCGAGACGGATACACCCACAGCGACCACCTCCATGGGGGTAAAGATGAGGTCCATCGGATTGCCGAAAGCGTAGCTGACAAAAACGAGCACCGGAGCGACAAACAGGGCCACCTGGAGACTCGATCCGACTGCGATGTTGATGGAGAGATTCATCTTGTTCTTCAGCGCCATGAGCACCGCCGTGGAGTGCTCTGCTGCATTACCGATGATAGCGACGAGGATGACGCCGACGAAGACCTCTGTGAGGCCGAGCGTATGTGAGGCTGCCTCGACTGCGCCGACGAGAAACTCACTCATCACCGCCACCAATGCCGTCGCGACGAAGAGCACGAGCATCGACTTGCCTTTGCTCCATCCGTGCGTGCCCAGGGCCTTTTCTTCCTCCGCATTCGGCTCACCGACGTAGAGATGCGTATGGGTTTTGAGGCTGAAAAAGAGGCTAAAAATGTAAACAATGAATAGCACAACAGAGATCTCCAGACTGAGATCCAGCTCCTTCGTGTGAGCGGATGCTCCAGCGACAAAATGGAAAACCGCAGGCAGCAGCAGGGCGATGCCAGAGAGTGCGAGCATGGTCGAGCCGATCGAGGCCGCTGTTTGATTAAAGCGCTGTGTCTTGAACTTCAGCCCCCCACAGAGTGCGCTGAGGCCGAGAACGAGGAGGATGTTCCCGATGATGGAGCCCGTGATGGAGGCCTTCACCACGCCGTGGAGCCCTTTACTCATCGCCATGATGGCGATGATCAGCTCGGCAGCATTGCCAAAGGTGGCATTGAGCAGGCCACCGATGCCTTCACCGAGCCGCTCTGCCAGATGCTCCGTCGCACGCCCCATCCAGCCCGCGAGCGGAATGATGGCGATGGCTGAACAAATGAAAATAGCGACCGGACTGGCGTGGGTGAACTCCAGATACGTAGCGATGGGGACAAAGATGAGGAACCAGTTGAGGAGGTTTTTAGCGGCAAAAAGATTTCGCATGACCGGCATGTTGGCGGCGGCTTGAGATAGGGTCAAGAGATTGGCACTTCTGTCTCTACTGCGTGGCACAAAATGCGGTTTTTTGGCCCAATTCAGCCCCCAGCCGAAAAGCGCCCCATTCGCTGGAATGACCTATTTATAAGCCCTCCAGGCTCAAAAGAGCTCTTTGGCACGGCAAGTGCACAACTAGGTCCCGGAAGTGATTCCCACTGAAAAACCCAACCCAAATCCATACGACTATGAAACTCATCTGCTCCAACCCTGCCGCCTTCGCCCGTGTTTCCGACCTCAACGAGTGGTTTCGCCAGCCATACGTCAGCATGCCCGCGCTGGGGCGTTTTTGGTCAAATTTAGGCGAGGCCCTCCCCCGCTCGCAGCCAGACCGCCTCGCGGTCGATGTGCATGAGGACAAAGACGCCTACCACGCCAGCTTTGAAGTCCCCGGCATCAAGAAAGAAAACGTCAAAATCGAGCTCAATGACGGCCGACTCACCATCAGCGCAGAAAAGCGCATGAAGACCGGCGAAACCGAGAACTCACTCACCCTCAGCCGCACCATATCGGTGCCAGAAGGCATCAACATCGACGCCATCACCGCCAAGCTCGAAGACGGCCTCCTCCGAGTGACCCTGCCGAAAGCCGAACACCGCAAACCCCGCCAGATCGAACTGAACTAACTCCCAAACCCCTCTCCACACCCACCAATCCCTTCAATCATCATGAACACCACCTGTACACCCACCACCTGCACTCCCGCCTCCCCACCGAGCCACGCGGAAAATACCCGCAAACCGACCTACCAAGTCAGCGACAACGCAGAGGCTTATGAGGTCCGTGTGGAAATGCCCGGCGTGCCCAAAAGCGGCGTGAAGCTCGACTTGGAAGACGGCATCCTCTCGATCCATGGCCGACGTGCCCCCTCCGACACGGAAGGCATGAAACCCCTGCATCGCGAGCTCCTCCGACAGGACTACTTGCTCCGCCTACGCCTGAACACGCCGTTGGATGAGGATAAACTGGCCGCGAGGCTCGAAGACGGAGTCCTTTGCGTGACCCTACCACTCAAAGCCCTGTCCAAGCCCCGCACCTTCAGCGTGAACTAAAACCACCCGGCAGCCATCTGCCACGCCCCCCCCAGGACCGCGATCTGAGCTCACCCTCAGATCGCGGTTTTCTTTCGGGCACCGCAATCGGCTGAACTTTGAGCTTGGCACATCCCAGTTGGAATCTACCTTCACCGCCCATGACCAAAAACCGACTTTTCCTGATCCTGCCGCTCTTCTTGGTGCTCGCCGCTGGCATTTTCCGCTACCTCAAGCTCGCAGGATGGGTCAGCAGTGATGTATGGACGAATTTCGCTCCGTGGATGGCTCTAGCCTTCACCGGCACGCTGGTCATTTCCCGCCGGATGCCCTTCTGGCTCACGCCAGCCTTACTCATCCTCGTCGATCTGAGTGCCCGTGGGCTACAAACCGTGCTCCACGGGGAAGCCATCGCCGTCTATGCTTGCTACGCACTCGCAGCATGGATCGCCAGTGGTCAGCGTGGGCGCTTGGGCCTGCTCGGTAGCCTCCTGGGCGTCATCGGCTGCACGTTTGGCTTCTATTTGATCACCAACACCATCTCCTGGATCGTCGATCCAGGTTATGTGAAAAACCTCTCTGGCTGGATGCAGGCCCTGACGAGCGGCCTTCCAGGACTCCCACCCACCACCATTTTCCTCTACAAGTCCCTGCTGAGTGATCTGGCCTTCTCCTGCATGCTACTAGCCGCATACAATACGGAAGCCACACTGCGTCGTGAGAAAACCATTCCCGTGCTCGGTAGCCTCGCCGCCGCGTGATTTCTCACTGCCACGTCGCATGACCATCAATGCCCTAGCTGCGCAGGCGCCATTCACCACCAAAGACGGCAGCACCATCCGCAGCCTCCTCGACCGCACCAATGCTCCGGTAGAAAACCAGAGCCTCGCCGAAGCGAGCGTCCCAGTCGGCTCCCCAACCGCACGGCACTACCACCGGCTCAGCGAGGAATTCTATTTCATCCTAGAGGGGGCAGGCATCATGGAAATCGATGGCGAAACACGCCACATCCGCCCCGGCGACGCGATCCTCATCCCACCCGGCTCCTGGCATCAAATTACCGCCACCCAGCCCCTCCGCTTCCTCTGCTGCTGCGCTCCGCCTTACAGCCACGAGGATACGTATTTTGCCAATTTGTGATTTCTTTATAGGAGGGTAGCTGGACGAGGTTGAACTCGATTTCGCCGTCGCCGATCTGGATCGTTCGGACCATTTGTTCGACGATCCGGCGCTTCTCGTCTTCGCTCATGGACGGCCATCGTGAGTGTAGGTCGAGCGCTTCGGAGATGAGTTATTCACCGGACAGGGAGTCGATTTTCAGCACATCGATCTCGGCCTGGAGGCGGACGAGTTCGTCGTCGAGCTGCTGCCTCTGCTCGACGAGTGGGTCGTTGAACCGTTTGAAGTCTTCCGATGTCACGCTGCCATCGAGGTAGAGCCGCAGCATCCGGTCGGTGTCGCTCTTGAGCTTCGCGGATTCTCGTTGCCGTTGGGCGATCAGGGTTTCTTTCTCGCCCAGCACCTCGCCGGACTTGCTGAGGTAGCCTTGCACGTTGGCCGGGTTGACGAGGTAGCTTTTCACCTCCTCCAGGAATATCTCTTCCAGGTCGGCGCAGGCGATCTTGTTGCGGCACTTCTGGCAGGTGTATTTCGGCGTTTTCATCGGCACATACATCTTGTTGCCGCAGTGGCAGACCACGAAGCCGGAGAACAGGTGTGCGGGCTTTTTCGCGGGCCGCTCGCGCTTCATGTAGCGATCATCCAGGACGGCGTTGCAGCGCTCCCACAGCTCTGGTGACACAATCGCCTCAACCTCATTGAAGATGTGCTCGCCCTCTGGTTTGAGGCCCCACGTTTTGCCTTTGCCGAGGTTGCGCGTGTAGTTGCGGCGATGGATACCCTTCGCCGTCGGGTCTTTGATCTGGAAGCGCACGGCCATGTCGGACCACTGCTTGCCGAGGCGGGTGCGGTAGCCGCGTTCGTTGAGGATACGGGCCACGGTCTTCATGCGCTGGTGCTTGTCAAACAACTCGTAGCTCAGGCGTCGAATTGGGGCTTCGTCGGGGTTCACCACGAGCTTCTTGTCCTTCCACATGTAGCCGTAGGGTGCTTTGCCGCTGAGAGGCTTGCCGAGCTTGGCGCGAACCAGAACGGAACTCTTGATGCGGTCGGTGATCTCCTCGCGCTCCCATTGCGCCATGCTGGCGACGAGGTTGTAGAACAACCTGCCTGCGGGCGAACTGGTGTCGATGCTCTCGCTGAGGGAAACCAAATCGGCGTGGTTCTGCTGGAAGAACTCACTAAAGTCCATCAACTCTTTGGCGTTCCTCGTGAGTCGGGCGAGCTTGGAGAAAACGAGTGCTTGGATGTGGCCTCGCTTCACGTCAGCCATCATGCGCTGCGCTTCCGGGTGGTCCACGACGCTCTTGCCGCTGACTCCCGCAAGGTCATAGACCTCGACGACTTTCCAGGCTCGTGACGTGCAATACATCTCGGCACGGGCGCGGTGGTGTGCGGGGCTGTCGCCCTGCGCTTGCTCTTCGCTGGATACCCGAATCCAAATGCCGACACGCTTCGCGGATTGATCACTAATTGGCAAAGTATTCATCGCGCTTTGAAAATACTGCTCCGTTTTCGGTCATCAAGTAACTCCTTCTTGGTGACTCACTTTTTCTTCTGGCCTGCTCTGCGCCTCACGCTGTCGGCAAGCGCCGATGCGATCTCACCCTCACGCTTCTTTAGCTCGTCGGCACTGAGCTGGACAGTGGTGCGCTTCACGGTCCATCCCTTCACTTTTCGCGGCTCGGTTTCGCTCGGGGGTGTTGGGGGCGCTTCGAGGATCAGTGATTGCAGGAGCTCCACGAAATCCGCCTTGAGGAAGCAGCGGACTTTTGGGCTGTCATCTGGAGACAGGCTGTTGCGGATCGCAGGTTCGAGCCTCGCGAGTTTCGCCGCATCAAGTGCCACCATCGCCACCGACTGTATTCCAGCGCGAAGCAGCTTCGCCACATTGCGGACTTCGTAGTCCAGTGTGTTGGTGACGCTGATCTCGCAACCGATCACTTGCTCGTTGAACTGGAGGTGCAGGTCCACGGTCTCCTGGGTTCCCGGTAGCTGTCGCTCAATCGTCGCTCGGAAGCCGAGTGACTCTGCTACGAGTTTCAGTTCGTTCTGCGCAGCACGGTGCAGGTCGCCGCCGCGTCCTAGCTCTGCCACGTCAGCACGAACTTCGGTTGGGGCGAAAGGCTTCGGGGATGGCGCTCTGGGCGGTGCTTCGAAAGCGTTGGCCGTTACAGCGACGGCATCTTCTGTGGGGGTGTTTACCACTGCGGGTTCGTCTGCAATGGGACGGGTCTTTTCCGCTTTGGGTGGTGCGGCCGCTGGCTCAAGACCTTCGTCTGTCTCAGCCTCGACCACTTCGGCTTCACTGATCGTCTGTTGCAGCAACTCGTCCAGATCGGCGATAGTCGTTCCGTAAGCCGCGCGGGAGTGCGCTGTCACCTCGTCTCGCCCTGCATAGGTCGTCTCTTCAAAGTGCTCCATCGCGGGGAGCGTGGTGAGGTTGAAATCAAGATCGCTGCGCTCCACGCGGCAGATGGCTTCGCCGATACTGAGGTTCTGCAAGGCACGGGCGTCGAAGTGCGAGAATCCATCAGCCAGTGCTCGCGCATCTTGGTCACCTACGCGGAAAGCGATGCGGGTGCAGGCGCTGGCATCGAGTGCTCCGGTGACTTCAGGCTCAGCTTTGAGCTGGCTGAGGCTCTGGTGCGAGAGGATCAGTCCGAGGCGATACTTGCGTGCGCCGGACAGAATCTCCGCCATTGAGGGCGTAAGGAAGTTTGCGGACTCGTCCACATACAGGAAGAACGGGCGACGCTCTTCCTCGCGCATCCGCTGACGAGCCATCGCCATCTGCTGGAACTTGGAGACAAGGAGTGTGCCGAGCAGATAAGCGTTCTCCGCGCCGATCTGGCCTTGGGGGAGCTTAGCGATGAAAATCTTCCCGCTGTCGAGGATGTCGGCGAAGTCGAGTTTATTGACACGCTGCGACACCATGCGCTTCACGGGTTTGCGTGCGAGGAACTTCTCTAGCCGAGTGACCACGGGGCCAACGGATCGCGTGCCACCAAGCTGTGGGAAGCCCTTCTTCCAGTAGAAGACGACATCGGGATCGCGCACAGTCTTCAAGAACTCGTTCCGTGTTCCGGCATCGAGCAGGAAGTTCTTCAAGTCTGCGATGGTGCCACCGCGTGAGCTTTCCAGAAATGCGAGGATCGCGTGATGGAGCACACTCTCCATCTGCTCACCCCAGCTCGATGACTGGCGACGAAACACCGCCACAAGGTCGGACGCGATGAGGTCCTTCTCGAAGTCGCTGTGCGCCGCGAGGATGTTGAAACCGACGGATGCTTCTTCATCGGTTGGATCGACGATCACCACATCATCAAGGCGGTCGCGTGGAATGAAATCGAGCAAGCGGTCAGCGAGATCGCCGTGCGGGTCGAGCAACCCGCAGCCAAAGCCGTTCTCGATGTCCTGGCGGATGCAGTTGAAAAGGAAAGTGGTTTTGCCGTAGCCGGAGCCGACGATGATGTGCGTGTGGCGGACACGGTGATCCATGCGCAGCCAGACGGCAGCGTCCTGGCCTGAGTGCTGATTGATGCCGAGCAGCAGGTCGGCCTGCTCGGTAAGGTGTGCTGGCGCTGGGCGCGTGCTACCAGTGTCACGACGTAGCTTGGATGTGGCGACGGCACTCGTGGGCAGGTGAACGAAGCCGGTGAGTTCCTCCGCGTTCAGCATCATTCCCGCGCGTCGGCTCTGTCGGCGTAACACATCTTCCTCGTGTGCGTCGGCGGGGTATTCGTTCGCGGACAGCGGCATCAGCTCGTTGCCACCGACTTGCGTGAACGCCCGGAGACACGAGGCCATGTTGAGGGACAGCTCGCGGGCGCGCTCCTGGTCATCGGCAAAGACGGCGATGCGCACGACGGCGGCGAAGAGAGGCGACCGAATCTTCTCCCGTGCCTGCCGCACCAAATCGGGGCGATTGGCAAAGAACGCGCCGCCCGTGTTGTCCGTCACCGAACGCAGGATGCTTTCCGCCCAAGCGTGACGCGTCGGCTCGAAGATGACTTGAAACACTGCCAGCTCGCCGGGTGCGAGGTCGGACATCGCTGCCGCCATGCTCACGAAGATGTCACCGCGCGACTTCGCGAGCGGGATCATGAATGGCTCCGCCAGCCCAAGCTCAACGATTGCCGTTTCAGTTCCGGCCTCGCGCCACTGGTCGTGCAGGTAGCTGGCCTGTTGAACGGTCTCCGCTCCGGGGAAGTGAGCGGCAATCTGCTGGCCCAACAGTGCCGCATCGCCCTGGCCTGCGGCGAACTGTGCCACGATCTCACGCTCTGTGCCGATCAGCTCGAAAGCGATGGGTTCACGGCACGATGAGAGCGAGAGTAGCCACGACTCCATCGCGTCCTGGTTCACGCCTTTGATGTCCGGCAGGTTGATCTGAAGCTCGACAAGCTCGCCTCGCTGCTCGTAGAACGGGCCGGGTTCTTCGTCTGGCTCGTCCTCCGCTTTTGCTGTGGATGATTGCGGTGAAAGCATCTTGCCCACACCCTCGAACAGCCTGCTGCCGAAAGTCGCACGCCTGCCATCGTCCACCCGCTGCACACCGCGCTGCGGCAGGAAGTGACCAAAGAACGGGCGGAAAGGCGGCTCGATGGAAACAGGTGCATCGTAATGCAGCCAGCCACGCCCGCGAAGCTCCCAGCGGTAGAACTGATCGGTTAGTGCTTCGTCTAGCCAGCCCATCCACACAAGTTGTCCAGCTATCGAGCAATTCAATCAAACCGTGATTTTCTCTTGCCCGCCACACGCCCCAGACATACAAAGCTTAAGAAAACCAAAGCATCTCCACCTTTTGTTGGTCACAAGAAGGTTGCGGGCAACCGCAGCCCTGCTAGCCTTTCGCCCCTTTTGTAACGTGCTGTGAATAATACCCAAATTGAGAAAAGTGGCCGCGCCCTCGACTTTGATGCGAGGAATGAATGGCTTTGGAAGAAAATGGCGGACAGAGTTGCCGAAGGGGGATTCGACGTGGTCATCCTCGTTGCGCGCAAGATGCCGCGTCTTGCTGAACTATTCAGTCTCTCTTTCGGGGAGGAAGTCCTCGTCATCTCCGATGTTGCGATTCCGTTTTGCTACGAAGAGATTCGTGGTGCCAGAGTGGCAATCGTTGACGATATGCTGAATGTCGGCAGCACTGTGGATAAGATCAGTCGAGACCTTCGCGTTTGTGGGGCGGTGGCGGTCGAGGTCTTTACACTTTGCCGCAAGAAAACCTCCAGAGTAGCAGACAAGAGCACGACAGTCGTAACGCATGAACTTGATGATGCTGAGTATGCAAATCATGTGGTCAAGGTGCCTGTATTGATCTCCCGGTTGTCCAAGCCTTATGACCTAGCCTTTCCTATCATCAAGGGAAGCTATGCTGCGCCATACGCAACAGCATCTGAGATCATGGGATGCCTCACCGATCTTTATAAAGGCCGACTGAGCACCCTGCCAGCTCCATATCACAATTCGCGGGCTAAACGTGTCTCGTTGATTCAACCCCAATCTTCTACAGATGGCGCACGGGTAGAGCATTCAAAGATACGCCTCTACTTTGATGATGAAACGAAATCCTGCCTCGTAGTGCCGATGGCGATTCCGCCGGAATTGAATGACCAAACTCTCAGCGTGGAGCATCCCCTGTCACTGGCTATCCGAGAACACTTAACCGCGCTGCTTGAAAAGCGCTGCCCCGACTCGAACCTGCGTGAGATTGGATCGCTTTCCATCAAACTTTATGTCCATGCTCTTGACTGGCTTCTGACTGACCCGTTTTGTCAACAGTTGGACCAGGTTCTGGCCCTCAATCTGGCTGATTCCTTTGGCGGGAAAGATTGCGAGATGATATTTGGCGACGCCCTCAAATCTTTCTCACTGGATGTCCATCAATTAGAAGCACGGGTTGCGACAACCCGAAAAACTGGTCAAGCAGATTCGCCCAGCCAGGAATCCCCCTTCTACAAAGGGGTTAAAGCGAAGTTGCTGCCCAGAGCATGTGATAAATTCAAAGAACTTTGCCCTGTCAAAATAGAGGAAGGTTTTGACAGTTTTTCCTGCGTCAAGGCAATCATTGAAGCACTAGCAGATCTCGTTGGCGCGGAAGCGCCTGAACAATACGAATTAGATTTCCCTTACACTCGAGAGGCGGTCCGCAAAGATCCCTACCTTCGGTTGAAGGTAGGGCCGACTTTCCACGACATGATTTTGCTTGTTGCCGATCTCCTCAAAGAATCGGGCTTCAAGCAGCAACCTTGCGACAGTTTTTATTATGCGCTGAGCGTGGTTCTTGACATGACCGTGGATAACGGGAGCCTTGTCCCGACATTCGCCCGCTATGGAGACAGATGGTTCAGGGTTTACCGCAAAGGGGAAAATATGCTATGGGACAAAGCTTGTCACCGTGTGCAGTGGGCGGTGGCACAGGCGGCAGAAGAGAAAAATATTACCTTCAGCGTTCAGCGCCTTAGCAAGCTGCTCAGCGCGCTCAGTTTTTCGAGCAGCTATGGGGAACTTTTGGAACCTCAGGTGGCAACGCGAGGATTCGTTGCCTCGTTGCCTGGTAGCATTTTGGATGACACCGAAACGGCAATCTCCTATTACATGATTAGGACGGGCAAACTTAAGCCTGTGCATTCCGATTCGAGTGAGCCATGAGCAAACTAACCGCTGATCGCCCACCTCCCATCAACGGGGAGGATCCTACAAGTGAGGACACCGAATTTGCAGAAGTGTTTTGTGAAATCGCGGAGATGGTGGAGAAGCACCCCAGCCCTCCCAAAATGGTTTTGTGGCTATCGACTTGTCGCAATCACTACTTAACTCTCAACGCCCAGTTTTACGACATCAAGCGCTGCTTTGGTCATGGCTCCATGCCATCCGCAGCAAGCATAGTGGCTTATGAGTTTGTCCGGGGGCGTGTTGCAGAGATCGTCCCACATCTTTCGAGTTTGGGGGAATGCCTTGCTGCTTATGAAGACAAAAACGAGTGTTGGAGCTGTCGTCAGGAGAGCCGTGAGTTTCTTGTGAGGTATCTGGCGTCCGCTCCGGGTAACACCCAAGTTCGGATCAAGAATGCGCTGTTCAAAGTGAAGACCAGCGACGGCGATTTTAACGGTGATGGGAATCATTGGCCTGCGAAATACGTGGAGCTAAACGACGATGAAGTGCCGGCGCTTTTGGAGAAACAGCGTGTGCTTTCCTGTGCAGCTCTGCGAGTTCGCGGCATTCTGGATGTCGGTCAGGCAGTTGTGCGTTACGCTCGTGAATTGCAGATGGCGGCAGAGGAGCTGTTCGCAAATGCGATGGATGTCAGCCCCGCATGGGAAACAGTGCTCGGAGCGTTCTCGAAGTCAAAAGATAACCTCCAGTTGGTCACTGGTGAAAGGAGTAGTGCCGGTATTCATCATTATCATTGGAACGGACAGCATTTGAGATTGCCTGCGACGGCACCATCCAGCGATGATTTCGAGGTGATCGTGAAGGATTTTGGCAAAATGCTCGATGGCATTCAGCGTGATGTTCACTGCTCGTTGCTTGAGCATTTTCGCCCCAATCAGGCAAGACCACCGCTGCCCAAAATTTTCAAGATCGACCTAACTCCACCTGCCGAGCAACGAACTGGCATTGAGCTGTCACTGACTCATCATTCCTTTGATCAGAGGTCTCTGGAAGAGGTAGTGATTGCGGTGGCTTCTGTGGGTGTCCCGCCTGAATGCTACAGAGAGAATGAGACGCGGCTCAAAGATGAATGCAGAGGGAAGCTGCGAACAGCCGCCTCAGTATTGCTCCGACAGGCAGCCAGTGCTGGAGCCCATGTGCTGGTATTGCCTGAATTATTCATTCCCTCTTCGGATTCGGGTGCTTTTTTCCAAGAGGTCGCGAAAGGTAAAGTGATTTGTATCGCAGGTATTGAAGGAGGTCGTCACGAGAGGAGCGGATTGGATTTTAACACCGTAGGTGTGCAATTCCCTGGCAGGCCGCTCGTTGAGCAATATAAACACTTCCCTTCGAAGTATGAGCATGACCGCCTCTTCGCCAAGGGCGGTATCCATTTGTTTGAGAACACGGAAATCGGGAATTTTGCGGTTGTCATCTGCTCAGATTACAGGGAAAGCAATGCTCTTGATGTTCTGCAACGTGGGGCCAAGCAGTTAGATTTTCTTTTCGTCTGCGCCAACAATCCCAGGCCCGAACACTTTCAACACATGGCGATTGCGGATAGTTACCGTCTGTATTCGACCATTGTGGTGTCAGATTCTCATGCGACTAATGGTGGTGCTCCGCAGGGATCGTGTGTCGTTCAGCCACGGACAGAAAACCCGTTAATTAAGCCGAAGCCGGGCGATGTGATTGATCTCAGTGCCGAGGTTGCATCACTCGGTAGCGTGAAGCCCGAGCTTCACATTTACCGTCTTTCGCCAGGCAGTTTTGCACGGAAGCGGGGTATGCAGGCCCGTGAGTTCGCGCCTTGTCCGTTCTCCAGAAGGCTGGTCTAAAACCACAGCCATCCCATAAGGCGGCTAGGCAGAGGGGTGTGAAGTGTGCTGACTGAGGGCGAGAAGTGGTTTGATTTGGATTGCGATGTCAAAACCAAAACACACCCAAGCCACCCAGCCAGCACGCCATCACATCAACGTTCTCGGCCAGATTCTCAAGCTCATACCGCGCAGCATCATCAGCACCGCTGCCAGGGAGACCGGCGTGGACGCCAAGGCGCGGACCTTTAGAGTCTATCCGGCAAAAGGTTCGACAGGTTGTAACGAGGTGAGGCGTCTGGCCATGATGCCGATGAAGGCGAGGTAAACAAAGGCTTCGTGATGGCGCGGGTTCTTCTCGTGATCCCGTGTGAGTCGGCGTTGCTTCACCAGCCAGCCAAAGCTGCGCTCGATGACCCAGCGGCGCGGCAGCACCACGAAGCCCTTCTGGTCTTCGAGCTTCTTGATGATCCCCAAGGCAAAACTCGCTCCGTGACCGAAGAGTTGTCCCATGCTCTGCACGAAGGTCTCCAGCTTCCCGGCATAGCCACCATCGGCAAAGATCATCAGCAGGCTCAGGAAGCCATGGCAAAACATGCACAACAGCAGCTTTGCGCCGTCACGATCTTGCACGTCGGCGGGCGTGACCACCACGCCCAGCAGCAGGCCGTTGGTGTCGGTGAGCGCGTGGCGCTTGCGTCCCTTGATCTTCTTGCCCGCGTCGTAACCGCAGCCACAGCCGGTAGCTGCCCGCCTTTGACGCTTTGGCTGTCGATGACAGCGGCGCTGGGCATGGCGTTTTTTTAGCATCAGGCGTGTCTGGGTGCGCAGGGCGTCGTTGAGCTTGGGCCACAAGCCCTGCTCGGTCCATTTACTCAAGGCGTCGTGAGCGGTGCTGCGGGGCGCGAGGTTCTTGGGGATCATCGACCACTGAGAGCCCGTTTTGAGCACATAGCGGATGGTGTCCAGACAGATTCGGGCGGAGTCGGGAGCTCGCAGCCTGCCTCGACAACGCTTCGCGCCAGCCGGGTAGATGATAGGCTTGATGAGTTCCCATTCCGCATCGCTGAGATCAGAATCGTAACCGGCTGGTTGATAGGGCTTGGCTGGCATCGCCCAACTTCCACTTTCAGCTTTTACTGGCTACAACTTTTTGCCGGATAGGCTCTTAGTGTCATGAGCCACCTCGGCACGATGATCTTCGCCCAGCTCGCCCACGCCCTGAGCCTCAACGACATCTGCGACTGGCTGCGGCTCAAGACCCGCGCCATCGCCGCCTTTGGCCTCACCCCGCCCTCGCGCAACAACCTCTCCCACGCCAACAAGGAGCGCGACGCTCGCTTCACCGAGCCTGGTCTTCTGGCGCACGCTCGAACATCTGCATCATTGCGATGCGAGCTTTGCTCTCAGCGGCCCGGCCGCAGTTCACGCGCTCCGCTTCACCGTTTCAAAGTGAGGATTCACGCGGTTGACTCCACTG